>JABFXY010000061.1 GCA_013361525.1 Polyangiaceae bacterium | reverse complement strand
CAACCATCGGACCCCCGATCGGGCGCTCGGCATCTTGGCTGCGCGCGAGGAGCTGCTGAACCTCCTCGGGCTGGAGTTGACGCGTTCGGCCGAGCTTCGAGCCCGCAGTACCGGCTGTGCTCGGCTGGGGCTTCGGAACCGGCAGCTCGACCCCCGAGGAGACCATCGTCGGAGGACCGTCGCCGCCGAGGAGCGCGGCGCCCGACGGAATCGGCTTCGGTGGCGTGAGCTTCGCGGGCGGCGCCGGCTCGCGGGCGGCAACGTAGGTGCCGCTCGCGTGTTGCGGCGAAGGCGTCTCTTGTGCGCCGGGACCCTGCGCCAAATCGAGGACGGAGAGCGTGACGACGCGCGGGGCCATCGCGGGGAGCAGCTTGCGGGATGCACGCACGACGAACGCGATCGTCCAGCTCGAGACGTCGACGAGGCAGACCCGCGAGGTGAGCAACATTCGCTCGATTTCGTCCCAACACGCGACGATGCCGAGCTTCGGCAGCTTGCACCAACGCCGTGCCTGTGGCCCCTCCACTCCCTCGACGACCAGCCAATCGTCCCCGCCTTTGCCGGCAATGGTCGCCTGCATCGTGCTCGACAGAGGCATGGTCACCGTGTCCACCCCGGGGCCGAACGGGATCTCGCCGATAGCGGTCGTCCCGCGGCGGAGGATCAGCTTGCCGGGCTGGGTGCGGTGTCCTCGCACGATGAGCTTGCGCGCGTCCGAAACCTCCACCTCTTCTTTTGCGCCGCGCCCCTGATTCCAACCCGGTAGCTCCGGCTTCGACACGAACGACGTGGCGCCGGCGTGTCCGAGCTGCAGGACGAGCTTGCCGATGACGTGCATCTCCACGCCCCCGGGGCTCGGCGCCAGCCAAGCGGTACCGGCGACGGGGCCAGCGGGGGAAATCGCCAAGGCTGCGGGGCTTGCGGTGGCGTTCATCGGCTCGATCCGAAAAGCGATGGTAAAGCGATCAATCGATTTGGAACACCTATTGTGTGTCCGCCTCAACGACGGTCGTCCGGCTGTACTAGGGCCGAGACACCACGCATTCGGCGTCCGCATGTGAGTAGCTGATCCATCACCCTGTCGAGCAGGTCGTCGACCGAGCCGGCGGCGAACACGACGGGCTGGAGGCTCATCGTGTCGTAAACGGACGCGGCCGCTATCGCCGCGTCGAATGGTCGAATTGTCACGTGTTTACCGAATGCGTGCTCGAGCTCGCCTATCGACGAGAGCAGGCCCGCGCCGAACGCCCGCAGCTCGCCCCCTTCCTCGACGAGGCCGTACTCGAAAGAAAACCAGAACAGGCGTTCCAGCTCCTCGAGATGGTGCGCGTCCGCGGACGCCGCGACCATGCCGAAACGCTGTACGGCGTCTGCGACTCGCGGATCGGCGAGGACCGAGAGGTGCCCGACGACCTCGTGGACCATGTCCGGCTCGGGCGTGTACTCCGGATGACTCGGGTGCCGGAGGTATTGCGTGCAAGGCATCTTTCGTTCGGCGAGCGCCGAGAAGAAAGCCCGCGCGTCGAGCAGCCCGGCGCACGGCTGCAGACGGAAACGGGCAATCGACCATATCGCCGCATCCAGATCGGCGAGCTCGGGTGCCCGCTCCCGATCGAGGGCGAGCGCGCGCCATCCTTCGAGATGCTCCCGGCACGCATGGCGCGCGTGTAGCGGCTCGAGCCGCGCCAGCACCGCTCGCCAACAGGCGTGCTCCATTTGCGTATAGCCGATTCGCGCGATCGACGGCCCGGCGCTCTTGTTCGCAATCGAACATCGACGGGCTCTGTACACGGGATCATCGAGACCGATTCGAGAAGGATCGAAGCTCTGCATGGCATCCTCGGCTGGAGAAAATCGGGTGGGGGACGCACCGCGCGCGGCGCTCGGGCGAGCCGGAGCGGATCGGCCGGGTTCGCGCACGCACCGAAGCGCCGTTCGGCGATCAGCGACGCTGCGCGAGCCCGCGGCGCGCATTCACCGCGCAGCCATCGGCTCGGCGTCGGCGGGGAGCGTCAGGCTCCTTCGCCGCGCGAAACACGGGCGCGCGCGAAAAGGCGGCCGCGCTCAGCAATAATAATAGGTGCGCCTCGCGCGGCCGGCGGCGTACACGCCCGCCGTCCCATGGGACGAGGGGGAAACGCGGAGCGGTGCGTGGAACGAGGACGACATGCGATCGAAGATGCCTCATCGCGGGCGGTGCGTCAAAGGGCCACGCTTTGATTTCTTGCTCCGGCGCGTGCTCGATCAAAAGCGTCTGTTATAGGTATAGAGATGTCAAACTCGGCGGGGCGCGCGTCCCTGCGCTGGGCTTGGCTCCTCGGCTCGCTCCTCGGCTGCAGCAACCCACCGGACGAGGAAACGATCTCGGGAGCGCAGGCGTCTGGCTCGAACGCCGTCTTTTCAGCACCGACGTCCACGCCATCGCCCAACTGCGCGAGCCCGGATACGTGTGCCTCCGCCACGCCTCCGATCGCTACGCAATGTGCGGCGCCAATCCCCATTTACGAAAAGGGTGCGATCGCCGGAAGCGTGTGTCCGGATGACGCATCTGCACATGGATTGACGATCGTGTCGCTGCGCGACGATTGGGCGCCCAGGGTGTTCTCGGGGGACGATGTCGTCGGCCCCGCGCCGTATCGCGAGCGCTACGTGAGAATCGCAAATGAGGACTTTGGTCGCGACCCGACCTGGGACCGCGAGCTGAAAGATCGCTATTTCGAGCTATATGGGATCTTTCCCTCTTTTACGGTGTTGTCGAAGCGCCTCAACGACGACGAGCGACACGCTTGCCACGCTGCGCTGCAGTCCGACGGGCTGGCGGCTCTGAAAGAGTCGGTCGACACCTGGAAGCCTCGCGACAAACAGCGCGAAGAGCGCCTGTATACGAGGCAGCTCAAGCGACGGCTGGACTCGGTCTCCAAACAATTGAAGCTCTCGATGGACGAGCTCGCCGCCAAACCGCGGTGGGCGAAGCAGGTCGATGTCTACCGGCGCTTCAGCACGCGCGAGCAGGCCATTCGAGACATGCAGAACCGGCTCCGCTGCGACGAGCTGCTCATCGAGCGCACCGCGGAAGCAGGAATTCTCGACAATGCGACGATCGAGGCGATGCAGGCCTACATGCGCCGCCACATGATCGTCACGTGGCGGCTCGACGAAGAGATGCGCGACACGTTGCTGACGGACAGCCGCGAGCTCGACTACCGGCAAGTCCTGCGAGCGCTACGTGAACGGGTCGGCGACGCTTCGGGCCTCATCGAGGACGGATCCGCTGCGGCCGCCCCGGAGATGGTGATGGGGCGCTATATCGATGCGCGGGTCTTCCGAGCCGTCCATTTCGACGGCAGCATGCCGAACGGCGCGGAGGATCTGCTGGCGCGCGCGACGGACGCCGCGGCCCATGCGCTCGGGTGGACCGAGCCGGCGACGACGGCAAAAGCGCTCGCGGCAGGCTTGCCCGAGCGAGTCGCCATCCGGCTTCCGGCGGTGCCCGATTACCACTCCGCGGACATGGACTTGTATGCCGAGATCGACCGCGGAGACATGGTGTACGACGTCCCGTTCGACCGGGACAACGAGTCACCGCAGCGCGAGCGTTTGCCGGCGCTCGTGCTCTATACCCGTCATCAGGGAAAGAAGATCGCGCTCCTTCGGTATCCGACGACGGTGGGCGGTTGGCAGCCTGAATGGATGCCCGAATACAAGCGGGTCATGCTCACCTACAAAGAGTCGCCGTCTGGCCCGCGGATTTGGCGCGATCTCATCGCCGAGCCGCGGTGGATTCCCCCCGAGTCGACGCCGGAGCGGGATCTCGTTCGACCACGCGGCGAGGACGAATGGGTACCCCGACTCGATACGTTCGGGCCGAGTTACGCCTCCGCCTACGGAATGGTGATGTTGATGCACCACCGAGTCGACGGGAACAAGCTCGTCGACCAGGGGATTCGCACCCACGGCTCGGTGAGCTACGGCTCGATCTTCGAGGGATACAGCCACGGCTGCCACCGCCTCCACAACCATCGAATGGTGCGGCTCGCTTCGTTCATCCTCGCCCACCGCAAATACGTCGTTCACGGCCCAATCCCGGTCGGGTACGTGCGGACCTTCGACTACCAGGGCAAAGAGATACGCCTGCAGATCGACTCGCGCGGCTTTCGCTACGAGCTCGACCCGCCCATTCAGGTGGAGGTGTTGCCCGGGCGGACGCTGGGGTCCGCACCGGCCACGTTCAAACCGAAGAAGCTGCCCGACCACATGAAGAGTCGGTATCGCTTCGATTGAGGACTACTGACAACCCATCAGCCGCACGTCGTCGAACATGAAGTTCGTCGCCGTGCCGTAGTCGGCGGTCAGGCCCTCGAATTGGAGCGTGTGAGCCGCTCCGTCGGCATATTGGCTCACGTCGAGCATGATCAGCTGGTAACCGGCGACCCCGCACCCAGGGTCGCTGTTCGTGGCTGAATAGAGGAGCGTTCCGTCGATGCCGACGAGGAATTGGTCGGTCGCCGTGCCCGGGTCTTCACACGACGGGATATCGAATTGGAACGACAGCGTGGCCGTGCCCTGCGGAATCACGACCGTCTGGTACATGCTCGCGAACTCGTCGGCGGTGATCGTCCCGCCGAACCACGTCCAATAGACGCCGGCGGAAGGGCCGCTCCCGCCGGTTCCGCAGGTCCCCGCGTCGCATACGGGGCTTCCGAAATTGTCGGAGTGCTCGAGCCAACCACCGCCGTTGGGTCCGGACTCGAAGCCCTGATTGACGAGCAGGTTCACCGGCGAGCAATTGTTCGTGCAGCCGCTCGTGATGAAGCCGGTGCAGGATCCATTGCAGGTGAGCGTGCCGCCGTCGAAGCCTTGGGTCGCGCACGACTGCCCATTGAGGTCGGCTCCGTCGCAGGCCTCGGTGCCTTCGGCGTTCCCATTGCCACAGCCAGCCGGCGCGGTGCAGCCCGACGTGTCGTAGGTGCAGTCGTTCGCACACGCGAGCGCGCCGCCGGTGAATCCTTGGCCGATCGACGTGCATGTCGCGCCGCCGACGTTGACGCCGTCGCAGTCTTCACCTGCGTCGATGTTGCCATTGCCGCAGCTGTCGCCACCACCCGTCGAGGGGTTGCCGCCTTGTGCCTGCGTCGCGCCCTCACCGTTGCTGCCGCCCTGCGGTGCTCCGCCGTTGCCATCGCCGTCGTTGCCGCCGCTATTCGAGTCTCCGTCGTCGTCTTGGCTCGAGCCGCCGGGAAACTCCTCGCCTTTGGCGCAGGCGGACACCACGAGGCACGCGAAAGCAAAGGCGACGTTCTTAAGCATTGCGAAACTCCCTGCCTGGAATCGTATGCCCCTAGCGTACACCGATCGAACGCCCTGTCGTCGAGCGCGATGTCACGGTTTCGACGCGAAACCGTCAAAGCTGGTGGTCGCCTGGAGCGTCCGGTTGCACTGGAGCACCCATGTCCGTCAGCGGCTCGTAGTCGCCCCTGAACACATTCCGACTCCGGATCTCGAACATGCGGCCATCGACCGTCATCAGGATGTCGGCCGTGAGGACGAGATCCTGCTCGAGCCGAGGCATCGGGACCGTGGGGGTGACCGAGCGCATCTGCACGTCCATGAGGGCATGTTGGAACGTGGTGCCGACCGGCACGTCGAGCGGCTCGAACGACGTGATCCGCATCGAGCCGACGACTTCGAGGCATTCGACGTCGTTCACGACATCGACGCCGGCGAGCTTCATCTCACCCGTGATGGCGCCTTCGGGCACGCGTATCGAGCGCGCGGCGAAGGTTCTCCGCGCCGACTCGACCGGAACCGGCCACGACTCGCCGACGACGCGAGGTTTGCGCGTGCCGAAGACTTGATCGTCGCTCGGACCCTTCGACAACGCGAGCGAGACGACCTCGTCCAGCGCCTCGCGCACGTCCTGCGAAGCGCGTGCGCCGTCGACGAGCACTGCCGTCTGCTCGGCGTCGGCGGCGCGATCGATGACGATCGTCGCGCCGTCCAGGATGACCTCGCGGCCCTCGCCCAAGGATGCTCGCATCGAAGCGTTCGACAGCCGGAGCGATGCAGCCGAGCCGTCGGCGGTTGCGTGGACGATTTCGAGGATGCCTTTTGCGTCGACGAAGCGGCGCTTTTCTTCGACGTCGTTCGGCGGATCGACCGCGCGCTTCGTCGTCACCTCGTCGGACACGGCGTGGAAGGTCCCGCGGTGCCCCGTCGCGGCGGGCCAGCTCAATCGGATCGCGTGCGTGCGCGCGCCGGGCGTCGCCGCGACCTCCGTCGTCGCGACGTCGACGTTCGGAACGTCGGGATCCGCCGCCGGTCCACACGCCGCGCCGGCGACGGCGGCGAGGAGCCCTCCGACGAACACGACACCGGAAGACCGCATGCACAAGATCCTACGCGCGGGCTTCGGCGCCGCAACACGCACCCCTCCGCCCGCCGCGTGGTGATCCGGCGGCGCGGCAATTAGGGCGCCGCGACGCCCTTTTCGCCGATTCGATCTCGAATCTTCTTGATGGCCTTCTCCATCTCGGGCGCCTCTTTGCCACACTGCGCGTGGCAGGGTTTGCGCTTGGTGCAGCCCGTCTTCGGCTTCGCCGAGACGAACGTGAGCACCATGATGGATCGCTCGTCGCCGTCTCGTATCGCCTGCGGGAGCAGGTCGACGCGCGCTGCGCACGACGTCGCAAAATAGAGGTCGTAGGCGATCTTCAACGCAGGAGAGAGATTGCGCTGCACCTCCGTCGTCTCGAGCGCGGCGCGTGCCTTCGCGCGAAACTCCTGATTTTCGAGGACGATGTCGAACAGCATATCGGCGCCGGTCGAGCCCATTCGGACGCGCATGAGCTCGATCGCTCGTTGCGACGTCGCGAGCGTCAGGGCCGCGCGCATGAGCTCCTTCTGGAGCGCCTTGTCCTCCGCCTCTTTCGGCGCCTCGGCATAAAGGACGTCGAGCACGCGGAGAAACTCACTCGTTCGCTCGGGCTCTTTGCCGAGCTGGAGCGCGAGCGGCTTCAGCACCTTCGGGTCCTTCGGGTACTTCACGCGAAGCGCCATCAGATCTTGCACGCCGCCCGCGACGGCTTTGTCGATCTCCGTCTGAGGTGCGCCCTCGATCGGTTCGGGCTCTTCGGGATTCGACGTATCGACCGTCGCGGCCGTCGTGGCCGGCTCCGAAGTCGGCTCCGTCGAGCGACGGTCAGTCGGTGCAGCGGTGCTCTTCGTCTTCGCCGGCGGCTTCGCGGGCGCCGGCTCCTCTTTCGCGGAGGCGAGGCGCGGCCGCTCGCGTCCACTCATCTGATAGCCGAACGCCATGAGCGCGCCGCTCGCGACGATCACGAGACCAATGACGATGGGACCCGCCAAGATCCGCCGGACCAGGGATTGCGACGGACCAAGCAGGCGGGTCCGCAGAAACGCGCCCATCGCGGAGAGAAGTCCCAGCCCGAAGAAGAACGGCGCCCAGCCAATCCATCCCGACGCGTTCGGCGCGGGCGCCGAGGACGCGAGGTGTGGTCCGGTCGCATCGAGGGCGCGACCGACGAGCGCCGCGAGCCCGTAGATGAACACGCCCGCGAGCACGGGCGCGCGCACGGCCGCGACGAAGCTCACCATCCGAGCGCTGTTGTTCCAGTAGCTGCGACGCAGCCACCTCAGAAACAAGATCCCCGGCGTGAGGACCGACCCGAGAACCGCCACCGTCGCGAGCAAGAGCTCGCTCGGCAAGAGCGGTCGCGACGGCGCGACCATCGCGAAGACGCCGAATGCGGCGCTCAGCGTACCGAACGTGAGCAGCAAGGCCGCGAGGAACATCCACGCGACGGCGCGCTGTCGCACGCCACGCGCCTCGTCGATCTCGGCGGCGATCTCGGCGGCGGAGACGGCGCGCGGTGGAACGCTCGCGGGAGGCTCGTTCTGCGACGTGAGACGAGCGCCTTGTCGTTTCGCCGTCGCCTCTTCGAAGCGTGCGAGGGCGGCGTCCAGCTCTTTCATGTTCGCGTAGCGCTCGTCGAGGTTCCGCGCCATCGCACGCTGCACGACGACCTCGAGCTCGGGCGCAATGGCGGGAACGATGGCGCAGGGCCGGACTGGCTCGCGGCTCATCACGGCGAGCACCGTTTGATGAGGTGTCTCTTCGTCGTAAGGAGGTTTGCCCGTGAGGCATGCGTAGAGGACGGCGCCGACGCCGTAGACATCGACGCGATGGTCCGCGCGCTCGCCCTTCGCTTGCTCCGGCGACATGTACGCGGGCGTTCCCATCACCATGCCGGTCTGCGTGACGCTCGACTCGGCTACCTCGAGCACGCGCGAAAGCCCGAAGTCGAGGACGCGAACATCCGGCTCGTGGGGTGAGCCGACGAGGAAGACGTTTGCGGGCTTCAGATCGCGATGGATGACGCCGCAGTCGTGCGCGGCGTCGAGCGCTCGGCAGAGCTGGCGCCCGATGGTGATCGCGAGGGAGGTCGCGATGGGGCGCTCGTTGACGAGCATCGTCCCGAGCTCGATGCCGTCGAGGTAATCACAAACGAGGTAAGGCCGACCGTCCGGCGCGTAGCCGAAGTCGTGGACGCCGATGACGTTCGGGTGCGTGACCGACGCGGCAGCCTCGGCCTCGCGACGAAACCGCATCCGGACCTCGAGGCTGTGCTTGAGCTCTCCGTGCAGCACCTTGATGGCGAAACGCTTCGTCGAGATGCGCGTGTGATGCGCCTCGTACACGCGACCCATTCCGCCTTCTGCGAGGAACCGAACGACCTTGTAGGTATCGTGCAAGGTCGAGCCGAGAATCGTGTCCTCGTCCGCCGGGATCGGATCCCCGGAATGCGCCGGGGCGAGGTCTGTCGGACGATCGGCTTCGTTCATGAGCTCGGGCGATGGACGGGCCGGAAAGCCTCGCGCTTCAGGCACCGTCAAGGAGCCTCTGCTTCTCGGGCAGAAGGCAGAAACGCATCGAGGAGTTTACGTCCTCTTTGGCGAGCGGGGCAGTCCTTCATCGTTCGCGCCGGACACCTTGCCGCGGATGTGCGAAGAGCGCCACCACGGCGTACGATCGCGTCCGTGCGACGTGAAGTAACAGCAGTGGTCGCGCTCATCGCAGCGTCGGTGGGTTGCCGGGAACGAGCCCGGGAAGAAACGAAGTGCGGAGGAGAAGCCTCGGCGGTTGCATCTTCGGCCGAAGTTTCGTCCCTTGCGGTGTCTCCAGGTGAGCACGCTTCCGCTCCACCGGCGTCCGCTCCACCCGAGTCGTCTGCGTCCGCGTCGACGTCCGCGGTCGCGACGGTCGCGGCGCCGAAGGGGTTCGTTCGCGTGCACGTCGCCTCGATCGTCAGCACCGACAGCGGTGCCGCGGTGCTGCTTTCCCCCGAGCCGCACCTCGTCGACCCGGTCGTTCTGCCGATCTTCATCGGAGGCACCGAGGCGTTGTCGATGGACCTCAGGGTCAAAGGCGATCGCTACCCTCGGCCGCTCACCCACGATCTGCTCGACAACGCGCTCTTTGCGCTCGGCAGCAAGGTGCTGCAGGCGCGCGTGACGAAACTCGCGGGGACGACATTTTTCGGCGCGGTGATCGTCGCGAACGGCGCGTCCACCATCGAGCTCGATGCGCGGCCGTCGGACGCCATCGCGCTCGCGGTCGGCAACGATGCGCCGATCTTCGTCGCGCCGGACGTCATGGCGCGCGCAGCGATGAGCAAGCGCGAGCTCCTCGAGGGGACGAAAGGACGAAAGGCCGGGGATCCGACGATGTTGTGAGGATTGACGACCCACCTGTCGTCTCGTCTACCCTGAGCAACATCGCCTCTCTACGACCTGCCACGCGCCTGTGCATCGCAGCCCTCGCGGTCTTCGCGTCGTCGTCGCCCGGTTGCTCTTCCCATTGCGACGTCTGCAAGGTCGATAATGGCAACGGCGACTTCTTCCCGGCGGGGGATCATGAGCCCGTCTCGAAGCCGGGCAAACACGTCCTCGAAATCGTCGAGACGCGAAGGATCGTCCCCGGCCCCGATTTGCCCGAGTCGATCGAGCCGATGTTCTCGAACAACAACCTCGACGTCGTCCGCTTCGACGGTCGCACCTTCCTCGCATTTCGTACGGCGCCGAGCCATTACGCGTCCGCCGACACCCGTATCGTCGTCGTGAGCAGCACCGACGAAAAGTCGTGGGTGGAGGAGACCACGTTCCAGGTCGGCCGCGATCTCCGCGAGCCGCGATTCCTGCCGGTGGCGGGGAAGCTGTTTCTCTATGTCACCGAGCTAGGCGTCGACGACGACGATTTCCAACCGGGCGGGATCAAGGTCTCCGAGCGCGCGGCCGGCGGTAAATTCAACGCGCTGCGGCCATTGTTCACCGACGGCCGCCTGTTATGGAGGACGTTCGTCCACGACGGAAAGTCGTATGCGACTTGGTATACGGGCGGCGAGCAGATCTACCGGCCGATCGTCCTTCTTTCGCGCGACAAGCTGAATGGATTTCTCGAGCTGCTCCTTCCGACGCCGCTGTTCGAGGGCAGCGTGAAGGTCCACCTCGGCACGACCGACGACGGTGTCACGTTCAACCCCGTCGCATCACCAATGCACGTCGGCGGGGCGAGCGAGACAGCCGTCGCGTTCGACCCGTCGGGAAATGGCTATGCAGTGATGCGGACGGAGCTTCCCGAGCCGGGCGGACATGCCGGATCGAACGTGTGTCGCGCGGAGGCGTCGGACCTGTCGAAATGGTCGTGCCGGCACGATACGCGGAAGTTCGACTCTCCCTTCATGTTCGAGCACGACGGCGAGATTTACCTCGTTGCCCGGCGAAACCTCGCTCAAAATGGCGAGTTTGCACCGGACCCGATTACCACGGTCGCCGACTACGTGCTCGCCCAGGCCAAGTATTCCTGTTCGCGAAAGCGATGTGCGGTTTGGCGCTTCGACAAGGAACACCAGGCCATCGACTTCGTCATGGATCTGCCTTCACGCGGCGATACGTGTTTCCCCTCCGTCATCCCGGGAGAGCGTCCGGACGAGGTCGTCATTTACGATTACTCTGCTCCGCTCAACGACACCGAAGAGCAGCGCTGGTGCGAGGCGCAGGACGACGTGACGCACATCTATCGGCATCAAATCCGCTTCGTGCCGAACGACGGCGCCCACGCGCAGCGCGGCGCGTTCGAGCCAGCGTTGGCCGGTGGCGGCCGCTCCTGCGCCCGTTGAACCGTCGCGCATCAGCTACCGGAGCGGTGTAGGATCCACCGTCATGGCGGTCGGGTACGTCGTCGTTCTCCACGCGATCGAGTGCAAGAAGCTCCACGAGGGGGGCGACGAGATTTATTGTCTCGTCAACGGCGTGGAGCATCGGCCCGCCGCCGATCCCGACTATTGGAGCTTCGATGCGCCCGGCCAGCGTCGATACCCCAATCGATTGGTGCTCGACGGGCCGGACGGCGCGGAGGTGACCATTACCCTGCGGGAGCAAGACGGCGGTCTGCGGTTCGAGCACGATACGCTAGGCGAAGTGGTGATTCGCGTCGGAGGTGGGAACGTGACCTTCGTCGAGAAGAAGGGTACGACCTACGTCGGACGCCGGCGCGGATATCACGTCGTCGATTTCCACGATTCCGACGGCGTATACGCGCTCCACTTCTCGGCGCGCTCGGTTCAGGACATTTGAGCCGGACGTATCCCCAGGCTCATTTGGCGTCATAGCCGAGTGCGAGCATCGGAAGGAATCCGACGGCGACGCCCGCCGACGCCGATTGATCCACGCTCGAGCCGGACGCACTCTGCCTGACTTCGTAGCTCTGACCGAAGAGCATGCTGCATTGGGCCGCAAGGGTGAATTGCTTCCTCCGGCCGGGCGTCTCTTTGCCGAAGCCGACACCGAGACGAAGCTTCAGCCCGGGCAAAAGTCCGCTGAACGCAGAGACGCTCTGCGTCGCCGAGTCGACGGACGCGTATTGGTCGACGCTGACGAACGAGCCGTACAGCAGCGTCGGTCCGACCCCGACGAAGAACACGTCTTCGAGCGTTACCTCGAAGAGCGCGCTCCAATAGATACCACCACCGAACGAGACCGACGTCGACGCGCCCTCTTCACTGGCGCCCACGTTGATCCCAAATCCGGCGTGGGTGCCGAGGTCGCCGTAAACGGCCATCAGATCGTTGATTTGATAACCGAGCCTACCTTCGACGCCGAGCTGGACGACAGGACCAGGCACGAAAACGCCGACTAGACCGCTGACGCCGCCTCGAAATCGGCCCGGGTCTTCGACCACCTTCATTTTCGAGTCTTCGCCTTCCTCCTCTTCTTCCTCGTCGGCGTCGGCACGGGGACCGGCCTTCGTCTTCGCTTTGGCCTTCACATCGACTTTTACGTCCGCCTTCACCTCGGCCGAGGGCGCGGACTCCGCAGCGGGCGCGTCCGAAGGAGCTTCCGCCTCCGCAGCTGGTTGTTCTGCCGGGGCGGTCTCAGGCGCCCCTTGCGCGAGCACGGAACCGGTGATGGTCGAGATGAATAAGGCGGTGAAACAAGAAAGTACGGAAGTTCGCATGGTGGGGTGCTACGGAATGCCCCATTCGGGCTACCCGGTCCGTTTTGTGCTCACGCGCCGCGTCCTTGCCGCGGTCCGCGACGCGTTTCCTGCGCAGAATGACCTCCGATGTACGCCTGGCTCGCGCATTGCCTGATGGCATCCCGGAGGATTCGATGAAGCTCTTTGCCCCGCTCACCATCCTTGGGCTCCTGTGCTCGTGTGCTGCGCTCGACGAGCCGATGTCGCAAGAGCCGCGATCACCGGCCGACGTTCAAGCGGCGACGTCGATCGAGGAGAGTGCGGACCGTCTCGCAGAGGCGTATTGCGATCACGCGCAGGAGTGCCACGCGGTCGGCAAAGGCGCGCGGTTTTCGAGCCCGGAGCAATGCCGCGAGAGCATGCGCACCGAGATCGAAGCCGAGCTCGCGACCGAGGCGAGGTGCGACACGGGTATTGGTGTCGACGATCTGAAGGAATGCGAGCAGGCGATCGAGTCCGATACCTGCCGAGAGCTGCCCGCTTCCTACGCTCAAATGCGCCGGCCGGGTGCCTGCGACACGCGCAACATCTGCCTGCAATGATGGGTCGACTTCGATAGGATCGCCGCGTATGCGGTCGGCACTTCATCGGCTCTGGATCGGTCCGGCGCTGGTCGTTGCGAGCGCCTGCGGGAGTAACGGCGGCAGTAGCGGGGGAAACCCCGCGCCGCCGGCGAACGCGACCTCGAGCTGCCAGCTCGTCGAGTCCGGCTTCGGCGAGGCCGGGACGGCGGCGATTCGCGTCGAGGTCGTCGCCAGCGGGCTCGAGGTCCCCTGGGGAATTGCCTTCTTGCCCGACGGCGACATGCTCGTAACCGAGCGCCCGGGCCGCGTGCGAATCGTCTCCAAACAGGGACAGCTCGGGGCGCCCATTGCGACGCCCGCGGTTTCGAAGAGTGGGGAAGCCGGTCTATTGGGGATTGCGCTACACCCCCGTTTTGCCGAAAACCGTCAGTTCTATGTGTATTTGACGGGCGAGCGGGACGGGCATGACGAAAACCGCGTCGAGCGATACGTGATGAGCGAAGACCGCTCCAAAGCGACGCTCGACAAAGTCATCGTCGGGGGCATCCCGTCCGCGCAATATCACGACGGGGGTCGGCTCCGATTCGGTCCTGACGGGATGCTCTATATCGGGACCGGAGATGCCCGCTCCCCCGAGCGATCACAAGATCCGAAAGACCTCGCCGGCAAGATCCTGCGCCTGACGCCCGACGGCGAAGTCCCGGCCGACAATCCCCGGGCGGGGAGCGCGGCGTTCATCACGGGGATTCGCAATACGCAGGGTTTCGATTGGCTCGACGACAAGACCCTCGTCGTGAGCGACCACGGCCCCAGCGGCGAATACCAAGGGCGAACCGGCCACGACGAGGTCAGCATTGCCCACGCCGGCGACAATCTGGGCTGGCCCACCATTTACGGCTGTGGGGAGAGCACGGGCATGGTGACGCCGGCGATTTCCTGGAAGACGGCCAACCCACCCGGCGGCGCCGCCGTTTATCGCGGATCTGCCATTCAAGCGTGGAAAGGCGCCGTCCTCGTCGGCGGGCTCCGCTCCGAGCATTTGCACATGCTGCGATTTGGTGCCGGCGAGCGTCCGGGTGTGGAACGCCACGAGGTCTACCTCGCTGGCAAGGCCGGCTACGGGCGTCTTCGCGACGTCGTCATGGGACCCGACGGGCACCTCTACGTGACGACGAGCAATTGCGACGGCCGGGGTGATTGCGGCGACGAAAAAGATCGAATCTTGCGGATCGTCGCCGCGGAGACCGCGCCGAAGTAGCGATTCGGCGCGGTCGCGATTCGGCGAGGGGGTGTTATTCGCCGAATACCTTGTCGAAGCCTCGGCTGGCGATGGTGCCGATGGCTGCCATTGCGACGAGCGGGACGACGACGGGCGCGCCGGCGAACGCGAGTCCGGTCGCCGCCACGACCGCCGACGCCGCACCGGCCGCGGCAACACCGGCGGCGCCGGACGTGGCGCCCCTCGCGGCGCGTTTCGCGGTGAGGATCGCGGCGTCTCGCGGCGTCATGGTTCCGTCGCGGAGCTTCTTCATCGCTTCGACCGCGCCGAATGCGCCGTCGACGACGGCGCCGGCGACCGCTCCCTGGCGCGTCGCGCGCGCGACGCCTGCGAATGCGGCGCGTGTCGAGCTTCGTGCGATCGCTTTGACGGCGCTCTCGCTCGCGCTCGCGGCGATACCGGCGGAGCCAGCGACGTTGATTGCGACGCCGTCTTGGCCGACGACCATCATCGCGCGCGCGCCTTCCTTTGCGGCGCGGGGGATGTCGCGGACGACGCGCACGCCGAGGCGCTCGACGACGGCGGCGTCGAGCTTGGCGCCGACACCCAAGCGCGCCCCGTGAAGAGCGGCGCGGATGGCGGGAAGACCCTTCGTGGCAATGCCGAGCGCTGCGCGCGCGGTTTCGGTCACGGAGGGAACCAGGGCGAGGGCTTTGTTGGTCATGCTGCTTGCTCCACGTCGAGGATGCGCGTCGCCGCGCGCGCCATCAGCGTGACGGATCAGGCATGAAGAAGGCAAGCTGTCGATTCACTCGTTCGGCGCGTCGGCTCCCAAAAGCCGGCGTACGCTGACATCCAAGCCGCCGGCGACGAGCGCCATCACGGAGTCGAGGGTCTCGTCGGAGCCCCGAACGCGCGACCGAAGCTCGTCCCGGATCGACTGGAGAAGGAGCTTTCGCGCGTCCTCGATCCAGCCGAAGACCGTCGCGCGATGGACGCCATGCATCGTCGCGATGCTGTCGCCGGTGAGCTGTTCGGAGAAGCGCTGGCGCAAGACGGTTCGCTGTCGCGCGGTAAGCCGAGCGAACGCCGCCTCGAACGCCCGTTGCAGCTCGGAGCCGTAAAGCGTTCGCATGTACGCCATCTCCGGATCCTGCGACCCGGGGAGCTTGTCGAAGAGGGAGCCTTCGCTCGGCGACTCCGCTTTGTCGCCCTTCTTTCGAGCGAGGTCGAGGGCGATGCGCGTCGCTGCGACCCGCACCCATGCCTTCAATGGGCCGCGTCCGCTGAACGAAACGATCCGCGCGACCTCGCCCGGGGGGGCGACGAGCAGGCGTTCGAGAACCAGCTGCCGCAGCTCGGCGTTCGAGAGCCGAAGGCTCTTCTGGTTCGCGTTGATGCGATCGATCTCGGGGCCGACCATGTGCGCCAGCCGGTCTGCGGCCCCCGGCATTCGATTGGCGCACGCGAAGGCGAGTAGCAAATCGGCGGCGTGAAGCGACGCGAGCGACGCCTCCAGGGTGCACGAAACATCCTCTGCGAGACCTGCGGCGAGATGGGTCGCGAAGGCGACGGAATCGACGGCCAGGTCGCGATGGGCCGCGAGCGCCTCTTGGGTCGTTGCGACGAGGCGCGGAAGGACGGCACGCGCTTCCTCCTCGGAGCGGCCGGCCGCAACGAGGGCCCGACCGAGGATGTCGGCGAAGCTCATGGTGGTGCGTACTTATCGCGGTTCCGACGCGTTCGCACGATTCCCGAGCTATTTCTTCAGCGACCCACGCGTCTCTTGCACCATCGCGCGCGCCCGTTCGGTAAACGGATGCTTGTCGCCGAAGGTTGCTTCATTGAGCGAAAGCGACCGCTCGAATGCGGCGAGCGCACCGTCGCCGTCGCCCTTCTTCTTTTTGGCCCGGCCGAGGTTGAACCAATGCCTGCCGAGGTCGCGTGTCTTCGGGCCGCCGCTCCGCTCGATGGCTCGAATGGCGCGCTCATACGATGCGACGGCTTCGTCGTAGCGTCCGAGCGAGACGAGGAGGCCTCCGCGAATCGCATACGTCTCGGCGAGCTCGGCGGTGTCGGCGCCGAACGCCTTCGTCAAAATGGCTTCGGATCGATCGAGATGCACGAGCCCGTCTGCCGAACTTCCCGTCTCCTGAAAGCTCTCCGCGAGCTCGCCGAGCAGCTTGCCGAGCGAAGGATGGTCGGGACCCAGCGCGGCTTCGCGCAGCGCGACGGCCTTCACGAGCTCCGGATGGGCTTCGGCGTACTTCTGCTGATCACGAAGCACACCTGCGATGCTCTCCCTCGCGATCGATGCCTGATGCTCCGTCCCCTTGAACCGGTCGAGCACGTCGAGCGCCGCCCGATAGCTCGTGATCGCATCGGCGTACTCCTTTCGGCGATGGTGCACGTGCCCGACGTTGATTCGATACTCGGCCGTCTTCGGGTGATCCGTGCCGTAATTGCCCTCCATGATCGCGAGGGCCTTCTTCCGCTCGGCGAGCGCACCGTCGAGCTCGCCGAGCTGCGCGAGCGCGAGCGCGAGATTCGATCGGGCGGTGCCGACGTCGGGGTGATCCGCGCCGAGCGCGCGCTCGCGCACGGTGACCGCCTCCGCGAGCTTCGTGCGGGCGTCGGCGATCTTTCCAGCTTCGATGTCCACGCCCGCTTCGTGCTCGAGCAACGTCGCCTTCGCGCGCTCGTCGGACGAAGCTCGTTTCACCTCGGCGCGCGCGTAACCGATCCATTCGCTCGCATCGTCGGGGCGGTGCAGGTCGACGCCCACCGTGGAAACGAGCTTGATGGCCGCCCAGCGCGTGACCTCGTCGTGGCGCGCCGATCGGGCCGTCATGAACGCGTCGCGAAATGCACGCTCTGCGTTTTTCGCGTCACCGCGACGATCGAGGAGCGAGGCTCTTCTATATTGGGCTTCGGCGAGCATCGGCTCCCAGCCGACCTCCCTGGCTGCCGCGAGGGCGTGGTCGATGAGCGGCGCGGCTTCGTCGAGACGGGCGGCGTCGAGGAGCGTCGACGCTTCCTCCAGCTCCGTGTGGATGTCTTCGACCCTCTTTCGGGTGGCCGGATCTTTCGGCAGAAAGATGCCGCTCCTCACGCGCTCACGGTCCGCGCAGTCGGAGATCTCCGGCAAGTTCGATGCAACGACGAGCGCGTCGCCATCACCTTTGTCGATCGCGGCGATGGCCTTCTCGAGCGCGGTGAGCCGTCGATCGAGGCACGTGTTTCGGAGGTCGGAGAGCTCGTCGCTGTCCTCGTGTCGGACGTTCGCGAGGCACACGTCGGTTCGCATTCGGCGCCACGCATCCGCGTACACATCGAGGGTCTCGATGGCTTTCGGGAGGACGTTCTGCCGCACGAGTCGGCCCCTCTGCTCGGCGGTCCACACTTCGTCGAGCCTCGTCTTCGCTTCTTCACACGCCGCTTCGGGGGTCGTCGCCGCTCCTTTGGTGTCGAACACCGCGATCGCCACGGCGCTGGCGAGCGCGCCCGCACCCACGACGAGCACCGCGTACGGCAATGCCTTCTTCAGGCGCGACGCATGCGCGCGCTCCAAATCGACGAGCAGCGCCTCCATCGTTTCGTAGCGACCTTCGGGGCGGCTCGTCAGCGCTCGATCGAGCACCGTTCGAATGGCGCGCGGCAGATCCGACGGCATCGGCGCTCTTTGGCCGGACAGCACGCGCGCCCGCAGCGCATCGATCGTATCGCCTCCGAACGCAGGGCTGCGCACGAGCGATTCGTAGAGGGCGACGCCGAAGCTGAATTGATCCGAGCGAGCATTGGCCGCGTGCCCGAGCCATTGCTCGGGTGACATGTACGAAGGCGTCCCGACGATCGCTCCGGCTTGGGTCTGCAACATGCCGCCGTTCGCAGCAATCGCGGCGACCGGGTTGCGGGCGAGGCCGAAGTCGGAGACGCGGACGCGGCCGTCGCGACCGACGAGCACGTTCGCCGGCTTGAAGTCGCGGTGCACGAGCCCGGCGGCGTGCGCGGCGGCAAGTCCGCGCCCGGCTTGAACGAACGCTCCGAGGATTTCGGCGCGCGAGCGCGATTGCGAAAGGAAATGGCCGAGCGTGACTCCTTCGACGAGCTCCATCGCGATGAAGAGCTGGTGCCCGCTCGTTCCGACGTCGTAGACGGCGACGACGTTGGGGTGATTGAGCCGAGCCATTGCCTGCGCTTCTCGAACGAGGAGCGCTCGCACCATCTCGAGACGCCCCGACGAATCGGGATGCAGGAGCTTGATCGCGACGCGGCGATCGAGCTCCGGATCCAACGCCTCGAAGACGGTGCCCATCGCGCCCGATCCGAGCTGGCGCAGAAGCACGTACCGTCCGACCGTCGCGTGCCCCGACCGAGCGGGCGAATGGGGCGGTGACGAGCGCGCGGGCGCGGTCTCGCCGAACGCGATCGACGGCTCGCGCGCCCCCGACGATCGCATCCGCGCGAGCTCGGCGACGACGGCGGAGCAGCTCGCACATCGATCGAGGTGTTCGATTGCGGCCGAGCGCCGAGGCTCGCCGAGCATGCCGGACGCGAGGGCGTCGAGCTCGAGCGGGTCGGGACAGCGCACGTGGGGATCCTATTGTCCCCGGCCGCCCGACGACTCAACCCTTCTTTTCGCACGCATCGATGTCCTTCGCCGACTTCGCGTCGCGCAGGCATTTCATCTGCTTCACGTAAGGGACGCGGCCGAACTCCGGCGGCTGCATCCGTTGGATGCAATCCTCCTGAAAGCCCTTCGGCACGGTCCCGACCTCCTTCTTCATCACCTCGCTCACGTTTGTGCACACCTCCTCGGGCGCCGGAGCTCGAAGCGCGACGAACCAGAAGGCGAACACGCCGATACCGAGAAGACCGAGAAGCGCACCAAGGACGATAAGAACCTTTTTCATCCGGAGACCCTGCCTTTCACCCATCAGGACGGGGGTCCTCGGAGACCGTCGCCTCGAAATCGTCATCGACTTCGCGCGACCATGTGGTCGGTCCATTCGGTAGATTGTTCTGTTCCGCCGCCTCGGTGCGCAGGCTGAAATCGCACCTGGCACGGGGAAGACGGAAGTACATTGGCGAGAGGCGGACGGTCTCTCGCTCGCTCTCACGGGCAGCCTGACCACCGGTTCCGTCCCGTTGCCCCACCGCGCCATTGCGGAGCTCGGGGGCATTCGTGTCCGCCATGGACATCCAAGTCGGCGACGTCTTCGTTTCTCGATATCGCGCTGCGCGCCTGCTCGGTCGCGGGGGCATGGGCGAGGTTTGGGCCTGCTTCGACATCGAGGAGAAGCGCGTCGTCGCCGTGAAGATCGTCCTCGCGAAGCACGTGTCGCGTCCGTGGGTGCGACGTCTCTTCCAGGCCGAGGTCGTCGCGGTCGCGCGCCTTTCCCACGTGGGCATCGTCGACGTGTACGACCTCGTCGCGCTTCCCGACGGAGGGGCGCTTCTGGTCATGGCGTTCCGTCCGGGCAAACCGCTCGACTACGCGGCACCGAAGCTGAAGTCGTGGCGGATGATCCGCGGCGTGATGCTCCAGCTTCTGGAAGCATTGGCGCACGCGCACGCGCGCAACGTCCTGCACCTGGATCTCAAGCCCGCGAACGTCCTCGTCGATATCGGCCCGCCTCTCCGAACGACCCTCGTCGATTTCGGAATCGCGCGCATCAAGCGTCCCGGCAAAGGCGCGGAGACGTGGCACAAGGACGGCTCGGTCTTCGGAACGCTCGAATACATGGCGCCCGAGCAATGGCGTGGGGAGCTCGAGAAGCTCGGCCCGTGGACGGACCTGTATTCGCTCGGTGTGATGGCGCACGAGCTCTGCACCGGCCTCCTCCCATTCGAAGACGGTCCCGATACCGCGGCCGCGTCGCGGCGGCGCCTGCTCGAGCCCACACCTCCGATGATTCCGAAGGTGACGGGCATTCCGCGCGCCTTCATCGATCTCTGCGCGCGTTTGCTCGACCTGAACCCTGTCGCGCGGCCCAGCTGCGCGGCCGACGTGCTCGCAGAGCTCGAAGAAATGGGCGAAGACGAGGAAACACCCATTTCGCTCACGCCTCCGCCTTCGTCCTCGCCCGCGCGAACGGCGAGCTTGGAGGCGGTGACGGTCGTCGCGACGCCGAGCGAGTCCGCGCTCGTCTCTCCGCCGTCGGAGCCGGGGAGGTCCGGACCTTTCAGCACGCGCGGGACACTGACGTCGCGCTGGCGACTCGGCGTCGACGCAGAGGAAGCGTTCAATACGGAACAAGCTCCGCCGACCCCGGGTGCGTACGGGTTGTTCGGGCTGCGGGAGTTGCCCGTGCTCGGACGCGTCGAAGAGCGTCGCGCATTGTGGCGCGCGGTTCGAGCAACGGCAGAGCGCGGTGCGCCGAGCGCGGTCATCCTCACCGGCCCGGCCGGCACCGGAAAGAGCCGTCTCGCGCGCGACGCCGTGGAGCGCGCGCTCGAGCTCGGGCTCGCCGTCACGTTACAGACGCATTGGTCGGCAGGCGGCAGCCCGGACGAAGGCCTGCGCGGCCTCGTCGAAAACGCCCTCGAATCACGCGGGAGCCAAGGCGCCGATTTCGACGCACGGCTCCTGTTCTTCATGGAACGGTTTCCCGCGGCAGCCGGAGCGTTCTTGCGCGAGGCGCGCGTCTTGTTGCGACCTCAGCCCGACGCGGCACCCGATGCCGGCCTTCCGGCGCGCGTCGCGACCGACGTCATCCTGAGGGCAGCCGCTCACCGTCCGGTCATCCTGCGGCTCGACGACGTCCATTGGAGCCGTGGCGAGGCCGCCGAGCTCGTCCGCGCCTTGATCACAGCGAGCCCAGCGTGTCCCGTCTGCATCATCGCGAGCGAGCGCGAAGAAGAAGCCGGCTGCGATTACAGCGAGGCGTTCGAGACGCTCGCGGGATCGGTCGATCGTGTCGCGATGTTGCCGCTCGGCGCTTCGGCGACCAACGCACTCGTGCGCGGTCTATTGGATCTCGACGACGACCTCGCGGACATCATCGCGCGCCGCTCGGAGGGCAATCCGTTGTTCGCCAGCCAGCTCGTCGGGCAGCTGGTGCTCGAGCGCGCGATCGAACGGCGCGCCGGTCGCTACGTGCTCGCCGGTAACGTGGACGTCGATCGGATCGTCCCGCCGGACATGGGCGCGGTTTGGTGGCGCGCGATCTCGGTGTCGGGCGCCGTCGAAGAGGACTTGATGGCGCTGGCGCTCGTGCGCGAGCGCGTGTCGAGCGAGGTCGTCGACGCGCTCGCGAACATCCTCGGCGATCGGTTCAACACGTCGCTCACGAACGCGCTCGGTGCGGGCCTCGTCCGAAAGGAGGGCGACCTCTTCAGCTTCTCGCACGGACTGCTCCGCGATTACTTGATCGAGCGGGTGCCGGTCGAGTCCGCGCCGAGCCTCCATGCAGCTGCGGCGGACGCGCTCACGGTGCTCGTCGGTCGCGAGGACGTCGAGGAGTCGCGTGCACAACATCTCCGCGCAGCCGGCCGGAACGACGAGGCCGTGCACGCGATGCTCGCGGCGGCGATGTGGAGCTGGCGTCGCGCCGAGCGTCCGGCGCGGCAACGCCGCTTGGTCGAGCTTCTCGCGTGGTCGTGGACGAACCAGGAGGCCATTGCGATTCGGGCCCGCGCGCTCGCCGAGCTCGCCCATTGCCACGCCGAAGGAGGGTCGGCGGAGCAAGCGAACTTGATGATAGAGCGCGCGCGCCAAGAGCTCGAGCGGGCGAGCGGCGCGAGCCAATTCGATCGCTGCGCCGCGTGGGTGCATTTCCGCGACGCACAGGTCTCGCGGCTCCAGGGACGTGTGGTCGCAGGGGGACTCGCGAGCGAGGCCGGTATCGACCACGCCCGACGAGCCGAGGAGCCCGAAGTCGAGGGGTTGTGTGTCGCGCAATTGGGTCTCGATGCGTACCGACGCGGAGATCATGCTGCCGCCGCCCCGATGTACGACCGCGCCATCGAATTGGTGCGTCGTAGTGGCAATAGGGCGACTGAAGCCCACATCCTGATGGTGAAGAGCGGGCTCGAAGAGCCCGGCCAAATGGAAGCCTCCTGTCGCGCGGCCGTCGAAATGGCGCGCGAAGCCGGGGCCGTCCGAATCGAGCTTTTGGCGCGGCAGGCCTGGACCGAAGCGCTGTTTCGCATCGGCCAACGCGAGCGAGCATTGCGAGAAACGAAGGCGCTGAGCGCTGCTGCTCAGCGGTGCAGCCTTCGTCAAATCGCTTCTCTGGCCGAGGGTGTCGCCGCTTGTTGGGCGGTGATGGCCGACGATTGGACTACCGCAATGGATCATCGTCGCGTTGCGGAGCAATGGGGAGCATCGACGGGCGCCATACCCGAGCGAGCGACCGCTGCCGCGATCGATCTCGCGCTCGCGCTTGCGCAGCACGACGGTATAGCTGCCGAATCGGCTATCGAGGTGCTCCTACGTGAGGGACGCACCTATGCAGAACCCCACTTCTGCGAGGTCGTACGCAAGCTCCTCGTATTGGCTCCTTCGCACATGAGGACTCGATTGCTCATTCTCGACGCTGCGGGAAGCGAGGCTTAATAAGAATCGTAATCGCTTTGCGCGCGCTCCGAGCTCGAGCGCCGAACCCCGAAACGCGGAGGCGTGAGATGAACCTGAGACCCAGCGTTATGGTCGCGATTGGTATGTCGCTCGCGATCGCAGGATGCGAGACGTCACAGGACAACTCGAGCGCCGCCGCGGACGAGTCGGTCGCGATGCGTTTCGACGAGACGATCACTGCCGGCAGCTTCGCGGCGAAGACCGCGGTGGAGGCGAAGCTCAAGAGCGCGGTGCTCGATCACATCATGATCGATCCGGCGAACCCCGGTGAGATCATTCCGTGCATCAAGGTGCTGCGTCAGCTGTACAAGCGGGCGCAACACCATCCCGAGATGGCGCTGTGGATCTCGCTCCGTTACACGTCGAACGGCACGCAGAAGTTCAAGGTGGTCGTGATCTCGCTGCGCGACATGGAGCTCACGGATCACCATCCGCAGCCCGCGAACCACAAGCAGCTGCTCATCGACACGACGGTGGATATTTCCAACGCGCCCATCGATCCCGGTACGAGCGCGACGGGCCTGGTGAAGCTGGTCGAGACGTCGCCGACGTCGAGCTTCGCGTCGGAAGACATCGGATCCTGATCCATTGCTTCGTCGACACCGGCTCGATGTGCGCGTGATCGCACGTCCCGGTGTTATGTTTCTGCGAGATCGAGGGGGCGTCCGCGTGTAGACTTCGTTCACGGAGCCGTGGCTGACTCGAACGCGAAAGACATCGACGACGAGTGGGAGGACGCAACGCCCTCCGACAACTCGCGTGAGCGCTCGCGTCCTTTTTGGGACGACCCGACGACCGAAGACGAAGCCTCGAAGCAGACGCGCATCGTCGACACCGCCGCGTTCTTCGAGGAGCTGCGCGCGTTCGCGAGCGAGCTGATTCCGGACGAGCCGGCGCGAAAGCACTCGGGTCTGCGCCGCGCGACGTCGGATGGTGAGCCTCCGAAGAGCGAATCCGGTTCCAAGCTGTCGCTCGTCCGGCCGCCCCAGCGCAATAAGCCTGCAGACGCGACGAGCAACCCCATTGCACCGCCGAGCGAACCCGGCCGTTCCTCTGCTCCGCTGGGTTCCTCTGCTCCGCTGGGTTCCTCTGCTCCGCTGGGTTCCTCTGCTCCGCTGGGTTCCTCTGCTCCGCTGGGTTCCTCTGCTCCGC
>JABFXY010000024.1 GCA_013361525.1 Polyangiaceae bacterium | reverse complement strand
CGCGTCGGGCGCGTGGCGGGTCGCTCCGCGCGCGGTGCAGGTCGCTCCTCGTAGGGTGCGGGCCGCGCAGCGCGAGGTGCCGGTCGCTCTGCGCGCGGCGCGGGTCGCTCTGCGCGCGGCGCGGGTCGCTCCGGGCGAGGTGCGGGTTGCGGCCTCGCCTCCGTTCCTTCTTCTGCTCGACGAATCGTCGCGCGCGGATCGCGCGGATCCGGATCGCGGGTGGCGCGCGCAAACTGCTCGGCGACCGACTTCGACACCTCGACGACCGAATACGTGCGCGCGACGCGGATTGCACCGATGTCGCGGCTCTGAATGCCACCGCGCCGGCACACCATTGCGAGGAGTCGCCGCGCGTCCGCGCCGTGGGCTTGGCCCCAAGCGACGCGGAATAGATCGAAGTCGCCGTGCTCCGGTCGCGGACCCTCGCGGCGTCCGCGCGGCGCGCCGTCACCCGCGCTTTCGGTTTCTTCGGAGCGCGGTCTCGCCCCTTTGCGAGCCGGCACTGCAATGGTCGCGACCTCGCGCGGTGCGGAAGGACCACCCGCGCGCGCCCGATCGAGCAGGCGCGCGATGGCACGCGTCACGTTGTCGGACTTCGCGATGCGCTCGGCCAATTCGACGAGGTGCGCGTTCGGCTCCCCGGTCGAATCCTCGGCGTCGGGCTCGCGCGTGAGCAAGTCGATGACCCGCTCGTCGCGCAGCGCGCGAATCTGCTCGGCCGAAGGGATGGGCTCGATGCGGAACGCGACCTTCGCGCGTTCGAGCAGGCGCTCCGTCTTCGACAGCGTGGCGGGTGTCGCGAGCACCGAGCTCGTCCCCTTCCTACCGGCGCGGCCGGTGCGACCGCTTCGATGCGTGTACGCGTCCACGTCGCCCGGCGGCTCGGCGTGGATGACGCGCCCGATGTCTTGGACGTCGATGCCGCGCGCTGCGACGTCGGTCGCCACGAGCGCATCGAGGTGGCCGCGCTTGAAATCGGCGAGCGCGCGGTTTCGCTCGGGCTGATCCATCTCGCCGGAGAGCATTCCGACCACGAACCCGTTGTCGCGGAGCGTCGAATAGAGCTCGGCGACGTCGGCCCGGGTGCGCGCGAAGATCACCGTTTGTGATCCGGGCGTCGCGAGCAGCAGGTTGACGATCGCGTCGAGCTTCTGCGTCGCCGAGATCAAATGAATGACGTGCGCGATGTCCTCGTTGGCTGCGCCGAGCGGCGTGCCCTCGACGTGCGTCGAGTTCGTCTGCACGCGATCCGCGAGCGCGCGGACCTCCTTCGAGAAGGTCGCCGACACGAGGTGTGTCCGGCGCGCGCCGGGCGCGAAGCTGAAGATCGCCTCGATGTCCTCGCGAAACCCGAGATCCAACATGCGGTCCGCTTCATCGAGGACGATCGCGCCGAGGCCCTTCGCGTCGAGGTTTCCTCGGCGGAGGTAATCGAGGAGGCGACCGGGCGTTCCGACGACGACGGCGGGCTTCAGGTCGAGGGCGCGTCGCTCGTTGCGGTAGCTCGCGCCGCCGGTCAATGCGGCGACCGTCGCGCCGAGCGGCTCGAACAGCCAGGACAGCTCGTCGGCGACCTGCTTCGCGAGCTCGCGCGTCGGCGTGATGACGAGGGCGCGTGGAGCGGGCGGTTGTGCCTCGACGAGGCTTCGCACCACGAAGCCGATTGCCACGGTCTTTCCCGAACCCGTCTTCGACGAAATGCGGAGGTCCCGGCCCTCGAGATCGGGGGCGAGCACGGCAGCCTGAACCTGGGTGAGCGAGGTAAATCCCCGCTTTTCGAGCGCGCCGGTCAGCGCCGCACCCAACACATCCTGAGCTTCGGAGACGAGCATTCGGCGTGCGCAGTAGCAGTTAACGCATGCGCGCACCACCTGTGCGATCGGCGGGCTCCTCGCCGGAGCGCCGCAGCGGTGATGCCGAGCGTTCGTCCGCCGCTGTCCTACGTGCTAAATGTCGTGTCGCGCGCTTCAGCGAAACGGTTCGATTCGCTTACAGGACCAGCGACGATTCGACTTCGATACGAGGCGGGATGATGAGCCGGACGATACCGTGACAGCGAAGGCGCCGACGACACGTCGCGTGTGGCTCGCGGGGCTCGGGGGCGTCGTCGCGACGCACGTCACCGGGTGTGCTTCTTCGGTGGAGGCCACCGCGCCGCCGAAGGCAGCACCGCCCGCACCGAAGCCGCCCGCTGCTCCGCCGGCCGTCGAGGCGCCCGCGCCCGACGCGGCCATCGAGGCGAAGCCGGTGGAGGACGAGCTCGCGCTCCCGAAGAAGATCAACCTTCCACCTCGACCGGCCGGCGCGGAGACCGGCAGCAAGTTCCTCGAGCGCGTGGAGGGCCTCGGTCGCGCCGCCACCGACGAGGCGATCTTCGAAGCGATCTCGAAGGGGAACGTCCCCGAATACGAACGGGCTTGGGTACCGATCGAGATCGGCGACGGTGAAGGTCCGCGCGCCAAGCTGAACGTCTCGTGCGACTACCTCGCCATTGGATCCGACGACGATTTCATTCGTATTCCGATGACGCCGTGTGCGGCACAACGCATTGCAGACCTCGTCGGCGCGGTGCTGCCGACGGTGAAGCTCGTGAACATCATCTACGAGCACGCCTCCGCGAAGCTCCCGCCGAGCTACATCGAAGGCGGCCCGACGGAGGGCACCGTCGAGGACTATGCGGTTCATCACGAAAAGCTCGAGCGGCGCCGCCGCGCAGCAGGGTTCCCGCTCGGCGTGCTGACGGCCGGGCACAAGAAAGACATCGTGCTGAGCACGCGCCTCGAGGAGAAGGCCGATTGCGTCGCCATTTATGGTTGGCACAAACGCGACGGTGACGTGATTCAGCCGCTCAGCATCGTGCATTCACGCCGTTATGCCGACTACAGCCACGGCGTCCGGCTCGTCGGCGGTGAAATGGTCCTGGACGGTAAACCCCGACGCGTCGTCGACGTCCTCGCCGATCCGGCGCTCGCGGACGTGATCAGCGACGAAGGTCCGCTGCCCATGACCGCCTACCCGACGACGCTTCCCGAATACGCTCCTTCCAAAAGGAAGAAGAAGCGGAAGAAGTCGCGCAAGTCGAAGGCATAGGCGAAACCCGGTCGGGCGTTTGCGGCCCCGATCAGGCGCCGAGCAGCAACTTCGTCGCAGCGAATGCCATGGCGAGTCGCCGCCCGCCGCGACCGCGGCCGATCGAACGTGGCTCCACGCCGAATCGCTCCGAAAACGACTCGATGGTTCCGGGCTTGTCGCCCAGCCATTGCGTGATCGAGCCGCGAAGATCGACGAAGGTCCGCGGCAAGAAGCCGCCCTCGCTTCGCAAAAGACTAGCGGCGTAGGGGCCCCAACCGCACACGACGTCGTCGTCGCGAACGAATGCGCGCCACCGTTCTGCGAGCTCGCCGAACGACATACCACCTCGAATTTCGTCTTCACCGAGCGTCGTGTACGTCCGGGTCACCGGCGAAAGCGGTTGGCGCGGCGCCGCGATCGCGTCGAACGTCGTGCCATCATCGACGCGGATCGCGAGCCATTGAATGAGCTCGTCGGGATAAGGCGCGTCGATGCCATTGCGCCTTCCCGAGCCGGGCTTGCGCGGCCAGGCATTGGCTTCCCCCGCGACGACGACGATGGGCCTGCCCTCACGCAGGGCGGAGGGAACGAACCGCGGCTTGGGAGGGCGGGGGCGTCGCACCCTGCGTGGGCCGGGTGATTGGCGCTCGTGGTCGAGCTGCATGTCGATCATCGACAGGAACGGCGAAAGCATCGGGCGAAACTTCTCTTTGTCGCCCTCGAGGATGCCCAGCGCATACATCACGGCCTCGAGCGTCGACACGCACTCGGCGCGGGGCTCGGCGCGAATTTGGTACTGGCTCGGCTCGTCGGGGGAGAGGGAGTAGCGAGGCAGGCTCGCGATCCGCGGATTGATGCGCACGAGCTTCTTCGCGGTCGACCACGTGCCGTCGACGACGACCAACGTGACCGGACCTTTCGGTGGATGGCGCTCGAGGTCGAGCGCACCGGGCCCCGGCCAGAGGAGAATCGGCGGCTCCGCTTCGTCGTCGAGGATCGAACGCACCTCGGGGGCGTCGTCGAGCTCGGTGCCGACGATCAACGACGCGCGGGGAAGGCACGCGGCCGCCATGCGCGCGGTGCCGATCGGCATGAACTCTTCGCGCGGATGTTGGAGCAACAGGACGCGGTTCTTCGCGTCGATACGCGGGACGAACCGGCACCAACACACGCGCGCGGGGCGCGTGCAGCGCCAGCAAATGGCGCGTGGCTCGAACGGGGTGGGTACGACGGAGGTCAAAGGTCGGCGTGCTTTCGAACGATCAAGCGGCGCGTGGTCGCGAGCGCGACATGAGCCGCGTCCGCACCCGGTCCAATAGGGTGCGCGCCTCGTCCGGCGTCAAGAACGTAACGTAGTACGCGAGGCTGATATACGAGAACGGCCCCACCGCAATGGTCGCGAGGATGCCCAGGTGCAGCATGACGCCGATGGCGAGGAAGGGTCTACGCAGGTCGAATCGATTGGCCTGCCTCCGCAAGAAGCCGCCGCGGTTCGGTGTCCAGCGGTACCAATAAAAGAGGAACATCAAGAACGCGCTCGTCTCCCAATGCCAGGTGACGGCGGTCGCGACCTGCATCAGCGGGTAATACTTCGCCGTCCAGGCCATGTCGAAGCGGCGCCACGTCGGTTCTTGATAAACCCAATAAAGGGCCGAATACCCGCCGGCCGGTGTCCAAACGGGGCTCAATTTGTGGAGGCCGGTCGTCGCGTACACGAGCAGAATCTGGAATATCGCGAGGCGCCGGGCGATCGCGGGCACGGTGACGTCGTCCTTCCACCAGCGCCCGTGCTTGATCTTCGAATCGAGCGACAGGGTGGCGGAGGCGCCGCCGAGGAACAGCAGCCACATCGCATTGGTGATCAGCGCGTCGTAACCACCGCCGGCGTTTCCGTTGATGCGCGTCAGCGCGTAATAAGCCTGGACCGTCAGGAAGATCGCGACCCGACCGCCGAAGCCGACGGTGATCGCAGCGCTCCCGAGCATGCAGGCGACCACGAGCCCCCAGACGACCGGCCGCGACGCGCCGCCGAGAAGGGAAACGAGCCAGTTCCCGTCGACCGAAAAGGCCCCGCCGAAGCGCTTGTCGACCCAGATCATGTCGACGACGCCATAAGCGACGTTTTCGATCATGCCGCCGAGCGCGATGAGCCCGACCAGGATCCGAAACAGCCCGAGCACGAGCCCGGGCTCGCGTTCGCCGACGAAACGTACCCACCGCTCCCAGCGCGTCTTCACCGGCGTTTCGAGCCTCGCTGCGCGAGCTGCGCGTTGCCGGCTTCGTCGCGGGTGTATTCCCGCGGCTCTTTGTATTCCCCGACCGGCTTTTCACCGGCACGCACGCGTTCGGGCGGCAGTGCGTCCCAGGAATAGAGCCGGACGCGAACGCGCTCGGCCGTGGGGAAATCGTGAAGCGCGCGATCGGCGAGGTACCGGGCGAGGTCGTCATACACGCCGCGGTTGAACCCGCGGGCGAAGCGGCCGCTCAGCTTTCGCAAGCGGTGGTGATCGAGCCTTCGCGTGAACCACGAGTACTCCGCGGATCGTGGGCGAAACAGAGGCCGCCATTCGCCGCGCTCGAAGACGTCGACGTGGACCTCCGCCGGGTGACGCTGAGGGCTCGCGAACATCGCCCAGCCCTGCCGAGCGCCCGTTGCCTGCTGATAAGGCTCGAAGGGCGCGGACAGAACCGAGCGCGCGTCGACGTAGCCTTCCGCGACGGCGCGCGCCTTCTCCGCGAGCTCTTCGTCGGAGATGGCGATGCCGACCTTTCGAAGCGCATTCGCCCAGCCGGCGAAATCAGAGCGCAGGTTCTCGCTCTGCCATTGCGCCTTCGAAGTGATGCCTTCGCCGGGCAGCGACATGACGATCACCGCCAATACGTGAAATGTTATGAACGCCGCCCAGAGCTGAGCGCGGATGCGCTGTTTCGATTCGGGGGTCACAGCGTGCAGAGGTGGAGCGACGAGCCGACCAGGCCTGCCGCGTGGTCGACCATGATGCGATAAGAACGATCGACGGTGCCCGCAGGGCAGGTGCAATCGCCCGTCCAGGGGTTTGCGACGCGACAATTCGGCTCGAAATCGTCGAATTGGTAAGCGCCGCCGAATGCAGCAAAAGGCGCGCTTTGGTTGCCGCAGAGCACGATGTTGGTCCCCGTCTCCGTCCCGTCGCAGGGCAAGCGAACGATGGACCGAAGCGTAATCGCGTCGGCGAATCCGTCCGGACAGGCGCACATGTTCCCGGCGAGGGGATTGCCGACCCGGCATTGGGCCGTTGCGCCGCAGAGGTCGACGCCGTCGTCCACTTGATAAGCACCGCCGAAATCGGCGTCGGTGGAGACCCCCGACGTCACGCACAAGCCGAGCGTCGTTGCTGCTCGCATGGGAACACCGGGGCAATCGCTCTGCAAATGGAGCGTCAGCTCCGTCGCATAAGAAGGGCAGGTGCAATCACCGCTGTAGACGTTCGCCTGACTGCAACCGGCGCATTCGGCCGGCCATGGCTCGTGCGCGCCGAAGAAGTTCTTGCAAGTGCCCTGATCGTCGACGAAGCCGGGCTCGCACGCGCTCACGCATTCCCCACCGACACATTGGCCGGTTTGGTTCACCCCGTCCGAGCACGAATGGTCGCATTCACCGCAATGTTCGGCGTGGGTCGACACGTCGACGCAGGCGCCGCCGCAGAACGATTCCGTCTCGAAGCAGCCGTGCCCGCCGCTTCCGCTATCGGGTCCACCGCCCTCCGACGTGGTGCCGCCGCCCCCGCCGTCCGTGTCCTCCACGCCGCCCCCGTCCGCACACCCGAAGGCGGCGACCAGGACGCAAAAAGCCAAGGTTCGAAGCATCGCGCCGACATCGTACTCCGACTGCCTGCGGGACCATCAAGGCCGGTTGCGCCGGACGGGCACGAGCGACCAGACCGACGGCACAGCATGGCCCACCGCGTTTTGCGTCCGTGCGTGTTTCGCCGAGATACGGGCCGGATCGTCCGTATCGCGATCAGCGGTAGCGAACCGTCCGAACCGGCTCCTCTTGGCCTGCTGGTTGCAATTGGCCGGCCGGCGTCACGTGACTTCCTTTCGGCCAAGGCTCGAGCTCCTCCACGCCCGCTTCGTCGCAACCCGCGCGCGGGTGATTGCGGACGTACGCGTCGAAGCTCGCGAGGAGCGCGCGGGTCAACCGCTTGCTCACCCACGCGCCGCCTTTTTCGGTGAAGTGGATCTGGTCGGGCAACGCCATGCCCTTCCGAATGAACGTCATCATGCTCGTCGGCCCGCCCATCGCGCCGAGCAGATCCCAGAACGCGACACCGATTTCGGAGGCCAGCGCTTTGCGCTGCGCGCCGAGGGTCACGAGCTTGTTCATCGCATGCGAGACGCCGCGGTCGGGTGGCGCCACGAGCAAGAACGAGACGTCCTCGTTCACGCTCCGGTGGAGCGCGACGACCTCGCGAACGTACCCGGGCGCCTTGTCGAGGTCGTAGATGTCCGACGTTCCGGTCATCAGGACGACCAGGTCGTAACGGCGGAAGGCGAGCATCGGCGCGGAAACAGCCGGGTCCTCCATGGGAATGCAGCGGGTGCTCATCGCGCCGACCCCGAGCTGATCGACGACGACGCCGGGCTTCGACCGCTCGAGGACGCCGCCGAGGAAGCGCACGTATTTCGCCGATTTGATGACGGAGTCGAAGGTGTGGGCGCCGTCCTCGACCTCGACGCGGTGGATGCCGACGCCTCGGCCCTCGGCCTCGCTGCTGAGCGAAGCGACCGACGTGCCGTCGACCTCGACGTCGAAATCACCGCGCCTCGGTCCGGTGAGATAGAAGACATCGAATCGGCTGGCGCGCGTCCCGACCGGCGAGCCCTCGGGGGCGGTCGCGACCCTCACGCGCGCGCCAATCGACGGGCTCTCCGACGCAATGCCGGCGTAGCCATAGGCGCCGTCGCCCGTCGGCTTCGTCGTAATGGCGTACGACGTGAATGCGACGTCGACCTCTTGCACGACGTCCATGTGACGGTAATGGCTCCAGGGTCGCGCGAGCGCGATGAATCCGTGGCCGGCGTCGCCGTAACGAAGCTGCAAATCGCGGCGCATCGGACCGGCGATGAAGTCCAACGTCATATTCGAATCGCCGTAGATTCCGATTCGAACGTGATCCTTCGCACGCCCGCGAACGAGCCTCGCCAGCCGCTCGTGGAAGCTCTTCAGCCCGCGCCCGGTAGGGTCGACGATGGGCAGCTCGTCCGCCTGGTGCATGCTGTCGTCGAGCGCGGGGACATCGACGGTGAGCGGCTCGCAGACGGGGGTGCTCTCCACCGGCGCGGACCGAGGCGGGGGAGGAGCCGCCGCCTTCGCCTGCGGCGCCGCTATGGGCGTCGGCTCGGTCGGTGGGACCGGTGCCACCGCCGTGGAGCAGCCGGCGATCGAGCTCGCCGCGGCAAGCCACAATCGAATCGGCCACTTCCGATGGGTGCCGCGGGGAAACATGATGGGAAAGGCGATGGCGCCCGGAAGGATCGCCGTGGAAGACGACGCCGGCCAAGTTCACCGCGTCGCCCCCAAAGACTAGACTCTAGGTTCGGCTTGGAGGATTCGGAGGATCTATGAACGTCGCTTCCTTGGTCAAAGACTTCTTGGGCAAACCATGCGCGATCGTCGGGGCCGTCGCCTCGCTCGCGGCGGGGCTCGGTGGGTGCAGCGCGAACGTGGTCGTCACCGGCGAATGCACCGTCGACGGGAAGTCCTACGAGGAGGGCGAGACGTTCACCGACGGGTGCAATACTTGTACGTGTCTCGCCGGCGGCAGCGTCGATTGCACCGAAAACGATTGCTCGGACGGTTGCGTCTACGACGGCGTGTTTCGCGACGTCGGGGAGACGTTCGTCGCGTCCGACGGCTGCAACACCTGCACCTGCGTGTCTCCCGAGAACGTCGAATGCACGAACCAATCGTGCGCGTGCCAGGGACCGGTGCCGAAATGCGAGCCGCCGGATCCGAATTGCAGCTCCACCCCCGTGTGCGAGGGGGACACTTGGCAATGTGTCGTCGAATGCAATACCGAGTGCGTCGGCGTGCCGCCCGATTGCCCTTCGCCCGGGCCGGGGTGTTTTTACGAAGGCCCGTACTGCGTCAATGGTCAATGGACGTGCGGCAACGTGGTTTGCGAAAAGGGCTGCGACGACGATCCGCCGCCTTGCGCGCAACCCAAGAACCCCAATTGCTGGGCCGAGGCGATTTGCATGGACTTCGGTTGGGAGTGCGACACGTTCTGCAACGACGTGCCTTGCGAGGAGCAATATCCGGAAGGTTACGAGACCGTCATCTTCCTCATCTTCAACGAATGCGGTTGCGAGCAGATGTCGCCCTGCCTCATGGAGTGCGGTTCTACCCAGGTATGCGGTGGCGACGGCAATACGGGCGCCTGCGAGCAATGCGTCCAAAATCAGGCGCAGAACGGCGCGCAATGCGTCTCCGATGCGGCGTTCGGCAATCAATGCCAGAACGACCCGGAATGCGCCGGCTACATCGATTGCGTCATCAATCAGGGCTGATCTTTCCAGTCTGGTTTGCCGCACCGCGTGGTGCGTCGAACACGTTCGCAGCGTGACGGATCCGCACACGGGGGGCAGAAAGCCTGCCTCACCGTGGCGGTTCTGCACGGTTCACATACCCCGTGAGCACCAGCTCGTTTCGCCGAAGCGTCGACGAAACCGAGCAATGACGCGGCCTAGCATCCTCTTTGCACGACGCGGTGCCCCCAATGGAGGAGGTTGCTATGTCGATTGGATCGCGCGCTGTTCTCACGCTTACGCTCGCTGTCGGTGTCGTTGCTGGTTGCACCAGTGACGAGCGCACGGCGGAGCCGCAGATGGCGGAGGAGGCGGCTTACACGCAACCGCAACCGGCAGCGATGGAGGCGACGCCGGCGACCCCGTCCGATACGGGACAGACCGCGATGACCGAGCAGCAGCCGGCACCGGCCCCGCCGCCGCCGGCACCGATGACCGAGGAGCAGATCTTTGCGGTGCTGGATGCGGCGAACGCGAAGGAGATCGACGAGGCGAAGGCGGTCGTTCAAAAGTCCAAGAACAAGGACGTGAAGGCGTTCGCGACGATGATGGTGACCCACCACACCGACGCGAAAACGAAGGGCACGAAGCTCGCGAAGAAGCTCTCGATCACGCCCGATGCGAGCTTCGACAAGAGCAACGCGCTCAAAGAGGACACGACCAAACAGGTCGAGACGCTGAAGGCGGCGCAGGGCGCCGACCTCGACAAGGCGTTCGTCGATCTCATGATCGCGGACCACAAAGCGGTGCTCGAGCTCATCGATACGAAGCTGCTCGTCGACGCGAAGAACGAAGAGCTCAAGGCTCACATTCAAGAGATCCGTCCGGTGGTCGAGAAGCACCTCAAGGACGCGGAAGCCCTCCAAATGAAGCTCAGCACGTCAGGCGCGGGGGGCGGAAAGGCACCCGCGGGAACGCCGGGCGCTGCTCCCAATCAGCCGGGTATGCAGCCGGGGGCGCCGGGGATGACGCCGAAGGAGCCGGCTGCAGCGCCGGGCGCGTCGGCACCTGGGTCGAAGCCCGGCGGGTCGAAGTCGGGCTCGGCGAAGTCGTCCGCGAACCCTTGATCGAAGTATCGGTCCAAGCGAACCTACGTGGGCTTCTTCGCGAAGCCCACGATGGATCCGGCGACGCTCAAGCTGCTCGAACGAGCTCGCCTCGCCCTCGCCGGGTCCAGCGGTTTGCTCGACGCGCTCGCGTGGCCACGCAGCGTCGAGCAAGCGTTTCTCGCGTCGCACGCGCAGCAGATCCCCGAGCCCGTCTACGCGATCGATCGCGTCGCCGTCGAAGCGCGCCTCGCACGGCTCGATAGTTTCGATGAAGAGCTTCGCGGTGACGACGCGCTCGTCCGACTTCTCCGCGCGCGCACCGAGAGCCAGCGGCTCGGCGCCCGGATGCTCCTCGCGCTCGGCACCAAGGCCTTCTCGGATCTCTCGGCGCAGGTCTACGGCAGCGCCCGATCGACCTGGCTCGATGGGGACACTTCGAACCTCGATTTCGCCGAGCATCTCCTTCAGCGCATCGGCGTCACCGAGCTCGCGGCGCGCGGGCGCTCGGACGACGAGCTCGACGCGGAGGGGCTCGCTGCGTACGTGCGCGAGCGGATCTCGAAGCGGAAGCACAAGCCCAAGCTCGAGATCCTGATCGATCCCGAGCTCAGCGCGAAGGCGATCGCCGGAAAGACGCGCCTACGAATTCGCGGTGACGCGACCTTCGACGACGAGGAGGCGCGCTCGCTGTACCTGCACGAAATCGAGACGCACGTCTTCACGGCGCAGAACGGGGATGCCCAGCCGCACCTGGATTTTCTCGGTGCGGGCGGCCCGCTCACGACGCGCACGCAGGAGGGTCTCGCCGTCTTCGTGGAGCTCTATTCGCAAGCCCTCACGATCGGGCGGCTGCGGCGGCTCGTGGAGCGCGTTCGACTCGTCGCGATGGCGGAGGACGGCGCGAGCTTCGTCGACCTCTACCGCCATCTCGTGTCGCTCGGCGCCGACGAGCGCGCGGCGTTCCTCGACGTCGCGCGGATCTGCCGCGGCGGCCTCTGCGGAGGAGGCGCGCCGTTCACGAAGGACGCGTGTTACCTCTCCGGGCTCGTCGAGGTGTACGACTTCCTGCGGCTCGCGGTCTCGCACCAGGGCCTGCTCGTCGCCGAGGTGCTGGTGAGCGGACGCCTCGCGCTGTCGGAGCTCGAGGCGCTCGTGGCGCTTCGCGAGCAAGGCTTGCTCGCGCCGCCGGTGTTCGTCCCGAGCTGGCTGCGCCGCTGGGACGACCTGCTCGCGCATTTCGCGTTCACGTCGTTTCTCAGCGAGATCGATCTCGCTTTCGTCGCCCAGCGGCACGCGTGGCTTGCGCGCCTGCCGCTGAGGACGCTCGAGCCGGCCGCTACGCCCGCTTCACCGACCGAATGACGACCTGTTGGACGGGCGCGTCTTTCGAGAACGGCCCCGCCGGTCCCGTCGCGAGCGCCTTGATTGCGTCGACGACATCCATACCCTCCGTCACGCGACCGAACACCGCGTAACCGTAGTCGCGCGGCTCTTTGCTCTTGTGATCGAGGAACGCGTTGTCGGCGACGTTGACGAAGAATTGCGCCGTCGCAGAGTGCGGCTCGCCGGTGCGCGCCATCGCGACCGTGCTGCGCGTGTTCTTGACGCCGTTGTGCGCCTCGTTGGCGATCGGGTCGCGCGTAGGCTTGCGCTCGTAGGAAGCGTCGTAGCCGCCGCCTTGGACCATGAAGCCGTCGATCACGCGGTGGAAGATCGTGCCTTCGTAGTGGCCCGAATCGACGTACGACAGGAAGTTCGCGACGCTGATCGGCGCGCGCGCGGCGTCGAGCGCGATCTTGAAGCTTCCGTGGTTGGTATCGACGACGACGATCGTCTCGGCTTGGTCGCTCATGGGCCGCAGCGTACCGTTCGGAGGGCTCCGATGCGACGATCCAAGTTGTGGCGTCGGGGCTGCAATTTCTCCCCCCCGGCCCCCCTCAACTGCGTTGAGGGGGGAGAGCGTGGACCGCGGGCGAGGCGCTTCGAAACGAAAACACCCCCCTCACGAAGTGGGGGGGTGGGGGGAGAAATAGCGGAGACCAGGCTCCGAAATGGCCTATCGCCGCTACCCTCCAACGAGGGTCAGTGCTCGTTTTTGTAGATCGCGAAGACCGCGCCCTGCGGGTCCTTCACGATCGCGAAGCGTCCGATGTTCGGGATGTCGGTCGGCGGCATGAGCAGCGAGCCGCCGAGCTCCTGCGCCTTCTTGGCGCTGGCGTCGCAGTCGGTGACGGCGAAGTACGCGAGCCAGTGCGGCGGCACGCCCTTCATGTTCGGAGGCATGTTCATCATGCCGCCGACGCCGCCCTCTTTCGCTTCGGTCGGCCGGTAGAACATCGTGTACGTGCCCATCGGGCCCATGTCGTGCGCCTCGGTGCGCCAGCCGATCGTCTGCGCGTAGAACTTCCCGCAGGCGTCGGTGTTGTTCGTGTAGAGCTCGAGCCAGGTGATCGCGCCCGGCTCGTTCACCACGCCGGCGCCGATGTGCTTCTTCGCCTGCCAGAGACAGAGCGCCGCGCCGCTCGGATCCTGGATGACGGACATGCGCCCGAACTCCATCACGTCGAACGGCTCCTTCATCACCTTGCCGCCGTTCGCCGAGGCCTTCTTCGTCGTCGCGTCGACGTCGTCGACGGAGATGTAACAGGCCCAATGCGGCGGCATGCCCTTCATCTCCGCGCCCATCTTGTAGAGGGCGGAGGCGGCCTGATCACCGAGCAGGTTCATCGTGTACGTCATGTCGCCCGCAGGCGTGTCGTTGAACTTCCACCCGAAGAGAGGCCCGTAGAACTTCTTCGCCGCATCGGCGTCGGTGGTTGCGAGCTCGGCCCACGAAAACGACCCATGCTTGTGTTCGGTACGCGTCGGCATTGGCTCCTCCTTGAAAGGGGGAGGGACGGTATCACCGGCCACGCGGACCACAACGGTGCGTTCCGCCTCATTCACGCGCGCGTCGGCCCAGAAACCGCAAAGCCGCAAAGAAAAGAGAGAGGGCGCAAAGAAGAGGATTGATCACCTCTCCTTCGCGCCCTTTTTCTTCTCTTCGTGTCTTTGTGGTTTTCTCGCGCTCTGCGGGGCGTAGCGAGCGAGCTCAGCTCGCGATGTAGCTCTTCACGTCCTTGTCGATGAGGACCTTGAACGAGCGCGCGTGCATCATCAGGCAGACCAAGCTGACGGCGCCCTTGATGATGAGGCCGAAGCTCCAGTCGGATAGGAAGCTCCACGCGGACCAGCCGAGCATCAAGCCGTGGCCGGCGATGCCGAGGACGCTGGCGATGACGAGGACGAACCGCGTTAGCGAGGAGCGTGCCAGGAGCAGCTTCCCGAGCATCCACGTGAGGCCCAAGCTGAACGCGAGGCCGAACGCGGTCAGGAACATTCGGAAGATGCCGAAGCCGTTGAACAGCACGCTGAAGATCGCGCTGACGACCGCGAACCCGTACCAGTTGTTCGTGATCCACTCGATCTTTTGGCGTGCGGTCATCTTCGTCTCTCCTTCTTGCCGCGCGGGGGAACGCGCGGGCCATCCTAGAATGAGCGCTCTTCAGACGTGCTCAAGGGCTCTTCGGTTCGAAGGGCGGTTTTTTTTCACCCGCCCCCGAGAAAGTCTTCGAGCGCGTCGGCGATGGCGCCTCGCTTGCATGATGCCTCGTCGAGGCGATGTGTCGCAGCGAGCTTCACTTGCTCGGCTGCGTGCGGCATCGCGTACGAGCGCCCTGCCCATCCGAACATCGAGAGATCGTTGAGCCAATCGCCGATGACCGCGGTGTCGCGCTGCGCGATCCCGAGGCGCGCGGCGAGGGCTTCGAGGGCTGCGCCTTTGCTGACGCCGGAGGCGACGATGCGGACCACCCAGGCCCCGCTGCGCTCGAATGAAAACGTCAGCGTATCCAGCGTCGGACAGGCTTCCGCGATCCACCGTTCCACGGAGCGCACGGCCTCCTCGTTGCCGATGCCGAGCACCATCACGGCGGAGTCCGGCGTTTCGCGCCACGCCCGCGCATCGAGAACGTCCGCGTGGGTCGTGATGTTCGGCGACCAACCGCGGACGTACGCGTGGTGATCGACGCCCTTTTCACAGGAGTGGATCGCGTCGTGGGTGAACACGAAGCTCGCGAGCCCGCGCCGTAAGATCGTCGAGAGGATCGGATCGACCTCCGTCGTGGGCACGGGTTTGCGATCGAGGATCGCCTCGGTCCGGGCGCAGGCCGTCACACCACCGTCGGCGCAAACGATGGGCGCCGTCAGCTTGAGCGCACGGGCGACATGATGTGTTCCGCTCGTCAGCCTGCCCGTGGCGATGGTGACGACGACGTCGCGTTGCATGGCGGACTCGATGGCGCGCGCGTCGCGGGGGTGGATACCGCCGTCGCGATCGAGCAAGGTGCCGTCCAGATCGGTTGCGAAGAGCTTCATGGTTCTCGGGACAGAAGGCTCTTTGGCGTAGGATAGAACCCCCGTCTCGGCAACTTGGGCTTCTCTAGAATCGGTGGAAGGACGCTTGCAATGAGCTTCGGACGCGCGCTCGTTCTCTTCGGAATCCTTGCGATCGGCTCGATTGGTTGCGGTGACGACACGACGTCGACCGGCGGCGGCGACGAAGGCGGCGGAGCGACCGGTGGCCAGCCCGCCCAGGGAGGCTCGGGCGGGTCGGACGGTTCGGGTGGCTCGGGACCCGTGGAGCCCGCGTGCACGGAACCAACGGCCGTTCGTTGTGAAGATCAGGTGATTCTGGGGATGAACCTCCAGAGCGAGCCCGCCCCCGGCGGCATCGAGACGACAGCCGAAGGGGACGGCTTCGTTTCGGTGATCGACGCGACAGCTGGTGGCGCGTTCGCGACGACGCCCGACTCGTATACGTACGGTCGGTTCACCGACACGGGCCTCGAGAAGGTCTCCATTTCGGACGAAGACTCGCTCACGTCGATGGATTGGGACATCGCGTTCCGCCGTTATGTCGGCCGCATCAACAGCGGAAATTCCGGCCCATCGTGTGTGGCCGCCGCTCGTGTCCCCGGCGCGCCGATGTACGACGAGCTGACGTCGGTCCCCGACGATCTCACCTTCCGCAAAGACGAATACTTCACCGAGAACTGCGAGCTCATCCCCGACGGCACGGGCCTCGAAGGCTCCCCGGCGACGGCGCTATCGAGCTATTGGACTTACCCCGGCTGCGTGCAGATGACGGGCAATGTCTACGTCGTCCAGCTCGCCAGCGGGCGACACGTGAAGCTCACGGTCACGAACTTCTACAACGACGAATCGCAGGAGCAGTGCCAGACCCAGGGCACGGTTCCGATGCAGGACACCGGCTCGGCCAACATCCGCATTCGCTGGGCGTTCTTGCCGTGAGGCGCGCGACGTGGGCGCTCGTCGCGGCGGGGGCGTGTGCGCTCGCGGCGTGTGAAATCGAGGGTGACAGCGAGCCGACGCTCGACGTCGAGGGACCGGACGCGACGCCGCTCGTTCGACCAGACACACCGGGCAACGCGCTTCAGTTCAACTTCGATCGCGGCGACCTCGTCGAGTCGTTCGGCTCGGCAAACGGTCGCTTCCTGATCCATTACGCGCGCAGCGGCCCGAATGCGGTGCCCGCCGCGGACGGCGACGCATCGGGCGTTCCCGATTTCGTCGAAGAGGTCGCGTCGGTCTACGAGGACGTTCTCACCTTCTATGAAACGACGCTCGGCTTTCGCCCGCCGGTCGACGACGCGGCGATTGACGACAATGGCGGTAGCCCCGCGTTCGACGTGTACCTCGTCGATTTCGCCGGCGTCGGCGACGGCGTGTTTCGCGTCGACGAATGCGATGCAGACAACCCCGATCGCTGCGCCGGCTTCATGACGCAGGAGAACGATTACGCTGGTTATGGGTATCCGTCGACGTTCTACGCGAATCGAATCCTCGGCAGCCACGAGTTCTTCCACGCCGTTCAAGCCGCATACGACAACGAACAGGGCAGCGTCCTCGGCGAGGGGACGGCGGTGTGGGCGACCGAGATGTACGACCCCGACCTCGAGGATTTTGAGGCATTCATCCCCGGATATCTCGATAACCCGGATCGGCCGCTCGACGAGCCGCTCCCCGGACCGGTCGACCCCTTCAGTTATGGCAGCGCCATTTTCTTCAAGTTCCTGGAAGAACGTTATGGCGCCGAAGCGGTGCGCGCGATTTGGGAGCAATGCGAAAATGGCGCGGGTGGTGTCGCGGATCCGCAATGGCTCGACGTCTTGGACGGCGTCGTCGCCGGCCACGGAGGCACCAGCTTCGCCGACGCATTCGTCGAATTCGCGACATGGAACCTGAAGACCGATGATTTCGCCGATCCGGCGACGTCTTATGCCGACGGCGCGGATTACCCGCGTGTGCTCATCGACGACGTCGAGGCTCCGTACACGGACGACGCGATGCGCGTCTATCACGCCTCGACCCAATACCTGGCGATGAGCCCCGGAGGTCGCGCGGCGATGACGGCCGTCCTCGTCCCGCCGGCCGACAATCCCGACGCCGCGGACGGGCTTCGCCTGTTGATTGGTGTCGAGCGCGACGAAGCCGTCGAGCTCGTCGAGGTCGCGGATCCGACGGTGACGGCGGAGCCGATCGATACCCAGGGGGCATCACGATTCGTCGTGACCGTCGTGAACACCGCGACGGGTGGCGATTCGAAGAAACCTGCGCTCTGTGCGGGTACGCCCGAGGAGGTCGACGCGTGTCGAGCCTCGCTCGGCAGCGGTGAAGGTGGAGCCGGCGGTGGTGGTGGCGGAACCGGCGGGAGCGACGATACGGGCGGATCCGGCGGCGGCGGCGGAGATGGCGATGACGCCGCGGACGACGGCTGCAATTGCAATGCAGCGGGCGAGGCGAGCGATGTGTCGACGTTTGCGCCGTGGATGATGCTCGCCGTCGCAGGGCTGCTCTCGCGCCGAGCTAAGTCTTTCCGCGGGACCTGACGGCGCGAACGACGTACAGCAAGCCAACGAACGCGCCGATGGCGAGAAGCCCAATCGTCACCGGCGCGGGAGGGGGATATTCGACTGCGAGATAGCCGATGAGCAGCACGGGCCCCAGCCAAAGGACCGGCTTGTCGCGCGTCGATCCGCCGGAGGGAGCATCGAGCTTCCACCGGCGGGCGTCTTCGCTCAGCGGGCGCGCGGGTCGGGGCTGCTCCTCGACCTTCGGCGCGTCGGGACGATGCGCGACGATCTGCCGGGGCGGCACAAAAGGCGCCGGTTCATTTGGAGCCTCGCGCTCTCCCGCCTGCCGGTAGCCGTGGGAGCGGTTGGGAGGCGGCGGAAACATCGGACCGAGCTTAGCGCGAGAGATGCCGCCGATCCCGTCGCCGCCGCCTTCGGCTTGAAACGCTCGTCTGGCTATCGAGCGCGACGCCGACGCGTCCACAGAAGCCCGGCGACGAGGAGCGCCGCCGCTGCGGACGAGTCCGTCGATGACCCCGCTGCTCGACAGCTGCAGCCGTCGTCGGCGTCGGCTCCATCGCTGTCGACGCCGCCCGAGCCTCCATCGCTGCCGCCCGTTCCCGACCCACCCTCGCCGGCACCGCCACCGCCGCCGACCGGCTCGAGGCCCAGCGCAACCGCGAGTGCCTTCGGTGGGTCGATGATTCCGTACCCGTAGATTGGATCGTGCCCGCTTTCGTCCGGCGTAGCGAACGGCGCCGAGCGCGTCGTCTCGATCAAAATCGAGGAGAGCTCCGCGCCCGTCTTCTCCGGTGCCGCGCTCGCAAGCAGAGCGGCGACGCCGGCTGCGACCGGACAGGCCGAAGAGGTCCCGCCGAAGAGGCTCGTGTAATCCGTCTCGTCATCACCTGCCGGCCCGCTGATATCGGTCGTGAGCGTGCCTGTCGGCGCGACCACGTCGACGGGGGAACCCGAATTGGTGAAGGGCGTCGATTCATCGAAGTTGTTGATGGCTCCGACGCAAACGACACCTTCGACGTTCTGCAGCTCGTCTTCGTTGATTTCTCGATCGTCGTTACCCGCGGCGAAGAGGACGAGCGCGCCTTTGCCGCCGCGGCCGTTGGTCGCGACATTCGTAATGGCGTCCGCGAGACCCTGTGGGACCGGGATCGGATCGACGAAACCCCAGCTGTTCGATACGACCGATGCGTCGACATCGAGCGCAAAATCGAATGCCTCGATGTTGGCCGAAACGGGCAGCGGATCGTCGGACAACATCCGTACGCAACGCAGGCGACATTCCGGGCAGCCGCCCGCGATGCCCTCGTCGTTGTCGGTCGATGCCGCGACGAGGCCCGCGCAGGCGGTGCCGTGGGCCGCGCCGCCGTTGGAAAGGTCGTAGCTCGGGTCGTCGTCACCATCGACGACGTCGAGGCCCGGATCGAGCTTGTCGACGAGATCGGGATGGGCGAGGTCACATCCCGTGTCGACGACGACGATGCTGGTCCCCGCATCGCCGCGTGACAGCCCCCACGCTTCGGGCATGTTCAAGTTGTGGAAGTACCATTGCCCGCCGTATTCAGGGTCCGTCGGCGTGTAGGGTTCGGCGAGGCTCCGAACCTCGACATAGAGATTCGGCGCGGCATAACGAACGCCGGCCGCTCGCGCGGAATGGTCGGAGAGCCTGGACGCGAGATCGATCGCGTCGCCGCCGGTCGTGTCGCGCACGAGCCACAAACCGATCGAAGGCATGAGTGGTCGCAACAGCGACGCGCCACGGCCCTCGACGTCGTGCTCGGCGCCCGGATCAATCCGGACGATCACAGTGTCGTCGACCTTCGCGCGGACGCGCCGACCGTTGTCGTAGGCGAGCTCGACCGGAACCAGCCTGCGGCCGCGAGCGTCCAGGTTCGCCGGGCCGAGCCGCTTCGCGGAGACGGCGCGATCTCCGTCTCGATACGTCTGCTCGGCGGCTGCTTTCGTGGTGATGACGAGGGCCGCCGCGCAGAAGAGCGCCCCAGAAACGAAACTCGAGAGCCTCATCGTTCTTCGTCGATCATCGATCGGCCGAGGAGCCGGTGGAAGTGGTGGACGCCGATTTCACGCGAAGGAGAGAACCTTCCCCGGTGATACAGGCGCGAGCGGACGCCTCGCTGGACGCTCTCGACGATCGCTTCGTCCTCCATCTCGACTCGATGAAGATCCGCGCCGACCCCTCGCGAACGTCGAGACGCGTCCGAGACGAGCGACAAGAACACGATGCGCGTGCGGTTCGGGCCGAGCGGCTGCACGGCGTTGATCGACACGCCCCAGCCGTAGACGTTGATCATCGTGCTCGGGAAGAGGAACGCATAAAGCGCTGCGACGTTCCGCCCGTGGTCGGGGTGGCTGGCCGGCAAGTCGAGGAGGTCTTCACCTTCTTTGCCGATGCCCACTTGCAGGCTGCCCCATTCGAATGTTTCGGTCGAATACTCACCATAATCGAGACCGTCGGCGAGCGACGCGTGGACGAAGGGGATATGGAAGCCTTCGAGGTAGTTGTCGCAATAAAGAGCCCAATGGGCATCCACCTCGTAATGGCGCTCTTCGTCGACCTTCAATCGGTCCCAGGGGACGAATGCGAAGCGCTCGGCAAGCGGGCCGAGCCACGACTCGAAGGATTGCGCCGGTCGAATGCCCGCGAAGAGGAGCGGGCCGAGCCGCGCTGAAGGAACGCGCGGCAGATCGTCGGTCGGCGAGGGGAAGCCGCGCGCCTCTTCGAACTCCGGCATGTGGGCGAACCGACCGTCGAGACCGAAGCGGCGACCGTGGTACCTGCAGCGGATGGAACGCATGGTACACGCGGTGTCGACCAGCATGTTTCCGCGGTGGGTACACACGTTCGAGAGCAGGTGACGCGTGCCGCTCGCGTCGTGTGTGACGAGGAGCGGCTCGTCGAGGCAACGCGGAAGCAGCGTCAGGGGCGCAGCCGTTTCGCGCTCCGGCGTCGGATCGTTCCACGACGCGAGCTGCCAGCTTCTCGCGAAGACGCGCTCGACCTGCTGCCGGTAAAGCTCCGGATCGCGATAGATGTCCGCGGGCAGCGTCGAGGCGTCGCGGATGTCCTCGGCGATCCGGAGGTCTTTCATTACTTGAAGATCCCGCGGACAGGCGGCTCCGGCGCCCCCCTCGGCCAGGCGACGACGAGCGTCTTCGTCTTGTCGGTCCATTTGAAGTCCGCCTCGAGCAATTGCCCCTCGTACCAGCGGTAGACGAGGCTCGCGACGCCGTTCGATGCGAAGGTGAAATCGTCGCCGCGTCCGCCGCCCTTGGTGACGCTCACGGCTGTCGGTGTACCGCCCGTGTCGTTCTTGCCTTTGCAAGAGACGCGGATCCATTCGCGGACCTGCTTCGACTCGCAGTTGAGCTTCGTCGAATTGAGGACGCCGATCTCTTTGGTCTGCGCCGCCCATTCTTCAGCTGTCGGCACCGCCGACTTTCCCCCGGGTGTCGTCGACGTCGCGACCGGAGGAGGCGGCGGCGGAGGCGTGCCCGTCATCGGCGGCGTGGACTCCGTCCCGCCTGTCGCGCAGCCCATCGTCTTCAGCGACTCCTGCATTCCGTCGAGCGCCTGCTTGCAGACGTTCGCCGCCATATCCGCGGGAATCTGCTTCATCGAGGACTTCGCCTGCTCGAAGCCGTCCTTCATTTGCTGCTGCGATTGCGCCGGGACCTTCGTCACCATGCAATCGAGCGCCTTGAAGTACGCCTCACACCCAGCGGGCGCCATCGTGCCCGAGGTCGTCGTACCCGTCGCGGTCGCCGTTCCTGTTGCGGTGGACGCCGCCGTGGGGTCGCCCGAAGCGGTCGCGTCCGTCTTCACCTCGCCAGCCGAGGAAGATGCCGACGCCTTCGTGTCGTCGTCGTCCTTCTTCTTCTTTTTCTTCTTCGGCTTGTCGTCGTCGTCGTCGTCGTCCTTCGCGGACTTCTTGCTCTTGTCGCCGCTCAGCATGTCGCAGCCGGTCGCGGTGAACGAGAGCATGACGAGGCACAGCAGACTGGATCGTAAAAGCATGGTGACCGTCCTCAGTTCCCCATCGAGGGCTAGGGTACAGCGCGCAACGCTACTACGATGGGCGCCTTCTCACGAGACCGGAGGATGAGATGAAGCTCAAGGGAAAGGTCGCGCTCGTCACGGGCGCGAGTCGCGGAATCGGTCGAGCGAGCGCGATTGCCCTCGCGCGTGAAGGCGCGACGATCGCTGCGATTGCTCGCACGCAAAAGGACTTGGACGAAGTCTGTCGTACGATCGAAGCCGCGGGCGGCAAGGCGACTTCGTTCTCGGCCGACGTGACGAAGTCTTCCGAGGTGGCCGCCGCCATTCGCGACGCGATCGCGAAACACGGTCGCATCGACATCCTCGTGAACAACGCCGGTATCGGCGGCTATCGCCCGTTCCTCGATTGGTCGGAGGACGACTACGACCGCATCATGGCGACGAACATGAAGAGCACCTGGCTCTTCTGCAAAGAGGTGATCCCGCACATGCTCAAGCAAAACGGCGGGAACATCATCAACGTCGCGAGCGTCGCGGGCCTTCAGGGCTATGCGAACGAAGCGATCTACTCGGCGTCGAAGTTCGCGCAGGTGGGCCTCACGCAGGCGCTCGATCGCGAGTATTGGCAGAAGAACATCAAGGTCAGCGCGATCTGTCCCGGCGGCGTCGAGACGTTCTTCGCGCTCGGCGACGGACGTACCGAGGGCTCCGATCACATGAAGGGCTTCTCGACCGCGGAGGACGTGGCCGAGGCCGTGGTGCTCGCAGCCCTGCCGCGGGATCGAAGCCGCATCGTCGCGGTCGTCATGCGACCGATGAACGAACAAACCTGAGATACAATATCGCTCCTCTATGCCGGTCGAGGTCATTGTCGTCGACGAGTCGTTGTGGGAGCGGGCGAACGAGGCGAGGCGGCGCGAATGGCGCCTCCTCATTCTCGACATTCCCGCGAGTGAGCTATGGCCGAACCGGTCGTGCTCGAAAATGGTCGTCCATTTCGACGACGCGGACCTCGAGATTCGATTGCACATCGGAGGTGAGGCGCCCGAGATCATCACGGTTCCGCGCGCCACCCTCCAAAGCCTGCTCGACGAATACATCTCGGTGATCCACCGCCTCGAGGAGGACGGCCTCCACGCGGCCCGCGCCGAGGCGCTCGATATGGCCAAGCGCGTCGTCCACGACGACGGCGCGCGCAAGCTCGCCGCCGCCATCCCCGAGCTCGGCAAGACGCACGACCTTCGCCGCAAGGTCTTCTCGTTCGTCGTGTCCCTCGCGGTGGACACGTCGAAAATGGCCGGCGCTCACCGGCACCTTTGAGCGCACCGCAGCCGGGCAGAAACCGCAAAGACGCAAAGGGCAGAAAGCGAGCACGAAGGTGTGAGATTTCGGAAGGCGAACCCAGCAATCTCTTAACCTTTGCGCACTCCTTCTTCACTTCGCGTCTTTGCGGTTGCCTTTGTCATTGAGTGAGGGGCAGCGTCTCCACGCTTTCGTCGAAGGTGGGGGTGTCGCCTCCCATTGCGAGGGTGGCGCCGATTGCGTTGCTCTCGAACGTGACGGTAATGGTGCCCGCGCTCTCGGTGTCGATTTCGACGCCGGTGTCGCCGATGGGGGTGATGCTCGAGGCTTCGCCGCCGACGGAGAGGACGGTCAGGAAAACGGCCTCCTCTTGTCCCGTTGCGCTCACCTCGATGCGGTAGCCGCCTTCGATGTCGTCGTCCACCTGGGCCCAATCGACGACGGTGGGGGTGACGTTGCTCGGGCGCGCGACGAAGAGATCCAGCGAGCCGGCCGTGCCGTTCATCGACGCGCGGCCGCTCGTCACCGACGGGTCGATCGGCGTGTTGAGCTGGAAGACGCGGCGCGCGGACGGGTCGCTGGTTCGGACGCGGTCGCGGACCACGAAGAGGTTCGGTTTGACGAAGACCACCTCGCGGGTGAGCGACTCGATCTCGCCGCTGTCGTAAATGGGCGTTACGTCGGCTGCGAAGAACGCTGCACCGGGCTCGTCGGCGAGGGCGACGAGCTTCGCGGGTGAAGCGCCTTCGTGCATTCGAAGGACGTCGCCGCCGACCTCGACGCGCACGAGGTTGTGCAGCTCCTCTTCTTGGCGGATGCCGGAGTGCGATTGAATGTTCGAGTCGTAGGCGAGCCACTCTCCGCCGTAGATCATCAGCGACCCTTGATCGTGGTGCGCGTGACTCTGGTCATACGCGCCGGCGATGAAACCGGCCCACGTCGCGTCGGCTTCCCACGACGAGCGAATGAAGACGTTGCCGACGCCGGCCGCATGGTACGCGGGATACAGCGACGAAAGCGGCGCCGTGTCCAGCCCCGTCGGATCGTAGAGAAAGTCGGAAAACCGCATGAAGCCTTGGGACGCTTCCGGGACGCTGGAGGCCGCGAGAAGAGAGCGCGCGGCGAGCGTGGACTCGTGATTGGGATACTGCGCGCCGAGGACGAGCAGATAGTCGCGGTGATAATCGAAGAGCGACGCCGTCGAGTCGCGCGCGTGATCGCCGATCGGCGCAATGCGATCCAACGTAGGGACGATCGAATGCGTCATGTGCGCAATCGAGTCGCGTGCGTGCGGGGTGAGGCTCGCGATGTTTTCGCCGGTCGACTTCTGCCAGAGGTCGTAGAGGCGAAACAGATTCATCATCGCGACGCCGTATCCGGTGCCCTCGCGGGAGCCCCCGCCGGCGAGCGATTCGTAGGCCGGCACGAGCTGCTCTTCGATCTTGGTCTGGCGGAAATGGTCGACCCAGCCCGGCGCGTCGGGGTTCTCCTCGTAGGTTGCGAGGCCGAGGAGCATCGTCGCTCGCAAGAACGAGAAGTAGTAGTTGTTCACCGGGTCGTCGACGGCCCAACCCGTCCACGGCATCGATTGCCCACCCCACGACGCCTCTTCGTGGTGCCAAACGTTGTAGACGGCTTGATTGCCCCACGCGATCCAGCGCGCGCGCTGGTCGGCCGTGACGAGGTCGAAGCACCAATCGAAGACGAGCGCCATGTCGCCGACGCGCGGCCCGACCTCCAAATAGCTGTCGTAAGCGACGTTCGGCGAGCTCCCCGACGCAATCAGCGCTTCGTCCTCGGCGACCATTGCATCGACGTGCGCGATCGCGAGGTTGGCGTAGGCCTCGTCGCCGGTCAGGCCATAGAGCAGCGCCGCATGCCACCCTTGGAAGTCGTATGGGTCGCCGCCTTCGAGCGCCGAATCGACGAATGCCGTGTACCGCGCCGCCGCCTCCGTCGGTGCTTCGAGCGCTGCGCCGAGGCGCGCGATCTGCTCGTCGTTCAGATAGATGCGCGGGTGCTCGCTTTGAATGACGGGATCCGGGTTTCCTCCTTCGCCGCCGACTCCTTCGCCTCCGCTGTTACTCGCGCCTTGCCCTTCACCGCCTTGGGCGCCGCCGCCCGGCCCTTGCCCCCCGTCGGGCGCGTCGCCGCTGTCACCACACCCGATCAACGCGAGGACCCCGAGCATCGGCAAAAGGAAGCGGGTGCGCATCATGCTGCCGGCATGGTCACGATTCGTGCCACGAAGCGCGCGGCGGTGTGCTGCGGAAGATCCCGGTGGACCACGGCGTAGCAGCTCGATCGACGCGGGAATCTCGTCGGATTCCGACGTTGCGCAACGGTTGCAGCCATCGTGCTGCAACGTCCCCGCACCGTTGACAGCGAAACGAGGCCGGGGCGACGATCGGGCCCATGCCGCCCTTCGTTACTTGCTCTTCTTGTGGTTGCGCCGCGAAGCTCAGCGAGACCACCTGCCCGCATTGCGGTGAGAAGATCCGCAGCGCGGACGGTGGCATTCCGCGAACGGCGGCAGCGCTTCTCCTCGGGCTCGTGACGGTTGCAGCGGGGTGCGGCGACGACGGCAGCGGTGGTGCTGCTCCCGAATACGGTGTTCCGGGTACGGGCGGTGGGGGCGGTCAGGTCGCGGACGGCGGCGGCGCGCAGGGTGGCTCTGGTCAGGGCGGCTCTGGTCAGGGCGGTGACGGTGACGGCGGGATGCTCGCGCCTGAATATGGTGTACCGGGCACCGGCGGTGGCGGCACTGGGGGCGCAGGCGTCGGCGGTGGACACGGTGAGGGAGGGTTCGCCGCGGAATACGGCGTCCCGGGCACGTGAGCGCCACCGCGGAGCCTGGCCGGACCTCGACCGACTCGACCCACGCTCCTGCGAATAAACAGGGCTTTCCGCCCGGGCCTCCGCCGCGCAAAGCAGGCGTCGTCGAGTCGCTGCGTTATGCAGCGGCGTTCTTCTTCGACCCATTTTCGTTCGTCGGGTCGCGTTTCGAGCGCTACGGCGACATCTATTATGCACCGTCGAACGGCGTCGGCCTCTATGTCCTCAAACATCCGGACCATATCCGCGATGTTCTGATTACCCAGTCCGACGCATTCGAAAAGACCCATACCGCGTTCGAGAGCCTGTCGACCGTGTTGGGACAAGGCCTTCTCACGACGGATGGGGAGGTATGGCGCAGACATCGGCGCCTCCTCGGCCCGGCCTTCACGAAGAGGGCGATCGAAGCGTGTGTCGATCGAATGGTCGCCGAGACCGAGACGACGCTCGGCAGAATGCGAATCGGAGCCCAATGGGACGTTGGCGCCGAGATGATCGATCTCACGCTGCGCATCGTCGGTCGCACGCTCCTCGGGATCGATCTCGCGAGCGAGGTCGATACGGTCGGGCGCTCGATGCGGACGTTCCAGATGTCGCTCGCCGTGCCGAGGTCGACCCCCAAAGCGCTCAAATGGCCAGTGGACCGCACGAACGTGAAGGCGCTCGCCGCGCTGGACGGCGTCATCGATCGCGTCATCGCGGCTCGTCGTGCGAGCTCGATCAAGCACAACGATCTATTGCAGATGCTCCTCGACGCGGTCGACCCCGAGGACGCTTCGGTGCGCCTGTCGTCGCGTGAGATCCGCGACGAGCTCGTCACGTTCCTCCTCGCCGGGCACGAGACGACATCCAATACGCTCTCGTGGGCGCTGTCGTTGATCGCGCGCTCTCCCGAAGTCGAGCGAAAGCTCCGGCAAGAGCTCGATAACGTGCTCGGCTCGAGGCTCCCGACGGCGGCCGACGTCGACAAGCTCGTTTACACGGATCGAATCGTCAAAGAGGCGATGCGCCTTTATCCACCTGCCTACGTGCTGGCGCGGAGGGCAGGCCGTGATGCGACCATCGGCCCTTATTCGGTATCACACGGGAGCGAGGTCGTGATTTGGACCTACTTCACGCATCGAGACCCGCGCTTTTATCCCGAGCCGACGGCATTTCGGCCTGATCGCTTCGCGCCCGAAGCGGAAGAGCGGCGGCCCAAACAGAGCTATTTGCCGTTCGGTGCCGGCCCGAGGGCTTGTATCGGAAGGGCCTTCGCCTCGGTCGAAGCTGTCGTCGCGCTCGCATCGCTCTATCAGCGGTTCTCGTTCCGACACGAAGAACGCGAGCTGCCGAAAGCGCGTCCGCGGATCACGCTGTCGCCTTCGTCGAAGCTTCGGTTGAGGTTTGCGGCGCCTCGGTGAGCCGGTCGTCAGGGCAGCGCGGAGTGGGCCGGCGTCACCATTACAGCATCACTCGGCAGTGAACGGTGACCGGCTCCGGTGGGGGGTCGTCAGTCGCCGAGCGGGGCGGAGTGGGGCCCAGCCCCTTCGGGGCTCCCCACTCCGCTCGTAGACCGCAATGCCTTGGCGGCGACTTCCTCCCTGCCCACCTACGCCGGTCACCGTTCACTGTCTCCGTCGTGACCGTGCGCGTCGGTCGATGACCCGGGATCCGAAGTCGCGCGGTCCAGACTGAACGCATCGACTTCGGATCGAAGAACGCGCGGATCTCGGGCCACCGCGGCGGCGTGTGGGGTGCCGAGCCCCGGTTTTCGCGACAATCGCGATCCGATCTCTGGGGGTTCAGTTTCGACGATGCCACTTCGGATCGGCGCGCCGGGACCTGGCTCGCTCCGTTTGTTGTCGCGCGAGGATTCGCTTGGAGCTGGCTCGGCTCGATTGTTGCAGCACCAGAATTCGCTTGGAGCTGGCTCGCTCTTGACGTTGCAGTGCACGAAATTCGACCGAGCCGGCTGGGCAGCCATCTCGCGTTCGCAGCAAAACTTCCGAGCTGGCTCGGATCTGATTTCGCGAGCGCAGCAATCGAACCGAGCTGGCTCGGAAAGAATCTCGCGAGCGCAGCAATCGAACCGAGCTGGCTCGGAAAAAAGTCTCGCAACCGCAACAATTGAACCGAGCTGGCTCGGAAAGAATCTCGCGAGCGCAACAATCGAACCGAGCTGGCTCGGAAAGAACCTCGCGAGCGCAACAATCGAACCGAGCTGGCTCGACGGCTGGGGATCACGCTGTCGTCGGCTTCGAAGCTTCGATGGAGGATTGCGCCAGCGAGCCGAACTTGAGCATCAGTGCGACGAGCGTCGTGACGAGCAGCAGATAGACGAGCGCGGCCTGCCAGGCACCCATGGGGAAGCCGGTGAGCAGGACCGTATCGTTGCTTCCGGGAATGAGCAGCGCACCCAACCCCATGAGGAAGCCGCCGAGTGTTCTTCTGGCGACGCTTTCGGCGGTCGGCCATTTCAGCATGAATCGGCGATGCTTGTGCGTTCCGGAGGCGAGGCTGCCGCCGAGCAAGCAGAAGGAAATCACCGCGGTCTCCGCCGGCCGCGAAGCGATCGTTCGGACCGAGGCCACAATCGAGTATTCGGGGTGCAAAACCGTCAGCATGGTGAAGCAAATGCCGATCGCGCCCATTGCAAAGGTCAGCCGCCGGAAGTTGGGTTCCGATCCCATGGATACGATGAACCTCAGCGCGACGACCGCCAACAGCGCGATGCCGACAAGCTCGGGCCCGTGGGACAGAGCAGCACTCGCGGCCGGCCGATTCGGAACGACGTCGAACAGTGCTTCGACATGAGACACGGCGGAAGCGGCGACGAGCGCGCATAGGTACGCGACGTCACCATTGCCGAAATGCGCGACGGATCCGAAGACACACGCTCCATTCACGTACGCGCCGATCCCGAACAGGATGGCTGCCGGGACCAGGTGCGCGAGAGGTGACCAGCCCTGTCGCATCGTCGGGGCCACGTCGACAATCGCATACGCGAGCGCCGCCCAGAGAGCGCATTCGAGGAGTGCGATGAATCGCGCCGGTCGCTTCTCGGAAACCAGCTCCGACGTGGCAATGACGGTGCAGATCGTTCCGTGGTTCAACGCGAAGCCGAGGACGAATCCCAACGCTGCGAGGAGAACGATGCTGCACCCCCTTCAAGGAAGCGGGAGGCATTGCTCGTGCCTGCGAAGGTGTTCGATCTCGTCACACGTTCGTACACCGCCGCAATGGTGCCAATAGCGCTGGGTGAAGGCGCAATGACGGTATCGGGAGGCAGTGAACGGTGACCGGCGTAGGTGGGCAGGGAGGAAGTCGCCGCCGAGGCATTGCGGCAAACGAGCGGAGTGGGGTAGCCCCGAAGGGGCTGGGGACCCCACTCCGCGGTGCCCGGCGACTGACGACCCCCACCGGAGCCGGTCACCGTTCACTGCCGATCGCTGAGCTCGGCGCCGCTGCAACTCTTCGTCCAAGTCGCGAGGCCGCTCATGGGCCGATTCATACCGCTACAAATGAATGACGACGACCGTGGTCGGCTCGCCGCCGAAAAGCTTCTTCGCGTGCCAGCCTTCCGGCATGTTCGGCTCGGACCAATCGAAGAGCCATTTGGAATCGGTAGGGGAGAGGTTGACGCAACCGGCGCTTCTTCGGTCACCCCAATCGGCGTGCCAATACGCGCCGTGAAGGGCGTAGTCCTCGTGGAAGACTTGCGTGTACATGACCTCGGCGTGGACGTTGTCGGGCCGTCGGTCCGAGCGCATCGTCGTCGTCTTGAGCTTGCTCTTGATCGTGTACGTGCCAATCGGCGTCGACGAGGACGGGACCATCGTGCCGTCTTCTTCCAGTGCGGCGCGGCCTGCTGAAATGGCGGTCGCGTAGACGGGCCGCGCACCCTCGAAGGCGACGAGCCAGCCGCCGACGGTGCTGACCTCGACCCATGTGCGCCGCCCTTCGGAAGACACGTCCGAGGGCACCGCCGACGTCGGGTTCACGTAGACGACGTCGCGCTCGGAGACGTAGACGCCTTCCTTTTCGGTCTCGAAGAGCTTTCGTCCATCGAGCTCGACGATGTCGTCACCGAGCTCGACCATTGCGTGAGGCTCGATCATGTCGGTCGTCGGAGCGAGCTTGCCGTTCGGCCCGATGCGGTATTCGTACGCGCCTTGGCGTTTCACGAACGCGAGCGGGAGCTCGACGTCGCCTTCGATCTCGACCCCGTGAAAGGCCGAGCGCGGATATTTCTTCACGCGAGCCTGAGGGATGATCGATTGGTCCCAACCGAGGAGCCAGGCGCGTCCCTCGAAATCGAATTCATCGTTGTATGCAATGGTCGACCCGAGCGCGACGTCCTCGTCGGTCTCCATGATGGTGGGCGCGGGCTCGAACAAAGTCGGCGGCGCTTCGCCGGTCATTCCGAGCTCGACGCCGATGAGCCGCTTGTCGATCGCCTCGATTTCGACATCGTTCTTCGCCGCGCGCGCCTTTTCGATCCGCGCGAGGAGCGCGGGGATGTCGCCCTCTTTTGCCTTTTGATCGCGCAAGGTCGGCAATAGGCGATAGCGAGGTGCGCCGAGTGACCGCGCGTAGTCGAATGGCCAAGGGGACTCGACGTTCGCGGTCCGTTCGTGGAGGAGCTTGAACGTCGGATCTTCTTCGTCGAGCGTCGCGTCTCGACCGATGCAGACCCAACCCTTCGGCGCGACGGGGACCCAGTTTCGGCAGGTCGAGCCGGAGCCTTCGACCATTCCGCGCCGGTCCCGCCGAAGCGCGAGCGATTGGCCGAGCGTGATGTAGCCGAGCCAGTCTGCGTCGGGGTCGGGCTTCTTGCGAATCCAGACGAAACGGGCCTTCGCGTGGACGTAGCCGGGCGGCGGCTCGTCCTCATCGGATTCGTCGGCGGCCTGCTCTTGGGTGCGTCGCTTCGGCTCGTAATCGAAGAGCGAGCCGCCTCGCCAATCGTCTTGCTTCGCGCGCTTGCGGACCGGCCTGCAGCCGCTCGCGAGCAGCGAAACCACCGCTGTCGCGAGGACCGAGCTCGCCACGATCCGAGCTCTCCTCGACGCGCACCCCATGGGTGGGCGCATCCTAGACAGGGCCTGTCGCGCAGGCCCAATTGTCCGCGGTCAGCCGGGGCTCTCGGCCTCGGCGGGTTCGGGGATGGGCTCTTCGACGATGTCGAACCGACCGAAGTCGTAAGGCTGTTGGGGCGCCTCGTCCTTCTTTTGGAGACGCTCGCGGATGCCGCGCTTTTCGAGCATCTTCACGCGGTGGTAGCAAAACGGGTTGTTGCCGCGTTTGCCGAGCGTGCAGTGCGAGGTCCACGAGCAGCCTGCCATGCAGGTCTCGGCGTAGTAGCAGGTCTTGCAGAAGCCCCAGAGCTCGTCGGTATTGCGGTCACGCGTGAAGCGAACCTCCGGCGCGTTGTCCCAGATGTCGCGGATGGCGGCATCGCGGACGTTGCCGCCGACGTAAGGCTCGGTCGGTAGCGACGGGCAGCCTTTCACTTTGCCGTCGGACTCGATGCCGATGACGTATTGGCCTGCTTTGCAGCCCTGCCAGAACGACTCTTTGCCGCCGGGGCGGGAGCGCAGCGTCGTCTCGTGTGGGCCGTAATAACCGATGTTGTTGCCGACGAAGATGTTGAAAACTTCGCCTTTACCGTCATATCGGCGAATGCCTTCGAGCTGGATCGCGGCGAGGGTGTCGATGACGCCGACGACCATGTACGGCTCCAAGATCCAATCGGGCCTGTCCGCGGCCCGTCCCATCGGGACCGTGAGCGCGACCTGCCACGCGATCACGCCGCGTTTCCACAAGGCTTCGACGAGCTCCCACAGGTGCTCGTGGTTGAGGCGGTTGATCTGCGCATTCGAGGTCACGACCATGCCGGCTTCGCGCGCGACCTCGAGCGCGCGCATCGCGGCGGAGTAGCTGCCTAGGTTGCCGCGCAGGCGATCATGAATCTTCGCGGGGCCGTCGATGGAGACGCCGACGCCGTAGAGACCCGCCGCCTTCAGCGTCTTCGCGCGCTCTGCGTGGAAGGCGCGGCCGCCGGTCTGCAGGCTTACGCGCATGCCCTTCGAGGTGAGGTGTTCGACGATCTTCGGCAGATCCGGCCGCAGATAGGCCTCGCCGCCGATCAGCGCGACCTCACGTGTGCCGAGCTCGGTGAGCGAGTCGGCCACCTTGAAGATCTCTTCCGTCGAGAGCTCTTCGACGCGGGCGTGACCGGCGCGCGAGCCACAATGCTCGCAGGGCTGATCGCATTTCATCGTCAGCTCCCAAACCGCATAGAGCGGGCGATGCCCATCGCCCGAGCGCGGAACGCGCGGTGGCGGGGCGCCTTGAGGGAGTTTGATCGGCGGCTCGGATACGTCTTGCGCCATGGGCGACAGGATAGGCTGCGCGCCGCCCGTTGACAGCCTCGCCGTGCCACGGCGACGATCGAGGTCCTTCGAGGAACTTATGGATGACGAAATCGATCGTGCGGCGATCCTCCGCAGGCGCGCCCGACTGATTGCGGCTGCGGTTGCTGGGATCGTCGGGGCTGCGACGGCTGCTCCGGGCTGCGACCCCGAAATCGTCGATTCGCCCGGCGGCGGCGGCGCTGACGGCGGCGGCGGCTACGAGGGCGGCGGCCCTCAAGCCTGTCTCGGCGCGCTCCCCGGCGGTGGCGGCCAAGGCCAAGGTGGCGAGCCGCAACCTTGTCTCGAGGCGCCGATCGGCGGCGGCGGCATGGGCCAAGGTGGAGCGCCTCAGCCTTGTCTCGACGCTCCGCTCGGTGGCGGTGGCGCGGGTGAAGGCGGCAAGCCGCAGCCTTGTCTTGCGCCACGCTGACGGCGGTTGATGCGGCTGCGATAATCAACACCGAGCGCCGGGGGCAGAGGTTGCGCTTGTTTCCCGCGGAAACGGCTCCTCACCCGCTGGGAGCCGTTGGAGCGGGAAACAATCAGGGCAACCGAGTTGCGCTGTAAGCTCCGCACCCATGTCGACCGAGCAGGCGAACGCGCAGCTGATTCAGAAGTTCTACGACGCGTTTCAGCGCCGCGACGCGGAGACGATGGGCTCATGCTACGCGGACGACGTTCACTTCTCGGACGCCGCGTTCCCCGACCTGCGCGGTGAACGTGCCCGCAACATGTGGCGCATGCTGTGTGCTCGAGCGGGCGCGGACTTCACCATCGAGGTGGGTGGGGTCGAGGGGGACGCGCGGGGCGGCAAAGCCCATTGGGAAGCCTGGTACACCTTCGTCCGCACCGGTCGAAAGGTGCACAACGTCATCGACGCCCGTTTCGAAATCGAAAACGGCCGCATCGTTCGCCACGTCGACACGTTCGACTTTCCCCGTTGGGCCCGACAAGCGTTCGGCCCTGTCGGGTTGCTCCTCGGCTGGACGTCGTTCTTCCGAAAGAAGGTCCAAGCACAGACCGACCAGCTCCTGACGAGCTTCATCGCCAAGCGCTGAGCGTGCTCGTGCTCGCGCCGCGAACGGTGGTAGGGTTCGCGGCGCCTCACCCGGAGGAGTGGCCGAGTGGTCGATGGCAGCGGTTTTGAAAACCGCCGACCCTTTACGGGGTCCGGGAGTTCGAATCTCTCCTCCTCCGCCAACGCGCGCGACTTCTGCGCCGCCTCAGAACTTCCCGTTGTCGTTCTTCCACTGGTCCTTCGGCGGGATGGTCTCGAGCGTGTCCCAGTGCTCCGCGATTTTCCCGTTGTCCACGCGGAAGAGGTCGTAGAAGGCCGTCGGCTTCCCACCGAACGAGCCCTCGCTGGCGACGAGCACGAAGTTTCCTTCGCCGAGCACGCGATGGATGCGGTCGTACTTGAGCGTGATGCCTTGCGCGGCCATGGCCTCGAGCGCAGCGCGTAGTCCCGCCAGGCCGTCGGCGATCTGTGGGTTGTGCTGGATGTACTCGTCGCCGTCGATGTAGCCGGCGAGCTTCTCCATTCGGCCGTTGACGAGGATGTCATCGACGAATGCGTTGACGAGAGCCTTGTTCGCCTCCGTCTTTTCGAGGTCCTTCGCCTCCGTCGGCCCGTCCGTCATCGTGTGCCGACTCGGATTCGCGCTCGCGGGCTTCTCCTGAAGGTTGTCCCAATGTTCGACGATCTTTCCGTGCTCGAACCGGAAGACGTCGAACCCGATCTTGGGGCCGAAGAAGTCGTAATCGGTGTGGGCGAACACGAAGTCGCCGTCCTGGAAGACGCGCACGGTGTTCACGCGAGCCGAGCCCTTCGGTAGCTGCGCAAGAAGCTCCCCGAAGCCCGCTAGCCCGTCCTTCGCTCCGAGGTTGTGCTGGATGTATTTGTCGGGATTGATGACGGCCACCGGGCCGCTCTCGCCCGTCTCGATGGCCTCGAGGAGCTCCCGGGCTTGGTGCTTCGGGCTTGTCTGGTTCGTGGTCATGGTCGACGTTTCCTTGTCCGCCTGGGTGGAGGTGGTGCCGCAGCCCGCGATGGCGAGCATCAGGGCGACCGCGAACGAGGCGGGGCGCACGTTGGTCATGCACCACAAGATGACGACGCGCGGGCGACCGAACAATCCGCCTCACATCGAACTCACTGTGCGGTAGCGTCGAACAGTGTTCGCGCCTCGTGATTGGCCGCTCCTTCCCGTTTTCGTCGCCGTCGCCGACGTCGGATCGTTCACCGGCGCAGCCCGAAACCTCGGTCTCGCGAAGAGCGTCGTGAGCCAGCACGTGCGTACGCTCGAAGAGCGATGTGGCGTTCGCCTCATGGAGCGCAGCACGAGACGGCTCCACCTCACCCAGGTCGGCGAGCAGGTGCTCGACGCGGCAAAGGAGGTGCTCGCGTCCGTGCGGTCTCTCGAGCAGGTCGTCGAGGGCCACCGCAATGCCCCGACCGGCAAGCTCCGGGTGACGCTGCCGTTCGACCCTTCCCTGTCCGCGATGGTTGCACCGATCGCTGCGACGCTCACCCGGCGGCACGCAGCCTTGAAGATCGATCTCGTGTTCGACGACGCCGTTCATGACCTCGTCGCCGAGGGCTTCGACGTCGCTCTACGTCTCGGCTCGATCGCCGAGTCGAGCCTCATCGTCCGTCGCCTCGCATCCGAGCCCGAGATCGTCGTCGCCAGTCCGTCCGTGACGGATGAACGAGGCGAGGCGCGGACGCCGAAGGAGCTCGGAGGCGCCCCGTGGGTCGTTCACTCGGGGTTGCCGGTTCGTTCGTCCCTGTCGCTGCGTTCGCCCGAGGGCGGGAAGGCACAGGTGAGCGTCACGATCGCAGTGTCGGCGAACAACGTCGTGGGCCTGCGTGACCTCCTGATCGCAGGAGCCGGCTTTGGGCTCCTGCCGCTGCACGTCGTCCGTGAAGACCTCGCAGCAGGACGGCTTCGTCACGTCTGCCCTGCCTGGAGCTCGCGGAAGTTGACGCTCCATGCATTGTTGCCCACACGCAAAGCTCCACCGCGGGTTCGGCTGTTTCTGGATGGTCTCGCGGCTGCCGCGAAGAACCTCGGGTTCGACCCTCCGTGATGGAGATCGAAGACGCGCTGAAGCGCGTTCGAGACGCGGTGGACAAGCGCGAAAATTGAGCGACGTCGTCACCCGAAGCCGTGCTACTCGTTTGATCCCGCTGGGACCAAATCGCCCCAAAATCCTGCAGAAGTAAGAGCATCGAGCAGCTCACGTTCGTGACGAGTCGTCTGTCGCGCTTCAGTTTGATTTCCCCGGGGGCGAAAGGACTTGATGCATGACCTCCCGTGACGTGTTGCAGCTGGCGCCGCTGGTCCTTGCTTCGCTCGTCCCGACGATTCTCATCATCGGCAACATCTTCGTATCGGAGCGAGCTCCGTTCCGCGTCCCGATCTTCGCGACGTCGCTGACGGCGGGGCTCTCCGGGTTGGCCGTCCTACTGCAGGCGATCGTCTCGCTGCTCGGCTATCCGGCGGGCGAGTCGAGGATCTTCCGCCTCGTGCAGCTCGACGTCGTCTCGAGCGCGATGCTGATCCTCGTCAGCACGCTCGCGGTCGTCGTCGTGCGCTACTCGCAGACGTATCTCGCCGGCGAGCGCGGGCTGGACCGATACGCGCGATCGCTGCTCATGACCATCGCTTCGGTCACGATCTTGGTGATCTCGAACCACCTCGTATCGCTCATCGCCGGTTGGATCGCGACCGGCGTTTTCCTTCACCAGCTCCTCATCTTTTATCGAACACGCCGCCAGGCCATCATCGTCGCGCACAAGAAGTTCCTCCTCGGCCGTGTCGCGGACTTGTGCTTCCTCGGATCGCTCGCGGTCATGTCGACCGAGGCAGGCTCTCTGCGCATCGACGCGTTGAACAGCTACGCCGATCACTTGACCGGACCGCTCTCGCCGCCCCTCCAACTCGCGACGGTGCTGCTCGTCCTCGGCGTGCTCCTGAAGACCGCGCAGCTTCCGTTCCACGGTTGGATGTTGCAAGTGATGGAGGCGCCGACGCCGGTCTCCGCGCTGCTTCATGCAGGGGTCGTGAACATCGGTGGCTTCGTGATGATCAGGCTGAGCCCGCTCATGGCGCATGCCACGATCGCGCAGGACGTGCTGCTCGGCGTGGGCCTGGTGACGGCGCTGCTCGGCTCGCTGGTGATGATGACGCGCATGAGCATCAAGCTGGTGCTCGCGTGGTCGACCATCGCGCAGATGGGCTTCATGCTCGTGCAGTGCGGTCTCGGCGTGTGGCACTTGGCGCTGCTGCACCTCCTCGCGCACTCGTTCTACAAGGCGCATTGTTTCTTGACCTCGGGCAACGTGGTCGAGACGTGGCGAGGCACGTCGCTCGTGCACCCGCGAAAGTCGATTCTCGCCACCCTGATCGCCGTCAGCTTGATGGGTACCGTCGCCGCGGGCCTCTGGACGGCGTCCACCCGCTACTCGCTGCACGTTTCGCCGCCGATGCGCACACTCACGCTCGCGCTCGTCTTGAGCTTCGTTCCCATGTTCGGCAAAGCCGTGGCCGCCGGAGCGCGCGCATTCATCCGCGCGGTCGTCCTCACCGTGGGCGCGACCATCGCCTATTACGTCGGCCACGCAGCGTTCGAGAACCTGATCCCCGAGATGCATCCGGGGCCGGCGCTCGACCTGCGCTGGTGGATCGTCCTCGGTGGGCTCGTGTTGCTCTTCCTCGTGCAAACGGTTCTGCAAGCATCGCCGAACGGGCTACTGGCGCGTTTGCTCCAGCCGTATGTCCACAGCGGGCTCTACCTCGACGATTGGTTCACGCGCGTGACGTTCCGCTTGTGGCCGCCGCTCCTCGAACGAGCCGCCGCGGTGAGGCCGACCACGAGCGCCCGTCCGACTCGACAGTCCCGTATATTTTGAATATTTTGGCGCCCTTCGTGTCGCAGGATCCGACATCGACCGATCTGAACGAAGCCATCGACCGCGCATGCGCTCGCATCGCGCCGACGTGGCCGCTCGATCGCTTCATCGCGGTGAATCCCTTCTGGACGTGCACCGACAAGCCGCTTCCTCGGCTCGCCGGCGAGCTCGCGTCGCTGTCGGGCGCGCGCTTGCTCATCCCGCGCGCGTGGTACGCCCAGGAGTGGCGTGAGGGACGGCTTCGCCCCGAGCACGTGCGCGAAGCGATCGCCGAGAGCGGGTCCAACGCGACGGAAGACGAGCTGACCGCGCTCTTTTGGATCCCCGAGCCCACACTTCCTCGGCGGCCGCTGGTCGTCGACGTGATGGACGCGCGCGCCTCCGACGATCTCGAGGTCTCGTGGCGAGAATTCATCGTCGAGAGGGTGAGTCGGTTCAGCGCTGCATACTTCGACGATGGCCAGGCGCAGATAGGACCCGTCCGAAAGGGCGGCCTCTACGCGAGCTGGCGAGAAGGGGCGCAGGGCGATCGAGGCCCAAACCTGTTCATGGGACTGACCGGGTATCGCCATACTGCGGCGGCGCTGCCGAAGACCGCGGACGAGATGACGCGCGTCGCATTGGAAGAGCTCGCCGTGCCCGCCGACAAGCTCGAAAACTATCTTTGGGCGCTTCTACTCGACATCAACGGGTGGGCGTCGTGGTGCGCGTACCGCCGCTGGATGGCGCGTCTCGATGGTGGAGACGACAACAACATCGTCGAGCTGCTCGCGATTCGCCTCGGCTGGGAGTGGATCCTTCTTCGCGCAGGTAGCGCAGAGCTCCGCGCGGAGTGGCAGCAAGCGATGGCGAGCTGGCCCCTGCTCGATCGTGCCGCGCAAGTGGCGCGCGCCGACGACTGGATCCTCCAAAGGGCCGCCGAGATCGCGTGGTCATCTCAGGTGCGCGCGCAATTGCCCGCGGGCTTCGAGGCTACGCGCCCGACGACGGCGACCGTTCAAGCGGCCTTCTGTCTCGATGTTCGCTCCGAGGTCTTTCGGCGCGCTCTCGAGTCCCAGGGGCAAGACGTCCAGACGCTGGGCTGCGCGGGCTTCTTTGGTTTGCCCGTCGAGTACGCACCGCTCGCCGCCGAACACGCGCATCCACAGCTGCCAGGGCTGTTCGCGCCGAAGTTTCGCGTCACCGACACCGGTGTGCGCAAGGGCCTCGAGACGAAACGAAGGGCGCGCCTGCAAACCGCTCAGGCGTGGAAGGCGTTCAAGTCCACCGCCCTATCGAGCTTCGCGTTCGTCGATGCGATGGGGCTTTTTTTTGCGGCGGACGTGTTCGGCGAATCGTTCGCCCGCAAGTCGCGACACGCAGCCGAGCACGAGCACGCAGGCCTCCGCCCGCGCGAGGAAACGGCGCGTACGCCGCGACTCACGAGCAAGGTCGACGGTTCGCCGCTGTCCCTCGAGGATCGCTGCCAGCTCGCGGAGGGCATGCTTCGGGTGATGAGCCTGACGCGAGGCTTCGCGCCTCTCGTCGCGCTCGTCGGGCATGGGGCCGCTACGCGCAACAATCCTTACGCCGCAGGCCTCGATTGCGGTGCGTGTTGTGGTCAAACGGGTGAAGTGAACGCGCGAGCCGCCGTGGCGCTCCTCAACGACGACGAAGTTCGCGCCGGTCTCGCCTCGCGCGGCATCCGCATTCCCGAGACCACCAAATTCGTGGCCGGCCTTCACAACACCACGACCGACGACGTGGCGCTGTTCGACGAAAGCGCCATCTCTTCGACGCACGCGAACGAGCTCGCCGACCTGCGCGCGAAGCTCGATCGCGCGAGCATCGCGGCACGGCGTGAGCGCTCACCCAAGCTCGGTCTCGGCGAGCTTTCGGACACCGAGCTTCGTACAGCGGTCATCGGACGCTCCTTGGACTGGGCCCAGACGCGTCCCGAATGGGGGCTCGCGGGCAATGCGAGCTTCATCGTTGCTCCGAGGGAACGGACGCGGAAGCTCGATCTGGCGGGGCGCGTGTTCCTACACGACTACCGCGTCGATCAGGACAAGGACTTCGCGATCCTCGAGGCGATCATGACGGGGCCGCTGGTCGTCACCCACTGGATCAACCTCCAATATTACGCGTCGACGGTCGACAATCGGCGCTACGGCAGCGGAAACAAGGTCCTCCATAACGTCGTGGGCGGGCACCTCGGTGTCTTCGAGGGCAACGGCGGCGACCTTCGCATTGGGCTGTCATTCCAATCCCTCAACGACGGCGAGCACTGGATGCACGCGCCGCTGAGGCTCAGTGCTTTCATCGAAGCGCCGCGCCCGGCCATCGATCGCGTCCTCGAGAAACACGCCAAGGTGCGCGAGCTCATCGAGAACGAGTGGCTCCACTTGTTCCAGATCGACGTCGCTGAGCGCGCAGTCCTGCAGCGAAGGATTGCAACGTGGAGCGCGGCTCCGCTGTGACGCAAGACCCTAGATCGTGATCCCGGTTTGCTCCGGGAGGCCATAGGCCAGCGCCAGCTGGTCCTCCGGGAACTTCGGCGCCGGCGCGCTCGCGCGCTTGGAGAATCGCTCGTACCAGGCTGCGAGCCTCGGGCAGTCCGCGGGGATTGGCACACCATAGAACTGTCGCGTGAATTGTAGGGTTGCCATTGCGACGCAGTCGGCGATGGTGACCTCGTCACCGGTCAAGAAGGGACTATCCCCCGTCATGCGCTCGGCGATCCGGAGCTTCTGGCCATAACGTTCGGCTCCAATCGCAGCCGCATCGTGGCTCTTCTTGATGATGCCCTCGTTCAAATCGCTGCCGTGCCGAGACCACAAACCGAAAAAGGCGATCGCTTCGTCGAACACCGCCACCATCTCTCGCGTCCGCGCGCGCATCCGAGGCGTGGCGCCGAGCATGTCGGGGCCGGGCTTGGTCTCTTCGAGATACTCGAGGATTGCCAGTGACTGTCCGATCACGGTGCCATCGTCGTCCACGACGATCGGGAGGGAGCCGGCGGGCGTGAGCGCTTTCAGAAACGGCGGCGGCCAATCCTTCTTGTCGAGGGGTGGCTCGAGCTTGAGCACTTCGACATCGGAGAGGCCCTTTTCCGCGAGGTAGATGCTGATTCGCAATGGATATGGCCCCCAGGGGAAATCGTAGAGTTTCAATGTCGCCTCCTCCTGGCTGGTGTCGCTCGATGGCTGTTGCCAAAGAGGTAGCTCCTGTCTCCTCGTCGTTGCAGAGCGAGGCTTTCGCTTTCATCGGCGTTGTTTTCGATCTGGGTGATTAGCTGCTATCGCGTTCTCTTTCGACGTACCTGACAGCTGCCGCAGTAGACGCTTGTGCGGTCTCCGACCACGACGCTGGCAAGACGCCCATCGCAGCGAGGGCACGGCTCGCCCGCGCGTCCATAGACGAAGAACGCGGTGCGCGTGTCGCGGAGCTCGCGCTCGATCGACCGGCGGAGGCCCTTCGCGATCGCGCGCGTGTCCGCGGGCAAGAGCGCCACGCCCGGTGACCGCGGATCGATCCGCGCCATCCAAAGTGCCTCGGTCGCGAGGATGTTCCCGACGCCGGCCAGCACCTCTTGGTCCATGAGGATTGCCTTCACCGCCCGCCGGCTATCCGCGAGCTTCCCTGCGAGGCGTCGAACGTCGATGCCGTCCGCCAAGGGATCCGGGCCGAGCACCGTCCAGTCCTCGATGTCGTCGCGCGACACGACGAGGCGTCCGAAGCGGCGCGCATCCACGTAACGCACGCTCGTTGCCCGCCCGCGTTTGACGACATCGATGCGCGCGCGTTCCGAGCGCTGCGCGGGCGCGTCCATCGCGGCGTGCACCCAGTCGCCGGTCATCCCGAGGTGGGAGAAGACGCGGCTACCATCGTCCAGGACGAAACGCAGCCATTTGCCCTTACGAGTCAGGGAGTCGACGGTCCTTCCGTTGAGGGCCCGCGCGAAGGCACGCGGCGGCTTTGGCCGCGTCAGGCGTTTATCCGTGCAGTGGGCGCCGCTTACCTTCCCGCCGACGAGCCAGCGTTGCAGATGGCGGCGCGCAATCTCGACGTCGGGTAGCTCGGGCATGGCTCAACGCGTACCATCGCGTTCATGCGCTTGGGAACGGCGGTGGTCTCGGTCGCAATGCTGACGGTGATCGCGTGCGGTGACGACGGCGTCGGAGGCGACGGCGCCACGGGCGGCACGGGCTCGACGGGTGGTACCGATTCGACCGGCGGCGCCGTCGGCGACGGCGGTACGAACGAAGGTGCCGGCAGCACAGGTGGATCCACCGCGAACAGCGGAGGTTCCGGCGGCGGCACCAACGAAGCTGTCTGCCCCCCGACGGGCCCTGCCGACGTCGGCGTGGTCGACGCGTCGCTGCTCGTCGCGTCCGACCGAATCGTCGTGTCCGAGAGCGGTACGGTGGTCGAGAACGTCGACGTGAACGGGGACATCGAAATCGTCGACGGCGCCACCGACGTGACGATTCGAAACTTTCGCATCACGACCAACGGCTATTGGGGAATCTTCGTCCGCGACGGCTCGAACGTGGTGATCGAAGACGGCGAGATCGACGGGCTCGACGGCATCGACGACGCGATCCGAGGTGCCTCTTACACGGCGCGCAGGTTGTACATCCACGACATCGGCGGCGACGGATTCAAGGCCGACGGGGACAACGTCATCGAGTGCAACTACGTGACGGCCATCGGTCAAGCGGAGGGCGCGCACGGCGACGGCATCCAAATGATGGGCAACGGCGATATCGAGATCACCCGCAACAACTTCGACCTCACCTCGGGCGAGCTCACGGCGTGCATTTTCCCGTTCGGTGCGGAGGCGGTCTCGGGGCCCGTCCACGCTGACGAGAACCGCCTCACCGGTGGCGCGTACATCGTGTACTGCCACGAGAACCTGCACATGACGAACAACGTATTCGGTGAGGACTATGCCTACGGGCCCGTCACCGACGTATGCGGAACGTGGGAGGGCAACACCTGGGAAGCCACCGGCGAGCCCCTCCCCAACTGAGCAATCTCAGGCGCGGTGGGCCTTGATTGGCACGGCCGCCGGCGCGCGCACCGTCAGCGTGTGATTCCAAGCTATCGGTCCTCTCAGCTCGAGGCGCGTGAACCGGCGGACCATCGCCTCCAACATGAGCTTCGCCTCGAGTCGCGCGAGGCCGGCCCCAACGCAGAAGTGGGGACCATGACCGAACGCGACGCCGCCCGAGGTTTGACGCCCGAGCTCGAACGCCTCCGCGTTCGGGCATGACGCCTCGTCGCGATTCGCGGAAGCAAGCAGCACCATGAGCGGCGTCCCGGCACGGATCGGCATCCCCGCGATCTCGGTATCGGCGACCGTGACGCGGAACAGGCCGTGCGTCGGCGGATCGTAGCGCAGCATTTCCTCGACGAACGAAGGGACGAGGGCCGGCTCGGCTCGGAGCTTGGTCATCACGTCGTCGCGCTGGGCAAGGAGGATGGCGCTCTTCGCGACGAGGTTCACGGTCGTCTCCAACCCGGCGACGAGAAGCAGGAAGAGGAAGGCGACGAGCTCGTCATCCGAGAGATGCTCGCCGTCGACGTCGGCGCGGCAGAGATCACTCACGAGATCGTTGCCGGGCGACGCGCGGCGTGCGGCAATCGTGGAAGCGACGTATTGCGTGATCTCCGCGATCGATTGCTTTACCCGCGCCTCGTGCTCGGGGCTCTGCGGTGTCGGGGTGATGCTTGCGAGATCGTCGGACCAACGCTTGAAGCTGCCGTGCAGGCTGGCGTCGAGGCCGAGGACGTCGCCGAGCACGCCCGCCGTGATCGGAACGGCGATCTCCGACGCAACTTCGATTTCGTCGCGGGCGGCCATATCGTCGGCCAGCTTCTCCACGCGTGCACGAAGACCCGCTTCAGCGCGCTTCAAGAACGACGGACCAAAGGCGCGGCTCACGAGAACGCGCAGCTTCGTATGATCGGGCGGGTCCATGACGAGCATCGATCGAGCGCCGGGATTCACGCCGACCCAAGGCGGCTCGAACGCCGGGCGAAACCCCGCGGACGAGAACAGCTGCGGTGTCTTCAGGACCATTGCCACGTCCGCATAGCGACTCACCGTCCAGAACCCGAGCGGCTCGAACACCGCGACGGGCGCGTTCTTCCGCATCTCTGCGTAGACGGGAAACGGGTCGTTCGCGAACGCGGGATCGAAAAAGTTGAAGCGCTTCGGTTCGAGCATGTCGGGTCCCCCTTGGCTGCAGAGCAGTGGCGAGGCCGGCAGACTACCGTGTCCGGGGCGCGTTTCACCCGGCGTCAGAGGCGATTTTCGAGAAGTCACCCGCGTGCAGCCGCTGACGCTCGATGAAGGTCACCAGCCAATCTCCGTCGTGCCAACACCACGCGAGTGCGTCGTCGGAGCCGAGCGTCAACAGTGACTGCCAGTCGGGGCCAGGTGTCGGGTCGTATCCCAAGGTCGTGTTGAACGGGTAACCGAGGAGGTACCCAATACCCGGGTGGAGCCGAACGCGTAGGTCCCAGTACGCGCTCCGTTGCGACTTGGCGATCGGCCACAGGGCTTCGGCGGAATCGGTGGAAGGCCAAGGGGGAACGTCGGTCCCGAGCTCCAAGCGAATCGGCTGCGACGAGCCGAGGCTCACGATCTCCGGCGGCTCGACCGGGTGGAGCGCGTCGAGCCGATCGAAGCGATAGACCCGGACGTAATCGGGGTCCTGCCAGAACGACTCACCCTCCTCGTCGTGGGCGTAGAAGAAGGAAATCAGCCCGCCGCGCGGCAACTCGTGAGGCCCATCGGGAATGTCCGCCAGGTTTACCTGGCCGATGAATCTGTACAGCCCGTGAGGATGGCGCGGCCACTCGAAGTCACCGGGCACGTCTGGAGCGCCGCCGAGCTTGCTGCCGCAGCGGGCACTCGCACCTTCGGTCGTGACGATCTGGATCGAAGGACGCGCGATTTCGCGCAAGTGGGCGCTGTGTTCTGCGAGCCCGAGCTCGTCGATGAGGCGCATCAGATCATTCCGCATTCGATTCACCTTTCCGAGGTAGGCCGATGCTAGCCCGTTCGACAGCCGGTTCGATCGTGTAGCGTCCATGGCAATCGTGAAGAAGCCGCTCAATCCCTATGCGCCTCCTGCATCCGACGATGCCCCTCCGAAGCGAGCGAAGAGCGCGGCTTCCTCGGCTCGCTTCGTCGGGACTTCTCTCTCCCTCAAAACTGGCGACAAACTTCCGCCCGTCTGCCTGAAATGCAGCGCGACCCCGGACGTCGAGTACGTCCCGAAGACGTTTTATGTGCCTCCACCGGGGCAGGCCCCGCTGACGCGGACTCCCCTAGGCGGCATCATCGGTCTCCTCGCCGTCCTGGCAATCGACATTCTGCGTACACAGGATGCTCGAACCATCGAGTGCGCGATTCCGTTCTGCAGCCCATGCCGGCATCGCTGGGAGCTGAGGCGGAAGCTCGCGACGGGGTGCGTTTGGGCGACGCTCGTCACGCTTCCGGTCGCGATTCTGCTCGTGGTGAACGGGGTCGGGCCAGTGCCGGCGTTGGTTTGGGTGGGGTTGCTCTTGGCGGCCGTCGTTACGAAGCTCGAAGCGGACCTCGCCGGTGTTGATGCCGACCGCGTCCACGACTCGTTCGTCCTCTTGAACGGCGTCGACACGCGTGCGCGCGCCGCCCTCGAGCGGCTCGCCCCGCCCCCGCCTGACGTCGATGACGACGACGAGCTCGAGGACGAAGATGAAGATGAAGAGGCGATCTCCCGGCGCCGACGTCGGCGCCGTCGCTGAGCGGCCAACTCGTTCAGGCGGAGCGGTTATTCAATCGTCGAACGCGAATGGCGTCGGCGACGTCGAGCACAAGGTCGGTTTCGACCACCTTCCCACCGAGGAGCTCGTCACGTAGCTCGGCATGGGCCTCTCGGCCAAAATGGCCCCGGTGCGCCGCACGCGCTTCCAGAAACGCGGCGTCGTAGGCGTCGCGCATCTCGGCTCGGTCATTCTCGATCGCCGCGGCCAGCAGTATCGCGCAACGCTGTTCGATTTTTGCCCAAGCGTCGGGACTGAGACCTTCACGGGCGAGGGTGCGCGTCTTGTCGACGACCATCTGCGCCGCGAGCTTAGCGACGTACGTTGTCTCGACGTCGTCCGGCTCTGGCGCCGGTACGAACGGTAGGGCCTTCGCGAGGAGCTCGTCCGGGAGCGCGTCGCTGGTCACCTCGATATCGCGCAATGCACTTGGTACTCGAGAAGGCAAAAGCCGTATCGTAGGGAGCTCGTCGGCGTCGACGAATTGCGGCGGCGGGGGCGGCGGCGACGGTCTATCGGTGCTCATGAATCACCATTGTCCAAAGTCGGGCCACACCGCTCGATCGTAATCGAGCGCCCCAGCGCCCGAGACGCCCCAGCCTTCTTGCCCGGGGTAAATGTCGTATTGCTGAAGCTGTGCGCGATGGTCGATGCGCACGATGTCCTCGGTGAAGGTCCACTGCCAGCCGTACGTAATCATGTTTTGGTCGAAGAGCTTCTTGATAACGATATACGGTCCGTACGCGCCCACTCGCTCGACCGGCAACACGTCGAGGATGCCCTCGAAGTACGCGAGGATGAGCGACTTTCGCTGGACGTGTTTGCCCGTCTTCTTGTCGACGATCCACGACCGCCAATGCTCGGGGGTAACCGGGAAGTCGACGGTGAAGTAGATTGGCTTCTTTTCGCCGCCGCAGAGCTTCATGACGTTGCGCGCCTGGGTGGCGTCGTCCACGCCCGCCTTGCGCTCGTCTTCAATCGATTCGAGCTCGACGGCGCGATATTTGGTCAGCTCCCATATGGCGAACAAATCGAGGCCCGCGCCGCGCAGACGGTCCGCCTCTTCTCGCGAGAGCGGCGGGTGTTCGCCGTCGAATGACAGATAGCGGCCGACGAACGTGCAACCCTGAGCTTTTGCGAAATTCGTGTCCAGGGTCGAATCGTTTGTATCGATGCCGAACCTCGAAATGCGGGTCAGCGCTTGTCCTTTGTCGATGCCGATTCGCGGTGTCTTCTTCTTCTGCCTCGATGAGCCCGCTACGGCGATGCCTCGGCCGAGCTGTGCCTGCACGATACCGGCGCAATCGATGGTGTTGCCGCCGTTGTGGAGCATCTTGTCGGTCAGTCGGCACGCGCCGCGCCCTTCGATGCGGACATCGAGTGAATGGCTGAGCCAGCTCGCGGGGCCGCCGCTGGTGCCGCTCGTGACACCGCCGCCGGTTCCTGCCTCGCCCCCGCTGCTGCGGGCGAATCGCGACCCTGCGACGGCGATGCGTCGACCCCCGTCGGCTCGAACGCGGCTCGAGCCGCCTTCGAGATCGCGCGAGAGCGCGACATTGGGATAAGGCGCCGGAGTCATCGCCGGCGGCGTGATGCAGACGTCGGGCAACGTCGCCGTGGAGATGCCGCCGCTGTTTTGATGCACGAGCGATAGTCCGTTGATGCTCACCGTTACGCCGCTCATGACGCTTCCTCCGTCTCGATCGATGGTTCGCTGCGAAAAGAAGCCGCGGCGCGCCGGCCGGCCTCGGAGCTTCCCCAGACGAGGGTCGTTCTGCTCGCAGCACAGGTTCGCTTCGCGTCCATGAATGCGAGCCCCGCGAAGAGCGCACCCGATGCGGCGCCGACGTCACCCCAGCTGCTCGCCGGCACCAGGACGGCGCCGGGGCGCTCAATCGCGTCGGCGGATCGCGCCATGGCGAAGCCGAGCTCGTCGACTCGATAGGCCTCGCCGTTCAGGTCGCCGATGACGCGGGTCGCGCGCTCTCGTGACTCGCGCAGCGGAGACAACGCTTGCGCGAAAGCATCGCCCAAACCTCGTCCGGTGCAGACGCGCTTCGAACCCATCGGCGCAGGCTCGGTGGAGGTCGCCGTTGCGATGACCGAGAGCGGCGCCGCGACGTGGTGCTTTGCAGTCCACCGAAGGGATGCGAGCACGCAAAAGGCAGCTGCCTCACCGGGGACGAAACCCCATGGCCGACTGGGTCCGTGCAGACGCCCCGCACCGAGGAGGTGATCGATGCTCGCCGGCTCGAGCCAGCTGTCGACGCCGCCGACGAGGCACAGCTCCGCGTCGCCGCGCGCGATTGCCGAGCACGCCATGTCGAGCGCGATGAGCGCCGACGCATGCCCTTCCGGGATCGTGACGATCGGACCGATGCGATCGCGAAAGGCCGGGGTGACGGCGAGGGCGCCGGTGATGGAGTTTTCGATATCGTGGGGCCTGCCGGGGCGTTCTTCCGGCAAGCCGACAAAGATCGAGAGCGGATTCGACGCCCCCGTGACGGATTCGAGCGCTTCGGTCGCGGCAGCGACGGCGAGCTCGACAAAACGAGCGGCGCCGCAGCGGTCGGCGGAGAGCCACGGCGCGCGCGCAACGTTCACGCGCCTGCCGCGGCGGTCCGAGAGAAACGGGTGCGGTGTGAAGTGCGCGATGCCTGCGCGCACGGCCGCGGCCGAAGCAAGCAGCGATCGCCCGACCGCCGTGCGCGCCCCGGCACCGACGACAGCTGCAACGATGCTTCCCGCGTTGCTCATGCCGCCTCGAACCTCTGCCCGTCGACCTCTTCGACGATCGTTTGCGACAGGGACTGGAGCTCGTGATGACAGGGGAGCGCGCTCTGGAACACGAACGTCATGCAGTTCTCATCAGGCTCGAAGAGGAGCGTGTGCATCGACGACGGATGCTCGACGAGTTTGTTTCCGACGCGCGATCGGAACGAAAATCGAAGGCGGGGGAGCTCGAACCGCATTGGCCCGCGCGGGCTCACGCCGGTGAGCTCGACGTTCTCTCCGCCCTCGATCGAGATTTGCTGGTCGGGCGGCGCGCACTGCCAGAACGCGTCGTCGAAGTCGTCGGGGACGAGCGGACACCGCTCGCGACGCCAGCGCTCGTCGAACGTTCCCGCGAGCGCGCGACGCGCCGGCCAATCGCGCGCGATCGGACCGAAGCTCATCGCGCGCTTGTCCTGCTCCGGGAGCGTCAACGGGTCTTGTCGATCTTCGAGGTTCGGAACGGGCGTCGATTCGAGCGCGCCGGCCAATCGCTCCGCGCCGACGCCGACCGGATTCTCTCGATGGCCTGCGCCGCCGAATGCACGCTCGTACGACAGCGGCATGCTCGTGAACGGCTCGGGTTTGCCGAGACGTAGACCGCCGAGGACTCTCGTCCACCGTCGATCGCCGAAGACCGCGACTCGCTTCTGCCATTTTCCGACGCGGACACGAACCTCGGTCGCAATGGTGGGGATGCCGTCACGCGCGTGCGCGTTTCCGACGAGGAGCACGTCGGTGCGGCGCTTCTCGAGCGCAAAATCAGCCTCGTGGAGCAGGCTCGATCGCGCCGGATCGGCGCGATAGCGCGGTGTGTGGGCGATCGATGCTTGTCGCGGAGCGACGCGAGGCGCGTGATCGTGGCTGATCGTGAACGTCGCTTTCACCACGACCAACAGGACTTCGGCGCCGTCGCGATCGCGGGCGAAGGTACGTTCGGCGACAAAGCGCGTGCGATTGTGGAGAGCCCACATCGGTCAGCTCCTTCCGGCCAGCGCGCGGAGCTGGCGCTCGCTCGGGGCCTCGACATCGATGAGCGGCTCGCCGGCGCGCGCGAGCTCGAACGCCGCGCGTACTCGCTCTGGTTGACGACCCAGGCGGAGGGCTCGGACGAGCGACGACCTCTCGATGCGATGACCGAGCACATGACGCGTTCCCGCAGGCCAGCTCGCCCTGGATCGCTCGCAGGCGGCACGAAGCGCCGGCGCGTCCGGCCAGGCGAGGCCGTCGTCTGGATCGATCGTCTCGTCATCGTCGTCGTCATCAGACGGAGGCTCGACGGAGAGCTCGGCGGTGATCGCGAGGCCGGTGATGGTCGTGATCGCGTCGGCGGCGGGGCGTGCGAGCGCCGGCTGGTCGAGCCATTCGAGGAGCGTCGGCAAGAGCTTCGGATCTCCCAGCGCAGCGGCACCGCGTATCGCTGCCCGGCGTCGATCGGCCCGCCGTGTCAGCCCCTCGACGAAAGCGACGGCTTCGCTGGGCGGAAGCGTCATCGCCGCGATCTCCGCGGCTTGTTCGGCGCGCGCACGGCCGTGCTCCGCGATCGCACGAAGAACGTGGCTGCCGATCGCTTCACCGAGCAGGGCTGCCGACCAAGCGGCCCAGAAGCGCGCCTCCGGATCGTCGCCGTGCATCGCCGCGGCGAGGATCACGACGAGGTCGGTGCGTCCGAGCTCGCCTATCGCTCGGAGCGCCGTTGCGACGATTCGAGGATCGTCGTCGAGCACGCCCGCGAGGAGGGCGTTTTCGGGGTCGCGACGGTGCGCGACCTGTGCGACGAGCGCGGCCCTGCGTGCCACGGTATTCGAGCTCGCCCGAAGCTCTCGAAGCGCGGCTCGCTGGCGACCGAACGGGAGCCAAGCGACGGCACCGCAAAGACCTTCGGCCAGCGCGTCGGCTGGGGCTTCGTCGAAGAGGCGCGTGACAGCCCCGCTTTTCTCCGATTCACACGCGAGCACCGCTGCTGCGAACACCTCACCGGCGTCCCCACCGCGAAGCGCCATTCGCGCGATGCGCTGCCCGGCGTGTTTGGCGAAGCGAAGTCCGTCCAGGTTCGCCGCGATCCGCTCGTCGAGGCGCTCGAGATCTTCGAGCCGCGTGTAGCGCGCTTCGAGCGCGGCGTTGCGCGAAGTAAAGAGGAACGCTGCGTCCTCCGCGTGTTGTTCGACGACGGCGCGAATCAAGGATCACCTGCGCCTTCAGTTGATGCGGACCGTCGTGCCGAGCACCTTGTTGGTGCCGGTGCTGCGGCTCACGACGTGCGTTCCGCGGAGGATGATCTTGCCGGACCGCGTGAGCGTGATGCTCGCCTTGCCGCAGCGAAGCACCAGCTCGCGCGTGGCTTCGACGGTGACGCGCTCGCCGTCGAACTCGAGATCGTCGGCCTTCGCGGTGATCATCGCGTCGCCGCAGACGAGCTCGACCAGCTCACCGGCGCGAATGCGGCGACGCTCGGCGCGTTCGATGTGGTCGGCCTCGACCACCGTCAGAAAGTCCTCGCGGACGTCGAGACCGTAATGCTCGGCTTGGACGGTCATGGGTCCCTTCACGGTGACCTGGCTCGCGCCTGCGACGTCTCGCGTCTCGTCGCTGCCGATATGAACGCGAAGGCTTTCTCCGACGATCTCGGTCTTCTGACCCCGGACCTCGCGCTTTTCGGCGCCACCGATCGCGGTCGAGGCGTCACCTCCGACCTTCTGCTCGTGGGAAGCGGAGCCGACGCGTCGCGCCCCGCGGATCGAAATCGTCTCGTCGCCCGCGATGGAGCGTTTGCTGCCGCCGCCGACGTCGAGCGTTTCGTCGCGGACTACGTGTTCCGTCTTGTCTTGCATCACCTCGAGCGACAGATCACGGCTCGACCGCAACAAGACGTGCTCGCGACCAGCATCGGCGTCGAAGCGAAGCTCGCTGTAGCCGTCACCTCCAGGTGAGGAGGTCGCGCGAATGACGGCGGCGGTCCGCTCGAACGGAAGCGACAGCGGCGGCTTGTTCACGCCGTCGTGGACGCTGCCGACGATGATCGGCCGATCGCAGTCGCCGCCGGCAAAATCGACGAGAACCTGATCGCCGATCCGGGGAATGAACGTCACGCCGGTGCCCGGGCCGGCCCAGGGTTGGCTCGCGCGAACCCAAGAGCTTCGCTCTTCTTCTTGGCCCTCGCGATCCCAGTTGAACCGAATCTTCACGCGCCCGAGCTCGTCGCAGTGAACTTCCTGTCCAACAGGACCGACGACGGTCGCGGTCTGGATCCCGACGGCGGGTTTCGGTGTGATCGGTCGCGTTCGAAACGCGACGTCGGCAGCGACCGCCGTGAAGCGGTTTTGGTAGCCCTCCGTTTCCTCGACGAGGTGATGCTCGATCGTCGTGACGAGCCACCCTCGATTGAGGGCATCCGAAGCGTGCCGCGAAAGCTCGAACACCGCGCCGGGTCGAAGGCTCGCGGCGTTGCTTGCTCCGTTCGCGACACCTCGCGCGGATGCCTCTTGATCCAAGCGAAGGCGCGCGAGCCGCTCGCCGTCCTCCGGCGTTTCGTATTCAGGGGGCGCATCGTGAATGGCGAGCGAGCTCTCTTTGAAGCCATCCTGGCGCTCGAGCGCGGCTTTCGGGTTTCGAAAGTCGTAACCGCGAAGCGCCACCCGGCCCGGCTGGATCTCCTCGACGTGTCGAAACCGGGTCACGACCTCGCGGTCGCCGATCGCGCGGTCATCGCCGTGGAAGAAGAGCTCCTCCGGCCCGTCGCTCGTCGCGTGCGCCGAGGGCGCGTCGGCGAAGACGAGGACCTCGCGGTCACCGTCTTGATCGAAGAAGGTGTAGATGCCCTCGACCTCCATCAATCGTCGCAAGAAGGTCCAATCGGACTCGCGGTATTGCATCCGGTAGTCGCGCGGCCGGTAGCTTTCGCGGAGCGCAATCCGGTAGTCCTTCGACGTAAAGCCTGCCGCCGTGAGGACGCTCTCGATGATCTCCGGTGCGCGCCGGCCTTGAAAGACGCGGCAGTCTTCGCGCAATGCGAGCACATAGGCCGATGGCGCGAGCGTCACGCGGTACGTGAGCCGTGCGTCACGCGCGTCGCCCTGCTCGAAGGCCCTGATGATCCCGCGCAGCGGGCGCTCATTTTCCCCTGAACGCAGCACCAGCGCGGCTCGCTCGCCGAGCAGTGAGTGCGAGCCGAGCGGCTCGTCGGTCACGATGGTGACGACGATCTCGAAGAGCGTCGAGATGCCTTCGTGACCGGTGACCTCGAGGACCTCGAGCGCCCCACCTGGGACGACGTCGGCATCGAGGGAGAACGAGGCGGAGGCGCGACGGAGCGCGAAGGAATCCACGTCGAGCGTTATCGCAAGGCGCAGGCCACCTTCACGCGGACACTCCCCATGCTCGCGCCAGCTCGAGCGTCCGCGCATTCTCCGGGATCGCGCCGAGAAATGCCGAGCGCTGCTCGGGGCTCTGGATCTTGGCGGCGCGGGCCATCAAGGCTCTCACTGCGACATCCATGGCTGCGAGCGCGTCAGCGGTGTCGCAGCAGGCGTGGACGGTTTCGGCGTGGACCAACCGCACGCGGCTCTCCCCCTCGTCGATACCGCCGAGGCTCTCGAACAGAGCATGCGCCTCGGAAGCCGCCGCGAATGCCGGACCGATCTTGCCGCGCAGCAGGAGGATTTGAGCGATCACCGCCAGCGCGTGGCAGCGAATGGGCGCGTTCCGAGCGAGGCGGTCCATCGCCTGCCTCGCGGTCTGCTCTGCTTCCTCGATCCTTCCGGCTTCGGCTTCGATCACCGCCAAGTACAAGAGCGAGCAACCGGCGCGGCGCGCGTCGCCTTGGCTTTCGAAGGTGGCGAGCGACGCTCGTTCGAGGTGCAAGGCACGCTCGAATGCACCCAGCCTTCCGAGGGATAGTCCCAGGTTTTGCTGGGCCGTTGCGACGACCAGCGGCAGGCCGAGACGCGCCGCCACGCCGAGCGCGTCGGTCAACGTTCGCTCGGCCTCGCGGTATGCGCCGATCTCCATATAGGCGTAGCCGAGGTTGCCGCGCTCGACGCAACCACCGCGGAGGTCACCGACGCGCTCGCTCTCTTCGACTGCGCGTTCGTTCCAACGCACGCACTCGCTGGGGTCACCCGAGAGGCGCGCCTCGACGCCGCGCGCCATGTAGAGCGACGCGAGGGCGGTGGGTTCGATCGCCGAGCCTTCGTAAACGAAGTCGCCTGCCCGCGCGAGGATGCGGCTGCCGAGCGCGTGTTTGCCATTCCAGAAGAGGGGGCGTGCGACGCGCGCGAGCGCGTTGACGAACTGCGATGCGGCATCGTCCGGCTCCACCGGCTCGAGCTCGGTCGCGAGGTCGACGAGCTGTGTCGCGTCGCCGAGCGATCCGCTCACCATCGCGAGCTCGCTCGCGGCGTCGCACCATCCCGCGCTTCCGCGGCGAAGCAGCTGCATCGCAGCGCGCGCGGCGTCGCGGGCGCGCTCGTTTTCGCCGCGCCATCGACGCGCCTCGGACTCGATCAGGCGCACGGCACCCTCCGCCTCTCCGCGTGCCCCACACGCGAGGCTCTTTTCTCCTCGCTGAATCGCCGCCGCGTGATCGTTTGCGCCGAGCGCTTGCGCCGCCGCGTGCCGGTAGAACGCTGCTGCTCGAAACCGCTCGCCGCCCTTTTCGAAATGTTCGGCGAGGACGATGGTCTCGGTGGAACCGCTGCGTTCGAGCCACTCGGCCGCGAGGCGGTGCCCGAGCGCTTTGTCGCCCTCGGTCAGCATCGAATATGCGGCTTCGTGAATCAGCGCGTGATGAAACTCGAGCGCGCCGAAAGCGCCATCGACGCGAGCTCGCCCGTCACCGGACCGCTTGACGACATCCTTCGCGACGAGCTCGGTGAGGCATTCCTCCGCGAGCACGGCGCCTTCTCGGCCGAGAAGCGCGGACACCCCTTCGGTCGGAAAGACACGACCGAAAACGCTCGCTGCTCGGAGGAACCTCCGCGCTTCGACCGACAGTGCGCCGAGGCGCGCCTGCACCATCGCCAGCACCGTCGTCGGCAGCGCTTTGCCTTTGCCGTCGATCGCGGCACGGACGAGCTCCTCGAGGAAGAACGGGTTTCCATCGCCGCGCGCGACGATCCCCCCGATCGTCGCGTCGTCCGCGCGCTCGGCGAGGGCCTCTCGAACGAGACGTTGCGCCGCCTTGTCTCCGAGCCGGCTCACGCGGAGCTCGGCCAGGTTGCGCTCGCTCCAAATGCCGGGGAACCACGTGTAGACCTCGGGGCGAGCGAGCGCGAGCACCATGAACGGCCTCTTCTCGAGGTGGCGTGCGGCAGAGTCGACGAGCTGCACGCTCGGCAGATCACCCCAATGAAGATCCTCGAGCACGAGGAGCACCGGCTGCTTCGAAGTTTCGGCTTCGAGCCAATCCTCCCAAGCGCGCCGGATCTGATCGCCCATCAGCTGCGGATCTTGTCTCGCCGCGCGCAGCTCGACGCTGGGGTCGTCCGATCCCGGGGCACCCGCGACCTCGGCGAGAAACTCGGTCACACGCGCGACATGGGCCGACTGCACGGCGGCACGAACGCGGTCGTCGATCTTCTGATGGCGAACATCGAGCGGCTCACCCGCGCGAATGCCGGCTGCATTGCGGACGGTGTCCGCGATCATCCCGAAGGGAGCACGCGCGCTCATCGAGTCGCCGCGACCGATCCAAGCCTGTAACGAAGCGCCCGGGCGCAACACCCTGCGGAGCAGCTCGTCGAGAACGCGGCTCTTGCCGATGCCGGCGGGTCCTGTGAGTAGCGCGATGCGAGCGACGGACTCGTCCGCACTCTCCGCCCAAATCGCCTCGAGCATGGCGAGGTCGCGCTCGCGACCCACACAAGTCGACGGCCGTCCGAGGAAGGTACGCGTCATCGACGGTTCGGCGAGCTCACCGACGAGCGACAAGGCTTTGCCTTCGGGGCGCACATGAAAGCGACCGTCGAGGAACCCCGCGATCACCTCGTCGACGCGGATGACGCCTCGAGCGTCGATCGACTTCAACAGCGACGCGCCGCGATCGATCACCTGCCCCATCGCGATCCGCTGCTGCGTCTCGCGTGCTCCCGCGACGAGCGCCACCGCCAACATCGGGATGAGCGATCGCATCGCGAGCGCGCAGCGTGCCGCACGGCTCGCGTCGTCCGCCGGGGTCATCTCTTCTTTGAGCGTCACCAGGATCGAGCGATCCGCGAGGATGTCGAGGCGCCCACCGTACGACGACACGGCGGCAGCGAGCGCGCTCTCACTCGAGCCGAGCCCGGTCGCGAGCGACCATTCCGCCGTCGGCGCGCGCGCCAGGAGAATGCACATCATCCGCCGTTCGTCGGTCGTGAGCGTCGGCGCGTCGTTCTCGGCGGCGCCGTCTTTGGGACCAAGGCCGAGCTCGTCGAGCGCGGCACGAACCGCCGACCCATCGGCCGGCCGGTCGTCGCGCCGCTTCGACAACATCTTGAGCGCCAACTCCTCGACACGCGCGGGCACCTCGGGTCGCAGGCTGCGAATAGGCGCAGGCTCTTCGAGCATCACCTTCGCCAAGACAGCGACCATATCCCCGCCCGAAAACGGGTTCGTCCCCGTGAGGCAGCGATAGAGCACACAGCCGAGCGAGAAAACGTCGGCCCGGGCATCGATCCCCTTTTCCGCGCGGGCCTGCTCCGGCGCCATGTAGTTCGGCGTCCCGATCAGCGTGCCCGCCTGCGTCAGCTCGAGCTCGCTCGAGCGCAGCCGCGCAATTCCGAAGTCGAGCAGCTTGATGCGCGTGGGGTCGCCGTCGACGAGGAAGATGTTGCCGGGCTTGATATCGCGGTGAACGACGCCGCGGCCATGCGCGCTTCCGAGGGCGTCGGCGACGCGGCGAACGACACCAACCGCCTCGTCCACCGTCAGCTTCTGCGTCGACAGACGCTGCGTCAGCGTCATCCCTTCGAGCCACTCCATCGCGAGGAAGAGGTCGCCCCCGACCTTGCCGTGCGTGACGTAGCGCACGATCCCGCGATGGCAGAGCTGGGCCAGCACCTTCGCTTCGAGCGCGAACCGCTCCATTGCTTCGCCCTCGGCCCCACAGCGAAGCACCTTCAGCGCGACGGGTTGGCCGGTCTGGCGATCGTTTGCGCGAAACACCGACGCCGAGCCGCCGGTCCCTGCCAGCCGAACGATCTCGAAGCGGTCCGCGACGACGTGGCCCGGGCCCACGAAGCAAGCATCGCAAGGTGGACGCGGCCAGGCAATCGCGGCGGCGCGCTTTCAGCGATGACTGGCAATCAGGCGCGACGCCGGAGCGTCACCACCGCAACATCGGCAGCGGGCTCCACGGGTGCGTCACTGCGCGCTTGGCGGCGAGCTGCACCAGACGCTTGTGGAAGCCGGCATCGGGGAACGCCTCGAAGAGGCTGCGTAGAAACGAGCGGGGCAGTCCGCAGGTGACCACGCCGAGCGACACGTCCACCCAATCGGCCTTGCGGAATGCTTCGACGAGGCGCGCGCCGTCCACGCTCGGGATCTGGTGATGGTGTCGAACCATTCCCACGATCTCCTCCGTCCACGGCTCTCGATCGGTTGTCTGCAAATAGTTCTTAGCGAGCTCCATCGACGGCGCGAGGTAGTCGAAGGTGTGATCGGTCCAGATCCCGAGATCATGAAACGCCGCGGCGAGCGCGACCTTGTCGAGATCGTCGGCCCGGCTCGTCTGGATGAGCGCGGCGCAGGCATTGGCCACGCGGTAGGCGTGGTTGCGGTAAGGGCGCCAGTCGTCTCCGAGGTCGCCCGCATGGCGCTCCAGGACGACGTCGAGGTGCGGGAGCTCGGTGTGAAGGTCAGTCATGGGTACGGACGAAGGTGTCGATCACGTCGGCGCACATCTCGGGTGGCGAGTGCACGGCTCGTGCCCGCGCGCTCTCTCTCCGCGAAACACAAATCGTCGACCGTAGCGCTGGCAACGAGTCGTCACCGCTGACCATCGCCCGCCATTGTCCGCCCGGACCCTGTCGGAGAGTCGACATCGCCTCGGTACGCTCTCTGCTCACGCACGCGAGATGGCGAAACCGTCGCGCCGCCCACCCCCCACCTGGACCTGCGCTCTTTTCGGGCTGGGATTGCTCGGCTGCGGTGCTGCGGAGCACCAATACGTCGTTCCGTGGTTGCGCATCGCGACCGAGCCGCGCCACGTCATCGCGCCGCACGCGCTCGAGTTCGGCGGTGCGAAGCGATTGGAGCGACGTGATGCCGACGGGTGGCGGCGTCTGCCTCACGACGGCTACTCGATCGTCGTGTCGCTCGGCAGCGGCGTCGTCGTGGAGGACGGCGGCGCGCGAGGGTTCGGCGCGCGTCCGCCGCACAATCTCTTCATCTATCACCCGGAATCGTCCGAGCCGATCCGGATCGCCGGAGAGGATTGCCCGTCGCCACGATTCGCATCGACCGAGATCGGATGCTTTTCGTGCAGCGTCGGGAAAGCTCGCGTGCCGCTCGACGCGCTCACCCGCGACACCCCGTGCGAGACGCTCCACATTCGACGATTCGACGAATTCGGCAAGCTGATTGAAGAACGCAGCGACGCATGCCCGATTGCGCTTCCGGACGTCGAGGGACGCACGACCGACGGCGCATGGATATTGGCGGAGACGAAACACAACCCCGATTTCCTCTTCATGTATGGTCCGAAGCCCCGCTTCCGACTCGACGCGTTCGGCATCACGTCTCTGCCCTTCGGCTCCGATCCGCTCGCTCGGGAGATCGACGCCGCGGGCCGCGCGAAGGAAATTCTGGAGCAGGTCCCAATCCGCGACGCGGCGCTCGCGACGATGCGCGAAGAGCTCGCCGCCGAAGAGAGCTCACACCCGGAGCTCACGCGGATCGACGATGTGGAGACCCGGCTTCGCGCGGGCATCGCGATCGCCTTACGTGTCGAGTCGGCACCGCCCGGCTCGTGTTTCGAGGTCGTCGCGCGATCGACTGCCGATCTCGAATCGATGGAGGTCCGCGTGCGACGCTCGACCCCGGGCGAAGCGGCCGTCTCTCCGCCCGTCGCGGTGGTCGCCGGCCGCGAGCGCGTGACATTGAGCTATTGCGTAGGCTCCACGCCGGAGACGCTCGAGCTCCCAATCGTGGGTATCGAGGGGAGGGGATACGTCGCGGCGCGCCTCTACCGGCATGCGCTTCCGTGATCGCAGTCGCCCTCTCTCGAATTGTCGTCGCGGGTCTCGAAAACTCGGAACGGCTTCGCGAGGTTTCGAGGCCCGCTCCGGGGGATGGCCTGAAATTATTGAGTAAATGGCTCGGCACCAACCTTGCCAGAGGGGGAGGGTCCACGGCTTTCCTGGCTCATACCTCAACGGTGTCCTCGCCACGGCGAGGTCGGAAGGGGGCTCTCCCATGGCTGTCATTTGCACCTGCGAGCGCTGCGAGCGGCTCGCCAAGCGCAACTCCATCTCCATCTTCCGCGCGGTCGTCTTCGTGTCGATGTTCTCGATGACGCTGCCGTACGCGTGGCTGTTGTTCGTTGCCGGCCCCGGCGTCGTCTTCGTCCTGCCGTTCGTCTTCGCGATCGGATTCTCCATCCTCGGAGGCTTTCGCGATTGGGCCTTCCCGAGGCAGCTCTGTTCTCATTGTGGTGCTTCACTCGAGCACGCACCGGTCGCACAGAAGCGTGAGGCGCGAGCCGAGCTTCAAACGACCATCACTGCCACGCCGTGAATCGCATTCCTTCGCCCAGCGCGAGGTTGGCGCTGACCACTCGCCGTGGTCGCGCGCGCAGCGAGGAACATCGGGCCGCGATGCCCGGGCTTGAACGGGACGGAGAATCGTTGCCACTCGTGCCCGCGCGGCGGCTCGAGCTCTGCCGGACGCCACGCGTCGTCGTCGCTCGTGTACACCTCGACGCGGCTCACGCTTTCCTCGGCCCAGGCCCAACCCCAGATCTCTCGCTCGACGCCTAGGGAAACGGCCTCCCGTGATGCCGGACTGACAATCACGGATTCGGGCGCGATGGACCAGACGGGTGCGACGTCGCCCGTCTCCTCGCCCGACGCATCGAGCACCGGGTCGTTGTACCAGCGCGTCGTGAACGGCCCGCGCGCACGGTCGGGGGCGAGCGTCATCCGAACGAGCCACTTCACGCTGTTGGTTCCATAAAACCCGGGCACCACGAGCCGGACTGGAAAGCCGTGCTCCGGGCGCAATGGCTCGCCATTCATCTCGTAGGCGAGCAGCACATCGCGGCCCGCGCGCTCGAGGGGGAGATCTTTGCAATATCCATTGACCGACACGCCGCTGAATTCACCTGAATCGGCGCCGTACGACCACACATAACGGGCGGTACGGGTAGGGCGCGCGTCGGCGAGCACGTCGATCAGGCGAGCACCGGCCCAGGTCACGTTGGTGATCCGTCGCGTCGGCTCGAATGGGGCAAAAGGGCTGCCGCAGCACTGGTGGACGCTCGCGAGGAGCACCTTCGGATAACGTGCGAGGTCCTCGAAGCACAGCGTCGTGCGATGCTCGATCTCTCCGTCGATGCTGAGTGACCACGCCTGTCGCGTGAGCTGGGCGACCCCGAGGTGGCACAGCACGATGACGTCTTCGGTGCGCGTATACCGATCCACGAGCTTCGGAGGCGCCAACGGGAACCGCTGAAGGGCGCGCGCCGGATCCATCTTCGCCGCCCGGCGCTCGGGCCGGATCATCGAACGCATGAAACGTCGAGGTGCCAGCGCCGTGCCACGGCATCGATTGCAGCTCCGAGCAGCTACGACCGGGCACGCCGGCGTGGTACGAGCCGTCGCCGTCATCGCACTCGATGCCGAGAGGAGGAGTCTTGACCATCGCGCTCGTGTACCCGCCCACCTGTGATCCCACGGCTCCGTACCTCGCGGTGCCCATGCTCACGGGTTTTTTGAGGGAAGCGGGCGTCTCGGTCCTGCCGATCGACGCGAACGTCGAGGCCTGGGACGACCTCCTTACGCCGACCTTCCTCGACGCTGCCCGCGACCGAATCGAGGCGCGTATCGCCGAGATCGAGAGCGCGCGGGTGGCGGGGCACGAGGCCCAGGTCGAGTACGCAGCGCTCTTTGGTGCGCTCGCGGACGCGCACGCCGCGCCGCGCGGGATCCTCGAAGCGAAGGCGATTCTGAGGGACCCGGTCGCCTTCTACGATGCCGACCGATATGCGGACGCGGTCGCGACGATCGAGTCGGCGCTCCGCGCGATCTCCGCCTCGTATCATCCGCTGGTCGTCGACTTCACGGCCTATCGCACGCCGTTCGGGCTGCTGACGCCCGACGACACGCGCAAAGAAGCGACGAAGGAGCGCAATCCGTTCTTCGATTACGTGGTCGAGACCCTCGTGCCGAAGGTGAAGGCGTCCGGGGCTCGGGCGATCGGCATCTCGGTGTGTTTTCCGGGGCAGCTTCAACCGGCTTATGCGTTTGCACACCAGCTCCGCGCCGCGCTCCCCGGGGTTCATCTGACCTGTGGGGGGCCGGGCATCACCCAAATGCTCATTCGGTTGAGCGGGCGCAGCCTGGCGCGCGCCCTCGGGCCTTTCGATTCGGCGGTCGTCTACGAGGGCGAGCACACGCTCCTCTCGCTGGTTCGCGCGCTCGAACAGGGCGATTCGTTGCGCAACGTCCCCAACGTCGTCGTACGCGACAAGCTGCTCGGCGCTCGATGGACACCGGCGCACGGTATGGAGGATTTGTCGAAGCTTCCTTCACCCGATTTCGAAGGGCTCCCGCTACAGCGCTATCTCTCCCCGGAGTTGGTCCTACCGTACGACCCCACCCGCGGGTGTTATTGGGGTAAATGCACCTTTTGCCATTACGGCTTGGCAGAGGTCGGTACCGCGAAATACCGCGAGCGCCCCGTCGGCGCGATGGTCGAACACCTGCGTGGGCTCCGACAGCGTCACGGCACGCGCAGGTTCTACTTCTCGCAAGACTCGGTCGCGCCCAAGACGCTTCTCAAGCTGTCCACCGCGCTGCTCGATGCCAAGCTCGACCTGCGGTGGGCGACGGATCTCAAGCCGGAGAAGGACCTGACCCCGGAGCGTGCAAAGGTCCTCGCCGACGCGGGGGCCATCGCGTGTGCGCTCGGCGTCGAATCGGGCGACGATCGCGTGTTGGCGCTCATCGACAAGGGGCCGCCGGTCGCGGTCGTCTCGGACGTGATTCACAATCTCGCCGGCGCGGGCGTCGCCGCCGAGGCCATGTGCTTCACGGATTTTCCGACCGAAACCCGCGACGAAGCACTTCGCACCCTCGAGTTTCTCGACGACCACCGCGATGGCCTCGGTGTCTACATCGTGGGCGAGTTCGGTCTGACCCACGGCTCGCTCGTCGCGCAGAGCCCCGAATCGTTCGGCTTGCGCGAGACCTGGCAAGTGCGTGGTGACGAGCTCGGGCTGGGCATCTTCTTCGAAGAGACGAATCCCAGCAAAAGCGAGGAAGACCGCGAAGAGATCGACGACGCGCTCGCCGATCTCTCCGAGGGCTGGCTATTGCGAACGTACCCGTGGGCCGGTGCCGTCTCCACGGCGCACACACTGCTCTATTACGATCGCTTTGGCCCGCAGGTCTTTCGAGACCTCGCGGCGCGCCGTCCGGGGCGGGTGCTCGGCGGACACGCGCTCGTGCGTGCCGCTCGCTTCGACGTAGCGCGGGCGACGAACGCGGCGGCACGCGACGCGGGGATATGGTCACACTTGGTCAATGAGGCGCGGGAGGTCTCGCGTGAGCGTTATGCGGAGCTCGCGGCCGGTGCGCCGGCGTTGCGACCGTCTCCTCGCTCGTTCGAGCTGCTTCCCGGTCGGGCCCCACGGGCGCGCAAGCCTGGCCGCCGTCCGGACGCACGACCCAATGCCGCTCATGGCCGGAAGCTCGCGTCGCCTCTGAAACGAAGCTGATCCTGGCCAAATCACAGGCGATCGCACCGAACCGCGTCAGGAAAACGTAAAGACGGCGCGCACCGGATGGCCACGTCCGTCACGTGCGGTATATTCGGTTCGTGCCGAACGTACCGAATAAGAACGCCGAAGCCGACGGGCGCTTCATCGAGGAGGTCGCCCGCCTCCTCGTTCCCTGGGGAGTGCCGCAAACGGCTGCGCGTATCTACGGGCGCCTCGTTCTGAGCGCCGAGCCGGTCTCCCTCGACCAGCTCGCCATCGACCTCGAGGTCAGCAAGAGCAGCGCGAGCGTCGCCGCGCGAACGTTGGAGACGTACCGCATGGTCCGGCGCCATTCGGTCCGTGGCAGTCGGCGCGTCCTCTACGAGGTGTCCGACAGCTACGAGCGTTTGCTCATCGAGCAGGGGCGGGTGATGGTCGCAATGGGCGATCTGCTGCGCGGGCAGGCACGAAAGACGTCATCGCGGACCGCGCGCGAGCGGCTCAAGGAGATGGCCGAGTTTTACGAGGTCGTGCGCGAGTCGATGGAGTCGGCACTGCAACGTTGGCAAAGGAGAAAGACATCGTGAACGAGCATGATCATTCGTCGCGAAGCGATTCGATGGCAGCGGGCATCTACTATGCAGTCAGTGGGCTGTTGTTCCCCGTCACCGTCGTCGGGTACGGCCTGTGGGTCGCGAAGGCCTTTGCGTCCCGGCAATCCGGCGTATCGGTGACCGCGCAGGGGCCGCTGTCGGCCCGGTGGTTCCAGCACAACCTGGGCACGAGACAAGACGAGGCCTCCGACCACCTCATGAGGGTGCTTCCAGGCACGTCCCCATTGGCGCTTCGTCTGACCCTCGGTCCGATGCAGCTCGCGCATCGCGCGAGCGGCTACGTCCCGAAGGCATTCCGCTATCCGTTCGAGGGCGCAATCCCGCCCAAATATGAAGCATCCGCCCGCGTTCCGTTTTTCGACGACGTGGTCGAGCGGCGCACGAAGGAGGTCCAGCAATTCGTCATCCTCGGGGCGGGTTTCGACACGCGCGCGTTGAGGCTGCCGAAAGACACACCGGTCAAGCGCTTCGAGGTGGATATGCCGGAGACGCAAAAGGTCAAACGCGACACGTTGGAGCGGGCGGGCATCGACGCGACCGGGGTCACGTTCGTGCCGGCCGACTTCGAGAACGAAGACTGGTTCGACCAGCTCCTTCGAGCAGGCTTCGACCGGACGAAACCGGCGCTTTTCATTTGGGAGGGCGTCATCATGTACCTCGACAAAGAAGCGATCGAGAGCACCCTGAAGAAAATTGCCGCGCTCCCGAAGGGCACTGCGGTTGCGTTCGACTATTTCACGACCGAGCCTCTCGAGTCGAAGTCGCTGTATTGGAAATATGCGCGCGCGGCGACCCGCGCCGCGAACGAACCGCTGAAGTTCGGTATCGACGCCACGCCGCCCTCGAAAGAGCGCTTGAGCGAGCTCCTTCACGGATGTGGGCTCTCACTCGTCGAGCACCAGACACTGGGCGACGAGGACGCCGGGGAGCGCGCCTGGGGCGGTTTCGCGGTTGCTGCCGTTACGTGAGAACGCGCGTCTGGATTGACAGGTATCGCCGCGGCCGTGAAGAACGCTCGGGCGCGTCTCCAAGCGAGATGGCTCTCTCATATTCGTCGAACCATCGCTGAAAATTGCGGCGGACGTCGGCGGTACCGACGAATTGAAGAGGTAAGACGACATCGTAATAAACGACGTCGGCAGCGTACAGCGACATGATGGGGTGCGAGCCTCGTGCCACGCGGGATCCGCGTCCGGTGCGCGCGGGCCCCGCGTGAGCTTCATGTGCAGAGTTTTCACATCGCGCCCTGGCTCGATGTCCGCGGAGCCGATCGAGCCTCCACCTCCTCAGGAAAGCGCCGCGATTCGCGTCGACTTCAGTGGAACGGCTGTTGCTGTGCCGCCCCCATGGCACTTCGACTGGCAACGGCCGCGCTCCTCGGTTCGCTCACGCTCGGCGCCGCGCTCACGGGGTGCGGTCTCATCGGCGATGCGGGGTCGTTGGATGACGCCGGCAGCAGCGGCGACGGCGGCGGCGGAAGCGACGCCGGGGGCGGCGGCGCCCCGGTACACGGCGGTGAGAGCACCGGCATCCCGTGTGACGTCGACGAAACACTCCAGAAGCGGTGCCAGAACTGTCACGGCAATAGCCCGATCGGCGGAGCGCCGATGCCGCTGGTCACGTGGGACGACCTTCAAGCAAAGGCGGTGAGCGAGCCCGACCTGCAGGTCTTCGAGCTCGCTCTGCAACGGATCGCCGACACCGAAAAGCCGATGCCGCCGGGCGGAAGCGAGGCGCTCACGACCGAAGAGCGCGCGGCGCTCGGCGAGTGGCTCGGCCAGGGAGCTCCCCGAAGCGACGAGGCCTGCGGCGTGGTCGATCCGGAAGAGGAGGAGCCGTGGGGTATCGACGCGCTCGATTGCGAGCCGAGCCACGTCTTCACATCCCACGCGCCCGGCAACGTCGACGCGCCGTTCGAGCTGCCGCCGGACGCGGTCAACTCCTATTACTGTTTTGGGTTCCAGGTCCCTTGGGACGCGCAAACGGAAGGCACCGCGATCGCGCCGATCCTCGGGGACGAGCGCGTCATCCACCACGTCATTCTCTACACGACGTCTCAGCCGCTCGAGCACGAGGGCGTCTTCCCGTGCGAGGTGATGCCGCTGGACAGCCAATTCGTCGCGGGCTTTCAGCCGACAGCGCCGCAGAACATCGTCATGCCCGACGACGTGGGCCTCGAGCTCCCCAATCCGGGGCAGTGGATGTTCATGCAAGTCCACTATTGGAACGCCGCCGGCCTGACCGACGTGGCGGACAAGACCGGCGTCGCTTTCTGCACGAGCGACGAGCCGCGACCCCAGCAAGCAGGCATTCTGTGGCTCGGCACCATTGCGATCAGCATTCCACCGTATGCGAAGGATGTCAGCACCTCCGGATGCTGGACCGCGCCGACGGACCTCAACATCATGGCGAGCGGGCCGCACATGCATCAGCTCGGTAGCAAGTTCACCACCGAGCTCCACCGGCTGGACGGCACCGTCGACCCCGTCGTGAAGGTCGATCCGTGGGACTTCGACAATCAAGAAATGCCGCTCCACGACGAGCCGATCAAGGTCAACGCGGGAGATACGTTCCGCGTCAATTGCAACTACGATAACCCGACCAGCCGATGGGTCGGCTTCGGCGAACGCTCCGAAGACGAGATGTGTTTCGACTTCACGCTCGTGTACCCGGTCGCGCAGCTGGGGTCGGACCGGCGTTACTGGACGCCGTGCCTCTAGACTAGGGACCGTCGAAATTCCGCGCTACCCTCCGCCGCGAGGGTGACCGATGGAACCGCGCGTTTGGGTGTTCTTCTACGGTTCGTACATCAACGTCGCCGTATTGAAGGAAGTCGACCTCGTTCCTGGGGCGCTCGAGGTTGCGCGATTGCCGGGATTCGATATTCGGATCGCGCCACGTGCCAATCTCGTTCGAAGCGCGCGTGATTGCGTTTACGGTATCCTGGCGACCGCCACGCACGCCGAGCTATCCCGCCTCTACGCCCACGCGAAGGACATATTGGGTGAGACCTATTTGCCCGAGGCTATCCTCGCCGAGACGGACAATGGGGCCTTGCGGCCGGCGATGACGTACATCTGCCCGGAGATGGCGCCGCGACCTGCCGAAAAGGCCTACGTCGAGCGCATCTCAGGGCCCGCTCGGAGGCTCGGCTTTCCAGCCTGGTATGTAGAGCGCATCGAAGGCTTCTTGCCGTAATTCGCACCTGCGCTTCGTCACCGGTCGAAGACGTATTTCCCGTCGTCGACCGAGACATCCGGCGGGACGTGTCGGGTCTCGAACCAATCGTAGCCGTCCTTCAAGTTCGCCCAGAACGTAGACCACGGCGAGCGCGCGTGGCGCTTCATGTTCTTCTTCGTCATTCGGAAGGGGAAGACGTGAACGCGGAAGAACTTTTGCCCGTTCGAGAGCGCCGCTTCGCCGAGCGAGTAGATCTCCTCGATTCGCTCGTCGGTCATCGCGAAGCAACCTATCGACACGCAGTCGCCGTGCACCATGATGAGCTTGCCGGTGCGTCCCAAAGAGCGGTCGTAGGCGTTCGGGTATCCGATGTTGAAAGACAGGTGATACTTGCTTTGCGGATTCAACGCCTGCGGGCCGACGAAATAGAAGCCCTCGGGGGCCTGCCCGTCACCTTCCTTTTCCTTCGGCCCGAGCGCGCCCGACATTGCGCATACAGGGTAGGTCTTGAAGAGCTGGAACGTTTCTTCATCATCGGCGCGCATCCAGAGCTCGAGCTCCGCTTCTTCTTTGAAGATGCGGACGAATACTTCGTCGCCGAACGAGAGATTGCGTTTCGAGAGCGTCTTCTCGAGACGATCGCGAGCGTTGCGCGCGGCAGCCTTCGCCCGTGGGCTCGAGGGTGATTCGGTCTCGGCCTGACCGCTGCTGGCCACGATGACGACGGGGATCGTCACCATCGCGATGAGCACGGCGCCTAGGATGGTGCGAGCGTGCAGCATGGGACATCGGGTACGCGCGGGGTCACGGCTGTATTCCGGCGGCTGCCGGAGGGCTCTGAATCAACGAGGCTTATCGACGACGAGCCGATAACGAACGCGCGTGACGTCGCCGGCAAACGTCGCGAACGAGACGCGCTCGAGGCCTTCGGCGATGCATTTGGAGAGGGCCGGATCGGTCGCGTCGACCTGGATGTCTTGGACATACCCGCCGCTGCCGAGTCGAAAATTGATCTCGGTCATTCCCCACGGCTCGAGACCGCGCGCGGTCGCCACGTCGAAGCACCTGCGGGGAATACTGGTCGCGTTGCGTAGGTAGGCGTCGAAGTCTGGCCGGTTGTCCGGCGCGATGGTGTTGCACCGACGGACGCGCGTCCCGGACCCCGGAAAGAAGCAGTCGAGTGCGCGCTGCTGGCGGTCGGGCTGGGGCGAGTCGCCTGTCGATGCGCGCGCGGACCGCTTGGCTTTACCTGCCTCGCATTTCGAGAGGTCCTCATCGGTGAGGCGAGCGAGGAAAGTCTCGGTGTCTTCGCATTTGCCGTCGCAATCACAGACCGTGAACGTTGGCGGTGCGTTTGGGCTGGACGGCGCGACCGCGGTCGTAGGCTCGACCGGGGCCGGCTCGAGTGTCGAGGACGAAGGCCGGGGCGATTCGATAGGCGCGATCGGCTCGGGCTTGCTGCATGCGACGAGCAAGGCTGCGATCGACGCGAGACTCGGCCGTAGGGTCACGAGGGCGAAGACTATGCGACGTCGGAGCTCGCCGCGGTTCGCCGTTTGTCGACGCGGTTGTGCTTCGTGGTCGCGGTGGAAGGCGGCGCGCCGGCGTCGCATCCTGGGGTGGGGTGCGAACGAACCGCGGAGGTTTGCGGTATCCCTTCACGATTCGTTCGCGGAAATCGACCTCGTCATCGACGACCGCTCGGACCGCGCCCCGATAGGAGCCGCAAATGCCTGCATCCCCGTCCGTGGTGGACGCACGCCTGCCTCGAGGCGCGAACGAATCGCGGGGGATGGAGCAACCAGGTCGGATTCGTTCGCATTCGTGCATCGAAGCACGCCGAAATGAGCGAGCGCGGTGGCAGGGGACCCCGCGCCCATGCAACCGAGCGCGGTCGCACACCCCCGCCCGCCGAGGCGAGCGCGGTGGCGTGGGATGCGACGTCTCGAAGCTAGAGCCCGCGCGATGCGACACGAAAGGCCCCTCCTCTGTCAGGAGGGGCCTTTCGTGTCGCATCGGATCCGCGAGCTCACGCGACCCTCTGCAAAGCGCGTCAGGAATCGCCGACGTTGAGGAGCTTCGCAATGCGATGACGGAGGACAGGCCCTGGGTGTCGTGATTCGGCGACACGCGAAGGCGGTCCTGACGCAGGAACGGCCATTGGTGTCATATCGTTTGAAGTCAAACGATTCGCGGGGCCGCGGCCACCAGGTTGCTGCCCCCGGCTGCCGCTCGCGGCTGCCCCGGCGGAGCCGCCGGTCTCCGCGCCGGTGATCAACGTGACGCAAACTCGCGCGGCGCGGCCATGTCGGCGCCGCCCCCACCGCTACTTCGCAATCGCCGCCACTTCCTTCGGCGAAAGCGCAATTCGCCGAGCATCCCAGTTTTGCTCGAGATGCTCCACCGAGCTGGTACCAGGGATCGGCAACATCACCGGCGAACGCGCGAGGAGCCAGGCGAGCGCGATCTGCGCGGGTGTGGCGCCGTGTTTCGCGGCGATCTCGGCGAGGACCGGCTTTTGTTGGCCGACGTTGCCGACGGCGAGCGGGAAGTAGGGCAGGTACGCGATCTTCTTTCGCGCGCAGAGCTCCAGCACACCTTCGGGATCGTCGACCTCGGAGTGGGTGAGCTTGGCGAACGCGCCGCCGCCGCCGGAGACGTTGAACATGTTCTGCACCGCGACGATGGGGGTGCGCGCGAGCGCCTTTTCGATCTCGTGGGCGTTGACGTTGCTGAGCGCGAGATGGCGAATCTTGCCCTCGGCTTGCATTGCGAGCAGCGCGTCGAGCGACTCCATGAAAGGGACGCCGGCGATCGGCATGTTGCGCAGGTGCACGACGTCGAGCCGCTCGAGGCGGAGCGTTCGTAGGTCTTCCTCCGCACCTTTGCGCAACTCCTCGGGACGCAACGCAGGGGCCCAGCCCTTGTCCGGCAGGCGCTTTCCGCCGAGCTTCGTCGCAATCACCAAGTGGCTCGGATAGGGATGTAGCGCTTCGGCGATGAGCCGGTTCGAGACGAGCGGACCGTAGAACCATGCGGTGTCGATGAAGTCGACGCCGAGCTCGACCGCCCGTTTCAGCACGTTGCGCGCACGTTGGGGGTCGTCCGGCTCGCCCCAGACGTCTTTGCCTGGCAGGCGCATGGCGCCGTAGCCCATGCGCTGCACTTCGAGGTCGCCGAGGCGGATGGTGGCAGGAGCGTGTGCGAAGCCTTCGGTGCGAGCCGGTTGGTTCATGCGGCTAGGATGCACGGTCGGCGCCGGCAGGCCTTGGGCGATGTTGGCGACTTCGCTCGCTTGCCCCGCCGACTCCGAAGCTCCGCGCATACACGCCCGGTGGCACGCCGACGATGCGCCTGAAATGGCGGTGAAGCTGGCTCTCGTCGCAGAAGCCGACGGCCTGCGCGGCCTCGGCGACGCGCACACCGCGCCCGAGCAGATCCCGCGCGCGAGAAACGCGCAGGTAGGTCAGGTATTCGTACGGCGGCAGCCCGACCTCGGAGCGGAAGGCGCGCACCAAGTGGAACTTGTCGAAGGCTGCGTGATCGGCGAGGTCGTCGAGGGAGATCTTGTCGGCGATCGCGTCGTGCAGAAACGCGCGGGCGCGGCGCACGGCGAGCGGTGCGCGCGAGCTCGAACGCGGGCAGGCGCAGACGACCTCGCAGAGCGTCTCGGCGACGAGGGTCTCGCGTTCGATCGCCGTCGCGTCGTCGCGGACGAGCGCGTCGTGCATCGCGAAGGCGAGCTCGGTTGCGCGCTCGCCCGGTTCGAAGCCCGGCGCCTTGAAGTGCACGGCGCCGCGCATGCCCATCGCTTCTGCCGCCGCAGCGACGACTTCGGGCGCGAACGCAGCGCCCTGAATCGTGAAGGGCGCATGGACGTGCACGTCTCGATGCACCTCGCCCGGCTCTTTGAGCTTGAGCGACCCGGCGCCGTGCGTGCGCACCTCGCCGCGGTACCACCCGTCGAACGCGCCCTCGTAAACGACGACGATCGCGAACCGCTCGGCGTACGTGGTCTTGGACTGGTCTGCACGCTCGAGTCGGAACATGGCCGCGACCGAGGCGGTATCGGGCCGCCAAAACCGGACACTGCGAGGATCGGCGGTCGAAAGCACGAGCCCCAGTGTAGACCGGGGGCGCGCCGGCGCTTGGGCGATCTTGGCAAGATGCCGGCCGGACCGCGGCGATCTTCACCGGGAAGCTAGCCAAACCGACGGCAACCTTCGCTGACTTGTCGTCCCGAGGGTGCGAATTCGCTATAGCGAGGCGAGGAGAACATCAGCGATGCCGGCCGAATCGATGGAAGCAATCGTCTCTCTCGCGAAGCGAAGGGGCTTCATTTTTCCTGGCTCTGCCATCTACGGCGGTCTGCAAGGGACGTACGACTACGGTCCGCTCGGCACCGAGCTGAAAAACAACCTCAAGCAGGCGTGGTGGCGCGCGAACGTCTGGGAACGCGACGACGTCGAGGGCCTCGACGCCGCGATCCTCATGAACAAGGTCGTCTGGAAGCAGAGCGGCCACGAGGAGACGTTCGTCGACCCGATGGTCGACTGCCGCAAATGCAAGATGCGTTGGCGCGCGGATCAGATCTCGGGTGCCTGCCCGAGCTGCGGCTCGGCCGATCTGACCGAGCCTCGCCCGTTCAACCTGATGTTCAAGACCCAGGTCGGCCCGGTGCCGGATCCGGAGTCGTTCGCGTACCTGCGGCCCGAAACGGCGCAGGGCATCTTCGTGAACTTCAAGCACGTGCTCGACTCGATGAGCCGCAAGCTGCCGTTCGGCATCGCGCAGATCGGCAAGGCGTTCCGCAACGAGATTACGCCGCGCAACTTCATCTTCCGCGTCCGCGAGTTCGAGCAGATGGAGCTCGAATATTTCGTCAAGCCGGGCGAGGACGAGGAGTGGCACAGGCGCTGGGTCGAGGCGCGCATCGCGTGGTGGCTCTCGGTCGGCCTCTCGCGCGAAAACCTCTCGCCCTATTATCAAAAGCCGGAAGAGCTCGCGCACTACGCGAAGGCGACGGTCGATCTCTTGTATCGCTTCCCCCACGGGCTCGAGGAGCTCGAGGGCATCGCGAACCGCACCGACTTCGATCTCGGCTCACACAGCAAAGATCAGGACAAGCTCGGCCTGAAGGCGAAGGCGAACGAGAACCGCAATTCGACCGAGCGGCTCACCTACTTCGATCACGAGACGAAGCAGCACATCGTGCCGTTCGTGATCGAGCCCTCGGCCGGCGTCGATCGCGGTGTCCTCGCCGTGATGTGCGAGGCCTACGCCGAAGAGCAGGTGAAGGCGCCGCCGGCGGAGCGCTTGAAAGCCGTCGAAGAGGCGCTCGCCGCGTTCCTCAAGTCGGCGAACAAGAGCGACAAGCTGAGCGACGCACAAAAGGCCGCGATCGCCGAGCAAGGCGAGCGCATCGGCAAAGACGTGTCGGCGAACTTGCCGCGCGTGCAGGCGCTCTTGAGTATGCCGGGCGCCGATGCGATCGAGGTCGGCAAGAAGCTGCGCGGTCAATCGGACCCGGTCGTCGACGAGTTCTACCGGACCATTCTCCACTTCAAGCCGCACATGGCGCCCATCAAGGTCGCGGTGCTGCCGCTGAAGAAGAACAACCCGCAAATCGTCGAGACCGCGCGGAAGATCCAGCGCGAGCTGCAGTCGGCGGGGCAGATGCGGTGCGTCTACGACGACACGGCCGCGATCGGAAAGCTCTACCGCCGGCAAGACGAGATCGGCACGCCGTGGTGCGTGACGGTCGACTTCGACACGCTCGGTGACGGCAGCGATCCCGCGCTCAAAGAGACGGTGACGGTCCGCGATCGCGACACCATGGCGCAGGTCCGCGTGCCGATCCGTGAGCTCGAGACGTACTTCCGAGAGAAGCTGACGACGCGCTGAAGGGTGGCAGACAATCGTAGGGCGAGGGGCTCTGGCCGAGCCGTAGCATCCGGCCATGACGACCTCGCCCGCGGATCGGTTTGCCGACTACCGGGCGCGAGCGAAGAAGCACGGGCTGAGCGCGGTCATCGACGCCATCGAGGAGGCCGTCGGCGACGATTGGAAGCTCATCCATTTCGTCGCTCCGCCCCCGAAGTCGAAGGCCGCGAACGAGGCAATCGTAGCCGCCGCCGAGGCTCGATACGGCGGCAAGCTGCCGGCGAAGATCCGCAAGAGCCTCCTCGCGATGTATGCCGCCTCCGACGGCTTTTCATTCGCGTTGGCTCCGTTGCGGATGCCCGCGCCCGACGAGCCGGGAAGCGAAGAGGTGTGGGGCCGCGTGGAAGGTCCGTTCGGCTACCTCCTGCTTCCGCTCGCCGAGGTTCTGGCCGACGGCGCCGGTTCGCCGATTCGCGGTGAGGAGCCGTTCATCGAAGGTGGCATCGAAGAGCTCTCCGCCACCGACCTCGAAGGCGGCGTGGAGCCCCAGTCGACCTATTTCACATTCTCCGACTCGCTCGAATACAACCAAGACCGAGGTGATCTTCGGCGCACGTATACCGAATACAAGAACAGCGCGATCGCCTTGAAGACCGCGGAATTTCCGGGCGGCTACCTGAGCCAGGACGGAGATTTGCAATGGACGTTGATCGGCGACGAAGAAGAACGGCGCCCGTCGCTTCCGTCCTTTGCCGAGCACCTCGCAGAGCAGTTCGAGCGGATCCTCGAAGGTATCAAAGACTACTTTCATGCGGTGTCGCTCCCGGAGGAGTCGGAAGAGACGACGCCCGCGGAAGCTCGCAAGACGGTGACCGGTCCACTCGCGCGCGCGCCCTCCGTTGCGCCCGACTGGACCAAGACCTTCGTTGTCAGCGACGCCCTCGGCGTCGAAGCAGCGCAGTTGCGGGAGTTCTTCGCGCGCTTCGCTCCTCGCGGAAACAGCAATTATCGGAACGAGGTCGAGATCGTTCCCGACGACGCGAGCTACGACGACGTCGTCCGTGAGCGAGTCGGCTCGAATTGCCGCGTCATCCGCCAGCGCGAGCTGCGCCGACACCTGCCGTCGCACGACGTGGAGAGCCGTCTTGCGCGCCTACGTGCCGCGCTCGCCGCGCCGACGTCGCCGCTCGCGTCCGAAGCGTTGGCCGAGGCCACGATGCTCTTGCTAACGTGGGACGACGCTACGCTGCCCCGCGCCGTGGAAGAGGCGAAGAAGGCACTTTCACGCTGGCCTGTCGCGGTGCGCACGTTCCAGCATCCAGTCTTCTACGAGCGACCGGAGCTCGCTGCGTTGGTCATCGAGCCGCCCTACATCGATGACCGCATCACCTTCGCCGCGCGGTCGCCGCAGGTGCGCATCCTCAATATCGGCGACAACGACGTGCAGCGAGTCGACGAGCTCCATGGAGCGCTCGGCCACATCACCCATCTGGATATCGACCTTCGAAAGTCACCCGCACGCGACGCGCTCGCCCGTTGGACCGGATTGACCGGCCTCGTGCAACTGAACCTCCACGGGTGCGACGAAGACATCGACCCGACCGTGGTCGAGATCGAGAAGATCCTCACGCTGCCGCACCTTCGCGGCGTCGAAGAGCTCAATCTGCTGAGCTGCAAGCTGACCAAAATGGATCTTCGGGCGTTGGCTGCCGCGCCGCAGAAGCTGCGAATGTTGCGCATCAAGGACTCCCTCCTCGGGTTCGGCGGCGAGGGCAGTCTGCTTGCGGCGGTCGTCTCCGCGCATCGTCTGGAGGAGCTGACCCTCGACGAGTGCAGCGTGAAGGACATCCGCGGCTTGTTCGAGAGCCCCGACGATTGGCGCTCGATGCAGCGTTTTTCGTGGGCCGGTCAGGCGCTCAAAGATGCCGGCGCTCTGGTGAAGGCCCGCTTCGAGTCGTTACGCGAGCTGCGGCTCGAAAAGCCCGAGGGCCTCACGAAGGACCATATCAAGGCTCTCGCGAGCTCCTCGACGTTCTCGAAGCTCGAGCATCTTGCGATTCGCTTCTGCAGCAAGCTCGGTGCGGAAGCGGCGGCCGCGCTCCTGACATCGAGAACGCTCCGCTCCTTGCGCCACCTCGAGCTGAGCTTTTGCGACGTCGCGTTCCCCGCCCTCGTGAAGGCGTGTGGGCGGGCGCTCGAAGGACCGCCCGTCGAGCGGCTGAGCCTGGAGTACCTGAAGAGCTCGCCCGGCAAGGTCGACTGGAACAACGCGACCTTCTTGCGCACCGTGCGCGAGCTCCGCTTCGGCGGTCTCGATGGCGATGCCCAGGCCACGTTCTGGAGCTGTCCACATATCGCGCGCCTGGAAGAGCTCGCGCTCGGCGATGCCTACGGAAAAGAAGACGTGGTGGCGAAGGCGCTCGCGGCCGCCGCGCCTCCGCCGGGTCTACGCACGCTCGAGACATCGATCGCGCTCGACGACGAGCGCGCAGCGCTCATCGCCGGCGCGGCGCTTGGGCAAAAGGTCGGAGGGATCACCGTGGACATGCGCAACGATCGCGCGCAGCGCGTCCTCTTCGAGTCGGGCCTCGCGTTCGTGCCCTCTAGGTTCGAGACCGACTTCATGGAGCGCGTGCGCTGGGTCGGCTTCTGAATGGCTGTCGCGGCGTCGAAGAGAAGAATTTGCACTTCGTGTGAAGTCGCTCCCGCACCGCAGCGGCCGGCGCGGCGTTCTTTGGCGTGATTTCCGGTGCGATCAGGGTGGAACAGCCCCTGCTAGTGGCACAACATGCCGCAGAATCCTCCGGCCCAGGACCTCTTCTCGACGCTCTCCGATTTGCTCGAGCAAGTGGTCCCGCTGCTCGGAGCTGCCGTCGTGCTCGCGCAGGTGACCGGCCAGATCTTGAAGGCCACGAACCCCGACACCGGTCCGCCGCCCACCTACTATATCGGCATGGATCCGAACGATCCGAGTGCAGCCGCCCAGCCACAGCTTCCTCCGGGCGGTACGGCCATCACGCCCGTCGTCGGCATCGGCATCGACCACGCGGGTGGCCTGTTTATCGAGGGGCCCAATCACCAAGTGCTCCTCGGCGCGACCGGCCAACCCGTCGCGGTGGTCGGGGTGTCGATGGTCAATGGGTCGCCCGTGCTCACGGGCAACAACACCATTCTGATCGGCCTCGACCAATTGCCGCTCGCGGGCCAAGGCTCGGCGACCGGCCTCGGGCCCGTCGTCGACAATTCCCCCGACGGCGTCCATATGCAGGTAAGCCCGATGATGGGCGGCATCCCTGGCAAACACACTTTGTACAATGTGTGCGGCACCGGCGGCACTTGGGACAACGACTTTACCGCGACGATCGCCGCGGCCGTCAATGGGGGCAATTGGTACTGGCAGGGCGTCAGTTATCCAGCCCAAACGTTCCCGATGGGGCCGTCCGTCAAAGCAGGTGTGGAGGAGCTCGTCCGGCTCATCTCGGAGACACCGGGGACGTTCGCCATTATGGGATACAGCCAGGGCGCCATCGTCACTTGCAAGGTGTGGCGCGATGAAATCATGAATCCCGCTGGCCGGCTCCACGACCGCATCAATGACATCTTCGCGCACGTGAGCTTCGGCAATCCGTTGCGCTGCCCGGGGTACGCGAACGGCAATCCGCTCGCCGGCCTGCCGCCCGTCGCGGACCAATTCGGCTACCAAACCGGCGGCATTGCCGGGCCGGATGATTTGACGCCCTGGCAGACGATGTGGTGGCACATGGATTTCGCGCATCAGGGCGATCTCTATGTCTCTTGCCCGACGGGCCCCGATCCTTGGGCGAACGAGGCACCGCCCGGCGAGATGGAGACGGCCATCTACAAGCTGGTCCAGGGCGAGATCACCGGTGACGAAAGCATCCTGCAGCAGGTGGGCGAGATCTTGACCGACCCATTCAATGAAATGGTCCCGACCATCATGGCCTTGATCGATGGAATTCAGTTCCTCGCCGACATGGGATCACACGGCTACGACGACTGCAGAGACGCCGCGATCAACTATCTGAAGGACCGCGGCAACCAGGTGCCGGTCGGCTCCTGACTTCGCACGGTCGACCTTGTCCTGGCCCGAAGAACCGCTCTACGCTCGAGCCCCGCATGCCCACCTACTACGTCAACGAGGCCGCGTTCGCGCTTCCGGAGAGGGGGTTTGTCGATCGCACGCTCCACCGGCTCGAGTCGCCTCTGCCCGGTGCCGAAGATCCGCTCAACATCGAAATCCGGCGCGTTCCGATGGAGAAGGGCAAGAGTCTGCGGCAGCTCGTCGACGCGGAGCTCACCGCCGCGAAGGAGAAGGTGAACGGCTTCACGGTCGTGAAAGAGGGCGAGATGACGATGGACGGGGCGCCGGCCATTGTCCTGCGTGCCCGATTGCGCGCCCGCGAGGAGGTCTATTATCAGCTGCAGGCCCACGTCGCCGTCGGGGAGACCTGGATCTCGATCCACGTCACCGGGCCCTCCGCACAGCGCGTGGCATGCGAAGAGGCGTTCGGGCACATCGTCGAAAGCCTCGAGTGGCGCAGCTGAGGTCGGAGAAGGCCGAAGATTTATGTCGACCTACTATTTGAACGAGGCCGTGATCGATCTGCCGGAGAGGCCCTTCGTCGACAAGACGATTCATGGTCTCGAGTCGAAGCTCCCCGGCGATAAAACACTGGGCGTGCTCGTCCATCGACGCCCCGTCGAGGGGGAGCGGAGCCTCCACGCGCTCGTCGCCGAGAACGTCGCGCTGAACCAAAAGCGACTCATGGCGTTCAAGGTCCTCGACGAAGCCGAAGGATCCGTCGGCGGCGTTCCGGGAATCCTGCTTCGAACCAGCTGGCACAACGAGCGCGCGACCTACTATCAGCTCCAGGCCCACGTCGTCTTCGACGGCAAAGTCATGATCTTTGCCGTCAGTGGCCCGATCGAAGAACAGGCCGCCTGCGACGAGACCTTCCAGAGCATTTTGCAGACGATCACCTGGCGGACCGAATAACCTTTTCGCCGCAGATCTCGTGATCGCGTTGTAGCGTCCAGCGTCGACGGGCCGGCGAGCGGCGCCGTCGCGCAGCGCTCGGATGACGTTACCGTCCGCGATCGAGCGCGCGCGCCGAGCGGCCCACGTCGATGACCGCGAAGAACGCGACGAAGCTCGCGCACCCGAACACGATGTGCAGAGTTTTCACGTCCTGTCTGTTGCACACCATCTTTCGCGGGGATCGCGGCGAGGGATGCCCCGGGGACAACGGTGGAACGACGGTTGCTGATTGCGTCCCGCATGATCCTTCGCACGACAACCGCCGCCCTCGTCACGCTCATGCTCGCAACGTTCTCCGCCTGCGCCCCACCGGCGCCGGATGAGGAAGGCGACCCGAGCGAGGACACGAGCCAAAGCGACGACGATGCCCTCTCTGGCACCGAGAAGATCGCAGCCCTCGCGAACGACAACGTGGGCAACACGGCTTGCGGCGAAAACTCGCTCGGCGGCAAAGGGTTCAAGTCGAGCTGCACCGGCAATGGTGGCCAACCCGAGTATTGGTGCTCGGACTTCGCGAGGTGGACCTGGGAGCAGGCGGGTGCGGACGTCGACGGACTGACTGCCGCTGCAGGCAGCTTCTACTGCTATGGCGAAGAGCACGGCACCCTGTCGAGCACGCCCCACGTCGGCGACGCCGTCGTTTACAACTATCAGGGCAACTGCTGGGCAGACCACGTCGCCTTGGTGACGAAGGTGAACCCGGACGGATCGATCATTACGGTGAGCGGCAACTGGGGCGGCCAGAGCGGCAGCCAGGCTCACTTCTCCTCCACGTCGAGCGTCAAGATCAACCAGCCCGCGTATTCCGGCGAGGTCGGGTCGTATTCCAACGTGATGGGCAATACGATCAGCGGATTCATCTCGCCCGCGGGACTGCCGAAGGACGCTGAACCGACAGGCCCGGAGGGCGGAAAGGCCTTCCTATATCCCAATCAACAGCACCTGGTGCACAGCGACGGGGCCGGCAACATTCGTCATCACTGGTGGGATGCGAACGAGAACAAGGTCTTCACGGATACCTGGGGAACGGGCACCGCTGGGGAGCCCGTCTCGTTCGTCCACGGTACGTCTCAGCACGTCTTCGCGCGCGGCACCGACGGGTCGCTCAAGCATTGGTTCTGGGATCCGGCCAACGGTCCGCGGAACGACGTTTGGGCTCCGGCCGGAAGCATCGCAGGCGACCCCGCCGCGATCGTGATTGACGATTACGAGGACGTGTGGGCCGTCGACCAGGGTGGAAAGCTGCAGCATTGGTTCTGGGGTCCGGACACGAACGGCGTGAAGCACGATACGTGGGGACAGGGCGTCGTCGGCCGGCCCAGCGTGTTCGTCACGAAGGATGGACAGCAGCACGCGTTCGCGCGGGGCACCGGCGGGACGCTCGAGCATTTCTGGTGGACTCCGGGCGGCGGCATCTCGCACGACACGTGGGGCACGGGTCTCGCGGGTGACCCTGCCGCGATTACCTTCGGCGACTTCCAGGCTGTTTGGGCCGTCGACGGCGCCGGCAACCTGCAGCATTGGTATTGGGGCCCGAACACGAACGGCGTGCAACACGACACCTGGGGCGCCGGCGTGGTCGGTCGGCCGAGCGTCTTCGTAACGGGCAATGGCGAGCAGCACGCGTTCGTCCGCGGCAAGAACGGGACGGTCGAGCATTGGTGGTGGGCAGCGGGTGCAGGCATCTCGCACGACGTGTGGGGCAATGGGATCTCGAAGGATCCGACTGCGATCACGATCGGTGCGCAGCAACACCTCTGGGCGCTCGACGCCGCGGGTCACGCGCAGCACTGGTTCTGGGATCCGGCGAGCAACTCCATCAAGCACGACGACTGGGGCAAGTGACTGCTGATATGGTGTTGTGGCGCGACAACGATTGGCGAGCACAAGGCTGCAATTTCGCCCCCCCGTCCCCCCTCACTTCGTGAGGGGGGAGCTCCCACAACGTAAGCTTCTAGCCGTTGTTTCCCCGTTTCCCCCCTCACGCCAGTGAGGGGGGGCTAGGGGGAGAAATGGCGGCGACACGGTCTCAAAAGCGAATCGGCTACGAAATCGGCACCCCGATGCGGAGGAACGTATGGCACTGGCCTTCTCTCTCGAATCAGTAGCGCTGCCGCCCACGGCCCGCGTGATCGGTTTCCGCGGCACCGAAGCGTTGACCCGGCCCTACGTCTTCGAGATCTACGTCTCCGTCGAAGGCCCTGTCGAGGTCGAGCCGGCCGTTGCGGTCGGGCGACCCGCCACGCTGACGATTCGCGACCAAGCGAGCCTCTCTTCCATCGTCAAAGGCGATTTGCCCGTCACCTACAGCGGCATCTTCGGCCGCTTCCAAATGGTCCGCGCGACAGCGACGTCCACGCTCTACCGCGCGATGTTGGTGCCGAGGCTGTGGCAGCTCTCGTTGACCAAACACAGTCGGATGTTCACGAAGATGTCGATCCCCGACGTCCTCAAGGCCGTCCTGTCGCAGGAGGGGATTTCCGACTTCGAGTTCCGCGTCGGCGGCAGCTATTCCCCCGAGGAGCACGTCTGCCAATACCGCGAGAGCTCGCTCGACTTCATCCACCGGTGGATGGAGCGCGAGGGCCTATATTACTATTTCGACCAAACGGGCGGCTCGGAGCGGCTCGTCGTCGTCGACTCGATGTCCGCGCACGAGCCCAATGTGCACGGACCCGTCCGCTACCACCCGGCGGAAGGCGACGCCTCGGCGGGTCGCCATTTCGACAACTTCGTCACCGGCGCCATGAGCCTCCCCGCCATGGTGCGTGTCACCGATTACGATTACGCGAAGCCTTCACTCGCCGTCACGGGCGCGTCGCCGGTCTGGCCCGGCGGCGTCGGTGAATGGAGCGAGTCGTCGAGCGACGCGCGTGTCTTTACCCCGGGCGACGGCGCTCGGATCGCGCAGGTCCGCGCAGAAGCGCTTCGTGCCGAGGGAGGGCAGGTGTCCGCGACCGGATCTGCGCTCGGGCTGAGCCCGGGCTACCTGTTCGAGCTCGAGCACCATCCGCGAGCGGGCCTCGACAAGCCGTACCTCGTTACCCGGCAAAAGATCATCGGCCAGGTTACCGAGCTCGCGCGGTCGTGGGGACGCCTGGCCGAGCTCGAGGCTCGCGATCAGGTGCTGTCGGTCGACATCACCGCCGTCTCCGCCGATCTGCAATATCGAGAGCCACAACGAACCAACTGGCCTCGTGTCGACGGATACGAGGGTGGTGTCGTCGACGGCCCCGCGGACAGCGACTATGCCCAGCTCGACGAGCAGGGCCGATATGCGGTCAAGTTCAAGTTCGACGAGGGCTCGCTCGCCGGGGGCAAGGCGTCCACTTGGGTGCGCATGATGCAGCCCCACGCCGGCGCGGTCGAAGGCTGGCATTTCCCGCTTCGCAAAGGCACCGAGGTCGTGTTCCTCTTCCTCGGTGGTGATCCCGATCGTCCGGTGATCGCCGGCGCGATCCCCAATGCCGTCACGCCGAGCCCCGTCACGAACGGCAACCACACGCGTAACGTGATCCAGACCGGCGGCCGCAATCGCCTCGAGTTCGAGGACCAGGCCGGCCAACAGCGGATCACGCTCTCGACGCCGCACCAAAATACCTATTTGCGGATGGGCGCCCCGAATGACGATCACGAGCTCATCGCGAAGACCGATGGGCGCGGGTTCTGGAACACCGGCGGCGACACCGACACCGACATCGGAGGAAACTGGGTCGTCACCGTCGACAGCTCGCTGAACGAGAAGGTCAGCGGTATGGTCATCGAGGACTACGGCTCTTCCAAGAAAGAGACCGTCAGCGGCTTGGTCGACGAGACGTACGACTCGCACATGAATCAAGTCAGCGGTAGCTCCCAACGAAGGGTCGGAGGGTCTACGCAGGACACCCTGACGGGGCCGTGGACCGTCACCAACAACGCGGCGACGACGCACAACTACCTCTCGAGCTACACGAACCACATCGCCGGTCCGCATCAAGAGACCATCGCCGGGCCGCAACAGTCGGTGATCGGGGCCACACAGATGGTCACGATCGGGGGGACGCAAACGATCACCATCGGCGCCGGGCAAAATATTCTGGTCGGCGGCAGCAAGGCCGAGACGATCGGCGGTAGCGTGAAGGTGACGGCCGGCGGTACGTTCGACATCAACGCCACCGGTGACATCACCATCAAATCCGCCGGCAAGGTGAACGTCGACCAATCGCAGTGGATCGAGTTCTGCAAAGGCGACAAGAAGGCCAACATCGGCGGCATCGTCGACGACTACATCCTCGGCATGAAGACCTCTTTCGTCGGCGGTATCTATACGGATATCAGCGCCGGTGCGAAGCTGTTCGGGCACTTCGGGCCGGAGCGCGAGCTTTCCCCCAACATCGACAAAACAGCGGCGATCATCTCGAACAAGGCGGCCGACTTCCAGATCTATGCGCTCGCCTGCAACGTGAACGCCGGCGTCATCAAGTTCATCACCCCGCTCTTCCAGTCGTCCTCCGCGCTCACCATCATCTGAAGGGACCATGTGCACGTCTTCAAGCCCCAATACCTGACGCCGCTGTTTACCGTCTTCGACGACGGGAAGCGTCTGCACTGCGTCGTCACTGCGATGTTCATGACATCGTTCGGCGGCGCGCTGGGCGAGGAGATCGAGCTGTGGGGGTTCGCGTCCGAGGACGTCGAGGGTGGCGTCATCGACGAGGGGATGCCGAAGACGCGCGGCGAGTTTCTCGTCCACGGGGCCTGCTACGCCTATGACGAACAGACGACCCAGTCGTTCGTCAAAGCGCGTGTCGGGCCCGTCGAGAAGCTCCTGGCCGTGTTCGGCGAGCGAACGCTGGGCGTGGCCGGGCCATCCAGTCCGAAGCCGTTTTCGCGCGTGCCCATCACGTTCGCGAACGCGTTCGGCGGCAATGGTTACGCCGACAATCCGAACGGCAAGGGGTATCGCGGCTCGGACGCGCCCCAGGTCGAGCTTCGGAGTCAATTGATGAAGTCCCAGGGCGACCGCCCGAAACCAGCCGGATACGGGCGCGTCGATGCCGCTCTTCCGGAGCGTTCGAAGCGGATGGGGACGTACGACGATAAATGGTTCAAGACGCGGTACCCCGGCGTCGCCGAGGATTTCGACGGGTCCTATTTTCAAATCTCGCCCGAGGATCAGTGGTTCCCCGACTTCTTCGAGGGCCGAGAGACGTTCGAGGCGGTGAACATGCACGCCTCGAGGTCCACACTCGAAGGGAAGCTCCCCGGCGTGATTCCTCGCTGCTTCATTCGCAAACGGGCAGAGGACGACTTCCAGGACGTAGCGCTTCGCATCGACACCGTTCACCTCTTTCCACACCGCGAGCGCGCGCTCGTCGTCGCGCGCGGGACGTTGCCGACGCGCAGCGACACGCTCTCGGACATCGACAAGATCGTCTGCGGCCTCGAGTGGATGGGCCGTCCGAAGTCGAAGGACCACTATCTGGAAGTGTTCGCGGCGCGGTCCGACAAGAAGACAGGCCTCGTCGCGAGCCTGGACGATAGACCGCTATTGCCCGAAGACGCGGTGCTCTTGCCGAAGTTCAGCGGCGGCATGCCGAAGGAGCTGCAGGGCGAAGACTTCGCAAAGCAGCGTCTCGAGCGGGGCTTCCGAAAGGAACACGCGCGAATCCAAAAGGAAGCGGCGGAGCACGGTCTGGAGGTCCCCGACCTTCCGCCGATGCCGTCGACGACCGTTGCACCGGAGGGTCGTGCTTTCGAGTCGGAATCCTCGGCCGAACAGATCAAAGCCTCGATGGACGAAGCGCTGGAAAAGGCGTGCGGTGTAGCGAGGCAAATGGCCGAAAGCCACGGCAAAGATCCCGAGCAAGCCGTCGCCGAGCTCAAGAAGGGTCAAGTCGGCCCGCCGGCTTTCAGCCGCGACGCCAAGCGCAAAGAGCTCGAAGAGCAGGTTGCGCTCTTCGAGCGTGGCGGCGCCGATGCTTCATCGTTGAAGGCTCAGCTCGAGAACCCCAAGTTCGAGGCGTTCCTCGTCGAGGTGGAGACCTTCGTCAAAGAGTCCTACCGTCGCACGGTGCAAGCGCAGGGCGTTGCCCCGCCGCTGGGGGACAGCCAGCATATCCGTGCCTTCGTGCAGGCGAGGCTCGACAGCAAAGAGAGCCTCGCGAACATGGACCTCACCGGCGTGGATCTCTCCAACCTGGACTTGCGAGGAGCCGACTTCACGCGCTCGATGATGGAGTCCGCGAACCTGAAGGGGGCGCAGCTCGAGGGCGCGATCTTCGACCATTGCGTGTTTGCCCGCGCGAGCTTCGACAAACCCGATTTCGCGGGGGCGCGCGTCCGCGGCGCGAACTTCTCGGAATGCGATTTGACCGGTGCGAACTTCGCCGGATGTGATTTGTCGGAGAGCTTTTTCGTTCGCAGCAACCTGACGGACGCGAACCTCGCGGACACTGTCCTCGTTCACGCGGACCTGGGTGAAGCAAAGCTCGTCGGCACGCGTTTCGATCGGAGCTCTTCGATGGAGCTCGCGCTTTCGAAGACGAAGCTCGAGAACGTGAGCATGGCATACGCGAAGTGGAAACAATGCACGTTCGTCGAATGTGATCTCGTCGGCGTGCAGGCGACCGGCGCGGAGATCACCGAGGCAAACTGGGTCGACGTGGTGGTCACCGACGGGCGGTTCGATCATGCCAATTTGGAGAACCTACGCGCGGCCCGGATCGAGCGCGGCGCGTCGTTCATTCGCTGCTCGTTCTTGAACGCCGACGTGCGGCGTTCTCACTTTCGTGGCGCGAAAATCGACACTTGTGACTTCTCGTTTGCCCAGCTGGACGAGACCGACTTCTCGGAAGCCATCGCCGACGGTTCGAAGTTCGACGACGCGCGCGCACAGCTCTCGCGCTACATGGCCGCGAGCCTGAAGCGCTGCACGTTCCACCGCGCCGATCTGTTGGAGGCGCTCTTCGGGGGCGCCATCATGGACCACGCGTCGTTCGAGGATGCGAACCTGTATCGAGCCGATATGGGTCGCGTCGGCGGTGACAAGGTCAGCATGAAGGGTGCGAACGTCAAACGCGTCAGGACGATCCCGCGAAGGGAGGGCGACGTCTGATGGATCGCGCCGAAGCAGAGTCCTTGATCGAAGACAGTCCGGTCCTCGACGGGCTCGACTTCGACGGGACGGACCTCTCCGGCCTGGACCTGTCGGGTGTGATGGCGTCGAGCTGCACCTTCCGCCACGCGAATCTGCGCGGCGCTCGGCTCGCGGAGGCGCAGTTTTCGCAATGCGATTTATCCGGTGCCGACCTCGCCGACGTCAGGGCCCAACGCGCGACGTTCTTTCGCTGTCAGGCGAACGGCGTGACGCTCACGAATGCCGACCTCACGGCGACCCAAATGTCCGAGGTGATGCTGCTCGCGGGCATCTGCGCCGGGGCGAAGATCTCGCACTCGACCTGGGCCCGGATGGACCTCACGCGCACCGACCTCCAGCGGGCGAAGATGGATGAGGTCACGTTCACCGACAACACGCTCATCGACACGATGTTCGACGGGGCGATGCTCCACCGAACGACCTTCTACAAGGCGGATCTGTCGACGACGACGATCGAACGGGCGGCCACGTTCAAGCAAATCGCCATCGTCGACTGCAAGCTCGCCGGCAAGAGCTTCCGCGGCAAAGATCTCTCGCTCTGCCAGATCATGGACTGCGACCTCGCTGGGTGTGACTTCGAGGGGGCGACGCTGGTCCAGACGAACTTCAAGGGGTGCAACCTCGCGAGTGCCAATCTGCGCGGCGCGAACGCGAAGAACGCGATGTTCCCCGAAGCGAAGCTCATGCTGGCGAGCTTCGACCGCGCGAACCTCTATCAAGCGATCTTCCACAAGGCCGATTGCGAGTCAGCCGTGCTCACCGGCGCCAGGCTCGGCATGAGCATTTGGCAAAAGAGTCGATGTGTCGGCGCCTCGTTCGTCGACGCGGACATGACGTATGCGGACATGTCCCACGCGGATCTGTCGAACGCAGACTTCACGGGCGCGACGATGTTTCGAACGCGCCTCCACGCGACCAAACAGGACGGTACGTCGTTTGGTCTGTCGAAGCGCGCGGCGTTGGGCGACGACGAAGAGCTTCGCGAAGCCGAAACCTGGTGGGAGCGGCATCACCCCAGCTCGAAGTAAGGCGAGGTCATCATGCAAAAGGCGCTCGATTGGGTCTTGGAAGAATCCGCGACGGAGTCGGTACAGGCCGATCGCGCCATGCCACGCCCGGGCTTTCAGGAGGGCGCAACCATGGCCTTTGCGACGGTGTACAGCGAGCCGAGCCCGTCCGTGTTCGTGCTGGCAGCGCGTGGAGAAGTCGTCGCCAACGTTCGGCGCGCCGCCGGTTGCCTCCTCGAGCCGAAGGTCGGCGATAAGGTGTTGTGGGCCCGCCAGGGCACGGAGTCGTTCATCCTGAGCGTGCTCACCCGCGGAAGCGATGCGCAAGCCGTGCTCTCCGTGGAAGGAGATGTGGAGCTCCGCGCGCGTCGCGGAAAGGTGGCCGTGGTCGGTGAGCGCGAGGTCGAAGTCTCGAGCGGCGGTGAGGTTTCGATCAATGCGCCGAGCGTGACCGTTCGATCCCTCGCGACGAAGCTCCTGTCCGCATCGGTGTCGGTCGTTGGGCAAGCGCTGGATGCCAACTTGGAGAAGGTGCGCGTCGTCGCCGGGATCGTCGACTCGCGGTTGGAGCGATTGAGCCAGACCTTGAAGCGTTCCTACCGCCGGGTCGAAGAGGTCGATCAGGTGAAGGCGGGTCAAATTGTGATGTCGGCGGAGGGCAATGCTTCGCTTCACGCCGACAATACGCTGATGACGGCGAACAAGCTCGTGAAGCTGAACGGCGAGCAAGTCCATATCGCGTGATCGCGCGACGACGAGAAGAAAGCGGAGGACGATATGTTTGCCAGTACGCAGATGGGTGGCGCCAACTTGGGATTCCCCGACGTTTGCATGACGCCGATGCCGCCGTCGCCGTCGCCGATCCCGATCCCTTATCCGAATGCGTCGATCGGGCCGACCACGGTCAATCCGGTCTTCAACGTTCTCATGACGTTTGCGCCGGCCCATAACCTGATGTCGACCCCGGCCATTTCGATGGGTGACAATCCGGGCATCGCGACGGGTGTTGCCTCCGGGACGGTCATGGGCCCGACGCGCCCGGTGACCGGCGCGTTCACCTGCCTCGTTCGGGGTGCGCCGCTCGCGCGACTGACCACGATCAACATCCAGAACAGCACCAATGCTCCGGGTTGTCGGATCTTCCCGAGCCAGCCGCGGGTCATGGCGCTGAGGCCCTAGTCCGCCCGAAGGGCGGCCAAGTGGCAATGAAGGGCTGTCCAGGCTTCGGCCCTCGGCTCGTCGTCCGGCCCGGCCTTCGCTTGCGCGCGTCAGCGCGGGCCGGGCCGACGACGAGCCGAAACTTGGGACAGCCCCTAATTACTTTCGAGCGCGGAGCACGCGTCCGAGCGCGTAGGCGACGAGCGCGGAGGGGTTCTCCTCCGACGCGTCCTCGCGCGGTCGGACCTCGACGAGCGCGGTGAGCGAAAAGACCGGCAGAAGCGGCAGCTGCGTCGTCGCGTCGTCGGGCAGATAGATCGGCAATGTGACGGCACCCAGCGTGACGTCGGCGCGGATACGCGGGGCCCCGAGGAGCATGCGTTTCTTGAAGCTCCGCGTCTCGAGCAGCGTTCGGTCGACGAGATCCGCGAGGTGTCGCGACGGCAGCGAAAGCTCGTTCGTCGATGCTTCGAGTTGTTTGTAGAGCGCCAATGCCGCCGCCGACACGGGGCGGGCCGAGCGACCGAGTGCCTCGTTTGCCGCGGCAATGGCTGCGTGGACGCGGTTGCTGTTTCCCGCGAGCGGTTTCGCGAGCTCCGCGGCGACGCGGAGGGTCTCGACCTCGTCCATGGTTGGTCGCACGTCGCCCTCGATGACGAAGAGTGGGAGCTCGAAATCATGCGGCTCGTCGAGGAGCTCCCCGAACGCAGCCTGAAGCTCGTCCGCGCCGAGCGGTGTTCCACAAGACAGAACGCGGAGCACGTCGTGCCTGGCGCGGTCGTCGGTGTCCTCTTCCGCTGAAGCGGATTCGAGCTTCTTCAATGTTTGCGACGCGAGGTCGGACAGCAGCGCTGCGTGGGTCTTCGATCGACGCAGTCGATTCGGTACGGCGCGTTCGAACGCGAGAAGGTCCACGATCGCGCGTCGCTTGAAGCCGGCGGCGGGCGGCCGCTCGGTGGCCGGCTCCAGCGGCTCGATGACGGGTGCGGTCGGCAGCGGACGCACGGTGGGCGGACGAGACGGTGGCACCAGCGCCAATGGCCGAGATGCGAGTGGGAAAGACGGAGTCGCCGGCGGAAAAGAAGCCGGCGGAGCAGCGACCGGCGCAGCCGCGGCCAGCTGAAAGGAAGCCAGCGCAGGCGTGACCGGCGGAGGGGCGGATGCTGGTTTTGGCGCAGCGGAGCGAAAAGGCAGCGCTGCATCCGCGCCCTTCGGCGCGGCTTCGCGGCTCGGCTCGTTGGCCGGCGCCGTCGGGAAAGGAAGGTCAGGCGACCCGAGATCCCCGAGCGCGCTTCGGTCGAGCTCCGTGGTGACGTCTTCAGCGGGGCCGCGGGTAGCGGCCTTCGGGCGATCGGGTTGTGCCGCGACGACCTCGAGGATGAGGCTCTCCTCGTCGAGAGGGACGATGGCCCGGAAAACCAGCGTCGCGATTCGCCGGTCGATATCGATGTAAAGCGTGTCGCCGATGAACGGTGGAAGCTCCCGTGTCAAAAGGACCGATCGTAGCGAGGGCGCCACACCCGCGAGGTTTGTCTCCAGGCGCGCGTGTGTCGGGTCGAGCCCTTCCAAGATCACACGCTGATCGGCGCGCAGCGCTTCGGCGGAGCGCTGCTCCTCGGGTGCCGCGCAGAAGTACCCGGGATCGAATCCACGAGGACGTGGATGCCCAAGGGGGTCCTTCAACCATGCGCGGTCCTCGGGTCGAAGGTGGGAGTCACCGGATGGTGAAGGGCGGCTCAATGGGCCGAAGCCCACGACGGGAGCTGGCTCGCCCGAGCGGGCCGGCGCGAGCTTTTTTTCGATTGTCCCGACGACGATGCGCGCGTCGCCATCGGCGTGTCCAACGACGAGCACCTCGTGCAAAGACTTGAATGGTGCGAGGTCGGAGGGAACCCGTTCGTCCGAGTGGCGAATCGGATCGGGCTCGTCGACGATCTGCGACGTCCCTTGGGCGAGCTTGTAGGTGGCTTTCGCAACGATGGTCGCGAGGACGCGAGCCGACTCGTCGCGCCAAAGAACGGCGCCGATGGCGAACGGCGCCTCGCTCCGCACGACGATGGTCGTGGGGCTGTCGGGGACGGACTTCGCTACGGCCTGGATCGGCATCTTCCGTTGAAGCTCTGCCAGGTGCGCGCCAGCCCCTTTGGCCGGCGCCGTTGCACAAGCAATCGCCGTGATGTGCAAACTCCGCGCATCGTGTCCCGGAGGACCGGAGCCGGTCGAGCTTTGCGCCGAGCCCCTGTCCAGCGGTCCCGCGAGGCTACCACATGGAGCGCCTCGTGCTTGGTGTTCGGCGTCCACGACTCCTCTGGAAGGACCGGCCCATGAGCAACGACCAAGAGGTAACGATCGCTTCGGGCGATGCGCTGGATGTCCGTGAGTTCAGCATCGCTCAGTTGATGTCCAAGTTGTTCTCGGTGACCGCGACCGCGATCGCGAAGAACCTCGACGTGAAGTTCGACTCGGTCATCGGGCGGGAGGCGAGCTTCACCCTCCGCGGGCGAAACATGGGCGGTGCGGCGCGCACGTGGCGCGGCGTCTTGCGCGAGCTCGACCCCGCCGGCATCGATGAGAAGGGCCGCACGACCTATCATGTACGCATCGACGAGCTGTGCCTCGCAGCGATGAAGTGACGGCGCTCAGGGAGGCGATTGGTAGGTGAGCCGCAACGTCGCCGAATGAAGCATTGCGGTGCCGGCGTCGTTGATTGGGGGAAACGTCCAGAACGTGTCGGGCTCGTTGTCGGCATCGACGATGCACAATTGCCAATCGGGCGTCGCGCCGGTGCCCTCGACGGGAGCAACAAGCGCCGCGAGCGCCGCGAGCGAGATGCCGTCCGTCGCTCCGGGGGATGATAGAAAATTGCAAGATTCGGCGTTGTGACAGATGGTATTGCCCGATCCGACGCCCTTACTCATCTCCTCGGACGGCTTCTCTCCCGTCATATCGTCGAAGGTAACTGGATATTCAGGCTCGAGATCGGCAGAGGTCTTGTTGGCCTCTTCATACGCATCGGCCGCTTCCTCGAACCCGGGCCGGCTCACCAGCGTGGCGTACGGATCGTCGAGTATGCCGCTGGCCGAGAGCTTCAAGACGAGATCGCTCGCATTGTCGGTTTCGATGCCGACGGTCACGGCGATGTTCGTCAGGCGCGAGCCCGGCGGGACCGAGATGACCTCGAACGAATGACATTGCATCCATTCCAGCGGCGAGCCTTCGCCGTACGGCGTGACCTCGGGAATCAATTCCGCGGAGGGCAATTCGAGGACATCCGCCGTCAACGTGGTGACGCAAACGCTCGGCGCGTCGTTCGAGCAGTCCCAACCGGGGGCCAGGCCGCAATCCGTCGTGCACCCGGTGCTGCCTGGATTTGGCCCGCCGTCACAAGCTTCGTCGCCTTCGATGATCCCGTTGCCGCAGATCGGTCCTCCCCCGACCGACATGGTGCTGGTCGCGGTGCCGCCGCCATCCAGCGAGGCCGCTCCGCCGGGAGCGTCGTTCGGCGCTCCGCCGACCATGCTCGCGCCGCCGGCACCCGCGTCGGACGTGTCGCCGTCCTGCCCGTATTCGGGGAACGTGCAGACGCACGAAGCACCGACGATCGAAAACGCGAGCCCGTGCAGCGCAAGCGTGGGTCTCGCCCGGCGCGGCTTGGTTCGTCGCGTGTTGGAAGAAAAAAGCGGAAGCATGGAGGCACTGCGGACGCCGCCGGGCGCGGTCGACGCGGACGCGGCACGGCTCCCACACCGGAAGCTCGATTCATGCCATTCACGTCGAGGACGAGGCGGTCGATGGTCGTTCCTGGGCAGCATTCTGCGATCACTCCTCGACGTCGTGGTACCGTCCTCCAACAGTCGTGCCGACGTCCAAGCGCCGAGAGACCGGAGAGGGTGACCGCACGTTCGAGCTCTCGACGACCTCGGGTGACACGTCCGCGCGCCCCGTCGTCAGCTTGCTCTGGGAAGGTGGCGCCGCGACGTTGACGCTGCCCGAGCGCGATCCGTGCCTCATCGGACGGAAGGCGGACGCCGACATCATGATCGACTCGCGCTCGATCTCTCGGCAACACGCGCGTCTCCACCAGGCAGGTGGCTTCGCGATCGAGGACCTCGGAAGCGCCAACGGAACCCGCGTGCGAGGGCAGGTGCTTTCCGCGGGTGAGCGCGTCTCGTTCGAGCTCAACGAGCCGGTGATGATCGGCAGCGCGATCCTCGTTTTGCGCCCGGGCGCCGCCAGCGCGCCGAGCGAGACGACGGCGACCGCCGGCGCCCCGGGCGGGAAACGTCGCAGCGCGGAGGACACGCGACCCGGTGGGCCTCGTCCCCGAACCTCGCCGATGGATGAGGTCGAGCGGCTCATCTCCCTCGTCGCGCCCAGTGAAATGTCCGTGTTGCTCCTCGGCGAGACGGGCGCGGGGAAGGGCTTTTTCGCGCGGCAGATCCACGATCGGTCGCGACGCGCGAGCGGTCCGTTCCTTCACCTGAATTGCGCGGCCCTGCCCGAGAACCTGCTGGAGAGCGAGCTGTTCGGCTACGAGCGCGGCGCGTTCTCCGGCGCTGCACAGGCAAAGCCGGGCCTGCTCGAGAGCGCGGAACGCGGGACGGTGTTCCTCGACGAGGTCGGTGATCTGCCAGCCTCGGTTCAAGCGAAGCTCCTCGTCGCGATCGAGCGGCGCGAGGTGCTCCGGCTCGGCGCGCTCAAGGCGAAGCCGATCGATGTCCGCTTCATCTCCGCCACGAACCGAGCCACGGACGCGCAGGGGATCGCGGGGCTTCGGCCCGACCTCTATTTCCGCCTCGCGGGCTTGCCGATCAACCTCCCGCCGCTTCGCGAGCGCGTCGCAGAGATCCCCGCGCTCGCCTCGGCGTTTCTTCGAGAGGCGTCGAAGCGAATCGGCCGTGAGCCTCCGACGCTCTCACCCGCGGCATCGCAAGCGCTGGCGGCTCATCCGTGGCCGGGCAACGTGCGCGAGCTCGCGGCCGTGATCGATCGCGCGCTGCTCTTCTGCGGCGACACGCTGCTCGAAGAAGATCTGCACCTCGGACCACCGCGTCCCGCGCCGGAGCCGCCGTCGAGCCGCGAGGGTCGACTCCGCACAGAGGCACCGAGAGAGAGGCGTCCGCTCGCGGCCGAGGTCGAAGAGATCGAGCGACAAAGGATCATCGAAGCGCTCGAGGCGTGTGGTGGCAATCAGTCGCGAGCCGCGGAGATGCTCGGCATCTCCCGGCGCACGCTGATTACCCGGATGATCGAGTTCGGCCTGCCGCGGCCCCGGAAGGGTTGAGCCGGTCGTCAATCTCGGTCTGCTCGAGATCTTCGGCGAGGTCGAACGCAACACGCTGAGCCGACGAGGGGTCTTTGACCGGAAGCGGTCGCTCGAGGCGGTTCGTCGTGGAATCGTCCGACACCTCGTGCGGCTCCGCATCCGGTAGATCGCCGCGCGCTTCTGCGACGGCGCGGGCCGCGGTGCGAAGGGAGCTCGGCGCGCCTGCCGCACGAATGAACTCGCCTGCGAGCTCTTCGACCGACCGGTAGCGCTGATCCGGATCGGTCGCGAAGGCGCGCGTGAAGAACCGCTCGAGCGCGCGGGCGTTCTCGATCGGCGCGGCGATTTTCCGGCGGTTGCCGAGCACGACTTGCTTCGCGATATCCGGCCCGTTTCTCCCCACGAACGGCATGTCGCCCGTCACCAGCGCGAACGCGACGACGGCGAGCGCCCATGCATCACAACGAGCATCGAGCTGGCGCCCGCGGATTTGCTCGGGGCTCATGTAGGACGGGGAGCCGAGCGCGACGTTCGCGGCGGTGAGGATTTCCTTGTTCTCGGACCACTTCGCGATGCCGAAGTCGATGACCTTCGCGACGACCTCTCCGTGGATGTCGGAGCGCGCGAGAAAGATGTTCGCGGGCTTCACGTCTCGGTGGATGAGGCCTGCGCGGTGCGCCGCGCCGAGCCCTTGCGCGACCTGGATCACGAGACCTGCGATCTCGGTGAGGGGCCACGACGAGGTGTGCTCCCGTGTCGCCGCGAGGAGATCCATTCCCTCGAGGAGCTCCATCACGATGAAGGGTGTGTCTTCGTCGGTCCCGTAGTCGAGCACCTCGACGATGTGGGGATGTCGAAGGAGCGCGACGGCTTTTGCCTCTTGCTCGAAGCGCGCGCGGAGATCGGCGCGCATCGCGCCCTCGACGCTCATCAGCTTCACCGCGACGGGCATGTGGTGCGTGAGGTCCTGCGCGGTCCAGATCGCGCCCATCCCCCCGTCGGCGAGGTGTCTATCGAGCTTGTAGCGTCCGACGAGGACGCGGCCCGCGAGGCTCACGCGACGATCGAACAGCGACGTGTGGTCCGACGTCAACCACGATGCTCAGTCGTTGCGCATCCTACTTTCGTGAGCGGAGCACACGCCCGAGCGCAAACGCGACGAGAGCGGCCGGATTTTGCTCCGATGCGTCCTCACGCGGCCGGAATTCGACGAGCGCGAGCAGCGGAAACACGGGGAGGAGCGGCAGCTGCGACGCCGCTGCATCCGGCAGATAGACGGGCATGGTGTGCCGGCCGAGCGTCAGATCGGCCCGGATGCGTGGCGACCCGAGAAGCGTCCGTTTCTTGTAGCTGCGCGCGTCGAGCAGCGTGCGGTCGACTTGGCTCGAGAGGTGCCGGGTCGGCAACGAAAGCTCGGTCGTCGCCGCGTCGAGCTGTTTGTAGAGCGCGGCAGCCACCTCGGGCACCGGCGGAGCGGTCCGGGAGAGCGCGTCGCTCGCGGAGGCGATGGCGCCGAGGACGCGCTTGTTGGTGCCGGCGAGAGGCTTCGCGAGCTCCAAAGCGACCTTGAGCGTCTCGACCTCGTCCATCGTCGGTCTCGCCTCGCCCTCTACGAGAAAGAGCGGGATCTCGAAGTCTTGCGGATCCTCGAGGAGCGCGTCGAACGTCGCGTGGAGCTCGTCGGCGCCGAGTGGGGTTCCGCAGGACAAGACACGGAGGACGTCGAGCCGCGCGCGGTCTTCCTCGTCCTTTTCGCCGGCCTTGTCGTCGAGGTTCTTCGGTGTGCGCGACCCCGCTAGCTCCGTGAGCAGCGGGGCGTGCGTCTTCGATCGACGAAGGCGGTTCGGCACCCCGGCGTCGAACGCGAGCAGGTCTACGATCGCGCGTCGCGCGATCCCCGGCGACCGCTCGATCTGCGAGGCCGTGCTCGTCGGTGCGACGCGCGGCTCGGTGACCATGGGCATCCCCGCCAACGTCGGGGTGGTGGCCATGATCGTCGCCGCCGCGTCGGATGATGCCTTCACGACACCCGACGCGAGCGCCATGTCGGCGAGCTTCGTTCCACCCGAGGACGGCGGTGGCGGGGGTGGTGGATTGGATGGTGCGGCCTTGGGCGGGCCGGCGTCGCTGCCGAAGGAGAACGCCTTGCGAAACTTGTCCTTGGCCTCGGGCCGCGCGGCGGCTTCGGGGCTGCGGGGGGCCTGCACCTCGGCGCGGCGCTCGTCGGTCGTGGCCCGCGTGCGCAAGAGGGACTGCAGCTGTCCGAGCGTCGACATCGGATTCGCGGATGCCGGGGCGGGCTCGACGAACGATTCCTTCGGCGGCGCGCTCACGAGCGGTGGAGGCGCAGGCGCCGGCGCAGCAGGCGGAGGCGCGGGAGGCGGGTGCGCCGATGGCGCGGGGGCGCGCGGCGACGGTACCGACGGCGGAGGCGCGAGTGGTAGCGCCGGCGGGGACGACATCGAAGGAGCGGGTGGCGGGTAATGCGACGGTGGCCGGAACGGCAGCGCGCCGTCCGCCGCGTTCTGCATGACCGCCCGACCGGGCTCGCTGCTCGGCGGGAAGGGCAGACCGCTCGACGCGACGTCGCTGAACGCGCTCCGATCGAGCTCGGCCGTCGCTTCTCCACCCGCGGCGTCGAGGGCCACGGTCTGATCGGCGTATCCGTCCATGACGACATCGAGGACGAGCTTGTCGTTGTCGAGGGGCACGATCGCTCTGAACGCGAGCGTCGCGATCTGTCGATCGGTGTCGATGTAGAGCGTGTCCGGGATGAACGGCGGAGCCGGCCAGTTCGGTTTGAGCGCTCGAAGCGACGGAGCCACACCCGAGAGGTTCGTGACGAGGCGCGGGCTCGTCGGATGTAGGCCCTCCAAGATCAAACGCGCATCGGCACGGAGCGGCTCGGCCGAGCGCTGATCTGCGGGAGCGTCGCAGAAGTACCTCGGATCGAAGCCCTGCGGGCGCGGGCGACGAAGAGGGTCGGCCAGCCAGTCGCGATCCTCCGGGCGCAGCAGCGAATCACGCGCCGACCACGAGCGGCTCACCGGGCCGAGCCCCACCGACGGCACGTAGTCGCCGGGGCGGACGTCGGCGTTCGGGGGCGTGAGCTGCGGCAGAACGTGGCCGCCGTCGGGCGTGAAATCCGTCGGGTCGATGCCGACCGGGTTGTCGACACCGCCGGCAGCGAACTCGTAGCGCAGCGAAAAGCGCGTTTGCGGCGCCCCGGTTTGAAGCAGCCCGGTGCGATCGGACCGTCGCGGAGCCGTCGCGGTGATCATCTTTTCGATCTCGCCGATGACGATGCGCGCGGTCGCGGTGTGGGTCGGATGATTGCCGTTCGAGTACACGTGACCGACGACGACGACCTCGTGGTCGGCCTTGAACGGGGCGAGATCCGAGGGAAATCGCAGGCTGCCTGCTGCGCCGTCGTCCCAATATTCGTCCGGGTGGCGAATCGGGTCGGGCTGATCGACGATCTCCGACGTGCCTTGCGTCAGCTTGTACGTGGCCTTTGCAACGACCGTCGCGAGGACACGAGCCGACTCGTCGCGCCAGAGGACGACGCCGACGGTGAAGGGCGCGTGGCTCCGCACCTCGATCCCCGCCGGGGTACCGGGAACTGACTTCGCTATGGGTCGGGTCAACATCTCGGTTGGGTCACCCGCCTCCAATGCGAGGTGCGCGCCAGGCTCCCCGCGCGAGCCCATTGCACAAGCAAGTCACCATGATGTGCAAACTCCGCACTTCGTGTTCGGGTGGCCGAAGCCGCTGCTCGACGCGTCGGGCCGAACCCCGCCTCGAGGCTTGCGAGGCTAACACATGGCGCGCGCTATGCCTTTGACCGCGCGTCCAATGCGCCCCGCCATCACGTTCGCGTTCGCGTTCTCACTCCCGCTCGTCGGCTGCGGCGACAGCTCCGACCCTCCGCCCGATGACGGCGGGCCCGACCCCGAGACCTGCACGATACAGCTCGATGATCCGACGACGATCACGACGTTTCCCGATCGATCGATGCTCGTGGAGGACGCCACGACCGAGACGGGGCTGCGCCTGCACTACGATCCCGAGCGCTACTCGGACCTCACGGAGAAGCTGGACGGCTTCGTGCCGACGCTCACCGACGATCTGTCGGAGGTCGACGGCTTCGGCATCAACGCCGAGGCCTTCTTTCGCTTCAGCCGCCCCTTCGATTCGGCGCTGCTTCCGGCTGCGGACCAAGCCGGAGCTACTTCCGCCGCCGGCTTCGTGGTGCTCGCCGAGACGCCGTACCTCATGCCGGCCGTCCTCTCGACCACCACCGACGGCACGCTCTTGCTCTCGCCGCTGACGCCGTTGCCTGCGCGCACCGAGGTCGCCGCCTACGCCACCCGTGCGCTCACCCAAGCGGCGGGTGGGTGCCTCGAGCCCTCGGCGCCGACGGCCGATCTTCTTGCGTCGCCCGATGCGCCGACCGCCGACGCCATCGCGGCGCTGGTCGATCTCGGAGCCGTCGCCGATTCGGCTGAGCTCGTCGCCATCACGGCGTATCCGACGCAGTCGATCTTCGAAGACGGCATCGCAATAGCGGCCGATATCGCCGCGCGAGACTTCGACTTCGTCGCGCCGCCGGCCTGCGCGGACAGCGACGAATTCACCCGCTGCGAGGCCGCATTCGTCGCCGGCGACTACCGCGATCAAGAGGACGGCGTTATCCGTCGTGCCGCGGGCGAGGAAGCTGCGCCGGTTGCGACGTACACCGTCCCGTTCACGATTTGGCTTCCGCGCACGCGTAAAGGTCCGGTGCCCACCATCGTCTTTCAACATGGGCTCTCGAGCGACCGCGAGTGGGGCGGCAGCCGCCTCGCCAAACACTTCGGGCCTCTCGGAATCGCGGTCGTCGCCATCGATGCGCTCGAGCACGGCGAGCACCCTACCGTGACCGAGGAGCGCACGGCCCTCGAGACGGTGCAGGCCTTCTTCGGCATCTCCTTCGACATGATGCAGACGCGTGCATTCCAGGTAGCGCGCCTCCGCGACAACGTCGCGCAATCCACCTTCGATCGACTTCAGTTCATCCGTCTGCTCACGCAGCACCCGGATGTCGATGGTGTCCAGGGCGCCGACCTCGATCTCGACAAGCTCGCCTTCATGGGTGTCTCCGCCGGTGGCATCATGGGTCCGCAACATGTCGCGCTCGACGGCACGATCGGCGCGGCGGTGATCGCCGTCTCCGGCGGTCGCATCGCCGCGATCATCAAGGACAGCCCCGCCTTTTCGATCATCGTCAGCTCGTTCCGTCCTCCCGAGGCCACGCCGGAGGACATGAGGCGGCTGTTTCCCATCGCGCAGACGATCCTCGACCGGAGCGATCCGGCGTCGTGGGCACCGACGCTGTACGGCACGCGCGTGCCCGGCGTGCCCGGTCGGCCCGATGTTCTGCTCGGCGTCGCGATCGACGACGGGGTGGTGCCCAACAGCGCGACCTGGGAGATCGGTCGCGCGATCGGCGTCCCGATGGTCGAGGACGTCCTCGAGCCGCAGCTCGGCTTCGAGCGCGTCGAAGGGCCGATCTCCGGCAACATCACCATCGGCGACGAGCACGCGACGGCGGGCATGGTCCAGTTCGACGTGGTGCCCGGCGAAGGCGGCCTCGTGAAGGCCGATCACAACAACACGCTCGAGAGCTCCCTGGGCCTCGAAGCGTGGACCCACTTCCTCACGACACATTTCGCAGGCAGCGCGGAGATTCGCGATCCCTACGAGGCGCTCGGCATCGAGCACCCCTGATCAGTACGGCTCCGCCGCGAAGTATTCGAGCGCCGCGCGGGTCTTCGATTCGGCGTCGCTCGAGCAGTCGGCGCCGAGCCCTTCGCAGACGGCCTCGAGCGCGGTCATCGCCGAGTCCGCCTTCGACTGCTTCACGCGCGTCGAAAGCTCCAACATCGCGGAGCCGTCGGGAAGAATCCAATGCTCGACGGTGAGCTCGGCCGAAAGCTCGTCGACCTCGACCTCGTAGACACGCGCTTCGATCGGGCCGAAGACTTCGAGAGCCCCCCAATCGACTTCGGTTCCCAGCTCTACGAAATCTGCCTGATCGTCGGAGAAGAGCTTTTCGATCGACCGGGCGCCTTCGTACACGTCCTCGATCTCGTCCTCCTTTTGCTCGACGCTGAGCGAGCAAGCGTTGACCGAGCTCGTCGGGCTTCGATCGATCTCGCACTTGAATCCGTCGAGCTCGAACCACGCGCTGTCGAGCCTCGAAGACTCCATCGGGCGGATCTTGACGGTCGAGTCGTCGGCGTCGTCGTGTTTGCTGCGCGCGCGCAGAATGACGCCAGCTTCGTAGAGGTCGAGACCGGGTGTCTCGTAGAAGTAGATGTCTCGCTCTTTGGTCGGCTCGGCGTCTGAAAGCCCGAGCGCGTCGACGACCTTGTCGATGTCGGCCTCGCCGATGGCGATCTTCACCTCGGCCTCGGTCGCATGCGACGTGATGTTCTGATCGTCGCCGGTCTGAACGTCGTCAGCGCATCCCGCCGTTGCGACGAGAAGGCTCGAAAGGAGGAGCAGCGGGGCTCGCGTTCGCATGCGGGCCTGTCAGCAGGAGGCGCGCCAACGATCCGTAACGTGTCCGTCAACGCGCCGACTCGTCCGTCCACGGCTCCCCGAGCCCGGTTGCACAAGCGAGTCGGCACGATGTGCAAACTTCGCGCATCGTGTTTGGGCAAGCGGCGCCGCACCGAAAATCCCGTGAATTACCCCGCTTTGCACGATGGAAAGGACCTGGCGCGGACCGTGCTTCGGGGTCTGCCACGACTTCTCGAAAGGATCCGCACATGAGCCAGAACCAAGAGGTAAGGATCGCTTCGGGCGATGCGCTCGACGTCCGCGAGTTCAGCATCACCGAATCGATGTCCACGTTGTTCTCGGTGACCGTGATCGCGGTCTCGAGGAACCCCGACATCGACTTCGAAGCTGCAATCGGGATGGAAGCGAGCTTCACCCTCCGTGGGCGCGGTCTCGGCAATGTGCCCCGCACCTGGCGCGGCGTCCTCAGCGAGCTGCATCAAGTGCGCGTCGACGAGGGCAACCTCGCGACCTACCACATCCGCATCGAGCCCAAGCTCTGGCTCGCGTCCCAGCGGCGAAACAACCGCATCTTCCAGAGCAAGACCGAGCTCGAGATCGCGCGCCAGATCCTGCGCGAGTGGGACATCGACGCTGACGAGAAGATCACGAGCACCTACAAGACCCGCAAGTACCGGGTGCAATACGGTGAGACCGACTTCGGCTTCTTCTCGCGCATGCTGGAGGAGGCCGGCATCTCGTTCTACTTCGCCGAGCGCGACGACCGGACGGTCTGCGTCCTCTCCGACGCACCTCAGGAGAACGAAGAGCGCGCGCTGCCGATCGCCTACCGCGACGCTCCCGGAGCCGCCGACCACGAGCACATCACCGCCGTTCGCGTGAGCCGCCTCGTGCGCCCCGGCAAGCTCACCCTGCGCGATCACGACTATCGCAGGCCCTCCAACTTCGCCCTCGGGGCCAGCGCCTCGTCGAGCGGCGTCGAAGAGCGCCTCGAGAGCTTCCACTACGAGCCCGGTGCGTTCCTCTTCGAGGCCAACATGGGCGAGTTCACGCCGACCGCCGACGACCGCGGCATGCACCGGACCGACGAGGTCGAGGGCGAGCGCCTCGCGAAGAAGCGCCTTCTCGCGAGCCGAGGCGAGGCTGCGACCATCAGCTTCCGGACCAACGTGATCGATGTCGCACCCGGCACGGTGCTCCGCGTCCTCGACCACCCGCAGCGCGAGATCAGCGACGACAAGAAGCTCCTCGTCGTCAACTCACGCATCGAAGGGTCACACGACTCGCACCCGGTTCACCATTGCGAGGTCCGCAATGCGGCGGTCGCCTACCACCCGCCCCTCCGACAAGGCAAGCCCAAGACGGGCGGTATCGAGAGCGCGACCGTCGTGGGCCCGCCCGGCGAAGAGATCCACACCGACGAGTTCGGCCGCGTGCGCGTGCAGTTCCACTGGGATCGTGAGGGCAACGGCGACGAGAACAGCTCCTGCTGGATCCACGTGAGCCAGACCTGGGGTGGCGCGGGCTACGGCGGAAGCAACCTTCCGCGCGTCGGACAAGAGGTCATCGTCGACTTCCTCGGCGGCGATCCGGACCGCCCCGTGATCACCGGTCGTGTCTACACGAACCTCCAGAAGACGCCTTACCCGCTGCCGGAAAACAAGACCCGGAGCGGATGGAAGAGCAACTCGTCACCCTCCTACGGCGGGTATAACGAGATCATGTTCGAGGACAAGGCCGGCAACGAGCTCGTCCACATGCGCGCGCAGCGCAACATGACGACCCAGGTGAACAAGGATCACCTCTCGACGATCGGCAACAACCGCAGCACCACGGTCTCCAAACACGAGAGCAAGAGCGTCGGCGGCAACCAGCAGTGCGTGGTGCAAGGCGACAACAGCAGCATGACGGGCGCGGACTTCATGCAGTCGGTGATGGGCATGTTCACCTCGCTCGCCAGCGCGGACCGCGTTCTGTCGACCAACGGCACCTCGTCGTCGCAGGCTCAAAATCACAGCATCTCGAGCAATCAGGGCACGACGCTGACGGTCGGCAATTCGGTGATCCACATCGGCCCGGATTCGATCATCATTCAGACGCCGAAGCTCCTCCTCAATCCGGGTGATGCGGCGGCGACGAGCGCCGCATTGGGCGGTGTCCCGAAGTTGTCCAGCTAAGGGGAAGGTATGAAGATCCAACGAGCCTCTTTCATCGGTGTCTCGGGGCTACCCGACCTCACGCTCGACCTGACCGACTCCCGGACAGGGTCGCCGCACTCGCTGGTGGTGATCGCCGGCGGCAGCGGGTCGGGCAAGACGCGGATGATCGAGGCTCTGATCGCCGCCAAAGAGGGGATTCGGGCGTACGGGCAGATGACCACCGGCGCGGCGTGGATTCGCAGCGGGAACGCGGCCAAGATCCGCGTCACTTTCCACCTCGACGACGACGAGCGCGAGTTCGCCAACGCCGCGTCGAAGACGCTCGAGGCCGAGGTGATCTTCAAGCCCGAGCGCATCGACGCCGAGTCCGACGACGGTCTGCGAGCGGTGCTCGGGCGCTACTCCCACAACGTCGCCCACGGCAAGGTCGACTACTTCCCTTCAGAGCGGCGCATCCCCACATTCCCGCCTTTCCCCGGTCTCAACAGCGGCGAGCAACGGGTCGGTCGGCTCGGCAAAGACCAGCGCAAATACGGCTTCGTCCTGCCCTTCCTCCGCTCGCTCGACAACGAGCCGGCGCGGCGCGAGAGGTTCGCCACGACCCTCGCGGCGCTGTCTCCCACTTGCCGCTACGTCCCAGACACCTCGGGCGACGCGATCCCCCGCTGTTTCTCCAGCCGCGGCGGCGATCCGGTTCACGTCGGCCAGATCTCCCACGGCGAATCCGACGCGGTCATCTTCGCCGCCACCGCCGCGACCATCTGCCTCGATCACTCACTCGTCTTCGTCGACCGCCCCGATCTCCACGTCGAGGAGCTCGATCCGTTCATCGACGCGCTCGCCGCGCTGGGGATTGACAATCAGCTCTTCCTCACCGGTGGCTCGAGGCTCGCCGCCGCAGCGCGCGGTGCACATATCGTGAGCCTGAAGACCTCCTAGGCGCCATCAACGGTGCTCAAAAGCTATGCGCCAATCACGGGGCAGCTCGTGATTGGCGCGTAACGTTTTGTGGGTTGGGCGCGAGGAGGCGGGGCTCTGAGCAGAGCGGGGCGCCGGGCGCCGGGCCGCCGGGCCGCCGGGCCGCCGGGGCGCATGAAAGGGCCGGACATAGATTATGTCGAGGCTCTTCCTGCGGTTTTGCGCGCCGACGATCAGGCCGGCCCGAGCGCGACCGCACAGAGAGGTCCCACATGAACCATGTCGCCGCCTCTCATTCGGCTTTACAACATCAACACCACCGCGGAGCCGTGAGGAGCCGCATCAAAGGACAGAACATAGACTATGTCGCGGCCTCTCGTTCGCTTTTTGCCCGTTATTCGAAACCGTGTTCGGCGGCGGGGCAGTAGCTTCTCATGGCGTGCAACCGGCGCCCTGTCCCGCCTCCGCGGTCCGTTCGAACAACGCCCCGGAATAGCTTGGATTGATGTACGAGAGCAGCAAACCACCCTCTCCATCGGGCGTGATATCCCCGAGATCGGGGATTTCGAGGTTCTCGAGCTCGGGGAATGCGAAGCGCCACGCTTCCCCATCCCAGCGAATGGTTCCTACGAGACAAGCCGCCCTTGCGACGTCGTCGCAAACGGCGTCGAACGAGCCGTCATTGGGTGCTCCGGCGCATACCCACGAGTACGCCGTCCCGTCTTCGCGGAACTCGACCTGAAGCGGAATCGTCGGCTCGACGACTTCACCGACGCGGCCGTATTGAATGGCCAAGGTCCACTGGCCCCACGGGGGATTGTCCTCCGACGTTCCGACGAGCGAGTCGGCGCCGGCGCCGAGTCCGTTCTCGTCGTCGAGATCGTCGGAATCGACCGCTCCTTCGCAGCCGACCGTTGCGAGCCCGATCGCGAGCAGCACCGGCAGCGTGCAGGCAAAACACCCCTGACGGCCGAACGACCGCACGCTGTGGGGATGGATCCCGGCGCTCATCGAGGTGCCCCACATACGGCCAAGTCCACCGCATAGAGCCCTGTTTTCGCCGTGATGAACAACGTGCCACCGCGGAACGCGAGGCTCTTCGGCTCGGCCATGTTGGCGACGGTCTTCCAATCGGAAGAGCGACTCACCTTCCCTTGAAGGTAGCGTGCGATGTAGCGGTCGTTGCTTTCGGCGACGGCGAGTCCGTCGATCGCATCGAGGGCGACCGTTCCGGACCAGGTCACGCTTCGGCTTCCGAGCATGCCGTCTTCCGCCACGGGGTACGAGAACACTTGGCTGTTGACGGTCATCGTCACGTCGAGTTTGCCCGTGGCCGGATTGAACGCCACGTCGTTCGGAAACGGGAGTCCGCTCTTCACCACGCTCGCTTCGAAGACGTTCGGTGATTGTTCGGCGAAGAGGACGATGCGACCGGTCAGCGTATTGGTCGCGTCGGTCGCATAGATGCCGACGCCGTCGACGACGGCGACGCCGTTCATCGCATGGTAGCCGCCGTCCCCGGGGATGTTCGGCAATGCCGTGCCAGGATCGTTTTTGGCGGCGATACGGAAAACCGATGCATCGTCGGATCCGAAATCGGCCACATAGAGGACGCCGTCGCTCGCGCAATCCATGCCGAGAGGCTGATGTCCAGGGAGCGTGGTCCAGAGCTCCGGCTCCGATCCGTCGAGAGCAACACGGAAGATGCTCGCCGTCTCCGGCTGGGAAACGAACACGTCGCCGTTCGGGCAAACTGCGACACCTTCGAGCGCCGGCGAAAATGCCTGGACGAGCCGTACATCGCTCGCCGTGCCACGAGGAAAGCCGTCGGGGCATCGATCGACGTCGTCCGTCGGAGGCACGAGCACGCAGCCGAAGTATCCGAAATACGTGCAGTTGGGGTCGTCGCCGCGGTCGAGGAACAAGTGCGAGCCACCGGTCTCGGTGTCACCGGCCGTCATGTAATAGTTGAACCAGTGAAACCAGCCCCAGTGACCGGTTGCTGTCCAGTCTAGGCAGCTGCTTTTCGAGTGTGTCCCGTCGGCGTTCGTCCCGGTGAACAACAGATCATCGTTGTTGGTGTCGTCGAACCGGTACAGGTTCACGCCATTCGGGATCGTTTGGTCGGCGAAGAGCGCATTCCACGAGGGGAACATCGTCTCCGCGTGGAGGTTCACGACGGGGTTCGCCGCGTCCTCGGGGGACACGATGTCGATCAGGTCCTGTGACGACGTCGAGAGCAGCGCCTTCCAAGTTCCAGGTAGACCTGTCGAAGCGCCCTCTTCGGCGCACTTGGCATTGGCCGCCAGAAGGCCTCCGAGATCCCCTTGGCTCGTCTCGTTGACCGCCGCGACGACGAGCTTCGAGCAGCTCGTCGCCGGGCTCCAATCCGTTTGCGACATCTCTGGAATACACGCCGTGCATCCGAGGCCCGAATCGTGATCCTCTTCGGCGTAGCACTGGCCTCCGATCAAGCAGCTGGACGGGGTCGTCGTCCACACATTCGGATTCGAGGGGTCGCAGACTTGGCAGGTCGCCGCCGGATTGAGCTCGCCCTCTTCAAAGTCGACGCCGCCGATCGTGCAGGTAGCGATCTGTTGACCGGTGGAATCGTTTCCACCGTCGGAAGTCTCGTCGAGCGGCGCCTCACAAGCGACAGAGCCCGAGGCGAGTATGACCATGGCTGTCCACGTGCGTGTTCTTCTCCGTCCATGCTCGAGGATCACGCGGTGTTGCTTCGCAACCGCCGTGCCGGTCGAATGAGCGGCGCGGCGACTCGACGGTTACGCGAGCAATTGCTTCGTGTGCAGAGTTTGCACATCGAGCACCGCGGGCGTTGTCGATCGCATTGCACGACCGCGCCTTCGCCCGCGGACAGGTGTGGAACAGCGGTTGCTGTGCACGGCCGGCATGACCCTTCGCACGACGACCGCCGCTGCATTCACGCTCGCGCTCGTAGCGCTCGCCGGCTGTGCTCCCTCCGACCCGACGGAGGATGAGTTCTCGGAGAACGCGGACGACCGTAGAGACTCGCTCTCGTCCGCCCAGAAGAAGCCGCGCTACGAGCGGATACGCGAGGCGGCGCGCGATCGAGGGATTCAGCGCAACGGTTATTTGTTCGCCGGGATCGCGAACGACGAGACGGGCCTCGCGATGTGCTGGTCCGAGGCTCAGTGGGCGTGCAAGGGTCCCGCGTCGCCCGATTGCGGCGGCGGTCCGATCATCGCCGGCTCCGCCGACGGCCCGTGCTCGGATCAGCAAGGTGGGCTGGGCATGTTCCAGTTCGACGCCGGCACCTACAGCCAGACAATTTCGAAGTACGGTAACGCCGTGCTCACCACCGAAGGCCAGCTCTCGAGCGCCGTCGATTACGTGGTCCGCATGGTGAGGGACTCCGACTACACGACGAACGCGGAGACCGACGCAAAGGCGTTCGCCTGGCTCAACAACTTCGATGTCAACAACCCGACCTTGCGCGACCAATGGATCAAGACCGTGGTCCGCTATTACAACGGTTGCCAACCCGGCTGGAGCTGCTGGTCGTCACGTTATCAGACCTATTCGGAGGGCCTCGACCTCGCGATCGAAGAGCCGGGTGGGCTCGACTTCTGGGCTACGGGCGGCGGCGGTTCGACGTCCAGCCAAGGGCCCGAGGGAGGGCTCGCTTTCCTATATCCCAATCAGCAACATTTGGTGCACAGCGACGGCGCGGGCAACGTCCGTCATCACTGGTGGGACGGAAACGAGAACAAGATCTTTACCGATACGTGGGGAACGGGGACCGCCGGTGACCCTGTCTCGTTCGTCCACGGCACGTCCCAGCACGTCTTCGCGCGCGGCACCGACGGCTCTCTCAAGCATTGGTTCTGGGACCCGGCGAACGGCCCGCGCAACGACGTTTGGGCCGCGGGCGGAAGCATCGCCGGCGACCCCGCAGCGATCGTGATTGGCGACTACGAGGACGTCTGGGCGGTCGACCAGGGTGGAAAGCTGCAGCACTGGTTCTGGGGTCCCGACACGAATGGCGTGCAGCACGATACCTGGGGTCAGGGTGTTGTCGGCCGGCCGAGCGTATTCGTCACGAAGGATGGCGCGCAGCACGCTTTTGCACGCGGCACCGGCGGCACGCTCGAGCATTGGTGGTGGACGCCGGGCGGGGGTATCTCACACGACACGTGGGGCACGGGGCTCGCGGGCGACCCCACGGCGATGACCTTCGACGAGTTCCAAGCGGTGTGGGCCGTGGACGGCGCCGGCAACCTGCAGCATTGGTATTGGGGCCCGAACACCAACGGTGTGCAGCACGATACGTGGGGAGCCGGCGTCGTCGGTCGGCCGAGCGTGTTCGTAACTGAAAATGGCGAGCAGCACGCATTCGTGCGCGGCAAGAACGGTACGGTCGAACATTGGTGGTGGGCGCCGGGAGCCGGCATCTCGCACGACACTTGGGGCAACGGCATCGCCAAGGATCCGACCGCGATCACCATCGGCGCTCAACAGCACGTTTGGGCGCTGGATTCGGCGGGGCATGCCCAACATTGGTTCTGGGACCCGGACACCAACTCCATCAAACACGACGATTGGGGTAAGTGAGCAGGAGCGAGCTCCAATCACACCGAGCCCGGCGACTGGCGCGCCTCGAGAGCGTACCGGTCGTTGGGCATTTCGGCTCGATTGCGCTATCGGCAGCCCACCATCGGAAGCGAAGACGCCGGGCCCACGCCGCCCAGTAAGGCCCGTTTGACGGTGAACCCGAGGCCGATGCTGATGCCATTGCACGTCTCGCCCGGGTCTTGGGTACCGTCGACCATGATGTCCGAAGCCTGGCGAATCGCGGTCGCCACATTCGGGAAGTTCACGCAATCCTCCGGGCTCCAAGTGTGAATGTATCGGCTCACCGCGGTGACCAGCTCCTCGGTGTCGAGGACACCGCTGATTTGACCGATGGCGCCGGGCTCGGTCGCGTCGTGCTCGGACGTGAGCGGAGCCCAGATCATTGCGTGGTGGAGCGTGAGCGGAACGAAAATGCCCTGATATTGCACCGTGAGCACGACCGTTTGTGGCAGTCCGCTCCGCCATTCGTTGGTCGTCAGAAGGCCGCCGGTGAAGACGGACTTAGCCGTCCCGACGTCGTTCGGGTCGGTGACCGACGCGCCGTCGACGTCCCAGCAATCGCTTCCGTCGAAGACCGGATCGTGATCGAGCTGAGCTGCCGAATAGAAGCGGGTCGTGATGTCCGCCTGATTCGCGTCCGCCGTCAGACCGACGAGATCGAAGAGGTAGCCGACGTTACCCGACGTGATGCTCGAGTTCACGTCGGCCGAGAGGCCGGCGAATACGGGCAGAAGGTTGTGGCCGAAGGAGTTGTCGATACCGTCGTTTCCGTCGAGGAAGGCCTGTTGCGCCGACCCGCCCGAATTCGGCGTGCAGTGCATCGTGTAGTCGTTGCTCGTGGTGTCGTCGTCGATGTTGGCGCCGTATTGCTTCCACGCGTAGGGCGACGGCCAACCCTCTGGATGAAGGATGTCGCCGACGAGGAGTTGGTCGATCGCCAAGACGGTGCGCACGCATGTCGGCTCCGGCGTTCCTCCACCCTGACCGCCCGAGCTCGAGCTCGACTCGGTCGCCGACCCCGTCGCGGTCGTGGAGCCACCTTCGCCGCCGGCTCCTTCGTCGGTCGGGTAATCGTCGAACGTGAGGGCACACGACGCTCCGAGCGCGGTCAGCCCCAATCCGAGCGTCACGGCGAGCGCCTTCATAGGTAACACCCCAATGCCGTGCATACCCCAGAAGCACACTGAGCGCCACGCGTGCACGGAGCGCCAGGAACGACGGATGCCGGCACACAGGCCGATCCGTCGCACCAGAAGCCCTGCGTGCAGCGGGCATCACCGGTGGTGTCGTTCGAGCCGCAGGTCTCGTAGCAGCTATTGGCGTCCTCGCAGACGAGGTGACCGGGACACGGCGCGCCTTCGGCCCCGGACGCGCACTCCCCGAGGCCGTCGCAGTATTCGCTGGTGAGCGTCGCATTCGTGCACGAGGCGGTGTCGCCGCAGGCCGTCTCCGGGAAGATGCACGCGCCGCTCTCGTCGCAATCGATCGCGCCGCAGGGCTCGCCCGTGGGATCGCACGCCGCCGTGCAGCAATGCCCACCATTGCCGGTCGTCCCACAAACGCCGCTCAGGCATTGTTCGTCCGAGTCGCACGGCGAGCCGACGGGTTGTACGCATTCCCCGGCCGGGCATTCGGCGGCGGGGTTCACGCAGTCGGCGCTCGACGCGCAGGAGCTTTTGCAGCTCGTTGCGTCTGCGCACGCGAGCCCTCCGGCGCACGGGCCGGAGACGTTCTCGCAAGAGCCCATCTGGCACGACATGCTCGTGAGCATTCCAACGTCGCAGGTCGTCGTGTCGCCGCACGCCGTTCCCGCCGGGTAGAGGGCGCAGCTGCCGCCGTGCGCGTCGCAGTTGCCATTCGTGCCGCAGCTCGCCGCGCCCGCGTCTTCGCAGGCGGTCGCGCAGCAGACATTGCCTTCTTCCGTGTTGCTCGGCAGGCAATGGCCATTGAGACACTCGCCATTCGAGTTGCACGATGACCCGTCGGGCGCGGGCGAGCTCGACGTGCTCCCGGCTGCACCATCGGTCGTCGACCCTCCGGCGCCGCCCGACGCCGTGCCGCTCGATCCGCCCTGATCGTAGTCGGGAAACTCCAGCGCGCACCCGGCGCCGACGATGGCGAATGCGATACCCAAGAGCGCAAGTGGACCTGAATCCGGCGCCGTGATCTTGCGGTTCTTGTTCGTATCTCGCATCACGACTCCTCCCGAGGGCGAACCCCACTCGAATATTCGAATGGAGCCTCTTCCGGCCGCGCGGCCGGCTCTTACCGACAAGTTTGCGTGACGTTGTCGTCCAATACTCTAACGGGAACGCATTGGAACCACGACCAATTGCACTCCCAAAGCTCGCCGGTCTCGCCGCAGCCGTCGGCGCCCCCCGCGACCCGAAGGATCGCACCTGGGCAGCTGCACCAGGTATTGAGCTTCGGCTCCTCGATATCGTCGCAGTTGTAGTCGTAGCTGCCGTTCGAACGAGGGGTATCGAAGAACGCGGGCTGGGCGTCGTAGGTGAGCGCGTCGTTGTCGTCGCAGTCGAGGCCGCCGCACTTCATGTCACGACGAGCCTGATCGTCGCCGTCGAGGTCGCAGTTGCTGGTGCACATGCCGCTGGGCGGGCACTCCTCCGAGTGGCATTGCCCATCACGAGAGCACCCGCTGCCCTCGTCTCTGGCGGGCTGACAGGTCGAGCCGTCACACCAATAACCGGCGGCACAGAAGGTATCGCCGGTGGCGTCATTGGAGCCACACGCCGTGTGGCAGGTCTTGTCGGTCGCGCATTCGAGGTGGCCCGGACATGCCTGTTGCGTGCTCGCGGTCTCGCACTCGCCATTGTCATCGCAGGTTTGGCTGGTGAAGAGATTCGCGTTCGTGCAGGACTGTTCGTCTCCGCACGCCGTGTCCGCGCCGGGAAACTCGCACGCACCCTCCGAATTGCAATCGATCGCGTCGCAGGGGCCGCCCGTGACGTCGCACGACGCAGTAGGCGAGCAGCAATGACCGACCCCCGTGGTCCCGCATACGCCGCTCGCGCACTCGAAGTCGGAATCACATACCGCGCCGTTGGGTCGCTCGATGCAGAACGTGCTCAATGGATACGGGCACTCGGCCCCGCCGATCTCGTTCGCGCAATCCACGCCGGAGCCGCACACCGTCTTGCAGGTCTTTCCGTCGTTTTCACATGCGAGCCCGCCGGCGCAGGGGATCGCTTCGCCAGCGGCGCAGGCCCCCGCCTGACAAACTTCCGTCGTGAGGGCGCCGTCTTCACACGTCGTCTCCCCGCAGACCGTGCCGGCAGGATAAGACGCGCAGCTCCCGCCCCCAGGATCGCATTTGCCATTGGTGCCGCAGCTCGCGGCTTTGGCATCGGTGCAATCGGTCGCGCAGCAGATATTGCCGCTGTCGTCGTTGCTCGGAAGGCAATGGCCGTCGATACACTCGTCGTTCGAGCTGCACGGTGTGCCCTGCGGCGAAAGCGGCGGGGCACCACCCGCGCCGCCGGCACCCGTGCTCGTCGAGCTTTCGTCGTCGATGTCGTCGTAGTCGGAGAAATTCAGCGCGCACGAAGCGGTGAGGACGACGACTGCGATCCCGGTAAACGCGAGTGTGCTCGACCTACGCACCCTCGCACCAACTCGAGATTGTGGGCTCACCACGAGCCTCCGAGCGCGACCCCCTTTTGATCGCTCGAGATGATCGGTGCGACGAAGAAAGAGGTCTTCGACGGCTCTTCCCCACCCGTGCGCTCGACCACGAGCCAGATGACACCTGCCGCCACCAATGCGCCACCGCCGACGAGGAGGCCTGTGGTGACCGGACCGAGCACTTGGCCCCGGGCGACGGCCTCCTCGCCGTCGGGCTCGCAGCCCGTCACCTCGTTGCAGTTCTTGTTCATGACGTTGTAGTCGTAAATGACGAGGCCGCCGGTGACGGCGCTCGCGAGGAGCACTGCAACGCCCGCGCCGCCGATGATCCACGGCGCGATGCTGTACTCGGCCGGGGGCGGTTCGGCCCCCGGGAGGGTGATTTTGATCTTTCGGTCCTTCTCACCCTCTTTGACGACGATGCCCTCGGTGTGGGGGTCGGCGTCTTTGACGTTGATCTTGAGGGTGTGGGGCCCCTTCGACAGCCCGTGCGCAGCGCTATCGAGTTTTTCGAGCCACGGTTCGCCGTCGAGCGATATGGACCCTTCGGTCACGGGCTTTCCGGCGGCGTCCACCACTTCGACGATGATGCTCGAGGTCCGGCTTTCGAGATCCGTTTGCCACTTCGCGCAGTCGCTGGTCATCTCCTTCGCCGCGCGCGACGTCAGCTTCGGGCAGGCTTGTGAACAGATTTGCGCCTGTTCGATCGCCTCTTCGAGCTTGCCCGCGTCTTGAAGATCCTGCGTCTTCAAGTAGGAGTCACCGCACTCTTGTTGGGTATCGGCCAGCGCTGCGCTCGAAAAAAATAGCGACGCCGAGACCGCGCCAATCACGCCGGCGATAATGCAAAAGCGACTGAGATGGATGGCCCTCGTGCCGGCTCGCTTCAGTGAAGGTTTGGCGAGAAGCACGGTGCTACAGACACCCTTTTTTCCAAACCTTGCGCCCTTTTTCGTCCCTCTCGAGCGGTCTGGCGCAAGGGCTGGCGGTGGGGGGTGTCGGCTTCGGCGGTTCCGCCATTTTCGGCGGATCGGATGAAACGGGGATTGCCGATTGAGGGGGCGATGGGCTGACCGGCGCGGCGGCCTCCGCGGGCGCAACCGCGGACTCGATGGGCGCAATGGAAGGAGCCGCGGAAAGCGCGGTCGCGGGGGCGGCCGAGCTGACCGCGGAGCTCGCGGCACTGGGCGGGCTCGACTCCCGGTCGACGATGAACATCATGACGACCACCGCGATGGCAATCCCGATGCCAATCCCGAGGCCGATGAGCGGCATGCGAGACGCCTTCTTCGCGACCGGCCTCGGCACCGCGGTCGTGTTCCACGCGCGCATCGTCTCTTGCGCGGGGGGTTCCGAGAACAGCGGTTGCGCTGCCGGAAGCGTCATCGTTCGCGGATGCAGCAGCGGCTGCGGGCCGGTATGCGGATCGAGCTTCGGTACCACCGCAGGAGCGAGCGTCGAGACGGCGGGCATCGGGGTGACACCGGCAACCGGCCCCGCTCCCTGGACCGAAGCCGTATTGAAGAGCGCAGAGCTGCGCGATGCCGGGGCGATCGCGCGCAGCGCCGTCGCGAGCGCTTCCATCGATTGGAAGCGGTCGCTCGGGTCCTTTTCGAGGCATCGCGCGACGAGCTCGTCGAAGGCGGGTGGTAATTCCGGATTCAGCTGACTGGGCGGCACCGGCGTGCGCTCCATGACGTCGAAGCAGAGCGCCGTGATCGAGTCGCCGTGGAAGGGATGCTGCCCGGTGGTGAGCTCGTAGAGCACGATACCGAGCGACCAAACGTCGCCCCTCGCGTCCGCGAATCGGGCCGAGCGCATCTGCTCGGGAGCCATGTATCGAGGGGTTCCGACCGCAGACGCGGTGTTCGTGAGCTCCGCCTCGCCGGAGCCGAGCTGCTTCGAGATGCCGAAGTCGAGGACCTTGATCTGTTGGCCTGCGCTGGTCTCGGCGAGGAACAGATTCGCCGGTTTGACGTCGCGGTGGATGATGTTGAGCGCGTGAGCTTCGCCGAGGGCGTGTGCCGCTTGGAGGACCCACTCCGCCGCTTGCGCGACCGACACGCGGCCCACCTCGGTGAGGTAGGCGCGAAGGTCGCGCCCGCGCAGAAGCTCCATGACGAGGTAGGGCTCGCCCGTAGGCAGGCGCCCGGTGTCGTGAACCTTCGCGACGTGAGGAGACGTGAGCTGCGCCGCGGCTCGGCCTTCGCGAAGGAAGCGTGTGGTCGCCTCGTCGGTGCCCACGGCGCTCGGCAAGAGCACCTTGATCGCGAGGATCTGATTCAGATCGAGGTGTCGCGCGGCGACGACGACGCCCATTCCGCCGATGCCGAGCTGCCCCTCGACGCGGTATTTCCCGCTGATCACCGTCCCCGGTGCGAGCGCGACGAGCCCCGAGGGAAGCATGCGTGGACGAATATATCCGAACCTTGCGAGCCGGGTATACAGCCCGTTCCCGGTCGTTTGCTGCTGGACGCGATGCGTCCGGCAGGTCGTCGCGTCGACACGGTTCGAGCAGCATGCGCGGCCGGATCGCATGCTCCAGGCACTGCTCTCCTGTTTGGGCCGAGCGCCAGCTCGCGCGAGCAGGCCTATTCGTTGCTGGGTCCGTCAATTCCCCTGTCGACCATTGAAGGCATCCCGCATCGGGCACGGGACACGAAGTGCAGAGTTTGCACATCGTGGGTGGTCATGAAGGCCCAAAGGTAGGAGGCGCGCCCGGCGAGCCGTGAATGGCTACTTCGGCTGATAGGCCGAATTGGTCGCGACGTAGAGCGTCGTGCAGGTCTTGTTCGCGTCCCACTCGAAGTGGATATACGAGTCCGAGTTCATGGCCCCCATGATGCTGATCATGTACGGGTCCTCGGTGCTGCAGATGATCGCGTTGCCCGCGGAGTCCCGGGCGACGCAGTTCATCGCCGGCTCCCCCAGATCGACGACCTGCACCTGGCAGCCGATCTGGGTGACGTTGTCACTCGTCGAGCGCGCGTAGCCCATGCTGCCTTGCGCCCATTTCTCACCGAAATGGATCTGCACGGGCCCGGGGATCTTGGTGCCGGCCAGGGCCGTGGCACCTGCGGCGACGGCGACGGCGACGACGGCAAGACCGGAGATGGCGAGAGCAAGCTTCTTGTTCATGGTCGGTGTCCTTCTTTCCCGTTTCGGGTCTCGAAGGGGCAGAACCGGCCGCCACCGGGTGTGAAGAACTTTTTTTTCTGTCTCGCTATGCTCGCCGGCCGGCATGTCGACGTCGGCAGCAGAAGAGATCGAACGGACGGTGCGGAGGTTGTGCGACGCGGGGGACCGCGCCGGTGCCGCGACCGCGGCGATTCGCGGTTATGGCCCGGAGGTGTACGGCTTTCTTCTGCGGATGCATCGCAGCGACCAGGACGCCGACGACGTCTTCGCGATCTGGAGCGAGCGGGTGTGGCGCTCGCTCGAGGGGTTCGCGTGGGATTCGTCCCTGAGGACCTGGGCCTACGTGATCGCGCGCAACGCCTCCTACAACCACCGGCGCGACGCGCGGGTGCGCGCCGATCGCGCACCGTCGCTCCCCGAGACGTCGCAGCTCGAGGAGATTCAGGCCGAGGTGCGGAGCGAGACGCGGCCCTACCAGCGAACCGAAGCGAAGGACAAGCTCGCGCAGCTGCGTGAGAGCCTGCCGCCGGAGGATCGGCTCCTGCTCGTGCTGCGCGTCGACCGCGACCTCGAGTGGAAGGACCTCGCGCGCGTCACCTTGGGCGTCGAGGAACACGTCGATGACGCGGTCCTTGCGCGCGAATCGCAGCGCCTTCGCAAGCGCTTCCAGCACGTGAAGGAGCGACTCGTCGAGCTCGGCGTTCGCGAGGGGATGCTCCGGCGGGGGTGAAGCCGTTTCCTTCGCTCCGCGCGATTACTTCAATGCATCGAGCGGGGCGCCGAAGTTGATATGGAAAGGAACTCCGTCGAGAACCAGCGCCGGTACCGACTTTACGCCGCTCGCCTCCGCTTCGGCGACGCGCGTCTTGTGCTCGCCCAAGTGGACGACCTCGACCTTGTACTTCACCCGATCGATCGCCGCGGCGACGGCGTCCTCGGCAGCGACGCAGACAGGGCAACCGGCGTGATAGAAGATCGCAGTCTTGCTCATCGTCATTCTCCTTTTCGGTTCGTCTCGTGGCGCCTGATGTCGTCGCCACGCGCGCTATCTTGCGGCTCGGCGCGCGAACGAAAAGCGGGCACAAAACGGTAACCCGGTAACCAAACGGTGCGACTTGGCGGAATCGAAGGCGAAGAAAGGTCACGGTGAGTCCGCCATCCGGCGCCTCCTCGAAGACGTCCTCGGCTGCAAATGGTCGTGGACCGTCCTCGAGCAGGTTCATGCGGGCGTGCGACGCCCCGGTCAGATGGAGCGCGCAATCGAAGGGATCTCCACCAAGGTGCTCAACGAGCGCCTGCGCAAGCTCGTCGACTACGGGGTATTGGAAAAGCACGAGTTTGCAGAGAGCCCGCCGCGTGTGGAATACACATTTACGCCGCTCGGCGTTCGCTTCATCGGCATTCTCCAGCAAATCGAAGCATTGGAGAGCGAAGCCTGATCATGGGGGAGCACGGGCCGTCGACCACGCCGAGCCATTGGCGAGAAGATTTCAGCCTTCGCGCGATTGGCACCGGCGCCGCGCTCGGCGCCGTGCTCAGTGCCTGCAACATCTACAGCGGGCTCAAGATCGGCTGGTCGAGCAACATGAGCATCACGGGGGCGTTGCTGGCGTTTGCGCTGTGGAAGGTCGCTCGACCGAGAAAGCGAGCGTTCTCGATGCTGGAGACCAACCTGTCGCAGGCCGCCTGCAGCGCAGCAGCAGCGGTGTCGTCGGCTGGGCTCGTCGCCGGCATCCCTGCGCTCTCCGTCCTCACGGGCCGCGTACTTTCTTGGCCGGCTCTGGCAGCGTGGGTCTTCAGCGTGTGTGTGGTCGGCATCATGATCGCCGTACCGATTCGACGCGCGATGATCGTGCTCGAGCCATTGCCGTTCCCGTACGGCATCGCTGCAGCCGAGACGATTCGTGGCATGTATTCGAAAGGCGCGGCTGCATTGCGGCAGGTGTACCTGTTGATCGCCGGGGGCATCGCCGCGGGGATTTGGAAGCTGCTCGAGCACCTGAAGGTCCTGAAGGCGGTCGCTTTCCCAGGTGCGATCGGCGCACAGCCTCTCAAGCAATTGACGTTCGCGCTCGACCCTTCGGTGCTGCTCGTCGCGGTCGGGGGCATTATGGGGCCGCGCGCGGCGATTTCCGTATTCGCGGGTTCCATCGTCTCGTTTGGGGCACTCGGGCCGGCGATCGTCGAAAACGGATGGGTACGCACCGGCAAGCCCGACAAGAGTTGGTTCCCCGAGCTCGTCGAGTGGCTCCTCTGGCCGGGCGTCACGTTGATGGTGGTCAGCTCGATCGCGAGTGTGCTGCTCTCGTGGAGGACGGTGTCACGCTCGTTCTCCGGGTTGTTCGCGCGCATTTCGGCAGACGCGGATGCGACCGACGTGCCGCCGACCTTTTTGCGGGCCGGCTTCGCGATCGCGATCGTGCTCAGCATTTGCCTGCAGGTGCTGTTGTTCGGCATCCCCATCTGGGCGGCATTCATCGGCTTGGCCCTCTCGCTGGTGCTCGCCGTCGTCGCTGCGCGGGTGAATGGTGAGACCGGCGTGACGCCGATCGGCGCCATGGGCAAGGTCACGCAGCTCACAATGGGGGCGGCGCTTCCCGGCGACGTCACGGCCAACTTGATGACGGCGAACGTCACGGGCGGCGGTGCGTCGCAGTGCGCCGATTTGATGAACGACCTCAAGACGGGTCGCATCCTCGGCTCCACGCCGTGCAGCCAATGGCTGTCGCAGCTCGCGGGGGCACTCGCCGGATCACTCGCCGGCTCGGCCATTTATTTGGCGCTGATCACCAATGCCAAAGAGCAGCTGTTCACCGAAGAGTGGGCTGCGCCGGCGGTGACGACGTGGAAGGCCGTCGCCGAGATCTTCTCCCGCGGTCTATCCGCCCTGCCGCCGCATGTCGGGACTGCCGTCGCGATCGCGGCAGCGATCGGGGCGCTCTTGGCCGTGGCCGAGAAGACGGCGCCCCGACATATCGCAGCCCGCTTGCCGTCCGCACCGGCGTTCGGGCTTGGTTTCGTCGTCCCAGCCAATCAATCGCTGTCGATGTTGCTCGGTGGTCTGCTGGCCTTCGCGGTCGTGCGGTTTTCCAAAGATTGGTCCGAGCGCTATTGGATCGTCGGCTGCTCCGGCGTTGTCGCCGGCGAGAGCCTCGTCGGCGTCGGTATCAGCATCCACGGCATGCTCGCACGGTGAGCTCAACCGCGCGGCGGCGTCCGGCCCAAGATCATCGCCGTCATGCGCGTCGGGTCGACGACCCCTTGTGACCGCATCCACACATCGGCGGCGTCTCGAAGCGCGCGACCCGTCTCGCCGCCCATCCATTCGCCGCGTCGGCGCTGCGTGGCCGTCGCGAGGAGCGTCATCCCCACGTCGCGCAGGGCGCACTCGGCGGCATCGAGCTTCGTCGTCGCTGCATCCATCTTTCCCTCCGCTGCGAAGAGCTGGGCGCGCAACGCCGACGCGACCGCGCGCGCGGCGGCGCTGTGCTCGCTCTCCATCGCGGTGACGTCACGGCGCGCGAGGACGAGGATTGGATCGAAGCGTCCGCGCGCCGAGGAGATCGCCGCGACCGAGCGCGCTTGATGGAGGTCGACGCGAAGCGGTCGGCTCCGGAGCAGGCCGGACACGAGCAGCGCGGGGTGGCTCTCGAGGAGCAAGCGCACCGCATCGCGCGCTCGGTCACGGTAGATGGCGGCCCAAACACGCACCTGCAGCGCGCGGAAGTCGAGGACGGAGAGCGAGCGGTCGACGCCTCGTGGCGCTGCCTCGTCGACGCGGGTTTCCGCGCTCTCGGGCCGATCGCGCACGAGGTCGAGCATCCCGCCCGCGAGTATCTGCAACATGCGCTCGCTGCGCTTGTTCCCGCGTGCGATGGCATCGTCGAGCTGCGCATCGAACGTGTCGCCCAGCTCGCGGAGCTCGCCGGCGCGGAAAAGGCACGCTGCCAACGATTGCCGCACGAGGTCGCGCTCGAGCGGCGCGTCGAAACCGAGCGCCGTGAAGAGACGCTCGCTTTCGCGAAGAATCCGCACCCCGCCGGGGAAATCGACGCCGAGGATCGCGACGACACCTTTGATGAAATGGGCGAGGGCACGGCCATACGCGCTGTCTGCGCACTCCGCGAGCTCGGCGGCGCGCGCACAAAGCTCGGTGGCGCGCGCGCTGTCTTCCCCGCGAAATGCGGTGAAGAACGCCTCCATCGACAGCGCGCGTGAGAGGCGCGCGGGCTCGTTCGTGCGCAGCGCCAGCAACAGGTGGCGCGAATGAAAATCGGCGGCTTGGAACGGGTTCTTCAACGTGAGCCCGAGCGCCGCCGCCCAGCACGTATCCATGCGCAACAGATCGCGCTCGTTCGGCGGATCGGCGCCCGCCTCGTCCGAAGCGAGCCCGCGCGCGGCAAGGACGATCCTCCGGACAGCGAGCGATGCGAGATTGTGGACGGGCCCGCGCTTCATGTCTTCGTCGCGCAGGACGCGATCGAGGACCACCAAGCCTTCGTTGGTGTACCCGCTCAAAAGGAGCTGCTCCATCGCGCGGCGACGATAGGTGAGGGCCTCGGCGCGCGGAGCGTCGTCGGCCGCAGCGAGCCAAGCATCCGCGGCCTCTCGGGGGCGGCCTTGTGCGGCGAGCACTTCGCTCAAGCTCGCGCGAAGGCGACCTCGCTCGTCGGCCGACCACGACCCGAGTGCCAGCGCTTCCCGCGTCAAACGCGCGGCGCGCTCGAACGCGAGCGCCTCGCGCGCCTGCGCGGCGGCCTCACGTGCGTATCGAGCGGCGCACGCGTCTTCGCCTGCATCTCGAAAGTGCGCGTAGACAAGCTCCGGCTCTGCACCTCCCGTCTCCTCGAGCGCGCGCGCGAGGCCGAGGTGACGCATCATGCGTTCGGCCGAGCTCATGCGCGCAGCGACGACCTCGCCGATTCTCGGATGATAGAGCGAGAGATCCTCGCCGCCGGGCACCGGCCGCGAGCGAAGGAGCCGGCGGCCGAGCAACACCGCGAGCGCCTGCGGCTCGTCGAACCTCTCCGTGTCGTCGGGAGCGCTCGTCGATGCTTCGAGCGCGACGCGACGCGGAAGCGATCGGCCTGCGAGCGCAGAGACCTCGAGCAGGCGTCGCGCGGCAGCAGGAAGAAGGTCCACGCGCTCACGAAACAATGCGTCGAGGTTTGCCGCCGCCGCGCCGTCGTTCATCTCTGCGGCGCTCGCGTTCTGGCAAAGCTCGGCGATAAAGACCGGATGACGATGCGCGGCTTCTGCGATCGCGCTCGCTCGAGCATCGCTCGTCGACTCACCGAGCCACGCGCGTGCCAGCATTGCCGCCGAGGCAGCATCGAGCTCGCGGAGCCCGACGTCGCGCACTTCGACCTCCGATCGCGACGACAGCTCTTCGAGCAGCATGCGCAAAGCAACGCTCGCCGCCGCGTCTTCGGTTCGGTACGTGAGTACGACGAGGACGGGTTGCGGCGGTCGGAGCAGCTCGAGGAGCAACGCGAAACCGTCGGTGTCGCCCCACTGTGCGTCATCGAGCACGAGAACCGGCGTCGTTTCGTCGGCGACGCGGAGCATGATCATGCGGAGCGCAGCGAATGCGCGACGGCGTTGGTCCACGATGTCGCCGTCTGCGAAAACCGGAGCGCGCGAGCGCACGGCCGCGAGCTGCCGCAACACCGGGAACACGCGCGCGAGGATCGCGACATCGTCGGGGAGCAGGGTGGCGATCGATGCGCTCGGCAGCTCCCGAAGCCGCCGGCAGAGCGCGTCGACGATGCTGTCGAGTGCCTTGAACGGCACGGACTCTTGCGCGAAGCAGCGACCCGCGAGGACGAACGACGATCCCTCGTGCGCCTCGGCGAAGCGCTGGATGAGCGCGCTTCTGCCTGCTCCGGACGCGCCGTGCACGAGGGCGACGACGGCTCTGCCGCGACGGGCGCTCGCCAGCGCGTCCTCGAGCGCGCCGAGCTCGACCTCTCGCGCGACGAACGGGACTTCGCGGCGGACCCTTGCATGGGGGCTCGCTCTTATGGCGAGGCGCGCGATGATCTCCGCTGCGTCGGGCCTCGCCGCGGGGCTCGGAGCGAGGAGCTCCAAGCAAAGGCGCTCGAGGTCCCCGGGCACACCCCGCGCAACGGCGCTCGGTGGGCGCGTGGGGCCCGCGCGCTTCGCCGCGAGCAAATCGCCCGCCGGATCGAAGGGCAGGACGCCTGCGAGGGCTTCGTAGAGCATCACCCCGACCGCGTACCAATCGGCTGCGGGCGAGAGCGCCGCGGCGCCGCTCTCCGACTCCGGGGCCATGTAAGGACGCGTCCCTGCGACCTCGTTTGCGGGAAGATCACGCGGATCGGCGACGAGCCCGAAATCGAGCAGCACGACGCGTCCTTCATGCGTGACCATCACGTTCGACGGCTTCACGTCACGATGTAGTTTCCCCGAGTCGTGAAGGAACGCGATCCCTGCAGTGAGACCGCGGAACAGCTGCCGCACCCGGTCGGCATTCGTCGCCCCGGCGTCTGTGTCGACGAAGGTCGCGGCGTCGACGCCTTCGACGAGCTCCATCGTGAACCACCACGTCTCACCGTCGGCGCAGAGCTCGTAAAGCTGCGCCAGGTTCGGATGCACGACCTCGGCGAGCGTGCGGAACTCTTGTTTGAAGCGATAGAGCGCACCGGGATCGCGCCGGCGCATGAGCTTCAGCGCAACGACGGCGTGGCGCGCGCGATCCCACGCCTCGAATACGATGCCGAAGCCGCCCGCGCCCAGCCGGCGACGGAGCTCGAAGCGGTCGCCCAGGACATGACCGATGTCGGGCTCATCGACGTCGGCGAGCGGCGGGGCCCCGGCATCAGCTCGACCGGTCGCGCGGGCGATCGCGCGGAGAAACGCCAGCGACGGCGAGTCCTCCGACGACGCCTCGCTCTTCACGGCGGTCGCATGAGAATGCGCGACCGTCGTGGCGAGATGAACGGCGTCGTCCGCAGGCATGGAGGCGACACCGTACCAGCTCCCGTGCCGCCGTCGCATGCCCGCGGGCCTCGGTTCGCGGCGTTCGAGCCCTTGATGGACTAGGCTCCCGCGCGATGACCCAGGACGACATCCGCGCCTTCTTCGCCGCTCATCCGTCGGTGTTTATCCAAATCGCCGGCCAGGGCGACGGAAGCCCCGAGGTCGCTTGGGGCGACTCGTTCATCTTCGTCCGCGACGCGAGCGGAGCGCCGAAGAAGATGCCGTTCGCGACGATCGTGACCAAGGACTACGCCGGGTTCGACGTCGAGTCCAAGCTCGATCGCGGCGGCCTCTTTCGGCTGAACCTCGACGTCGGCCGCGACAAGTTCAACGAGCTCTTCGGGTTCGCCCCAAAAGAGCTCGCGCAGCATCGCGCCGAGATCGACTTCGCCGCGCTCGATCGAATCGTTCCTCACCCGGCCTACGGCGAGCAGGCGTGGATGTCCGTCATCAACCCGTCGAGCGCCTCGAAGGCGCAGACCGAAGCGCTGATGCGCTTCGCCTTGGAGAGGGCGTTGGGACGCGCGGGCGCAGCGGGCTGACAATCATCCCTTCTGCTCGGTGCGTCGTCGCCAGCCCTCCTCGGCCAACCGCTTCATCGCCCCGAGCGACTTCGTCATCATGTCGCGGTAATCCCCGTCGACGAAGCCGCCGAGGAACCAACTCGCCGGCCAACCGCGTGCGGAGAAGGCGTAGGTCCAATGCACTTCGGTCTTGTCCCCTGCGCGAACGAATCGAAACTCGCCGATGCCGTATTCGACGTATTTCGCGGCGTCGCTCGTGTAGTTCCAGACCACGTATTGCACGCGATTGGGCAGCTCGACCTCGACGATTTGCTCGAGCGCGGTGCTGTCGTCTTTCAAGACGACGCGTCGCCTGGCCCCCTTTACGCCCCAAGGACCTTCGGTCAGCGGCTCGGTGCGCGCCACCCCGGGAAGCTCGTCGGTTCCCGGTAGTGCCTTGTCGAGCGGGAGCTCGGTGAACCACGCGGTCATGTACTCCTGAGGAACGTCGAACACCGCGGTGACGGTGGTGGACGTGAGCTCGTCGATCGACGCCGTCGCCGGGATGGGCGTCGTTCGGTGCAGCTCGTCGCGCTCGGCCGGCGTCGTCTGCGGCTCGTAACCGATGGCAGGTGGTGACGCGCAGGCGAGCAAGGTCAGCGAAGCGAGGGCGAACGAAAGGGCCTTTTTCATGCGCGAGACCATGTGGTCTTTTTCGAACATCCGCAGAACGATGTTCGAAAAATGGGGTAGCCTCGCGCTCGTGCAAGGCCGCGGAAGAGGTCGCCCGTCCCGCGTCGGTGTCGAGCAGATCCTCGACACCGCGCTCTCGATGGGTGTCGATCGCCTCAGCATGCGGTCGCTCGCCGCCCGCATGAAGATCGGCGTATCGACGCTCTACTACCATGTCGCCTCGAAAGAGGCGCTGTTGGGCCTGCTCGGTGCGCGGATATTGGAGCGATTTCGATTGAAGCTCGACGATCCGTCGAAATGGGAAGACGGCATTGTCGCGACGGCGAAGGAGCTGCGCATGGTGTTCGAGCTCGCACCGGGGCTCGCGCAAAGCGCAATGGTCGATCCGCGATGGGAACGAGCCATCGTCACGCTCCACGAAGAAGGTTGCTCGTACCTCGTTCGCGCCGGGTTTACGCCGGCCGAAGCGTGGCTGTCCGCACGGCTCCTCGCCGATTTCGTCGAGGACTACGTCGTTCGCACCGAAGCGCATCGCCGCGCGGGTTGCTCCGACCTCGAGCATGCTTCGCGGATGGGGGGCCGGACGTTGCGAGCCGCGCAACGTGAGCTCGCGAAGAATCATCACGAGCGTCGATTCGAGGTGGGCCTCGATTGCATCGTGCGCGGGATTCGGGCGCGCAGGCTGGCGCGATCGGGCGGCCCTTGAGCCGCCCCATTTTCACATCAGCGCGCCGCGCGGCGCGCGATTTCGTCGCTCGCCGGCTTGAACGCGACGCGGTCGAACAACAGCGTCACCGAGGTAATGCGACCGCGCTCGACACGCAGCCACTCCATGATCGGGACGGCGCCTGCCGGCGTGTCGGTGACGAAGTCGTAAATTACACAAACGTCGGGGCCGTCGGCGAAGACCTTTTTGACGTCACTGCGCATCCACACCGAGCCGATCTGCCGCAGCACTGCGACGTAGGGCGCGGCACCGGCGAGGGTGTTGCCGGGGCCGACGAACCTGATGTCGGGCGAGAGCAGCGGAACGACCGCGTCGAAGTCCCTTCGCCCGCAGGCCTCGATGTAAGAAAGCGCGACGGTTTTCGGATCATCTGTCATGGAAGTGTTCCTCCACCCCTCATGACAATTGGCGACTACGAAACTGTGCGGTCGAGCGTCGGCGGCAGGTCGAAAAATGAAAATTGTGCCGCGCCGAGGAAGACGGTCATCTCCGCAGCTCGGCCGGCGACGAAGCGGACGACCATGACGGAATGCGGAGCGAACGTTCCGTCCTCGGTGCTGCGATAGAACGCGAAGGCGGGTAGAGCATTCGCCCGCGTCTCGACCAACCGGACACCGGCGGACCAAAAGCTCGAGAAGGTCGAGGATTGGAGGAAGGCGAGCACGCCCTCGATGCCTCGAAACCACATCGAGTAAGGCGGCATCGCGAGCGCGATGTCGTTTCGCAGGAGCGCGACGAGCCCGTCGATGTCGCGCTCTTCCCATGCGCGGACGAAGCTGCGGAGCACCGCAGGCGGCGGCTCGTCATGCGAAGCATTGCTCGCGACGGCGGTGCGGCTCCGGTGAAGGGCGCTGTTCACCGACGAAACGGTGAGCTCCAACGCCTCCGCGATTTCTTCGGCCGACCAGCCGAGCACGTCCTTCATCAGCAGCGCTGCGCGTTGCTTCGGCGGAACGCGCTGCAAGAGAGCAACGAATGCGAGGGCCACCGCCTCGCGTGACTCCGATTGCTCCGCCGGATCGGGAAAGAGCCGTGCATCGGGAGCCGGCGAAACGAATCGTTCCGGCTCGCGCGGACCAATCGTGAAGTCCGGCCCCTCCGGCTCGCGCTCGAGCTGTGGCAAGAAGAGCTGCCGCTTGCGTCGGCCCAGCGCATTCAAACAGGTATTCGTCGCGATCGTGAAGAGCCAGCGTTGGAGCGGCGCTTCACCTCGGTAGGTCGCGCGCGCCGCCCATGCTCGTTCCAGCGCGTCTTGGAGTACGTCCTCGGCTTCGGCGTACGAGCCCACCATTCGATAATAATGGCGCAGGAGCGCTGGGCGAAGCTCGGCGATCGCCGCCTCGAGGTCCGTCGGCACGCGTGCACTGTAAACCCGGTGCGCGCGTGCCGCGAAGATGGCTCAGGGATTGGCGGGATCGAAAGGCTCGGCGCGCAGGATGGTGACGCGGCCGATGCTCTTGCCATTCGTATCGGGGAAGTAGGGGTCGACCGCATAGAGGACGCCGTTGACCGGGTCGGACAGGAGCTGCTGGCCGAGATAAACGCCCGCAGTCTCGCCCTCCACCGTCTGCACCAATTGGCCGGTTGCACCGCTGTAGATGAAGATGCCGCCGGTGTTCGCTGCCGTCGCCGTGCCGTAGGCCAAGGCACCGATCGCGTATTCGTCGACGCCGTCGCCATCCATGTCGAACAGGTTCACGATCGAATCGCCGAACGATGCGCCCGCGCGCGGCCCGGGATGCGTGCGCAGCACGATCTCGGGATGCTCGCTGATGCGCAGCACCTTGTCCGTGCTCTCGCGGATCGCGCGACCGCTGACGACGTAGGCGACGCCGGCGCCTGCGAGGCCCGAGACCACGCCGTCGCGACCCGAGCCGACCAAGAAGTCGTCGACGCCGTCGTCGTCCACGTCGTCGATGGCCGCGGCGCCGCTTCGGTAGCCCAAGAACTGCAGATCGTGGGCGCCCTCGACGGCGCGGATGAGGTCGCCGGTGAGCCCGTCGTGGAAGTACACGCGACCCGCGTATCGACGCGGATCCGGGTCGCTCGCGATCCATTGGCCGTTGGCGGTCATCACGAAGTCGGTGAAGCCGTTGCGATTGATGTCGCCCGCCGGCGCGATGAAGTAGCCGCGACGTTCGGAGATCGTGTCGTTGTTTGCGGCGTCGTCGGATGCCTTGTACGCCACCGTCTCGGTGCGTGGCTCGATCCCCCACGCGCGACCCGCGCGGAATTTCGCTTGGCTCGACACGAGCCCGAGGACGGGCATGGCGTTGGTCGCCGCGCGCCACGGTGCTCCAGGCGCGCCATGGCGAAGGAAGGACGGGAGCGCGAGCGTCACCGTCGTCATCCAATAACCGAAAAATCCGCTGGGGTCGTCGCCGAGGATCCGGCTCACGTCGTAGCCGCCGCCATTGTTGCTCTTGAGCAGCCAGGTCGCGCCGGTGACGTCGTTGGGGCCGAGCGTGCCGTCGGGATTGCGCACGCGAAGCGTCGACGAGCCAATCGCAAAATCCGTCTTTCCGTCGTGATTGAGGTCTCCGAGCGAATGTGCGCTATAGCCGAACGTGCCGTCGTATTCGCTATCCACGTCATCGGGGCTGATGACCTGAAGCTCACTGAGGTCTGCACCACTCAGGATCCGGACCGCACCCTGGCGATTGGGGTTCGCGCCGACGCCGTACGGTTGACCGAGCATCAACTCGTTCTTCCCGTCGCCGTTCTGATCCTTGACGACGGTCGGCATGTACCATCGCGCAGCGCCGGTCGGGTGCGTCGAGTGCCCCTTGTACTCCGCGCCGCGGACGAGCCGATATTGCGTGGTCTTGTGAAAGAGGGCCTGGCTCTCCGACGCGGTGACCTCATCGGCCTCGGACGCGCCGCTCTCGTCGCTCTCTTCCGCGGTTTCGAGGGCGCAGCCGGACACGAAAACGGCACACGCGAGGGTCGCCCGCGCGACCTGGCTCGTGGTTGCGAACATGATGAATTCTCCTCGGGGTGGCAGACGCTCCGGGCGGGGCGCGTGCGCCTATTGCGCAATGCGCGAGCCGCTTCCGGCGTGGACGGCCCCTGAATACTCACCGTGTCCGACTTTGGCATCCGCGAGATTCGGACGCGCGCGAGCACTTCGATCACCGGTGGATCGAGGAAATTTCGAGCCGAGGCGCCCGGCAGAGGCCCATTCTTTGTGACAGGCCTGACAGGTTTTCGAAGGCCACGTCAGAATTTCACAGACGTCACGAGAAGGCCGATGGCAATGGCGCTATACGAAGCGAAGCCATGCTCGACGCAACCGGTCGCATCTCGTTCGACGGCGGTGAGTATTGCCTCCACGTCGGGCTCGAGCGGCAGCTCTGGATGGTGACCTTCTGCCGGCGCGGCGTGGTTTGGGATACACGCATTCTGCCGCCGTGGCCTCACTCGCTGCACGACCAGTCGGGCGAGCGCTACTACTTGCTTCTCGACGGTCGGTTCGAATTCTTCGGCGAGTCGAGCGGCGTGCTCGATGCGCCGTGTGCGTTCCGCGCTTCAGCAGGTGTGTTCGAGGGCGTCGGCGACGAGCGGCCGGTGCAAGTACGCACGTCGGGCGAGCCGCTCCGCGTGTTCGCGCTCCATGTTCTACCCACGCGCGCGACACGTGCGTCCGGGCCGGTCGCCGAGTGGGCGCGCCTCGACGTGCCGGACGACGTGCTCGCGCGGTGTGACGCGTTCGAGCTGGAAGCGCGGCTTCAAGGCTGCGGCCCCACGCTCGATCGCCGGCGCCGCGCGTTGCTCGAGCGGCTCCACGAGATCGGCTGGCTCTCTGCCGACGTGCTCGCTTCGATCGTCGAGGACGAGCCGCCGCACCTCGCGCGGACGTGGAACGCGTTCACGCCCATTTTTCGCGACCTCACGATGAGCCCTGCGCTGTCCGAGCTTGCCGAGCGCGCGACGCGCTCGCCCCGTCAGTTCGATCGCAACTTCGACGAGCTGCTCGAGACTTTCCATCTCGTCGGCGACGGCTTTCGGAACACGATTCAGCGGCTTCGATTGAGCATGGCGATCTTGATGCTCGGCACGGAGCCCGCGACCGTCGCGAGCGTCGCGCGCGCCGTGGGGTATGCCCGTCCCGAGGCGATGACGTCGGCGTTCCGCGCCGTCGGCCTCCCTGCGCCGAGCGCCGTACGCGAGTTCTTGCGGCAGCACCGCGACGCGTGATCGCATCGCGGCGCCGCTGCTCGCTTCAAGCGCGTGCGATCCGCCCGCTCACCACGGAGCGCGCAATGGGATGATAGCTCGCGGCGTATCGTTCGAAGATCGCCCGCGCCCGCGCGACCTGATCCGGTCTACCGAGCAATGCATCGTAGAGCGGTCGCAGATACTTCATTCGACCGGTCGTACCGAGCACGCGCTCGACCTCGGGGAGGATTGCGTCATAGCCGGACACGATCGCGAGCCGCAAAAAAGCGACTTTGACTTCCATGTTGCCGTTTTCGCTGAAGTGGAATCGTTGATCGATCTCTTCGCAGAACGACGCGGGGCTCGGTCGTGGCAGACGCTCGAGCCAGAGATTCCACTCGGTCGGGCCGAGCTTCGTCGTCGCGTCGGGCAATACATCGCCCATCGCGAGGACGGCATCGAGCTGAGCCGATTTGGCTCGCGGGGCATTGTCGGGAATGCCCTCTTCATGGAGCCAGGTCGAAGCGTGAACGGTGTCGAGCACGCCGGGGAGCTCGCGCTCCGTGAACTCGACGAAAGACTCGGTCGTGACGGCGCCGAACCGGAAGTGGTCGAGGTACTTCTTCGCGAACTCGTCGAACCGCGCCCGGCCGACGGCCTGCTCGATCGCACGGAGGAACAGCTCACCCTTGTCGTACGGGACGACGCTGAACGCGACGTCGGGATCGACGCCCGACAGATGGGTACGAAGCTTCGTCCATTCGCCGTGGCCCTCACGGACGAAGCGCGCGACCTCCTCCTCCAGATCCGCGCGGCATAGCGCTGCGAGCAGGGCACCCGCGTCCTCGCCTTCCGTGCGCTCGGTGATGCGAATCTCCGCCCATCGGGTCCAACCTTCGTTCAGCCAGAAGTGCTCGGCGTTCGCGTTCGTGACGAGGTTTCCCGTCCAGGCGTGTGCGAGCTCGTGCGCGATGACGCGGACCTGCGATCGGTCGCCCGCGAGCAGCGTCGGCGTGACGAAGGTGAGGCGCGGGTTCTCCATCCCACCGTAGGGAAACGAAGGCGGCATCAAGAGGATGTCGAAGCGGTCCCACGCGTACTGCCCAAAGAGCGCTTCCCCTGCGCGGAGGAGCCCGTCGACCTCCGCGAACTCCCATGCGGCCGAGTCGACCACCGACGGCTCCGCCCACACGCGCGATCGCTCTCCGATGTCGCGAGAGGCGAGATCCCCGACGGCAAATGCGAACAGATAAGGGGCAATCGGTTGAGGCATCTCCCAACGCTCGACCGCGGCGGCGCCCGCTTCCTCACGCCCGACGAACCCTGCGGCCATGAGACCGCGCAGCGCGACGGGCACCTTCAGGGCTGCCGTGAACGTGATGCGTCGGCTCGGCGTGTCCTGCAGAGGCACGATCGAACGGGCATGAATCGGCTGGCACTGCGAAAACAGATACGGCTGTTTGCCGCCCGCCGTCTGCGCAGGCTCGAGCCATTGCAGCGCGCTCGCGCCCACGCCCGTCTCGTAACGCAGGGTCACCGACTTCGTCCCGGCGGCGAGGGTCAGCCGAATGCGTGCACCGAGAACCGAATCGGCAGGAGCAAGCTCGAACCGTACGTCGCGGCCTTGGTCGTCGCGCACCGATGCGATCGCTAGATCACGTGAATCGAGGTCGAGAATCTCCGCCGTCGACGGAGACTCGAGCTCCAACGTCGCGGCACCGCGGAGCGTCCTCGTGGAGAAGTCGACCTCCGCGTCCCACACGAGCTTGGTGACCTTCGGGTGTGTATCGTCGGCGTAGGAGTGCGGGTCGAGTAGTGCCATGGGCGGCGCATCTTACAGCGCCAAATCGGTTGCGTTGATTGTTTAGGCTCTCGGCGGGCAAGGTGCGGCGTTCGTCGGGGGCGCCGTGTCTTTCGGTCGATCCGGTGTGGCGCTCACGTAGCTGTCGACCCCGAAGCGATCTCCACTCAAAAACTCGACGAGGAGCCTGGTCCAGGAACGGTGGTGGGCGAGATCGTCGTATTCCGGACCGCCGTGCCTGCGCACCTCGGGCAGGCGATTCCACGGTATGGCGGGGAAATCGTGGTGCTCGACGTGATAACCCACGTTGAACGATACGAAGTTACCGAGACCGTAATACGACGCCGTCGGCTGTCCGTCGCGAAGGGGCAAATGCCGCCCGTAGCCTCGCATCCCGAGCGGATGGGGGCCGAATGCGAAGAGAGACGACGCGGCGAGGAACGCGAGAGCCCAAGGGCCGAAGGCGAGGGTGAACGCGACCATCGCCACGACTTGCACGACGACGTTCGCCGGCAGCCATCGGTCGTTTCGCGATTTGAGGCCTTCGATCGGCCGCTTTGGAAAGACGACGGAGCCGAGCGAGAGCCAAAAGAACTTGCGCAGGCGCGAGCGGCCGACGAACTGAATCGCCTCCGGCGTCGGGGTTTGGAAGTCGCGGTGAGCGCCCTCTCCCAAGTGCTTGTGATGAAGTAGATGTTTCTCGCGGAAATCAATCGCCCCCGGGATCATCAGCGGGATGTTCGCGATGATGGCGAAGACTCGATTGTAGGATTTGGAGCGAAATACCAAATCGTGGGCACACTCGTGAATGAGCACCCCGAGCGCGTGCGTGAGCGTCGCGCCCACGAAATAGGCGCAGAGGAGCAATAGGTACCAAGGCCAATGGCGCGCAGCGACGGCGGCGCTGAGCTGAAGAAGGACGATGGCCACGATGAACAGGGCCGTCCAATGGTTGTTGCCTTGCAATTGCCTTATGTCCGGCGCACGTCGCAGAAGCTCGCGATGACGCGCACGGTGCCATCCTGCCGGATGCATGGGCCGGGTATATGGGCCGCGCGATCGGCATCGCCAAGCTTCGTGAGGGCGCTTTTGAATTGAGGCTGATTAAGAAGTCCGCCCCACGATTCGTGATATCAGAGCGGGCATGCGCTCGGCTCTGGCTTGTCTCGCGATGTTCTTGCTCGTCGGCTGCGACCCCGCCGGGCGCTTGCGTGTGATCGTCGTCGACGACGGCCCGGGTCCGGTGCGCGCACCGCGCACCGACGCTCGCGTCTTTCTCGAGTGTCCCGGCATTCCGAAGTCGGAGCTACGGGCGCAGCCTGTGTCCGGGCAGCACTCTCTTTATCGGATCCCGTACATCGAGAACGACTGCGTGGCCGTCGTCGAGACGCCGAGCGGTGAGGCCGGCCGCTATCGCGTGCGTGACCTCTGCATCGATGCGGTCGATAGCAAGGGCTACGCGTGCGACGACGCGTTCCTCTACGCGATCGTTCGAGGCGGAGGCGCGCCGGCGGAAGCCCCGAAGCCGTAAAGCCCACGGCCGGCGCGCCCGCAGCGATTACGGCACCAGAACGGCCCGGAAGCGGACCTTGTTGGTCATCATCTTCGTGAATGCCTCTTCCGCCTTCGCGAAGGGAAACTTCTCGATCCGCGGCTTGATGCCCATGAGCTTACTGAACGCGACCGTCTCCTCCGAGTCGATGGACGTTCCGCTCGGCCACCCGGCGATGGTGCGCCCGCTCAACATCGAAAACGCCGAGACAGGCAGCGGCTCCATCGCGGCGGCCACGAGGAGGATCTTCCCGCGCGGTTTCAGCCCTCCGATGGTGCTCACGATCGCGGTGCCGTGAGGCGCGGTCGCGAGGACGATGTCGGCGCCGCCCAGCTTCTGCAGCCCCTCCGCGGCAGCGACCTTGTTGGTATCGATGTATTCGTGTGCGCCGAGCTCACGCGCGAGCTTCTCCTTGTCGGAGCCGCTCGATAGAGCCACCGTGCGAAAGCCCATTTTGGCCGCGTATTGAACGCCGAGGTGACCGAGGCCGCCGATGCCCTGGACCGCGACCGTATCGCCGGGCCGCGCGCCGCTATGGCGGAGCGCATTGTACGTCGTGATGCCGGCGCATAGCAGCGGGCCGACCTCGGCTGCATCGAGGTCTTCCGGCACGCGGGCGACCGCTTCGGCGGGGACGACGACGTATTCGGCATAACCGCCGTCGTGCGTGACACCGGTGATCTTTGCTTTTGCGCAATTGAGGAAGTCGCCTTTGCGGCACGCATTGCATACGAAGCAATGGCCGCCGTGCCAGCCGACACCGACGCGGTCGCCCGTCTTCCATTGCGTGACGCGCGCGCCGACGGCGTCGATGCGCCCGGCGACTTCGTGCCCCGGGATGCGCGGAAGCACGAGGCCCGGAAACGCGACCGCTCGAACGATCATGTCGCTGTGGCACATGCCGCACGCTTCGACCTTGATCCGAACCTGCCCGTCGCCGGGGGCCGGTATTTCACGCTCGACCAGCTCGAATGGAGCGTTGGCCTTCGAGACCTGGACTGCCTTCATCGTCGCCATGTGTCCTCCCAACCGGTACGAACCGCTGCCGATGAATCGTCACCGGAGGGTTCCAGCTGTCGGAGCCGAGCACAACCGCGAACGCTCCGGTTGCGAAGCGCGATGTGATGCGCAAAGTTCGGGCCCGGGTATGTGTCGCCGTTCGCCACAGCCCGCAGAGGAGACCGCTTGAACAACGAAACGCCGACTGTGAGTGAAGTCAGCCGCGAGCACCTCGTCCACGCGCTGTACGAGGCCGCGGAGCTCGAGCACAACCTCATGTGTACGTACCTCTACGCCGCGTTCAGCTTGCGCCAAGGCGTCGCAGAGGGGCTCTCGCCCGAAGAGGCGGAGGCCGTCGAACGTTGGCGCGCCGCCATCATCAAAGTGGCCGTCGAGGAGATGGGTCACCTCACGGCGGTGTGGAACATCACGGCCGCGCTCGGTGCGGCGCCGCGTTTCGGGCGAGGCAACTTCCCGCTCGATCCGGGGGCATTGCCGGCCGGCGTCGTGGTGAAGCTCGCGCCGTTCAGCGAGTCGGTGCTGCAGCATTTCATTCATCTCGAGCGGCCCGAAGGCTCGAACGAGCCGGACGGTGAAGGCTTCGCCCCCGAGCTGTTGTTCACGCGCGCCGCGCGGACGACCCGCCTGACGCCGATGGCGATGGATTACGAAACGGTGGGCGTCTTCTATGCATCGTTGAGCAAACGCCTTCGTGCGTTCGTCGACCGCGTCGGAGAGTCGGCGGCGTTCTGTGGTGATCCATTGCTGCAGCTGTCGCAAACGGAGGTCGCGCTCGTCGGGGCAAAGCCCGTCATTTGCGCGAAGACGGCGCTCAATGCCTTCACGGCGATCGTGACGCAGGGTGAAGGTGCGCCGTCCGACGCGGAAGGCTCGCACTTTCAGAAGTTCGTCGCGATCCGCGAAGAGCTCGCCGCATTGAAGGCGAAGAACCCGGCCTTCAGCCCGGCGCATCCGGCGGCGACCAATCCGGTGTACCGGCCGCCGCTGCGCAAGGAAGGCCGCGTGTGGATCGAAAACGAGGAGGCCGCCATCACGGTCGATCTCGCGAACACCGGCTACGCGCTCATGCTGCGCCTCCTCGCGTACTCGTATGCCGTTCCGAGGACCTCGCCGGAAAAGGCGCTCGTCGTCGACGTCGCCATCGGGTTGATGCGTGCCGTGACGCACCTCGCCGAGCGCGCCGCGCGTCTGCCGGCCGGTCCGTCGAACCCCGATTGCAATGCGGGCATGTCGTTCGCTGCGCTCCGAGATGCAGCGGCGATGCCTGCGGGTGCGAGCGCGCGACGCTTCATCGCCGAGCGCCTGACCGAGATGAATGCCGTTGCTGCCAGGCTCGCGGCGGGCGGCGACGAGCGCGTCGTGCGCGCGGCCCGCGTGATCGCCGCGCTTCGCGAGCGCACCGTTCGAGAAATCGAGACGCTCGCGACCGCCGTCCCGGTCGCTGCTGCGACACCCGCACCGGCAGCAGCTGCCGTCGCGCCGCCGACGCAGATCGTCGACGGTGTCGAGCACGTCGAAGGCACGAAGCTCGACCTCGACTTCGAGGCCAAGCGTTGCATTCACGCTCGTTTCTGCGTGACGGGTGCGCCGGACGTCTTCCTCGCGAACGTGCAGGGCCCGTGGATCCACCCCGACGCCATGGACGCCGATCGTCTCGTCGAGATCGCACACGCGTGCCCATCGGGCGCGATTCGTTATCGACGCAAAGACGACAAGCCCAACGAGACGGCCCCGCCGGTGAATCTACTTGCCGTGCGAGAAGCCGGTCCCTACGCCGTCCGCGGCGACATTCGCCTCGACGGTCGACCGGCCGGTTATCGAGCGACGTTGTGCCGCTGCGGTGCGTCGAAGAACAAGCCGTTTTGCGACGGCTCGCACCACGAGATCCATTTCGCGGCGACCGGCGAACCGCCGACCGGAACGACCGGCGCGCTCGCCGTGCGCAATGGCCCGCTCGCGATCGATCCGCAGGTCGACGGTCCCCTCCAAGTCCGCGGAAATCTCGAGATTCTGAGCGGAACGGGCCGGTGCGTGTTCCGCCTCCAGCAGGCGCGACTATGCCGCTGTGGGGCGAGCAACAACAAGCCGTTCTGTGACAACAGCCACGTTCGGGTCGGCTTCAAATCGGACTGATTTCGCCGCGCGTCAGCGGGCTTGGTTCGGGGTGGAGCACCCTCCTCGAATCAAGCCTTCGCTTCGCCGAGGCTGCGCTATGGTCCGCTCGTGCAGAAGCTCGAAGCCGGGATCCATCACTTTCAGGCGAACTACTTCGCATCGAATCGTCGCCTCTTCGAGCGTCTCGCCGCGAAGGGACAAAATCCCGAGACGCTGTTCATTACGTGCTGCGATTCGCGCGTCGTGCCGAACCTCATCACGAACTCGGATCCGGGGGACCTGTTCATCGTGCGCAACGTCGGCAACATCGTGCCCGATGTGAACCGCGGCGTGCTGGGAGGTGTCTCCGGCGCGATCGAGTACGCGGTCGAGGTGCTCGAGGTCGCGAACGTGATCGTCTGCGGCCACACGGGTTGCGGCGCAATCGACGCGATCCTTCATCCGGAGCGTGTGGCGCACTTGCCGTACATCTCTCGTTGGGTGGCCGAGTCGTCGCGCGTCCCGAAGTTGATCGAAGAGCGCTACGGCCATCTCGAAGGCGAGGCGCGCATGACGGCCGCCGTCGAGGAGAACGTGTTGCTCCAGCTCGAAAACCTCCGGTCGTTCGAGTTCGTCGCGCGCAAGCTCGACGCCGGCCTGCTGAAGATCAGCGGCTGGGTCTTCAAAATCGCGACCGGCGAGATCTTCGACTTCGACCCGCTGACCGGCCAGTTTCTGCGCGTCGGATCGGGCGACGACGCCGACCCGCCGGCGCTCTCGTCGCGGCCGCCCCCTTCGATGCAGCCCGGGCGCTGATGGTCAGCGACCGAGGTGGGTCGCGCGCAGCTCCGCCATCATCTGCGCCCATAGCTCGGGACCACCACGCTCCAGCTTGCGGTTGAACGCCTTCACGGCGGGGCTCACCGCATCGATTTTCCCCATGTGATGCGCTCCCCAAATGCGGATCTGCACGAGCACCGGGAGCAGCTGGATACCCTTTTCCGTCAGGCTGTAGATCGCCTTCTGCTTATGGGTCGGGTCCTCGGACTTGGTGATGACCTTTTCGAGGGTGAGCAGGCGCAGCCGATCCGCGAGGATGTTCGACGCGATTCTTTCTTCGCACTGAAGCAGGTCGCGGAAATGCCGTTTGCCGGCAAACATCATGTCCCGCAGGATCAACAGTGTCCAAGTGTCGCCGAGCACTTCGACAGCCATGTTGATGGGGCAAAAGGACCGGGGCTCCTCGTTTCTCATCGGCGACTGATTGCACTTTGCAACCAGTTTGTTGCCCATGCAACCGGTTGCAAATTGCAACCAGTTCTCCGGAGATGTAACCGGTTGCAAACTGCAACCAGTTCTGCGGAGATGTAGATGGCTCGGACGGGCAGGGCCGAAGCGGACACTGACGCGCCGCCACCCGAAGGATTCGTCCGGTCGTTGCGCCGCCGCCTATTCGCTCGCGGTGGCGCCGTCGCGGCTCGACGGCAATAGGATCGTGACCTCGAGCCCGCCCGCCGCTGCATTCTTCGCGACGACCGTTCCTTCGTGGAGCTTCACCGCGCGCTCCGCGATCGCCAGGCCGATGCCGGTGCCGCCGCTCTTCCGAGCTCGGTCGTCGGCGACCCGGTAAAACGGCTCGAAGATCTTCGGTAGCGCTTCCTCCGGAACGCCGGGGCCGTGATCGCGAATGACGATCGCAATGGCGCCGTGCTCGCCGTGGGGACCGAGCTTTACGTCGACGGATGTTCCCGGCTCGGTATAGCGGACGGCATTGCGAAGGATGTTTTCGACGGCCCGCCGAATGAGCTCTTCGTTCCCGTCGATGCTCGCATCACCGGCCTGGAGCTCGACGCGCGAGCCGTTCTTCTCGGCTTCGAGCCCGATGTCGGCGACCAGCGCTTCGACCACCGCGCGAAGGTCGATTCGGTTCGGCGTCTCCATCCCGACGCCTGCTTCGAGGCGGCTCAGCGTGAGGAGCTCTCCGATCATCGTGTCGAGGCGCTGCGCCTCGAGCTCGATGCGGGCGAGCGCCGTCTCCGCCTCGGGCGGTGATTTGCGCCGGACGAGCTCCAGCGCGAGGTTCAAGCGCGCGAGCGGCGTACGAAGCTCGTGGGAAACGTCGCGAAGGAGCCGTCGCTGCGCATCGAGGAGACCCTCGATGCGTTCCGCCATTCGATCCATCTCGTGGCCGAGAGCGAGCGATTCGTTGTCGGCACCGGCGAGGTCGGGCTCGACGCGGACCGAGAGGTCCCCGGCGGCGAGGCGTTGGGTCGCCGCGCGGAGCGTGCGCAATGGGCGCGACAGGTACCGCGCGAGGAAGAAGGCGACCGCGCCCGTCACGATCGCGATGGTGAGAAGGCGCAGCGGGAGCGTCTCCGGCACGAAGAAAAAGAGCCAGCCCGAAGGCTTACGCTGCGCGGAGACGACGACGTACGGACCGTCGAGCGCATTCGCCAGGTAGAGGGCGGAGAGCTCGCGCTCCCCGACGGTTTGCAGTGATGGGCCGCGCGACGCACGCGCCACCGACTCGATGTCCGCGGCGCCATCCAGGTCGCCGCCCATGATCCGAATGCCGTCCTTGTAGATCGCGATGCGTGGGTCGCGCGCGTCGAGCGGCTCGAGGATCTCTTTGCAGGACTCGTCGGAGCCGTCGCCCTTCTTCTGCGCGGTTCGCGTGCAGTCGAGGGCTTGCAGTGCGCGGAGCTCGGTGGTGCGCGAGCTCACCCTGCGCCAGCGCTGCGTCGCATCCGGCTGGAAGCTGTAGGCGTGGATGACGGCAAACACCGCGCCGAGGACCGTCATGGTCAGCCACATCGAGACGAGGAGCCGAAGAAACAGGCTCTTCATCGACCATGCCGCGCGAGAATGTAGCCCGCGTTGCGTACCGTCTTGATGCGGTCCGCGCCGTCTTTGGCCGGGCCGAGCTTCTTGCGGAGGTTGCTCACGTGCATGTCGATCGCGCGATCGAATGCGCCGGCCCGCCGCCCGAGAACCGCGCGGCTCAAATCTTCGCGTGCGATGATCTCCCCGGCTTTGCCGAGCAAGAGCTCCAGAAGATCGAACTCTGCCGTCGTGAGCTTGATCTCTCGACCGCCGACGAGGACACGCCGTGCCGCGGGGGAGAGCTCGACGTCGTCGACGACGATCGCGTTCGCGTCCTGCGGCTCCTTCGCGGATGCGGTCTGGAGGGCGGCGATTCTCCGATGCAGCGCGCGGACGCGCGCGACGAGCTCGCGCGGGTTGAAAGGCTTCGGAAGGTAATCGTCGGCGCCCATCTCGAGGCCGATGATCCGATCCACGTCTTCGCCGCGCGCCGTCAACATCAACACCGGAATCGTCGACGTCTTGCGCAGCCGACTGAGGACCTCGAAGCCGGTGAGCCCGGGGAGCATCACGTCCAAAATCACGATGGCGTGCTCCCCCGACAGCGCGCGCCCGAGGCCCTTCGAGCCGTCGTGCGCCTTCTCCACCGAGAAGCCTTCGTCGCCGAGGAGCTCCGCGAGCAGGTCGCAGAGCTCCACGTCGTCGTCGATGACGAGGATGGGCGCGGGATTCGCCACGGCCGTCACCATATAGCGCCGAGCCTCACTCGAAGCGAAGAGCCTCGACCGGATCCAACTTCGCCGCGCTGCGAGCCGGGCCGACACCGAACGCGATGCCGATGAGGGCCGACACGCCGAGCGCGAGGACCATGGCGTACATCGGGACGACGGTCGACCACTGGCCGAAGCTCGCGAGGACCCGCGCCGCGCCGTACCCGAGGGCCACGCCGAGCGCACCGCCGGCGAGCGACACCACAACCGACTCGAAGAGGAATTGCAGGAGGATATCGCTGCGGCGCGCACCGACGGCCATGCGGACGCCGATCTCGCGCGTTCGTTCACGGACCGACACCAACATGATGTTCATGATGCCGATGCCACCGACGATCAGCGAGACCGCCGCGACGCTGCCGAGCAAGGCCGTGAACGTACCGGTGACTTGATTCATCGTCTCGAGCATCTCCGTCTGCGAACGAACCTCGAAGTCGTCGTCCTGATCGTCCCGCAGCTTGTGACGCAGGCGCAGGAGGCGCTCGGCGCTCGCCTTCACGCTGGCCGATTCGCCTTCGCTCGCGGCCTGGAGCGAGATTGTCGAGAGGTAATCCTGGCCGAACAGCACGTTCTGATGGGTTGCGAGTGGCACGTACACGCCGTCGTCGGGTGAGCCCATTCCGGAGCCTTTCTCTGCGAGCACACCCACGACGCGGAAGGCGATGCCGTTGATCTGCAGGCGGGTGCCGAGCGGCGACGCGGAGCCGTAGAGCTCTTTCGCGACGTTGGCGCCGACGACGACGATGCGGCTGCGTTGTTCGTCGTCGAGATCGTTGATCGCAACGCCGCTTCCCATCGTCAGCGATTTCGCCTCGACGTATGCGCCGGTGACGCCGACGACCGACGCGTTCTTGTTCTTCTCCATGTAGCGGAGCTGGGCGGAACCGCTGTTTTCGGGCGCGACCGCCTTTACGCCGGGGAGCTTCGCGAGCGCGAGCGCGTCGTCGCGCGTCAGCGTCTTCACCGCGCCCGAGCGCACACCGCCGCTGCCGGCGGCCGACTGCGGCCGAATCGTAAGGAGGTTCGCGCCGAGGGATCGAATGCGCGTCTCGACGCTCGAACGTGCACCCTCGCCGATGCCGAGGACGGCGACGACCGCGCCGGTGCCGATGATCATGCCGAGCATCGTGAGCAGCGTGCGAAGGCGGTTGCTCGCGAGGGAGCGCCAGGCGCTCTTCGCGACTTCGAGGATCATCATGACGCGTGTGCCTCACTCTCCATGGCGGATGCGACGACTGATTGCGCTGCGCCGTCGGCGACGATCTTCCCGTCACGCATCTGGATGGCGCGCCCGAGCGAGCGGGCGACACCGAGATCGTGCGTGACCATGACGAGCGTCGTGCCGTCGGCGTTGAGGGATAGAAGCAGCTCGAGGATGTCTTTGCCGGTCTTGCTGTCGAGCGCGCCGGTCGGCTCGTCGCACAGCAACATCGACGGGTTGGTCACGAGCGCGCGGGCGATCGCGACGCGCTGCCGCTGTCCACCGGACATCTCGTTCGGCAAGTGCCTCGCGCGTGCACCGAGGCCGACGCGCTCGAGCGCCGTCAGCGCGAGCTGCTTACTGTTCTTCACCGAGCCGTACAGAAGCGGAAGCTCCACGTTCTCGACCGCGGTCATCCGCGGCAGCAGATTGAAGCTCTGGAACACGAAGCCGATGTGCTTGTTGCGGAGCGCGGCGAGATCGTCGTCGTCGAGCTCCTTCACGTCGCGATCCTCGAGCTTGTACGTGCCGGACGTCGGCCGGTCCAGGCAGCCGAGGATATTCAGGAGGCTCGACTTGCCGCAGCCCGACGGCCCGATGATCGCGACCGATTCGCCCTTGTTGACCTGGAAGCTGATCCCCGCGACCGCGCGAACCGCCAAGTCCTCGCTGCCGCTGTCGTAGACCTTGGTCAGATCCTCGATGAAGAGCGTCGGCTTCATCGCTTGCCTCCTCCTCCGCTGCGCGATCGGTTTCCACCGCCGGGGCCACCCATCATGCCCATTCCGCCGCCGGGAGGAGGCGTCGCCGCCGCGGTCGAGGTGCTCGCAGGGGCGGAGGCGAGGATGTCGTCGCCTTCCGAGATGCCTTCCAGCACCACCATGCGCGTTCCGTCGGTCGTCCCGGTCTTGATCGGACGCTGCTCGCCGTTGGCGAGGCGCACGAAGCGAGACCGGCCCGACGTCTCCACCGCAATCAGCGGAACGAGAAGAACATCTTTCTGCTCGGCGACGACGATCTCGACATCGGCGCTCATACCCGAGCGGAGCAGACTGGAGTTCTTGTCGGCGACGAGGATCTCGACGTCGAAGGTGACGACGCTCGATGTGTCTTTGCCTAGCGGGCTCACGCGCTCCACCGTCCCTTCGAAGACGCGCTCCGGGTACGCGTCGACGCGGATTTCCACCGGCTGACCTTTCGCTACCTTGCCGATCTGCGCCTCGTCGATCGCGCCGATGATGCGCAGGTCCGACAGATCCGCGATCGTCATCACGCTCGTGCCACCGCTCACGTTCGTGAGCGCCGACGAAACGATGGTGCCCTTTTCGACTGGAATCGCGAGGACCGTGCCGTCGATCGGCGCGTAGATCTTCGTCTCTTTGAGGCGCGTCTCGGCATCCTGCACCGCGAGCTCGGCCGTCTTCAGGTTCGTCTCGCTCGCGGTGACCTGCGCGTTCTTCAGCGTGATGTTCGCCGCCGCGACCTTGGTCGTCGTCGCGGTCGTGCGCACCGCGTCTTTCGTCCCGAGGCCGAGCTCCGCGCTCTTCGTCGCGAGCGCTTCGTCGCCTTGCTTCGTCTTGTACTCGAGCTGCGCCACCGTCACCGACGCCTTCGCCGCCGAGAGATCCGCCTTCACCTTGTCGAGCGCCACCTTCGCCGACGCGAGGTCACGCTCGGCATCGGTGGGGTCCAGCCGAACGAGCAGCTGACCGGCCTTCACGGTGTCGCCCTCTTGAACGAGGATTTCGACCACCTCACCGGACGCTCGCGACTTCACTTCGACGCTCACGTGCGGCGCGATCGTTCCGGAAGCGGCGGCCGTCTCCCGAAGGCTTCCGCGTTGCACCTCGACGGTGGGACCCGCCGGAGCCTTGTTCGGCTCGCGCGAGTAGACGTAACCACCGACGCTGCTCGCGAGGACGACTGCGAGAACCGAGGCGATGATGAAGCGCTTCTTCTTGTTCTTGCTCACGACGACCTCTTCTTGGCAAACGCCGACCCGTAACGATCGAGGAGCGCGCCGGCGCTGTGCTCGATCTCGAACTGCGTGATGACCTGGCTCGCGAGGGCGCGGAGCCTTCGCAGCTCGGCTTCACGCAGGCTTTGCTCAGCTTGGACGACCGCGAGGCTCGTCGTCGTTCCCAATGCGAGCCGCGCTCGCTCGGCCTCCGCGAGCTCCCCGGCGATGTCGGTGGTGGTCGACGCGAGATCGACCTGCGACTGCGCGGCATCGAGCTCTACCTCGAGCGAAGCGACCTCGGCTTCGATCGCTTCGACGCGCGCTTGGTAGCGAGCCTTCGTCGCATCGCGCTGCGTGCGGGCGCGCGCCGCTTCGCTCGTTGCGCTGCTCTCGCCGAGCGGCACCTCGAACTCGAGGCCGGCCATCACCGCGAAGGCCGGGCGGCCGCCAGGCATGTCGAAGCCCGAGTACGAATCACCGCTCGCCCACACCGCGCCGACCGAGGCCGACCCATACAGATCGATGCGCGCCTGGTTCGCGTCGTCGGCGATGAGGACCCGTGTATCGGCGGAGTCCAACTGTGCGCGGAGCGACGCGAGCTCCTGCGAGCGCGCGGTGAGCGTCTTCCGAAGCTCCTTCGACGACGGGGCCGCGCCGAGCGCCGGCAGCTCCTCGGTCGTCTCGAGGTCGAGCGAGTCGTCGGGGCTCATGCCGAGGAGCCGGCCGAGCGCGATCGCGCGGGTCGAGCGCGTCGTCTTCGCCTGCGCGAGCGAGTCTTGGATGCTGGCGAGCGACGACGAAAACTGCAGCACGTCGACCTTCGACCCGGTGCCGAGCTCATCCATTTTGAGCTTCGCGTCCGAGACCTGCTTCTTCGCGACGCCGAGTGAACGCTCCTGCACGTCGATCGCGCGGTCGGCGTACCAGAGCTCCCAGTAGGCATTGAGCACGTCGAGCGCCGTCTGGCTTGCTTCCAGCTCCTGCTGCTTCTCCGTTTGCGTCTTCGACGACTCCGCCTGCGCGAGCGGCGCGAGCACGACGTCCGACCCACCGCCGCGAAGGAGCGGCTGGCGCGCCTTCACGTAGGCGCTGGTGCTGTAGGTCGGGTTGGTGCTCGGCGAAGGCACCGTACCGGTCAGGTTTCGCCAGACGACGTCCGACTGCACGCCGGTCTCGATGGTCGTGCCGATGTCGGTCTTGAACTGCACGCCGGCGTTGCCGCGGATCGCTTCCGAGTCACTGCGATCGGCGCTGCCGATGCTCTCGTTGTATTCGCCGCTGACGCCGCCGATGAAGGTCGGGACGCGGGCGTTTTCTTCCGCTTTGACCGCGAGGGCGGCCGCATCGACATCGAGCAGCGCAGCGCGCAGGCTCGGGTTTTGTGCCGCGGCACGCTGGACCGCTTGATCCGCGGTGAGCGTCTCGGCGCTGGCGACGGCGCTGAAGAAGGCTGCAAAGGACACGACGGCGGCGCCGGTTAGCCATCGTGCGGTTCGTGAGCCGGACATGCATCCAGGATGCGACCCTGAATGTCGAGGGGTTCACGGCATGTGTCAGCATTTGTAAAGACGCGTTGCGGCATGGAATGAAAAACGGCGCTCACCCCGGCTTGGCGTGAGCGCCGTTTCATCCAGCGCGCTCAATCCTCGATGTGGAACTCGACGCGGCGGTTCTTCGCGAGGCTCGCAGGGTCGTCACTGTCGACGACCGGCCTGTCGGGGCCGAATCCTTCGGCCTTCAACCGGGCCGGCTTGATGCCGCGCTGGACGAGGTACACGCGCACCGACTCCGCGCGGTCCTTGCTGAGCTTCATGTTCATGTCGTGATCGCCCGTGTTGTCGGTGTGCCCTTCGATGCGGACCACCTTGATGTCGGGGTTCGCCTTCATCACGAGCGCGATCTGATTCAGGACCGAGTGCGACTCCGGGTCGATCTGCGCCGAGCCGCTGCGGAACTTGATGCTCTCGAGGATGACGATCGATCCGCCCTCGCGGATGACCTTCGCCGGTCCGCCGTCCGGGCAGCCGTCCTCGTCCTGGACACCGTTGATCGTCTCCTTCTGGTCCGGACACTCGTCCTCGGAGTTCGGGATGCCGTCGACGTCGTCGTCGCCGTCCTCGTCCGGGCAGCCGTCGCGATCTTCGATGCCGTTCAGGTTCTCCGCGACGTCGGGGCACTTGTCCTCGTCGTCGGGGACACCGTCGTAGTCCTTGTCGTGTGACGTCGGCTTGTACCGAAAGCCGATGTACCCGCGCACGATCGGCTCGCCGAAGCCAGGCACGACGCCGAACCCCGGACCACCCATGATTTCCCATTCGGGGTGCGGGTCCCCTTTCAGATAGGGGCTTATCTCGAACGGCAGCTCTTCGACGTCCTGCTCTACGAGGCCGACGGCACCATCGGCTTCGACGCCGAGCTCTACCTTGCCGTCCGCGCCGCCGAATCGATACGCGAGCGCGCCGCCATAGGTGAATTCGCTGTCGGCGCTGACATTGAAGAAGTTCGTGCCCTCGCGAACCTCCACGCCGAGGTTCGTGCCCATTCGGAAGCCCGAGACACCGAATGCGTGGTCGAGAATCACGCGCGGCCAGAACACCACGTTGCGCGCTCCACCGGAGAAATCGCCGTAATGGGAAGGAACGCGAAGCTCCGCGACGATGCCGAGGCCGACGCTGTCGCGGTCGTCGAGAATACGCACTTTGGGGACGAGCCGGACGTCGCCGATACCCCCGATGTCGGGGTCGGCGTCGCCGGTCTGCGCGATGAAGAGCGGGATGTCGAGGCCGAGCGCGAGCGGCCCGATGATCGTCACCGACGCGAACAGGTCGAAGCCGAGGCGCGTCCCGACGATGGTGCTGTCGAGCTCGCCGGCGTCGTTCGCGACGACGAGCGGGTTGTGCGCGTAGTTCGCCAGCAAGCCGATTTCCCAGCGATCCGACTCGTCGCGAACCGGCGAGCCTTCGATCGTTCCGCCGAACGATCCGTACGTCACGGCGGGGTCGAAGCGGTCGATATCGAGCTCCGCCTTTTGGGCGAATGCTGCGCCTTCGAATAGAACCACGGCCGCCGCGATACCGGCGGCCAAGAGGTGGGGACGGGCCATGTCTCTACCTTTTCCCGCGGCGGCGCGCGGTGCGCAGGACTGCGACGACTGCACCCAGCGACAAGAAGAGCGGCGCCTCCGGCCAACCCGTCGAGTCCCCGGCTACCTCGCAAGCACACGGTCCCCCCCGGACGATGTCGCCTGGATCGATCGTGACACCCCCTCCTTCGTCGATCACGCACCGGCCGTCGGGACCGCACCGGCGACCATCGCCGCAGTCGTCGCCGCCGGGCGTACACGCGTCACATGTCCCGTCGAAACAGACGAGGACGTCACATTCGTCGTTCGTCGAGCACGACCCACCGGGGCCGGCGACGCAGTACCCGCCGTCGCAGACCTCGTCGGCGCCGCAATCCGCGTCGTCGACGCACGCCGCCGTGAGGATGCACGTTCCGTCGACGCAAATGCCTCCGAAGGGGCATTCGTCGTCGGTGAGACAACCCTCGTCCGGGACGATGATGTCCGGAATTCCGTTTGCGTCGCCGTCGTCCGGGATACACGGAATGGCGAAGCCGACGTCGAGATCGCTGAGGTCGGGGTCGTCGGCGTTGACGGATCGAATGTAGATGAGCGAGTTGCATTCGGGCGTAATGCCGACGAGGTTCGCGTTGATGCTCGCCTGCAAATATCCGTGAACGTCCGCGCCGAGGAGGATCGGGTCGACGTCTCGATCCGCCTCGCCGGTGGCCTCGTTCGGCGGGATGTCCACGTCGAGCTCCCACACCGAGTCGGCCTGATTCCAGGTCCAGATGCCGACGATGGTTTCGTCGCCGCGAACGGCGAATGCGAATTCATAGCCGCCGAGCGTCGGGTCTTCGACGAAGGCTGGATCCACGGTTTCGTCGGCGTTTCCCCCCGTTCCGGCTGCCCGGTCCGAGTCGATGAACACGAAGACGGTAACCCCGTCACCGACCGCGGACTCGCTCGATACGTAGCTTCGAAACCAGAAACGAGTCGCGTCCGCCGCGCCGTAGGCGGTCCGAATGTCGAGTGACTGCTCCGCGGGCTCGAACGTATCGCCGTCGTCGGCGATGTCCTCGAACCCATAGATCCAAGCCGGCTCCCCAGTCGGGTCGACCGACATGATCTCCGCGACCGACGGGGTCGTCCGTCCGTCTGCCCACGTCGCGGCTCCGACCGTCGACGCTCCGAAACTGAAAGCGAGCAAGACGGCGGAGCCCAAAGCGAACTTCGTTAGGCTCATGCCGCCCATCACACGCTCGTCGGCAACGCCGGGTCAAGGCGTGCAAATGTGGGGAGACGAGCGGCAATGGGCCCGATGAATCCGCCTATTCAGGACGAATTTACCATCAGTGGACGATTTATGTGCTCGGACTAGGTCGAAGGTCGCTTGTCTGAACGGCCTCTAGGTGGTTGTGGGTGGATCACACCCGGCTTCTTTACCGGTTGCGGCGTCACCTTGGGTGCGTGCGAGCGGTCGACCTTCGGGGCGACCCTCGGTTGCGTCTGGGGCGGTCTGACGCGCTGGCGGTCGGCATCCAGGTGAACGCGCGGCGTGACCTTCTTGGTCGGTGCGACCCGTGGCTGTTGGCGCGGAGGTTCGACACGAGGAGGTGTCACGTCCCGGCGCGGGGAGAGACGCGGGACCTCGACGCGCTGTTTGCGCGTCGGTTCGACGCGCTTTCGATCGACGTCGACCCTGGGCGCTCGCGGCTGATCGATCACGCGGGCGCGCTGCTCCTCACGCCGTCGGTCATCGCGGCGCTCGCGGGCGCGTTGTTCCTCACGATGACGGTCTCGGTCGCGATCCGCCCGTCGCTCGCGGTCGCGATCCACATGGTGGTGCCGCTCGTACTCGCGAGCTTCACGACGCCTCTCGGCCTCTCGGTGCAGAATGTCGCGTTGACGTTCGGCGACCGAGGCCGCGTGACGATGCGCCCGTGGCTCGCGCCAAACGTGCGAATCGCCGTAGCCGCGATAATGGACATAATGATGGTGGTCGCGGTGACTGATCCGCGATGGGACGACGTTGATGTTGACCTGCACCCAGGGCTCGTCCCAATACGTCGTGTAATACCAGGACCCGCCACGGTGATACCAATACCGGTCATCCACGTAATAGACGGGGACCGAGTAGTTCTGAACGACATAGACGTCCGGTTCGATCGAGACGAGCGGCGGGGGCTCTTGGAAGACGACCTGCGCCGGTGGAGGCTCGACGATGGGGGCCTCCACCGTCGCGACGGGCACCGGCTCCTGAATGGCGGCAGCCTCGGCCGGCGCGGGTTCGACCGGCGCGGTCTCGGTGGCGACGTCGACCGTCACGGGTTGGGCGGCGACGCTCTCGGGTTGGTTCTGAACGGTGCACGCCGAGAGGGCCATTGTGCCCGTTACGATCATCCAATTGATTCGATTCATGACACCTTATATTTAGCAATGCGCATGCCCCCGAATGCGACGTCGAACGGGGCATATCGCGTCCCTGCTCGTGCGCGATCGCCACAGCGTGCGGGTGCGCTCGGCCTCTCCATTCGCTCGACAAGAATGGCCAGGCCGGAGCGTGTTCCCTCGGCTGGCCGTAAATGGCACGTGCGATGCAGCCACGAGCCGCATGTTCGCTCGCCCGATCATGGTCGGAGGTTTTGCGGCGCTGTGTTTCGCCGCGACCGACGCTCGCGCCCAGAATCCCTGGCTGGTCGAAGAAGGCCCCGAAGCGTTCGTCTTGCCGGCTCGAACCGGAGCATTCGAGATTGGAGCCGGCTTCGGCTACACCCAGCCGGTCGGCGCGGTCTCGAGCGTACAAAACATCGGAGACATGGTCGACGAGGGCATTGGTGTCTCGCTCGACCTCGGATACCGAATCAACCCGTGGTGGTCGCTGGCGACCGCGTTCCATTTTCACGAATCGCAGGGTGACGACACCTTCGTGGAGGGCGTCGACGTTCGAGGTCTCGTGTCCGGCCTTCAGGCGACGTATCACGTTTTGCCATTTCGGGCCGCCGACCCATATCTGACCTTCGGCGCCGGTTATCGATTCTTGTGGATCGTCCCGCCGGGCGCCGAGCCGACGCGCGTGTTGCACGGCTTCCAGGCGGCGAAGGTCATCGGGGGCATCGACTTCCGATTCAACGATATGGTCGCGCTCGGCCCCGCCGTCGGCGCGGATCTGGACTTGTTGCTTTGGGACGACATGGACGTTCCGAACGCGAGCGGCGCCATCGAAGACCCGCGACCGACGGCGTTCGTCTTCGCGGGTCTCGCCGGACGATTCGACGTCGGTGGTCGTGCCGAATCGGAAGAGAGCCGCGCGAAAGAGCTCGCCCGCGCTTCGCGATGAACGACTCGACGCCGACATCGCGCCGCGAAGGACCCTGCTTGGAAACGCCGAGCGCGCCGTGCCATGCTCGCCGAAACATGCGTAGGCCTCCGATCGGGTTTGGTATCTGCGTCGCAGCGATGCTCGCGTCGGGGTGTGCGCCCAGCCACCGATACGACAACCCGCCCGACGTCGCGCCGCCCGAGAAGAACAGCGCGCCCGTCGTCACGGCGGCGAAGCCTGCCTCCGACGCCTACTTTCGCACCGAAAGCTCCGACGACTGGGTGAAGCACAACTTCGTGCTGCAAGACCGATATGCCCGCGTTCTGTTGGTCGGCGAGCCTCGTGTGGAGACCGTTCGCGTCGCCCCGCCGTCCCTCGGCCCAGGGTCGGTCGGCGCGAAGGACCACCACGTCGATGCGACGTTCGCGACCATTCAAGAGGCCATCGATGCCTCGAAGCCGGGCGACCTGATCGCGGTGCAGCCGGGGACCTATGCGGGTTTCGTGGCGGGCCCGATCGAGGGGGCAGGGGATGGTGCGTACACCTTCATTCGCGCGCTCGGCCCGCCCGGGAGCGTCGTCATCGATCGCCCGGGGCTCGACAAGAACTGGATGTTCTATCTGCGGACGGCGCATCACATAGTCGTCGAGGGATTCCACCTCAAGGGTGCGGGTACGAAGAAGGGGCCGCGCGCGGGCATCATGCTCGACGGTGATTTCGGCCGCTCCGGCAAGCTCCTTCGGAACGTCGCGATCGTCGGCGTCCTGTCGACGAGCCACCGGACCTGGGGATTGCACGCGACCGACACGCGAACCGTGTTGATCCAGGACAGCGCATTCTCCGGCAGCGTGGAGGAGCACGGGCTCTACGCATCCGACGGCTCCGACGACTGGGTCATTCGGCGCAATGTGTTTTTCGACAACTACGCGTGTGGCCTCCAAATCAATTTGGACCCGCTCGCGTCGCTGGAGGAGACGGCCAAACACGTCGGCATGACCGGCATGCGCCCGATGGAAGAGTCGCGAAAGTGGGCGGAGGAGCTCCTCGCCCGTGCCGTCCAGACCTACGGCGCGAACAACTTCCCCGACGGTCGCGGCATCAACTTCATCATCGAGAACAACGTCTCGACCAACAACGGCGAGAAGGGCGGCGCTGCATACAACTTCGCGGCCCTCAGCGAATCTCTCATTCAGAACAATCTCGCGTACAACAACGACGCGGGCGGCCTCGTGCTCTGGGACAATTACAACCCGTTCGACCGTGCCCTCACCGACGCTCCGCCGAAGTCCCCCGAGGAGTGGGTGCCGGAGCGCAAGCCGCTCTTCGGCTCGCGGGACAACCTCGTTCGATACAACACGTTCATGAATCAGCCGAGCCCTCGCGCAGCCATTCAGACCCGTAATGGCAGTTGGGGAAACCGCTTCTTGTCCAATGTCGCCGTGCACGGCCGCGGCCCGGGGCTCTGGATCACCGCCGACAGCATCGACGGCACGGAGGCCAAGGGGAACATCATGGGGACGATTCAGCTCGACGAGGGCGCGCGCGGGATGGCCAAGCTCGCGAAGCTGATGCCCGCCGCGGGATCGAAGATCGACGTTCCCTATTCGGCCGTCGTCGAGAGCCTGGTCGCGCCTTCGGCCGAGCCGTGGGTCGTGCTCGACGGTGGGTGGTGGAAGCCTGCGCCGAAGCGGCCGCGCTATTCGCCGAAGGCATCGGCCGCCCTCTTCGCGCCCGCCGGTGCGACCCCGTCCGTTGCTTTGGACCTGTCCGGGCGCGAGCGCCCGAGCGATATCCCAGGCGCGTTTGCTCCCTGAACGTTGCGGCTCCTTCGCAGAGCCGAGCAACTACTCAGCGTGAGCGCGGTTTGCTCGAGGTGTCCGCGGCTTCGATAGGGCCGAATTCCATTCGATCGCGCCCGACCAGCTTGCCGCGGAACGCATAAGCCCGCTCGGCCGTGCCGTCGCGGTCCGTATCGATCCAAGCGATGCCGCGTCCCTCGACGCTCGGCTTTTCGACCTGCCATTGAAGGACGAAGGGCATCGGTTTTTCGAGTTTGAACTTCGTGCAAGCGAAGAACGGAGAGGCCCAATCGCGAGGCAATGGCGTATAGGGCCCGTGCTTGAGCCATCCGAGGGATTGGGGCACGGCGGGCGAGGTGCCGGGAAGCTTGTGAATGTTCGTCTTCACACAGGCATCGATTCCGGCGCGGAGCTTCTCCAGCGCGGCGATCGCTTCTGCATCGGGTCCTTCGGTGGGGAGGGCCGAAGCCCCAGAGGACGCGACGGGCGCGTTCGAGACGACGGCTTCTGCGGCCGCGGTCTCCGTAGCGCTGGCGGTGGCAGCAGCCGTCTCCTCGATCGCGATAGAAGACGCGGCCGTCTGAACCGACTCCGAGGACGGTGACGAGCGCATCAGGATGATGAGCACCGCCAGCAGAAGCATCAGGGACAACCCGATGCCGGCGCCGAGGAGCACTGGAAAGAGGCCTTTTTGCTTTCCGCGGACATCGAGCTGCGTCGGCGCGTGCGCGAGCGGGTTGTAAGGTCGGCCGAGCGGCTGGCCGACCGTCACCAGCGGCGCGGTGTCGGCATGTATCGACGGCTCCGGTTGGTCGAGCGGCGGCGGCGGCGTGGGCGGCTCTTCGATCGGCGCCGGCGGTCGCTCGTCCAGCGCAGGCTCCGGCGGCGCGAGCGGCGTCCGGCCGAGCCCGGGTAGTCCACGCGCGAGCTCCGACGGCGGAATGAGCCCGATCGGTGCGGTCGCCGACGGCGTGAACTCGTGATCAGGACGCGGGTACGAACCTCGACGCGAGCCGTCGACCGCGGCCATCTGCAGCGTGCCCGACGACGCCGGCTTCAGAAGTGTCGCGGGGTCTTCGGGCGTCCCTTCATTCGAAGGCTGATCCGCCTGCGCGCGATCGTCGGGCGGGCGCATGACGATCGTGCCGCCGCCGGTCGTGTCGTCGTCCTCGTGGGCCACGTGAGGATCGTGCGCGAATCGAGCGTAGACGGCCACAAAGTTGATCGCGGCGCGCCGGCTGTGCGACGGGACCTCGTGCGCCGCTGGATCCCCTGGCTCGTCGCGCTCGCCTTCGTTTCGCCGGTCGTGGCTCCGTCCACGTCCACGGCGGAAGGAAACAAACCCTCGCGAGCTCGCAAAGCCGGTGACAAGAAGAAGCCTCGAAAGAAGGCGAAGTCCAAGACGAAACGAGCGTCGAAGACGAGCCTCGCCTCGCGGCGCTCCGAGACGCGAAAACACGTCGGAAGCCCGCGCCCTGCGATCCTGACGATTCTCGAGCGTGAGATTCATTGCCCGAGCGACATGGTCGCCGTGGCGGGTCGCGTTTGTGTCGACCGATTCGAGACGAGCCTCGTCGACGCCGCCTCGGGCAAAGCGTGGAGCCCCTTCTACCCGCCGGATCTCGCGCGCGCGACCGAGAGCTTCGTGTTCTACCGCGATGCGCGCGAGCGCGCGCCGGAGCGCAGCCTCGACGCGATGATGCCTCTACCACCCGTGCCGACGTGGAGCCCGAAGGCCAAGGCCGTCAGCGCGCAAAACGTCCTACCGCAGGGATACCTCAATGCGGACCAAGCACAGGCGGCATGCCAGGAAGCGGGCAAACGCCTCTGCACCGAAGCGGAGTGGCTGACTGCGTGCCGGGGAGAAGACAACCGCGAGTTCCCTTACGGCGCGACGTACGAGCAGGGCACTTGCAACGTCTATCGGGAGAATCATCCGTCCGCGCTGCTTCACAACAATGCATCTCGGTACCACGACGATCCGAGGAACAACCTCGTCGTCTTCGAGGGCAAATCGCTTCTTCAAAAGACCGGCGCCGCGCCTCGTTGCGCGAGCCGCTGGGGCAACGACGCGATCATGGATATGGTCGGTAACCTCGACGAGTGGGTCGACGACCAGAATGGCGTGTTCGTAGGCGGTTTCTATTCGCGTGGAACGCGAGCGGGCTGCTTCTCGCGTATCGACGCGCACCCGCGCGGCTACTCCGACTATTCGACGGGGACGCGATGTTGCGCAGATCCGATCGAGACGACTGCGACGGTCGACCCCTGATTGGAATGCGCGCGTTCGAGGTTCAACGACAACAGGCGCGCGACGATCGCTTCGTCGGTCACGTCGGCCGGATCGTCGGTCCAGCCATAAGCGGAGAAGACGGCGCGGTTCAGATCGTCGCGCGCGCGCCGTAGCGAGACGATGTCCGCGCTCGTGTCGCGCTGAATGATTCGGCGGAGCTTCGAGAGCCCCACACCTCGGCCTTCGAGGACGGCTCTGCGCGCCGATTCGAAGTCGATGCCGGCGCGCGCGAGATCGTCGTCGTGCTCGAGGCTCTCGAAGGACGGTCGGGGTGTCACGAACGTCTCGAATGCGTCACTCGGCGTGTAGCGGATCCCCATGCCCAGGGTCGAGCAGGTGAACCGCGCCCAGGCTTCGTGTACGCGGCTCGAGAGCAGCGCGAAGACGGCAAACGACGACGACGCGACGACGACGAGCTGATCGGAGAAAACCGTCGTGGTCGGTACGCGCGCAGCCACGACGTGCGCGGACATTCGGGGGATGACGATCACATGGGCGAGGCCGGCGATCGCTGCGTCGAGCTCCGGCCGCGGGTTCGCAAAGCGCCACCACGTCGCCCGGTGCGCTTCGTCCGCCTTCGTCGCGCGACGAGCCTCGCGAAAGGGGCGCACGTTGGCCTCGACGATCGAGAAGAGTCCCGCATGTGCGCGCGCTTCTTCCAGCGAACGCGCACCGAAATGAATCACGGCGCGATGTGGTTCGTGGCGCGGGTGGTTCAGCACTTCTTCTCCACCCATGAAGGGCCGCACGAGCGCGGCACTCTGGGGTTCGCGGAGGAGCACGGCCTGGACATCCGCGACGCGCGACGCTCCCTTCGTGTCGTCGTCGACGACGAACCCCGACCCTCGAAGAAAACAGCCGATGAATGCGCGCCGTTTCATCGCGCGCAGGCGCGCAGGATCGCAGTCGGCTCGAAGCGTCGAGAAGAACGCGTCGATGTGCTGAACCTCGACGCCGTCGAGGTACCGCGGTCCGGCAGCGGGACCTCGCTTCAGCCACAACAAGCTCGTGACGACGCCCGCCGCGCCGGGCCACGCGACGCTTCGATCCGCCGCGAGGAGCGTCGCGCCGTTCCGCAATACGTGCGCAAGCCCTCCCTCGCGCGTATCACCTTGTGCGATCGTGTTGGTGGTCACGAAGCCGAGCACACCCCCGGGACGGAGCGCGTCGTAGCCACGTCGAAGAAAGTGCGCCGCGAGATCGACGTTCTTGTTGGCGCCGGGATGAACGCCGAGCAGGCGCTCCGCGTACGCGTCGCCGTAGACGGTTCGTATGCGTTTCCCGCCGAGAAACGGCGGATTCCCGAGGACGACGTCGAAACCGCCGCGAAGATCGAAGACGCGCGCGAACGCTTCTCGCCAGCGCAGGCCGGAACGATCACCGAGAGATTCGTCGAGCAGGCCATCAGCGTGGACGAGCTGTGTGTCGAACGCGTCGAGCGGCAGCAATGGGTCGGCGACCTCGAGCCAGATCGCGCGGCGCGCTGCCACGACGGCGAGCGGATCCGCATCGATGCCGAAGAGCGATCCGGTCGCGATCGCACGCCGGTTTGCGACATCGTCACCACGCGGGTCGCGGCCCACGATGGATCGGAGCGCCGCGAGCAAAAAGGCGCCTGCGCCCATCGCTGGATCGATCACGTTGGGGCGTTCCTCGCGAAGATCGCCCGCCGCATCGAAGGCTCGCTCGGCGACGCGCGCGACGAGCGTCTGCGGTGTGTAGTGGATGCCGCCCGCTCGACGTGATTGCGCATCGATGGATGCTTCGTAGGCGGCGCCCAACAGATTGGCGGGCGAGCGCGCGACGCCGCGCCGCTCGAGGTCGACGATGATCGCTTCGGCGCGCGCCGTCGGCGTGAACGAACCGAGGCCCGCGCGCCTCGCGAGCGTCGCGAAGAGCTCTTCGACGAGGCTCGAGGAAGTCTCGTCCGAGCCGAGCACCTTGCGATCCGTTCGCTGCACGCGCGCGGAGCATACAAAAGGGAGGAGCCCGGGAGCGCTGCGGTGTGCGGCCGTCTCCCGGGCTCCTCGACCCGTCGCAACGTTCCCTTCGAGGATCGGGCTCTCGGCCGACTCCAAGGCTTCGCTTTCGACGGGCTTGTTTTTACTTTTGGCTCGCGCGCACACGACGGCGTGGGTCCCGCCTGGGGGTGTGCTCGCTGCGCTCGCACTGGGAACCCACGGCTGTGTGCGCCCTCTTCCAGGCGTCCACCTGGTTGCCGACGGCGGCCGATGGCCGCCTCCGGACGCGCTTTGCTGTTGCTCGCGCGCAGGAAGAGACGGCGCAGGTTGCCGCTTCCTGACGCGCCTACTGCGCATTCACGCGCAGTAGGCTTGCCATTCGGCGGGGGTGTCGCCGGTCGTTCCGACCGGCGCGATGCTGGGCAGCGACGTCGGGCGGAAAGGGCGGCGGGGGAGGCTCATCTTGGCTTCCTCCGGCGTGCGGCCGGCCTTTCGCTGGTTGCACGCGTAGCAGGAGGTCACGATGTTTTCCCACGCGGTAACACCGCCGCGAGATCGAGGAAGCACGTGGTCGAGGTTGAGCTCGGCCGCGGTCTTGACCTCACGGCAGTACTGACAAGTGAACCCGTCGCGCACGAAGACGTTCGTGCGGCTGAAGGAGGGCCTCTTGGCACGAACGGTGGTCGCGCGGCGCTGCCGGACGACGGCGGGCGCGCGAATCGTGAGCGACGGCGCGGCAATGGTGACGTCGTACTCCTCGACGACCTCGACCTTGCCGAGGAAGCTGAGCACGACGGCACGCTGCCACGGGATGACCCGGCATGGGGTCATCCAGGGAGTGAGCAGAAGGGTGCGTATGGTCATGGCTCGAGGACCTCCCTGGGGTTGGTCGGGGCCCTCGAGGAGCGTGGCCGCGCACGCGACGGTCACCCCGATGAAGGGGCGATGCCGCGTGACCCGCTCGTGAGGGGCGCGATGGTCGAGGTCATCGAGCACGAGCGACGGAGCGTCCGTCTGCGAGCTGACACCGCGCCCGATTCGAAAAGTTGGATCGTCGCGAAGCCTCGCCCGTCTAGAGCGCACCACCACAAGCCCGGAGGACCCGTGATGCGCCGTCGCCAATTTCTCAGCCTTCTCGCACCGATCACCATGCTCGCCTGCACCGAGGATGTGGTGCCGCCGACCGAGATCACCAGCGAAGAGGCGCTCGAGGCGACCGAGCCGCCGCAGGTCGGCGCGCCCTCCCAGGACGATCGAAAGCGCCAGGCCGCGACCAACAACGCGTTCGCCTTCGAGATCTACGAGCACATCGATCGCCCCGGCGAAAACGTCGCCGTCTCCCCCGTCAGCATCTCGACCGCGCTCACGATGGCCTGGGCCGGCGCGAAGGGCGAGACCGAGGCGCAGATGCGCAAGGTCCTTCATCTCGAGGGCACGCGTGACGAGGTGCTCGCCCGCACCGCGAAGACGCTCGGCGCCCTGCAAACGTCGAAAGACTACGAGCTTGCGATCGCGAACCGCCTCTTCGGCGAGAAATCCTCGGCCTTCGAGGGCGGCTTTCTCGACGAATCGAAGAAGCACTTCGGCGCTCCGCTCGCGCCCGTCGACTTCAAGAACGACGCCGACGGATCGCGCAAGCAGATCAACGCGTGGGTCGAGAAGCAGACCAAACAGCGCATCAAAAACATCTTGCCCGAGGGCTCGCTCGACAACCTTACGCGCCTCGTCCTCGTGAACGCGGTGCACTTCGTCGCCGCTTGGCAGACGCCGTTTTCACAAGAGCGAACGGAGAAACAAGCCTTCCATACGTCGTCGTCCGCGGATCCCATCGACGTCTCGATGATGTTCGGCCGGATTGACGCGAGGCTCGCCGAGAAGGACGGGATGAAGCTCCTCAGTTTGCCCTACGCCGGCGGCACGATGTCGATGGTCATCGTCCTGCCGAACGATGCCGATGCCCTCGAGAAGGGGTCGCCGATGACGCTGGCCTCGTTCGAGGCGCTGCGCTCCGCTGCGACCGATGGCGAGGTCGATGTCGTATTGCCTCGCTTCGAGATCGATCCGGCGTCGCCGGTCGCGCTCGTCGACGTCCTCGCGAAGCTCGGCATGCCGCTCGCGTTCGACGCGGACAAGTCGGACTTCACCGGCATCTCGAACCCGTCGAATCCCGACGAGCGCCTCAGCATCGCGAAGGTGTTTCACAAAGCATTCGTGAAGGTCGACGAGAAGGGCACGGAAGCGGCTGCTGCTACCGCCGTCGCGATGTCTGGGAAGGGCGCGGCTCCGACCGACGTGCCGTCGTTCCGCGCCGATCGCCCGTTCATGTTCTTCATCGTCGACGAGCTGAGCGGCCTCGTCCTGTTCCGCGGAACGGTTCGCGACCCGTCCAAGAAGTGAGATTGTAGCCCCCCGCGCGCCGGCTCAATCCGTGAGCATCGCCTCGATGGCGTGCACGTCCCGATGTTGACGAAGGCGCGCCACGAGATCCTCGCGGCTGCTCCACGGCAGCACGTTTCCTCTGGGGGTCGCGTATTCGAGATAGAGGTTGTCGTCCGTCGAGACCAGATCGCTCGGGCGCTTCCCGTTCTCTTTCGCGACCTCCTCGATGAACGCGTCGAGGCCCTCCGTGGTCACGAGGACGTCGTCGACGAGGTTCTTCAACGGACGATCCGGGTGCGAGCGCTCGAGCTCCGATTGCAGGGCCTCGAGGCGCGCGCGGGATGCGACGAGCGGCGCATTGGACGCGACGAGGATGCCTTGCCCTCCGCCATAAAAGAGCGCGATATGCGAAAACTCGAGCCGCAGCGTGTGAATCACCACCGCGAGATCGAGCGCGGTGATGTGGTGGAGCTGAATCCACTGCTGGAAGATGCCGCCCTCGCGAAGGTGTTGATTGGCGAGGGCGTAGAACTCGCGGCTGTAGAGGCTGCCCGCGCCTGCGAACCACACGCTCGTGAGCTCGAGGCCGATGAGATCGTACTTCTCGCGGCTCAGGAGCAAGTGATTGCGACCGTCCTCGAGCGCAAGGTGCACGCGTGGATCGTCGAGCGCGTTTGCTCCACCCGGGCCGAAATAGGTGCGCGCGGCCTCGACGATGGTCGGTGAGATCTCCGCGACCTCGATGTTCTTGAATGGATAGTCCGCGAGCGTGCCGAGCGTCGTCCCCGTCCCGAGGCCGACGATCAGCGCCCGATCGAACTGATCGACGAAGATCGCCGGGTAGTGCGCGAAGAAGCGCTGTGCGTGCATCTCGCGGCCGTCGTTGCCTTGGAACTTCCCGTTCGTGAGCAGCGTCTTGGTACCGTCTTTTTCGGTGACCGTCGTAACGCCGCCGTGCGCGTCCTCGGCTGCGAAGAGGATCGTCTCGGGCCCACGTCCCCAATCGAAATAGACGTGATACCCGCCCGTCATCGATGCGAGGTCCCACGGCTTCGCGCTCGAGGCCGCGAAGAGTGCCAGAACCGCGAACGACCCGGCGATCGTGCGCACGACGAGCGCTCCGACGCTTCGACCGCCCGATGTGGTCGCGGTCGCGAGGCCGACGGCTGCAAAGGTGAGCGCAACCACGATGAGCGAGCGTTGCGAGCCGAGCGACGGCAGAACGAGATACCCGGTGAAGAGCGAGCCGAGGACGGCGCCGACCGTGTTCACGGCCGTCAGCCGGCCGACGAGGCGCCCGACGTCTTTGCTCCGCGTGACGTTTTGCAAGAGCAGCGGGAACGACAATCCCATCAGCGCAGTGGGCACGAACAACGCCGCGAACGCCGCGACGCCACGCACGAGCTCACGCCCCTCGAAGGTGATGACCCGACCGCCTACACCTTTGAAGTATTCGGGCAGGTATTCCCATATCGGCAGCGACACCACCAGCGACAGCCCCGCCATGGCGAGCCCGAGCGAAAGCGCAGACGACCCGAGCGCTTTGTGCGCATACGGCGCGACCGCCGCGCCGAGGAACAGGCATACGAGGAAGATCGAAAGGATGACGCCGAACGCGTACGCGCTCGTGCCGACGAGGAGCACGAGCAAATGGACGAAGATGACCTCGCAGGCGAAGACGAGCGCGCCCGAGGCGAACGCGACGACATCCAGCGTCCACACCGGGCCGACCTCTTCGTGTGGCGTGACGTCGCGCGACGTTTCGCTATGGGTTCGAGCGGGCGCACCGCGATCGAGGAAGATCGCGAGGGCCCCAACTCCGATGCTGGCGAGGCCCGATGCGATCGTCGTCATGCGCAGGCCGAGCGCCGGCAAAAACCAATAGGCCGATCCGATGGCTCCCACCGCGCCGCCCAGCGTGTTCGCGGCATAAAGGGTGCCGAGCGCACGGCCGCGCAGCTGCGGCGGCTCGCGCTCCGTCAAACGCGACAGAAGCGGTAGCGTCGCGCCCATCGCGGTCGTCGGAACGATGACGACGATGAATGCCGTGAGCCAGCGAATGATCGTCAGGACGGCGAGCGAGCTCGGCAATGCGTGGACGAGCGCGACGTAGATCGCTCCGAGGGCCGAGAACGCAAACGGCGTAATCAGCACTGCGGCGCCTACGGCGATCTCGAGAACGCCATAAGCAAGGAGCGGGCGGGCCACCTTCGCGGCGCGCTCACCGCCGAGGCGCGCACCGAGCGCGAGGCCGGCCATGAACGCGGCGAGCACGGCGCTCACCGCGTGCGCGGTCGAGCCCACCACGTAAGACAAATACTTCGAGAAGCAGACTTGATCGACGAGGCCGGCGACTCCCGATACGACGAAGAGGATCGCGACTGCGCCGATCGGCGCGCGTCGTGCCATCTAGAATGCTCCGCCCCAGGTGAAGAGCACCGGCGCGCGCAGCGACGATCGCTCGGTCGGAGGCCCCGGCACGAACACCTCCGGTGCGGGATCGATCGATTCGTTCCAATGCATGAGCGCAATGGTGACGCCCGTCGCGTGACCGACGATCGCGCCGACGGTGACGTCGTCCCACGAGTGCGATCCCGAGAGGATTCGGAGTAGGCCGGTGACGCCCATGGCGGCCTCCGATACCACGAACGAAGACAAACGTATCGGGAACGCTTCGTTGAGGGGCGTGAACGCGAGACGCACGAAACGCGCTCCCGAGAAGGCGGCGATCGCCGACGTGTGACCCGACGGAAACGAGTCGCACTCGACACACGGCTCGTCGGGGCCTCGGTACTCGCGCGGTCTACATCGGCCCGAGACGCGCTTGATCAGCGCGGTGATGCCCGACGTGAGGAGAAGCGCCTCCGCTTCGACCCCGCTCTGCCGGAGCGCGAGCACGCCCGGCAAATCGGCGCCCGCGACATCGAGGTACGCGGACTCGAGTGCATACCCGATACCGAGCTGGATCATCGCGCCGCCGACCGCGCCCGTTAGATCGCTCCAGCGAGAGGTGAGCGAATCGAAGGGTCGTGGTGCGCGCGGCGCCCATTGGTTCTTCGATTGCGGGACGAGGTAGGTGAAGTTCGCCGCAGCGGTGAACGCGCCGAGCGCGATCTCACCCTGCCAGGCGCCAAACGCAAAGTCGGGGTAGGAGCCGTCGGCGCGCGCGTCCGCCGGCGCCGAGACGAGCGCGGCGATCGCGAGCGTCGCGGCGACGAGCAGCGACAGAGCGCGCCTCGTCCGACGTCGCGAAGCGCGCGGGCAATCCGCCGCCGAGGGAGGTATTGTACCGTCACCACCATGACGACAGCCTGGATCATCGACGCTGCGCGCACGCCTCGCGGACGCGGAAAAATGGGCAAAGGTGCGCTTACGGGCGTTCATCCGCAGGAGCTCCTGGCGCAGACCTTGCGCGAGACGTTGCGCCGCACGGGCGTCGACGCGAAACATGTCGACGACGTGGTGATCGGCTGTGTGAGCCAAGCACAGGAGCAAGGGGCGTGCATCGCGCGCAATGCCGTTCTCGCCGCTGGGCTGCCCGACGATCTGACAGGCACGACCCTCAATCGCTTCTGCGGCTCCGGTCTCCAAGCGGTGAACTTTGCCGCAATGGGTGTGGCGAGCGGACATCAGTCGCTCGTGCTGGCGGGCGGCGTGGAGAGCATGTCGCGCGTGCCGATGGGCTCCGACGGCGGAGGTATCGACGGCAACAACCTACACCTGCGTAAGCGGCTATTCCAAGTTCCCCAGGGGATCAGCGCGGACCTCATCGCGACACGCGAAGGGTTCACCCGCGCCGAGCTCGACGCGTTCGCGCTGGTGTCGCAGCAGCGCACCGAGGCTGCGCAAAAAGACGGGCGCTTCGCGCGCGCTCTCTTCGCGGTGCGCGACCCCGACAGCGAGAAGGTCCTCCTCGAGGTGGACGAGCTGCCGCGCCACGGCGCCACCATCGAAGCCTTCGCGAAGCTCGAGCCGGCCTTCGTCGGCATGGGCGCCGCGGCGCTCGGGCCCAATCAAGAGACGCTCGACGACCTCGCGCTCGCCCGTTACCCCGAGCTGAAGAGCATCTCGCACGTCCACACGGCCGGCAATTCCAGCGGGATCGTCGACGGCGCGTGCACGTTGCTGCTCGCGAGCGACGACGCCGTCAAAGCGCATGGGCTCCGCCCGCGCGCCCGCATTCGCGCGATGGCCACCGCAGGCGCAGAGCCGGTCATCATGCTCACCGCGCCCACGCCCGCGTCGCAGCGCGCGCTCGCCAAGGCGAAGATGTCCGCGAAGGACATCGATCTCTGGGAGATCAACGAGGCCTTTGCGGTCGTCCCGCTGCAAACGATGAGGAACCTCGGCATCGACCACGACAAGGTGAACGTCAACGGCGGCTCCATCGCCCTCGGTCATCCGCTCGGCGCGACGGGTGCGATGCTCCTGCAGACGGCTGTCGACGAGCTCGAGCGGCGCGGCCTCGGCACCGCGCTCGTCACCCTCTGCATCGGCGGTGGGATGGGCATCTCCACCATCATCGAACGGGTTTGAACGCGCAGGGGGGAAAGGCTGAATGACGCGCGCGAGCGGCTTCTCGCATCGAGCGGTGACCGCTTGTTGGGCCGCCCCCCGCTACGACACGCGCGCGCCTTGGTGGGACAGCCTGCCGCTCGATTTCGCGTCCAGCCCCGAGCCGTTCTCGCTGACGCCGCTCGAACGAGCGCGCGTCGGTCTGACGGCTGCCGCCGACGTCGTGCTCCGCACGCTGGGCGCGACCCTCGTCGGATCGATCGCGCTGCCATTGGGGTACAACCCCGTCGGTATCTACCGGAGCCTTCGCGATCAAGAGCACTACGTGAAGCTCGCGCTCGCCGAAGACGCCGGCTCCGCATTCCAGCGGCCGCCGGCCCACGTCCCGATGCTGCGCCGGGCGGCGCGAACGCCGCTGTTCTCGCCCGACGACGGCGCGTGTGAGGACGTCCGCTTCGAGAGCCCGTTCGTACCCGGCAATCCGCACGAATCGTCGCGTTATCTCCGGCTGTCGCGCAATCGCTTCGCCCACGCGCGCCATTGGCGACACGACAAACCCGCTCGCGCAGCCATTCTCGCGATTCATGGGTTTTCGGCCGACCTCTACCATTTCAATGAATGGTTCTTTTCGCTGCCGTGGCTCTACAAGCGGGGTTTCGACATCGTGCTCGTGACGATGCCCTTCCACGGGAAGCGTCAGACGACGTTTTCGCCCTTCTCCGGCCACGGGTTCTTCGCCGGCGGAACCAACCGCATCAACGAAGCGCTCGCGCAGGCGGTCTTCGACATGCGGATCCTGATGGATTCGCTGTTCGAGATGGGCATCCGTCAAATCGGCGTTACCGGGATGAGCCTCGGCGGCCTGGCGACGAGCCTCCTCGCGTGTGCCGATGAACGCCTCGCATTCGCCATTCCGAACGTGCCCGTGGTGAGCGTCGCGGATCTCGTGCTCGAGTGGGAGCCGATCGCGACCGTCATCCGCACCTCGCTCGGCGCGATCGGCAAAGATGTGCGGACTGCCCGCCGGATGCTGGCGACGAGCTCGCCGCTGTCGTTCCGCCCCAAGCTGCCCAAGGAGCGACTCTTCATCATCGGCGGCGTCGGGGATCGCCTCGCGCCGCCACGTCATGCTCGCTTGTTATGGGACCATTGGGACCGTCCGCGAATGCATTGGTTCCCCGGAAGTCACGTGCTCCACCTCGACCGGCGTGAATACTTTCGATCGATGCGCCGCTTCTTTACCGAGCTTGGGTTCGAACCTTGAGACGAAAAAGCAGCCGGCTCGCGTCCATTTCAATGGCGCTCATTGCCGTGATCGCCGGTGCGGCGTCGTGTTGGGAGCGCGAGCCCCTGCCGCTATATCCGCAGCTCGGGCCGAGCGGCGGATACGCCCCCGACGATTTCGATTTCGAGGCCGCCTGCAGTGGGGGATGGGAATACGGCACGAACGACGCCGACGCCCGCAAGCACACGTCCTTCCCCGAACGTGTCCCCGAAGGTTGCTACACGCAGGTCCATTACGATCCCGTCTCGAAGAAGATCACGAGCGTCTCCGCGCCTTCCGAGGGCTGTGGTTTCCCGCACGCCGGCGCGAAAGAACGCTTGCTCGCGCGCGCTGCCGTTTACGAAGCCGTCGCACGCGCCCCGAGCCTACGCCGCGGGGATCGCGTCCCGATGGAGCTTGCCTGTGAGCTCCCCGCCGACGTTCGACGAGCAGCCGCGCAGGCCAACGCGCTGACGCTCCGCAGCTACGCCGAATCGATCCACGAAGGCGGAGACATCTATCCCTACGCCGTCGCAGGGACCTTCGGCTTCGGCGAGCCCGCCCACAATGGCAGCGAGCTCCGCGCCTGGCGGCCCGGCGCACCGTGTGTCGGCCTCTCGGCTGAGCAGCGCGAGATCCTGAACATCAACCTGATCCGCGCGGGACGGATCGCCGATGCTTACGCGTCTCACGTCGCGCCTCTGGTCTCGGTGAGCGGTGGAGCCGTCCACGCCGATTTGGTGGAGGCATTCATGCTCGGGCACCTCGCCCATTGTGAGGGGAAGGTGCCACAAGACCGGATCCTCTATGACCCATGTGCCGACCATACCCATACGAATTTTCGCAATACGGGTGCAATTCTGAAGGAAATGGACGCGCGTTTTGCCTACCTCGTGACCGACGACTTTCTGCAGTCGAAGTACATGCAGGAGTGGACGACATTCGACGCGATCGGCGGCAGTATCGACCAACGCGCGCTTCGCGATTGGGGCTATCTCCTCGGTGCCTGGCGACAAGCGAGCAGTGGTATCGACGCTGGGTTCTGGTTTACCCCCTACCGGTTCTGGGCGGAGCCTCGCGAGGGGCGCGGGTCGTTCGCGTGTGTCGGTGACGTACCGTACGATCCCTGACGAATCGAAACGGCGGAGCGGGTTATGATGGTCCCCGCTCGATGTCCTTACGGCATGCCCTTCCGCTCCTCACCGTCGGCGCGCTGGCCGCGTGCGTGAGCTCCGATCCGATCTCGTCCGGCGGTGCCGGTGGCGGTGACGACGGCACCGAGGTCGACGATACCGGCGGCGCGGGCGGGTACTACGTCCCGGAAGGCGGCGCGTACGGAGAAGGCGGCTCGACCGAGAGCGGAGCCTTCTGCGGCGACAAGGTCTGCGCGATCGGAGAGACGTGCGACAACTGTCCCGAGGATTGTCCGTGCAGCGGCCCTGTTTGCGGCGACGGGACGTGCGATGCCGCGACGGAGACGTGTGAATCCTGCGAGGCCGATTGCGGCGCGTGCCCCATGTGCGGCGACGGGGAATGCACCGCCGACGAGGACTGCGACTCTTGCTACATGGATTGCGGTGTCTGCGAATGCGAGGCCGACGGCTTCGAGCCGAATCAAAACTCGCCGGTCGCGACGGCCGTCCAAAAGGCGACCGACTACTGCGATTTGAGCATCTGCTCCGGCGACGTCGATTGGTTCAAGTTCTCGGTCAACGGCACCACCACCATCAAGCTCACCTTCCTCAATGCGGAGGGTGATCTCGACCTCGAGATCTACAACCCCAATTACGTCACCGGCTCGTACTCCGCGGACGACGACGAGCAAGTGACCCTCACCGGCGTCGCCAGCGGCACCTATTACGCCCGCGTCTACGGCGACATGATGGTGGCCGAAAACCCCGACTACTGCATCCGCGTGGACTAGCGGCAGAGAAGAGGGGTCGCCAAGGGCGCCAAGTGCAGAAGGAGAAAGAGGAGAAAGGCGGGATTTGATTCAGTCCAAAGCGCCGCCTTGGCTGAAAAACCAATTTCTCTCTTCTTCCTCCTCTTTCTTCTCTTGGCGCGCTTGGCGACCCCTCTCTTTTTCTACTGTGGGGGGGGCGGTACTTCTAGAACACTCCGGGAATGAAGGCGTATTTGACGCGGCGGCGGTAGATCTCGAAGTCTTCGCCGTACTTTTCTCTCATTCGCTTCATGTCGCGGAGGTACCGGTGGGTGATCATCCCGACGAAGAAGACGAAGTAGAAATACGGTAGGAAGTGGTCGAAGCCGCAAATCAGGCCCCAGGAGAGGGCCATGACGACGTCGGCGGTGTAATGGATTTTGCGCGCGTAGCGGTACCAGCCGTCGACGAGCAGCTTGCTGCCGGCCTTCGTCGACAGGTACTCGGGCTTTTCCAGGGTGCCCCATGGAAGCTGGGGGAAGGTTCGCCGTTTGATGAGCGTGCCCTCGAGCTGCATACGAAAGCGATTCTTTTGGCTGTTGGCGGTGTCCCAGATCCAATACGCGCCGAGCAGCATGACGAAGCAGATCACCGTATAGGGCGTCGAGTGGGTGATGGGGGCATTGTGATAGAGGTACAGCGACTGGAAGCTGTAGGTGAGGGCGACGCCCGCGAGGTTCCAGAACGATAGATACCAGCCGAAGTTCTCGTGGAAGATATCCCAGGTCGTCGGGATGCACTCTTCGCCCTTTTGGCAGGCGTTTGCGTACAAGAAATGCGCGACCACCATGAACGCAGCCGATGCGGGGAGATACCCCAGCATCTCGACTTGCTTCGCGGCGGCGGAGCACGTCACCAAAAAGAGAAGGATCCAGCTGATGCGGATCTCCGCGAGCATCTTGATGTCGAGGTTGCCGATGCGGGGATTGAGGTTGATCCCCATGAAGAAGTCGTAGAGCGCGTTGCCGGAGGCTCGGTTCTCCGTACGGGCGACCTTGGCCTCGAGGAACACATAGGCTGCGAGCGCATTGCCGGTGAGGACGGCCACCGTCAGCACCGACCCCAGGTGATCGACGAGGTACGTCAGCGGCAAAATGTGCGTGAAGTGCAGCACGGCAGCGAGGCCGAGCGTCACGTACCAGGCGCCGATACCATTGCAGGTGTATTCGAGGCGAGCGTTGTTGCGCGAGGGAATGGGCAGGCCCCTCACCTTCACGCCGGGCATCACGACGTAGAGGATGCCCTGCAACAAAACGAACCCTCCGTAGAACGCGACGGCGCCCCAGGTGGGGGCCGCGTGCTCGCGAATGTGCGCCCACATCCGCCCGAGGAACGGCCCGATGTCTGCAAGGCCGTGCGGGTAAATGAGTGCCCCTTCATAAAAGGTGACTGCGATCCAAAGGTAATAAACCAGGAAGTGCGAGAAGAGGATCAGCGCGATGCCGCCGACCGGTCCTCCGAACTCGTAATCGCGGAACTTGGAGAAATCCTTCTCCTTCGCTGCGCTCATAGACGCTCCCGATAGGCTCGCTCGGCACGCTGGGAAAGGGCCGAGCGTGATTCTCGTTATGAAGAAAGAGCAAACGGACTGCCGCGTCGGACCACGTGGCTCGACTGATTCGCGTCGAGTCTCGCCCCAGTGGCAGCAATGAATGCCCGCCCGGGTTCCGCGCGCCGATGTCTTACGACCGACTCTTTCGCACAACCGCGCCGTCGTTCAAGTCGAAGTATGCGAGTTTGCGTTGGGAAGTGTGGTCACGATCCCCAGTGCCCGATGCCTCGCGGCATTTATGGATTGCTGAAGTCCGACTCACTATCCCGTGGACAACAAAGGCTCGGGAGGAGGCTTGCTCATTCGGGGTCGCGTGTGCGCGCGCGCCCAGCGGCCCAGCGACGAGCCCACGCGTCGAGCGGAAGGAGGAGCTCCCCGAGGGAGCGGCCCTGCGTCGTGAGGGCGTAACCCTCGTCCGTCGTCTCGACGAGGTCGAGCTCCCGCAGCTCACCGAGCCGCGTGTTGAGGACGCTCGGCGCGACGCCGTCGCACGCGTCTTGAAGCGCGCGAAACACCATCGGGCCGCCGCGCAGCTCCCAGAGGATGCGGAGGGTCCAGCGGCGCCCGAGGAGGTCGAGCGCAGCCATGATTGGTCTGCCGGTGGTCGAGCCGCGGACCTTGCGGCCCGGCGATGGGATCTTCGTGGTTGCTATCTTTTTCATAGCGCGCGCTGGTTCCAGTGCTACGAATATCGTAGCAAAGGAGAGCTCGACCATGCCCGTTCGCATCGCTCCCGCTGAGCCGCCGTTTCCCGACGAAATTCAGGCGCGGCTCGACCGCATCATGCCTCCCGGTGTTCCACCGCTGCGCCTCTTCACCACGCTCGCCCGCTCGCCTCGCGTCTTCGAGCGCTTCATGGCCGGCGGTCTCCTCGACCGCGGCGCGCTCACGATGCGACAGCGCGAGCTGATGGTCGACCGCACCTGCGCCCGGGCGGGGAACGCCTATGAATGGGGCGTGCACATCGCGGGATTTGGAGCGCGCGTCGGGCTCGACGACGGTGCGGCCGAAGCGCTCGCGATGGGCGAGTGGGACGATGCCACCTGGTCGCCGGACGAACAGGCAATCCTCCGACTCGCGGACGAGCTGTACGCGACGGCGCGCATCAGCGATGAGGCTTGGGCGTTCCTGCGCGGCCACTTCGACGACGAGCAGATCCTGGAGCTCATCGCGCTCGCGGGCTTCTACCGAACCGTTGCCTACTACTGCAATGGGCTGGAGCTCGAGATCGAAGCGTATGCGGCGCCGCTACCCTCGACGAGCGAGCCGGCGGGGACGTAGGGCAAAGTCCGATATTCATGTTCAATTGTTAAGCGCGGAAGCGGCGCGTGAATGCGTCGGTTGCATCGACAGACAAGAGGGGGCGGCAGCAGGAGCCCGACCATGCGACCGTTTGCACTCGATATCGTCAGAAACGCTCTCATCCACATCGTGCGGCCCGCGTGCCGTTTCGTCGGCGAGACGCACCGATTGAAGGCCGATCTCGGGCTCGAACGCGTCGACCTCGAGCTCGTGGCGTGTCAGCTCACCGAGCTCGGGTGGCGACACGGTGACCCGCAGGCGTCCGACATGTTCGTGATCGGCGCGGCGGACGTGACCGTTTGTGAGCTCGCGACCGCGTACGCGATCTGGTCCGGGCTCGAGTACTCCGTCGACGACGAGGCGCCCGTGACGGAGCGACAGGTACGGCTCCGGCCGAGCTGGTTTTGAGGCCGGGGCTTGACGATCGTCGAACCGCGGGCAAAACTGGCCGGAGTTTCCCGGAAGGGAGGTGACCTATGCAAGACCTTGTCTGCAATAGAGGGCAAAAGCCCTCGGTCGCCGCCTTTCGGCCGGCCGTCTGAGCGTCGTCGTCGCGCGGTCATCACCGTCCTGCGAGCGTTCGCGGACGCGCCGTCGTGCGCTCGCTTACAGGCGCGCGCGAGAAACGAGAGGTGGCGGAGCTGATCTCACTCAGCGGCACACCGTGCCGATTGGAGCTCCGCGTGAACGCTATCGACTTGTCCGTTTGGGGCTACGGCCCATTCTTTTCCGAATCATTTCTCGCCATCGCACGACCTGATTGGGCTCCCGCGCGGGTCCTCGCCAATTGGGGTGCGCGCCTCGCCATTGCAGGAGCTCGAGCGACGGAAGCCAGGCCGAGCGGCAGGCTTCGTCACGATTCGCTCGAGCGTGAGCTGCCGACCGTAGGTGATTGGGTTGCCATCACCGACGATCCGGGCGGTATCGCCATCATCCACAAGGTCCTTCCGCGCAGAACGGAGCTCGTTCGAAGGGCGGCCGGACAAAAGGACGTGGAGCAGGTCGTCGCCGCCAACGTCGACACCTTCTTCATCGTCACGTCGGCGAACCGCGACGCCAACCCGAAGCGCCTCGAGCGATATCTTACGGCGGTCTGGGACAGTGGCGCGACCCCCGTCGTCGTCATCAACAAGATCGATCTCGTATCGCCCGAAGAACTTCAGCGCGAGATCACCACCCTCGCTCCTCACGCTCCGGGCGCGCCGATCATCGGCGTGAGCGCTCGTACCGGTGAAGGCGTCGACGAGTTGGTATCGTCGATCGATCCCGGCAAGACCTTCGCGATGATCGGTTCGTCGGGCGTCGGCAAATCGTCGCTCGTGAATCGATTGCTCGGCACAGCGACACAGACGGTATTGGGCATCGACGAAAACGATCGCGGCCGTCACACGACGACACACCGCGAGCTCTTCGCATTGGACAATGGCACGCTCGCCATCGACACCCCGGGTATGCGTAGCTTCGGTCTTCTCGATGCCGACGAAGGGTTGGACCGAACGTTTTCGGACATCGCCGCGCTGGCGGATGGATGTCGCTTTCGCGATTGCAGGCACGAGGACGAACCTGGGTGCGCTGTCTTTGCGGCTATCGAAGCCGGCGAGCTGTCGCTCGACCGTCTCGAGAGCGCGCAGAAGCTCGAGCGTGAGCTCGCGGCGATCGATCGCCGGCGCGACCCGGCGCTCATGCGGGCCCACAAAGAGCGTTGGCGAGCGGTTCACATGGCGCAACGCGCACGCAAGAAGGTCGATCCCAAGCTCGTTCGATAGGGATTGGTACCTAGATGCCGATCTCGTCGAACACGGATTGCACATCCCGCGGGATCGGCATCTCTGCCATGATCGGCACCCGCGCTCGACCGGTGTTTCCGACGGGGAACCGCCCGAGCGCCGAACCGAGGCCGCCGACCGCGACGCGCACGATCTGTCCGAAGATCTCGCGAATGTCGCCGGTTCGAATGGCGAGGACGAGCATCGCCGCGTGTACACGCGTGTGTAGACCGGCGGAGGGCTGCGACAAGACGTGGGCCCGTTCGAGCGACGCCCAGGCCCGCTCGACGGAGCGGGCCTGGAGCGCTTCGCCTGCGCGCTCGAGCTCCGCGTCGACATGGGCTCGAAGCGCCCGTTCGTGATCTCGATTCATCCGCGGTAAGCTAGCGAGCGGGCCGGGATGCGCTTGAACGTTCCGGTCGCCACGAGGACGCTTGGGCGGGCACCCACCCTGGGCTCGCCACGAGCTCGACCCACGGCAGGAAGCTCGACGGCGTCAGACCGAAGGTGGCGCGGAACGCGCGGCTCAAGTGCGCGACGTCGCTGAAGCCGGATTCCACGGCGGCTTCGGTGAGGCTCGCGCCGCGGCGCGAGACGTCGACCGCGCGAAGTAGGCGGCTCCATACGACGAAGCGGCGAAAAGGAATCCCCAGCTCGGCGGTGAAGCGGTGCGTGAGGCGGGAGGGCGACAGGCCCGCGATCGCCGCCGCATCGGCCAGGCGTGGCGTGCCCGGCAGCGCCTTATCCACATAGGCAATCGCGTCGCGCGTCGCGCGGGTAAGACCGCGAGCCGACAACGCGACGACCCCGAGCCGCGACAAGACGTCGTCGCACCATTTCATTGCGGTGCTCGCCGAGATTCCTCGCGACGGAATGGTGACGCCGGCGAGCGCGGCTTCGAGCGAGCGAGGATCGCTCCCCTTTGCTGCCCGCTCGGTGGCAATGCCGCGCGCGAGGTGCCGCTCGAAGAGCATCAAGGCGATCGTCGTGTTCGACGCATCGAATGCATGTCTCACGTTGGCGGGGACGAGCACCGCGCGCGAACGCCGACGGCGCCCGTCGAGCTCGATCATGAGCTCGTCGTGGCCCAGCACGAGCTGCACCGCGTGGTGGGAATGCGCGTCTGCCGCGAACCCCGCGCCGAGATAAAGGACGACCCCGTGCGACAAGAAGACGCGCGGCAGGGTCACGCTATGCCGGCCTCACGATGCCGGTCTCACGCGGACGGGCACGTGTTTGTGGAACGGCGTTCGCGCCAATGGATCGCAATGTTCACTCGAGGTCAGTCGGTTGAGCTGCGGCCCGACCGGCGCGCCCCCTTGGTAGCGCATTCCATATCCGTGGGGCAGGGTGACCATTCCGGGGCGGAGGGCATCGTCGATATCGATCGTGACCGCGATCTCTCCGGTGGCGGAGCTGCACACGGCCTTCGACCCTTGCTCGAGCCCGAGCTCCCGCGCGTCTGTGGGGTGCATGCGCATCGCGCCGTCGGGATCCGTTCTGCGCCACGCGGGGTCGCGAAAGATCTGATTGGCATTGTAAGTGCGCCGCTCGCCCGCGAGGAGCACGAGCGGGTGGACGCTCTCGGGCTCGTCGCGCAAGGCGCGCAGCGCGGCGAGCATCTCCGGCACCTCCAAATGAATGCGGCGGTCTGTATGCCGCAGAAGCGACCAGACATCTTCGCGCTCGTGACGCGTCACGAGCGTCCCCTCCGGGCGGTCGAGGATGGCCTGGAAAAGCGAGATGCCGAGGGTGAGCCGATTGCCGTGATGACCCGCTCGGCGCACCGCCGCCGGCTCGCGGTTCGCCAGGTCGAGCGCGAGCGCGAGGAGCGGCGCCGTGGCCGCGGCCGACACACGATCCGGATTTGCGCGTGCCGTACGGAGCGCCGACCCGAGCGTGCGGTACACGATCGATGCAGCATAAGGTTGCAGGCGCGGCTTCAATGCGAGCTTTGCGCCGAGCGCCGCGAGAAAGCCTAGATGGCGCGATCGACCAGGCTCGATCGCCGCGACCCGCTCGAGCACGGGAAACGAGCGCGGGATCTCGCCCATGGCCTCGAGGAGGCGCGTGTAGATCTCCGGCTCGGGCAGCGCTTCTGCGCGCGGTGGGAAGAGCGGGTGCCGTAGATGAAACGCGTTGTCCGGGAACTCGAGGTTGAAACCGGTGCACTCCCACTTTTCGAATTGGGTCGCGGCCGGCAATACGTAATGGGCGAGCGCCGCCGTCTCCGTCATGGCGACGTCCACCACCACGAGTAGCTCGAGCTTGGAGAACGCGCGCTCGTATGCCGCCGTATTCGCGCCGGTCATGACGGGGTTGGCGCTGTCCACGAAAAGCCCGACAAGGCGATCTTCGCCTTCGTGCTCGATCTCGCTCGGCAGGATGTTCGGGGGATAGAGGCCCGCAATGGGGTGCATGCCGTGGTGGGCCGTTCGCGGATAGCGAGCATCACGCTCGTCCGTATTGCCCAAGATTGGCAAGAAGAACGAATGCAGGTTGTTGCTGCCGCGCTTGCCGAAATGCCCGGTCACGAGGAAGAGCAACTTTTCGAGGTATGAATTCAGCGTGCTGTGCAGACTCTGCTGCAGGCCGAGGTCGACGCGCACACATGCGGTTCGCGCTCGCGCAAAGTCCCGCGCGACACGTTCGACATCGGCGAGTGGCACGTCGGCTCGTCGAACGAATTCCTCGATAGGGATTCGACGAAGCTCCGCCTCGAGCGCGTCGAAGCCGGTGCACCGTCGGGAGAGGAACGCGCGATCGTGCAATCCTTCGCGGACGATGATCGCGAGGATGGCCGCGAGAAGGAAAGCGTCGGTGCCGGGACGCAATTGCAGATGCACGTCTGCGAGACGCGCCGTCTCCGTCTTGCGCGGATCGACCACCACCATCGTGCGCGATGGGTCCTTCTTGAGGGCGCGCAGGGTATCGCGAGCATTGGGGATGCCGTGCGCCTGGAAGGGATTCGTCCCGATGAAAAAGACGAAATCGGCGTGCTCGACGTCTTCGGTGATGTGGCAGCGCTGGTCACCGAACAACCGACCATTGACCCAGAAGTCCCCCGTCTTTTCCTGCGCGAGCGCGCTGTAGACGAAGCGGCTCTTCATCGCCTTGAGCAATTGGCGGCTGTACGCGCCGCCGAGGTGATTGCCCTGCCCGCCACCGCCGTAAAACGCGAATGCCCGACCGCCGTAGCGCTTTCGAATGTCGATGAGCCTCTTCGCGATGTCTGCGAGCGCCTCGTCCCAGCCGACACGGACGAACCGTCCGTCCGGCTCCCTTCGCAGGGGGTGCCGAAGGAGGTCGGCGTTCTCTTGGTAATGGGCGAGGCGCGCGGCCTTCTGACAGAGGTAGCCCTTCGACATCGGGTGGGCGTCGTCCCCCCGAATGCTCGTGAAGCGTGTGCCCTCCGTCTCCACGCGGAGGCCGCAGTTGCGTGAGCAAAGAATGCAGGCGGTTTGCTCCGAGGGCATGCGTTGAATGATTGGGTAACGATCGTTATCCTGTCAACCGACCCGATGCGGTACCCACGAAATCACAGGGCAAACACCCGCGATACCCTGCTGCGGGAGAGCGCGGCGCTCGCCAAACGAGAAGGTTTCGCCGCCAGCGGGGTCGACGCCCTCGCGCGTGCTGCGGGTGTGACGAGCGGTGCCTTCTACAAGCACTTCGGCGGCAAAGACGCGCTGCTGTCGGCCATCTGCGAAGCGGAGCTCGACGCGACCCGCGCGCGGTTCGCCGCGATCGAGCCCGGTGCCACGGAGCAGGTGCTGCGCGCCGTCGATATGTACCTGAGCCTCGCCCACGTGCAGAACCCTGCGATGGGCTGCGCGCTGCCTGCGCTGTCCGCGGAGATCGGCCGCGCGCCCGAGCAGACGCGGCTAGCATTCGAGCGAGCCTTCGAGGAGCTCATCGCCGTGATCGCCGAGAAGGTCGGCGCCAAGGCCGTCGGCAGCGCGCTCGTCACGCAATGTGTGGGGGCGGTGACGCTTGCTCGGGCGCTCGCGACGGAGGGCGCGCAGCGCGAATTGCTTCAGGCTGCGCGCCGAGCTGCGCGGGCGATCTTGGGTGCGGGCTAGCGAGCTGCGAAAGCGAGACCAGAGGGGTCGCCGAGGGCGCCAAGGGCAGAGAGAGGAAGAGGAGAAAAGCGGATTTTCGATTCAATCGAAAGCGCCGGTGTCGGCTGGAAAGCCAACTCTTCCTCTTCTTCCTCCTCTTTCTTCTCTCGGCGCGCTCGGCGACCCCTCTTTCTGCTCTGAGGCGGTACCTCTAGCGAAAGATGCGGCGAATCTTCCGCTCGCGAGGCGCCCGCAGTCGCTTCGTGGCCTTCGCCGATTCGGTGAAGCTCGCGCTCGACGGCGACTGCGCTTCACCCAATGCAAAGCTGAAGTCGGATGCGTAGGGCGTGTTCGACGGCGCGCCCGGCACCGTCGCGTATTGATGACAGAGGACGCAGTTGCTCTTCGCGAACGGATTTTTCGGGTCGTGATCTTGGATGTACGTCTCGAGCACCGTATTCGCGACTGCGCTCTGCGGATTGAGGCTCTGGGTGAGCTGCGGGGTCGTCACGCCCTGACAGCCGGGGCTGCCGGCGCTGCACGCCGGTGGGATGACGGGCGGGTTCGTGCTCCAGACGACGTTGACGAGCATGTAGTTCTGCCAGACCGAATCGGACCAGTTGCTCGCGATCGCAGTGGTGACCGTCTCGTTCACCCCGGCTGCCGTCGAGTCGATCGCGTTCACCCGCGTGACCTGCGTGGGCGTCGCTGCGGGGCACCCGTCGCCGATTTCGTACGACGGCGCAGTATTGGGCGTGCACGACGTCTGGACCGTCGCCTGCCCGTTGTATTGGCAAGCCGTAGGAACGTTCACGCTCGTGCTCGCGCATTGCGGGTTGTTGAAGTTCCAGGATTGCGACCCACTCGTACCGGCGTTGGGCGCATTGTCCTTGTGCTCGAAGGTCGCCCAGATCCAGGTGGGCTGACTTTGCGTCTTGTGGATGATGTGCATCCCGACAAGAGCCACCGTCACGAGCTCGCACTTCTGGGTTTTGGGGTCGACGACCACCGCGCTCGTGAGCTTGTACGCGTTCCACTTCGCGTCGCTCGGGTTCGGCACCTCCATCCACGCGGCCTTCAGCTCGACCGCACCGGTCTGTGGAGCGGGGCAGTTCAAGGATTGGTTGCAGCCCGCCGGTAGCTGTAGCGGCAGCGTCGGCGGCTGGGACTGCTTGGTGTAGAACGCGAGCTGGTTTTCGGCGTTGTAGTATTGGTTCGCGACGACGAAATTGTATTCGTCCTGATTGACGCGAACCTCGTACCACACGTTGTTGCCGTTCACGTCGCCGAGCCACGCCGGCGCTCCGTTGGGAAACGCCTCTACCGCGTCCGACGTCGTGAGAAATTCGCTCGAGAATTTGGTCGCATTGACGAGCGGATGAACGTCTCGTGCATTGTCGGCGGTGAGCCCCGCTTCCGCCAAGCAATCGCCCGAGATCTGCGGAGGCGTGCCCCAAGCCGGCGGCGCCGAGCCGTCGGCTTGGAACAGTTGGTGGACGTCCATCCACCCTTGCCACGTGACGGCCGACAGGTCGCCTGGGGAGCCGAAGCTGCTACCCGATGCAGGCCAGTTCAATGCGATGAACTCTTGCCACCCGTAGCAGTCCGCGTCGGTCTGATTCGCGAGGCTGACGTCCGCCTGAAAGGACGAGCCGAACGTGACGACGAAGTTGGTGGTTGGGTCGCAGACGAACGAGGTCGAACTCGTTGCCGCGACCTCGGCTCGCGTGCTCGACACCGGCCGAGGTGACGGCGCAGGCTCCGCGCATGCGACGAGCGCCGCCCCGAGTACCGCATAGAATCGTGCCTGCATCGGGTGGCTCCTCAAGCCCGGATGTCGAGCAAGGCGGGGCAGGGGATCGATTGCTGTTGGCCGGGATTGGTCACCAGGCAACCGCGTAGGCCGGGGGCCGCCGTTTTGGCGACGCTCACCGTCAGGGCCATTGCGTAGTTCTGCGAGGGATACGAATTCCCCGGAATGGCATAGGTCACCGACGTAATGGCGCCCGTCGTGACGGTGACATCATCGCCGAAGGACACGGTCGGTGGGTTGTTCGGGTCGATGGCCCCGACGACCAGCGTCATCGCCACGTTCGACGCACCCGGCGCGATCCACGGCGCGATCAAGGTGCTGTTGCTCGCGAGCGTCGCGTCCACACCCACGACCGTGGAATACGTTTGGGCATACATTGCCGAGAACACGGCGCTCTGGAAGAGCTGGAGCGGCTGAGCGACGAGCGACGTCGGCGTACCCGCGCACGGCTGCACCGACGGAAATGGCGGAGGCTGCGGATTCGCCTGCCCACAGATCTGCATCAAGAAGGTCTGATTGACCTGGCTCGCATAGAGGATCGGAATGCCGTCGATCATGATGTCGGAGATCGTGTAGCCCTTCGATGCAGGCACCATGAACGTGGCGTGCAGTACGAAGGTGCCGGGCAACGTGCGGCCGAGCGAATCGACCAGGCTCGGATTGCCGCGCTTCACCGTCCAAAATTCGGCGGCGTTCGTCTTGTCCGGTGTGACGAACCGCGTGAAGTCGGGGGTCTGCATGTAGAGGCCCGGCGGGTTCGCGAGCGTGACCTTCATCGGCGCGGAGCCGTTTGACACCAGGCGATTGACCTGAGCGCCGATATTGGGATCGCTGTTGCGCCCGATTTGCCCATATTGAGCGCAGCAAATCAGTGTGCCGATGCTGGTGTTCCCACAGGTGCGCGGGGTCGTGGCCGTCGAGCCGAGGCCGATTTCGGTCTGAATGGTATTCGGCGTGCTCGTCAGGTGCATGGCGCCGCCGCCCGTGCTCGTCGAAATCGGGCCGCTGTTCCACTTGTTCAACGGATCGTAGGCGGGGCGACCGGTGCCCGCGTCGATGATCACGTTGCCGGAGCTGTCGCGGAGGTATAGATCTTCAATGGCAATCTGCGGCTTGTCGAGGGTCGTGCGGTACACCTCGAGCACCCGATTCGGGTCGATCATCCACAGGCTGTTGTAGTACTCGGGGTTCTCGCAGGTGTAGTCGATCCGCACGATTCGACCCTTCGAATCGCGCTCGATGCTCCATTCGCAGTATTCGTCCTGCCAGCCGCGCGGTCCGTAGGGCCCATAGGATTTGGACGTGCCGTCCGGGTCGCACGGATTCGAGGGGATCGTGCCGAACGTGTTGCCCTTCGTGTCTTTGCCGGTGTCCGCCAGAGAGAACAGATCGGGCGTGTTCGCGAGCGAATGGAAGTAATACGCAATGCGGCCCGGCAGCGGTGACCACGTGATCTGCGCATATTGGGCGTCGCTCGTGTTCGTGGTCGTGGGGTCGTAGTACCAGGTTTGATCACTCGAATACGTGGATGTCCACGGGTTGCCCGTGATGCCCTGGGCCGTGAACCCCGACAGATTCGTATTCCAAAGGCTGTCGAGCGCGCTCTGCTTCACCGGGTCGTCGGGAAAGTCGATTTGTCCGGCAGGCGTCATGAAGCGATTGGCGGGAACGACGGGCGAGGTGCTCTTGGTCTTTGCAATCATGGTGGCGGCGCTCCAGCGAATGAAGGTCGAGTTGGGCCCACGCGGAGTCGTCGCTCCGATTGGTGGGTCTTGATTCTGTATTCAGGAAGCAATGAAGCTTTCGGCGCGTGAGCACCGGCGGCTCGCGCACCACTGACGACGTATTGTCCCCTCCCCCCTGCGATGCCGACTCCCCATGCGGGGAATGGACCGAGTCGGGGACGGTACCCGACCACTTTCGATTAAGCGATGCGTTGCGTAGGCATCAGTCGCTGTAATATCGCGTAACCCGCGACGGCGCCGCGTTACCGAGGTTCTACCCGGTGAGGTGCTGCGTCGGCGCCGCGGTCGCTGCGGTGGGCTATCCTCCAGGTCGATGCGTAGCTGGATTGTCCTCTTGGTCGCCGCTGCTGGTAGCGCCGGGCTCGACGGTGCAGTCATCGCGCTGGCCGGCCCGGAGCGGACGGGCGCGCTGGTGCTCACGATTGCCGCGCTCGCGCTCATGGGCGCGGGGGCCCTCTGCGCGACGGCGGCCGATCCTCGACGCGGTCAGTCGGACCTGACGCTGCTCGCGGACAAGCTCGATCATCGGGAGCCGCTCGAATGGCCCTCTCGACGCGAACGGCGTAACCGTTCACCGCGGATCGAGCTGTCCTCGGGATTTACGCGGATCGCAGTCGGGATGACGCTCGCCGGCTTTCTGAGCCTCGTCGTCGCTGGCGTCCTCTGGGCCGCAGGCAGCTGACAAAACGAACCGAGGGCGCCAAAGCGAGCCTTGGCACCCTCGATTCGTCGCTTCGTGATTGTCGCGCTATCGGCCGCGCTTCGTGATCACGTCGGCGCCGACATAGGGCCGAAGCGCTTCGGGCACGACGACCGATCCGTCCTTTTGCTGGTACTGCTCCAGGATGGCGACCAGCGTGCGGCCGACGGCCAAGCCCGATCCATTGAGGGTGTGGACGAGGCGGGGCTTTGCCTTGGGCTCCGGGCGATAACGGATTTGGGCGCGGCGTGCTTGGTAATCGCCGAAGTTCGAGCAGCTCGAGATTTCACGGTAGACCTGATCGCCGGGGAGCCAGACCTCGATGTCGTAGGTCTTCTTTGCGTTGGCGCCGAGGTCGCCCGCGCAGAGGACCACCGTGCGGTAGTGAAGGCCCAGGCGAACGAGGACCTGCTCCGCGTCTTTCGTGAGCTTCTCGTGCTCTTCGTCGCTCTTTTCGGGCGTGGTGAATTTGACGAGCTCGACCTTTTGGAATTGATGCTGGCGAATGAGGCCGCGCACGTCGCGCCCGTGGCTGCCTGCTTCGGCGCGGAAGCACGGGGTATAGGCGGCGTACGAGAGCGTGAGCGCATCGCCGTCGAGGATCTCGTCGGCGTGGAGGTTGGTGACCGGAACCTCGGCCGTGGGGATGAGGTAGAGGTCGTAGCCGCGCTCGGGATCGTTCTTGTGGGTCTTGAAGAGGTCTTCCTCGAACTTCGGGAGCTGGCCGGTTCCGAGCAGCGCAGTGTCCTTCACGAGGAAGGGCGGCAGCACCTCCGTGTACCCGTGCTCCTTGGTGTGGAGGTCGAGCATGAAGTTGATGAGCGCGCGCTCGAGACGCGCGGCCGCGCCGAACAGCACGGTGAAGCGCGGGCCCGACAGCTTCGCGGCACGCTCGAAATCGAGGATGCCGAGGCCTTCGCCGATGTCCCAATGCGACTTCGGCTGAAAGTCGTACTTCTTCGGCTCTCCCCAGGTTCGAACGACCTGATTGCCCTCGGCGCCGTCGCCGTCGGGAATCGACGGGTCGGGCATGTTGGGGATCGCGAGCAGGCGTTGCTCGAGCTCGGTCTCGAGCTCGGCCACCGTCTTCTCGAGCGCCTTGACCTCGTTCGACAGCGTCTTCAGCTCTTCGCGGCGCGCGGCGAACTCGGGCGAGGCCTTGTCGGCCTTCGCCATCGCGTTCGACGCTTGATTACGCTCAGCGGCTTTTCGTTCGCTGTCGGCGATCGCCTGGCGGCGGCGCTGAACGAGCTCTGCGACCGGCTCGAGCTGCGCGGCCCATGCGCTGTTACGGCGCACGAGCGCTGCGCGAACCTCGTCGATGCGGTCGGCGACGTGACGGGGGTCTAGCATGGCGCCTTTTGTCTCGTGGGGGGCACCGGGTCAAGACGACCGCAATCCGACCGAGCTGACGGGGGTTCTCGGCTACTTGAAGCCTTCCACGCAGGCGCCGATGCAGTCGTCGCATGCCGGGCAGGAGCTCGTCGCGCACGACTCGCAGAAGGTGCCGGGCGGGCAGGGCGGCGACGCCGGACCACACCGCTGCGCGCACAAACCGAACGTGAAAATGCAGACCGCCTCGCCGGGGCTGACGCCGCAGTCGTCGTGGTCGTCGCACTGGACGGGAGGCAGCGGCGGGTCGCCCGGCACGCAGCCGGCGATGCAATCGAGGCACTCGGGACACGTGGAGGTCGCGCAGTCCGAGCAGAAGAAGCCATCGGCGCAAGGGAGACCGTCGTTGCACGCGTCGATGCACTCGCCGGTCGAGAACTGGCAGACCGTGTCGTCCGGACAATCGATGTGCTTGCTGCACTGCACGAACCCGGTCGCGGTCGACGTATTCGAGGGCGACGTGGAGGTCGACGGGGAGCCGCCGTCGCCGCCCGATCCACCCTCGCCGTCGGGCTCCCCGAACACGACGTTCGCGCCGCATCCGATTTGGAAGAGCGCCACAAGGACCAACGAAGAAGAAAGCTTCGGCATGAGGACCTCGAACTGGTGAATGCGAGCGACGACCGACGCGACCGCTGGGCAGCTATTGCTGGGCAGCTATTGCATGAAATAGTCCGCGACGAGGAGATCTCGGCGCCAGATCTCCAGCACGTGCACGCCTTCGATGCGGGCGTCGTGCTCCACCAGGGTGGTGGCGCCCTGTTTCGACTCCTTCGTTTCGAGCGACTCGACTTTACCTAGCAGCGCGAGCACGTCGCCTCGCTGGATCGGAAAGTCGGGGCGCTCGGCGAGCCGCACGGAGAGGTGAAGCTTTCGCATCTCGTCGCGTTTCTTGCAGCTCGTGTCGTAGGCGACCTTCCCGTCGGCGCCCACCGCGTCCGGCTTGTCCGCCTCTTTGCAGCCGTAGAAGGCGTCTTTCACCGATGTTTTTCCTTCGAGCTCGACGACGAGCCCGGCGCCGTCCGCGGACGCCTCGACCTTGACGACGACGAGCGGGACCCCGCCCGCGTCTTTGGGGATCGAGACGATCGCTTTCGGATCATGGTCTTGCCGAATCACGAACGGCCGCACGCTGACCGTCTTTTGCGGGATGCGTCGCTCGAGGTCGCGGCTCTTCGCGATCCTTGCTTCGAGCTCGGCGATCCGTTCTTTCGGTAGAGGATTGTTCACGAGCCCGACGGGGACGGCCTCCGGGTCTTGCCACGCGGGGAGATTCTCGGTGCAGGTGATGTCCTCTTCGTCTCGAAACGAGAGCGTCGGCCGAAGGGTCGCGGCGTCTTCGGCGCGCTGACTCTGCAGGTGGTAGACGAGCTCTCGGCCCGAATCGACGAATGCGTCGTGGATCGCGAGCTCGAGCGCATACCGAGCGCCGAGCGCGCGCGGGTGGTTGCGCTTGAGCTCGCTCCGCAGCTGGACGAGCGAGCTGAGCCGCGAATACGTATTGGGATCGGCCTGGAGCTTCTCTTTCGATGCGGAAAAGAGCTTCATGGCCTCGGCGTTCGACGCCTCTTGGGCCTGGTGGCGCTTGTGGCAGTCCTCGAAATGCGCGCCCATCGCGGCCGCATACGTGAGCGCCGCGAAGGTCACGTGTCGGTTGAGCGGGTCTTTGGGAATCGAATCCCAGCCGGGGATCCATTCCGGGTCCGGATTCGACATGAACGCGCGCGGGTTCTTCGCGTCGAGGTCGTGCGTGTCGTAGCCGGCGCGGCGCTGAAACGAATCGGCGCACGCGGCGAAGTAGACGGAGCACGCGGGGGAATGTGAGTCACGCTCCGTCCAGCCCGTGTAGACGCTCAAGATCGCGCGGGCGCGGGCCTCGTTCGTGTGGTGCGCCGCGGACGGCTCCGAAGGCGCGCCCGAGCACCCGGCGAGCGCGAGCGCGAGCACCAGAGGCGGGCCGCGATGGTCAGCCCTCGTCACCGCGATCTCTCCAACGATCGAGGGAGCGCCGATCCTTTTTGGTCGGGCGGCCGGGCAAATATGCAGGTGCCGCCGCGCGCAGCTCGGCGATTCGCTGCTCGCGTTTGCCACGGCTTTCGTCGCTCTCCTGGTAGAGCTTCGCGGCGTCCGCGCCCTTGCCCCGCTTGTCGGATATCGCCACGACGCGAACCTCCCAGGTGAGTTGTTCTTTGACGATTTCGACCACGAGCCCCACCGAGACGGATTGCCCTGCTTTCGCGCGCTGGCCGTTCACTTTGACGTGGCCTGCGCCGATCGCTTCCGTCGCTTGTGAGCGCGTCTTGTAGAAGCGCGCTGCCCATAGCCATTTGTCCAGCCGAACTTTCGCCGGCTCGATCGAGCTCCGAGGTTCCTCCACCGCGTCACTATGGTAGCAAGCTCGGTGCGGGGAGGGACCACGCCCCGCGTCGAAGCGAGGCTCGGCGTAGAACTCGCAAAGAAAACCGGAGAGATGATCATGAACCGAAGCCTGTTTGCAGCCGCGCTCGTCGTCGTAGGGACCCTGTTCCTCGGGGGATGCGGCAAGAGCCCGGCCGCCGTTTGCGAGAAGCTCGAAGAGCTCAAGGCCAAAGAGGCCAAGGAGAAGAAGTCCGACGAGGACAAGAAGAAGAGCATCGAGAAGTGCACGAAGGACGCCGAGGAGCAGAAGAACAAGGATCCGAAGACGTACGAGTGCGCGGCCGACTGCATGAACAAGGCGAGCGCCCTGAAAGAGTTCGGCGAGTGCGCCGAGAAGTGTGAGAAGGACAAGGGCAAGTAGTCCTCTTCGCTCCGAAGTCCGGCCGGGACTGCGCACGAAAGAGCCAGTCCCGAGCATCAGCTGTTAGGATTGCCGCGTGCGCTACTGTGAAAAGTGCGGCGCGGCGTTTCGTTTTGCGCGCACGTGTCCCCGCGACGACGTCCCGACGACCGCGGGCAGCTTCGATCCGCTGATCGGTCGCGTGCTCGGTGATCGATACCGCATCCTCGACCGCATCGGCGCCGGCGGCATGGGGCAGGTGTATCGAGCGGCCCATACGCGCATCGCGTGCGTCTTCGCCGTCAAGGTCGTGTGGGGCGATTTCGCGTACGACACGTCGATGCAGACGCGCTTCACGCGCGAGGCCGAGGTCGCGAGCTGCCTGCAGAGCCGGCACATCGTCCGCGTGGTCGATTTCGCGGAAGACGCCGGGACGCTGCCCTACCTCGTGATGGAGTACCTCGACGGCCCGACGCTGTACGACGTCATCGCGCGTGAAGGGCGGCTCACCCCAGCCCGCGCGGCATCCATCACGATCGGCATCTTGCGCGGCCTCTCGCACGCGCATCAGCGCGGCGTCGTGCACCGTGATCTGAAGCCGGAGAACGTCGTCCTCGTGACCGAGGAGGACGAGCGCGACGTCGTGAAGGTCCTCGACTTCGGCGTCGCCAGGCTACGTGACGACGATCGTCTCACCGGCTTCGGCGTCTCCGTCGGTACGCCGCTCTACATGGCGCCCGAGCAACTAGCGGCGGGCGACGTCGACGGTCGCGCGGATCTTTATTCGCTCGGCATCGTCCTCTTCGAGATGCTCACGGGCAAGACACCCTTCCAAGGGAGCAACCTGCAGGAGCTCACGCGCCAACATTTCCAAGACGCACCGCCGAGCCTGCGATCCGGGCCGACGACGTCGCCCGCTGATCCGGGGATCCTCGACGACGTCGTGCGCAAGCTCCTCGCGAAGAGCGCCGCCGATCGATTCGCTTCCGCGAAGGAGGTCGTCGCGGCCATTCAACGCGCGCTCGCGCCGGGGTCGTCGCCGAGCATCGTGCCGTCGCGACGTGCCGCGATCGACGGCGCCGTTCAGGCGCAGCTCGAGCGCGTCATCTTGCAGGGCGCTCCTCGCTACAACGCGGGTGATCACGCGGGTTGTTATGGGCTCTATCGCGGCGTCGCCGAGCAGATTCTTCGCGGCGGGCAAGCGACGCTCGCCGCGGTCGGCGCACGTCTCACGGCTGGCCTCGCGCGCGCTGCGACGCGAACGAACCCGACGGACGCTGCGTGGGACATGCGCTACGCGTTCGATGATCTGCTGACGGCGCGCTCGGCGACGCTCCCCGACGACGCGCTCGGCAGCGAGCTCTCGATGTACGCCGCGATCGCGCAAGGGCGCGAGTCGGAGGGGAAGTTCGATCTCCTGGGCGATTATCAGATCGCGTTTGCGAACGCGCTCGCAGGCTCGCTACGAACCGACGCGCGCTACACCTCCAGCGCCGACGTGCTCGAGGCGGCTGCCAGGCGCGCTCAAGAGGCGGGGGGTGGTCGCGCCGCGGTGCCGCTCCTCGGTCCGCTCCTCGCTCGGCTTCGCGGCGGTGCGCCTGTGGATCAGGTCAACGCGCCGCCCACCGTCGTCTCGATGCCGCCGATGTCGACCTCGTTCGTCACCGACGAGGTCCGTGAGCTGCTCTCGCGCGCGATTCGCGCAGGCGCGCCGGTCTACGATCAGGGGCAGCCCGACGTCTGCGAGCGCATCTATCGTCAGACGGCCATCCAGATCGTCGCGCGCGCCGGCTCGACGGGAAGAGACCCGGTCACGAACGTCCTGCAGCGCGCGCTTCAGGACGCGACTGGGAAGCCGCCCGACGAAGGTGCCTGGGTGTTTCGCCGTGCGTTCGACACCATCCTGGCCGCTCGCTGACGAGACCGCGCGCCCGTCAGAAGACGACGTCGACACCGACGAACGTCGGTGACAGTCGAGCGGTCACGGCGACGTCCGCGTCCCCCGCGACGTCGACGCCCAGCGCGATCCCGCCGACGACACCGGCGCCCGCGGCGACGGCGAAGCTGACGCTCGCGGCGAGCCCGAGCGCGTCGGTTCGATCGAAAGAGCCTCCATTGCAAAGGCTCGACTCGCGCGTACACGCGTCGGCTAGATCGTCGCGCTCCTTGAGGTACAGCGCGCCCGTGACGAGGCCGCCGGTGAGCGCCACGCCCGAAAGGACGAGACCGCCGATTGCAAGCGGGCCGGGGCTTCGTTTCGCGCTCGGTAACGTGAAGCGGAGCATTCGCCGTTCGCCCTCTTCGACGTCCACCTCCCGCGTCACGTCCTCGAAGCCGGCTGCGCCGACGGTGATGAGGTGCCGGCCCGGATCCATGCGGAGCGGCGCGGACGCGAGGTCGTTCGAGACGCGGATCTTGTCCACGCGGACGATGAGCGTCGGCGCGGAGGGCAAGACGTCGAGGGTCACCGAGGGGATCCGGCGGTCGAGCTCGCGGACGAGACGTGTCGCGCGCTTGCGTGCCTCGACAAATGGGATGGGCTCGTCGTCGCTGGCCGGAAACTGCTCCACCGTGACGGCGATGCTTCGTGCCTCGACCAGACGACCGAGCACCGCGAGGGTCTTCGCCACTTCGATGCCCGTCGTCGGCACCCGCATGATCTCGTCCGCCTCACGGTAGGCGGTGAGCGCTTCGGCGTGCCGGGCGTCGTCGAAGAGCTCGTCGCCGCGGTACACGAGCTCGCGCGCACGCGTGCGTTCCCGATCGCTCGGGGCCGCCTCGAGCTGCGCCGTCGTCGACGAGATCGCGACACACGCAAGCAGGCCTGCGGTCCAACTTCTGGCGCCCCCCATGGTCGTGCTCCTCAGAATCCCAAGTTACGTCGTTGAGGCTTTCGGCTCGCGCGCTGCGCCGACGGCATCGACGCGTGCGTCGTCGAGGCGGTGGAGTCGGGGCGCAACCTCGTGCGCGTCATCGGTAGCGCGTCGAGCAGCTGGTCCGACGCGTCGTTCGTCGCGAGCGGTAACCCAGCCGCACAAACCGGCGAGCGCATGTTCGAGGCGGCGGTGCCGGTGGCGTGCGCGTCGCTCTCCCGCGACGCGGCAGACGGCGCCGGTGCAGCTTGCTGCGCGGTGGTCGTCCCGTCGATGTACCGGGGCGTCGCTTCGGCCGAGCGGCTGCTGTAGACGCCGACAACGCCGAGGCTCGCCACGATCGCGCCTGCGGCGGCAGTCAGCAGTGGCAGGCCGATCTGTCGCCGGCGTGTGATGCGGAAGCGTGCGGTCTCGCGGTCGCGCGACGAATCGGTCTCACCGGAGCCGGCCTTGAGCGGGACCGGAAAGCGACCTCGTTCAGGCTGCTCCGCCACGGCTGTGGTTGTCTGCGCCCACAGCGCTCCGCCGGCGAAAGGACGCATCGCGGGGGCGTCGGCAGGCGCCACATACTGCTCGAAGGCTTCGAGCATCTCGGCCGCATCGGCGTATCGATCTTCGAACCGTGGCGCAAGCGCGCGGCCGAGCCACGCGTCGAAGTTTGCCGGCAGGCCCTGCGCGTGAGCCGAAGGAGGTGTGGGGCGCTCGCGATCGATCGCCAGCGCGAGCGCGGCGAGCGTCTCACCGGCGTAGGGCAACGTGCCGGTCACGCAGTAGTAGACGACGATCGCGAAGGCCCAGACGTCGGACGCGGGAAGCACTGCGATCCCAGCCATTTGCTCCGGCGCCATGAAGAGCGGCGTCCCGACGACGTTGCCGGTCGTGGTCATGCGGCTCACCGTGCGGTCGAGATCTCGCGCGATGCCGAAGTCGAGCAGCTTGACGAGAGGCAGCTCTCCGAGTGCCAAGAACACGTTGTCGGGTTTGATATCGCGGTGGACGATGCCCGCATCGTGGGCGCGCGCGAGGCCGCTCAGCGCTTGGCGGACGACGCGCTTCGCCTCCTCGAACGACATCGGGCCCGTGTATTCGACGCGGTCTTGCAGCGTCTCCCCCGAGAGCAGCTCCATCACGATGTAGGGGACGTCGCCGTCACCGTCGCCTTGCTCGAGCACCTCGACGATGTGCGGGCTCTTGAGCCTCGAGACCGCTGCTGCTTCTCGCCGCAAACGCTCGCGCGCCGACGGCTCGTGGGCGATGTGGTCACGTAAGAACTTCACCGCTACGCGGCGGTCCAGCACCGCATGATCGGCGAGCCAGACACACCCCATTCCGCCCTCACCGAGCGGTGCGACGAGCCGCAATTCGGGCGTGAGCAACGCGCCCACGGTGGGACTCCATGGCCGTGTCCCGCTCGACGGTCGGCTGTGGCTGGCCGCCTCGATCGTGGCGCGCGGTGCCGCCTCTTGGGTTCCGATCGAGTCAGCGCTGAGGGTTTCGGGCTGCATGGTCGGGCGAGGACCTGGCAATCGTCATGCCGCGTCGCCGTCACGTGATCCCCATTTCGCAGAGCCCTCTCGAGCATCAAGAACTGACGTTTCCGTCAGGGCGTCGACGCGATCAAAGATCGAGATGCTCGCGGTAGTAATCCGTCAGAAAGATGTTCGTCGGGTCGTAGCCACCACGAAGGCGCTTGAAGTCCTTCATGCGCGGCAGCTGTCGCTCGTAGTAGGCGGCAAACGTACGGCCCGGTACCGGCAAGACCTTGCCCCAATGCGGACGGAAGCCGAGCGGCTCCAGGGCTTCCCACACGCCGCGGAAGAAGCGCTGCCGAGGATCGTCCGCGTTGTGGAAGAACCAAAATGCGTCGAAGCGAACGACGTCGGTGCCGTGTGCTTGGCTCATCCAAAAAGAGTTCTTCTTGCCGCCGTACACCTGACAAGAGAACGGCCCGGTACGGTCATACGCGGTCTTCGCGTCCCCGCCGGCGCGGAAGTACTCGCGCAGCCGTCGCATCATGTCCTCGGCCTTGTCGATGGGCACGCTGAGCTCCATGAAGCGCAGCGTCCATAGGCGCGGGTCGAGCTGATCGTCGAGCGCGTGACCGCAGAGCCAGCAATCTTGGAAGCGGCTGTCGCCCTCGTGCACGAACATCGAGACGATCGAGCGGGCGAGGTACGGCACGATCGATTTTGCGGCCTTGCCGACACCGAGCATGCCGAGCGCGGGCAGCGATCCAGAGAGGACCGTCTTCACGAGCGTGACGATGGCGTCGGTCACGATGTCGTCCCAGATCGTCTCGAGCTTGTCGACGGACACGCGGCTCTGCGCCTTCGCGACGTCCAACAGCCCGTGCACGAATCGATCGACGCGGCCGTCGCCGGCCTTGCCGGGGTTCGTCGCGCGTACGATGCGTCGCACGGCATCGACGACGTCGTCGATGCCGACGCGCGCCCCGCCCGCCTGTGACGTCCCCAGTGCCGAAGGGCACCCGCTGCCCGACGGCGTGTTCTCGAGCTCCTCGTCGAGCTTGTCGTAAAACCAGGTGAGCTTCTTCCGCGCTGCGCTGAGATCGTCGAGGTTGCCGAGGATCGTGAGCAGGACGTTCGCCGCGAGGGAGAGGAGCCGCGTGTCCGGCGCGAGCAGCTTGTAAGGTACCGGCTCGAAGAGCGGCATGTCCTCGACGCGCGTTGCTTCCCACAGCGACATGTATTCGAAGTCGCGCTGCGGCCACCACACGGCGCGCGCGTACGGCATGTCGCGCAGGTAGCGATCGAAGGGGATTTTGCGGCGATTTTCGCCGAAGAAGTCGACGGGGGTTTCGTCGATGGGTTTGCGCAGCTCGCGGCCGACGAGGTTGTAGTGCGGCTCGGTGCGGAGCCACACCTTGGTGATGACGCCATAGAGGCCCATCGAGACGCCGACCGCGTCGAACAGCTCTTCCCCTCGCGACGTCTCGTGCAGATCACCTTTGCCGTCGACGAAGCGGATGCGCTCGACCGCGTCGAGGAACGAGTGCTGCACCGATCCGCCCATCGAGCCGGTGGACAGGTATCCGGAGACGGTGTGGTGAGAGATGGCGCCGAGATCCGGCAGCGCGTGGCCCCGCGCGAGCAGCGCGCCGCCGAGGCTCGACGACCACGAGCTCTCGCCGGTGGGGTCGTAGGGGTCGCGGCCGAAGGTGCAGCCCGCGTCGACTTCGACGATGCCGTCGTCGTGAAAGGTGATGCTGCGGTGGCGATCGAGCGCGACCATCATCGCGCTCGGCGGTGGTTTGCCTCCGCCGTGAGCGCCGCGCGGCGTGAGCCCCGGGCAAATCGCTCCGAACTCCGAGTGGCCCGAGCCGATGACGCGGAGCTTGGTGCGCGATGCATGCGCTTGCCGAACGAGGTCGACGATCTCGTCTTCGCTCGTCGGGTGGTAGTAGCCGTCGCTGCCCGGTGCGGGCCTTTCTTGGCTCATCGTCAGAACCCCAAGTGCTCGCGCCAATACGGCGTCGCGAAGACGCCCGACGGGTCGAGCTTGTCGCGCAGGAGAAGAAAGTCGTCGAGCCGAGGAAAAACGCTCCGATAGTACTGCGCGTACTCGGCCGCGGGTCGAGGCAACGCCTTGCCCCAGTGCGGTCGGAACTCGAGCGGCTTGAGCAGCTCCCAGAAGCGCGGGAAGAACGCGGCGGACGGATCCTCCGCGTTGTTGCCGAACCAAAACACGTTGAAGCGCACGACGTCGGTGTCGAACGCCGGGCTCATCCAGAAGCGATTGCGACGCGCACCGTAGATCTCGCAAGAGAACGAACCGGTGTTCTGGAACGAGCGCTTTCGATCGCCGCCGGCCGCGTAGAAGTCGCGCATCCGCGCCATCGCCGCCTGCGCGCGGTGAAGCGGAACCCAAAGCTCGGTGAACACCGTGGGCCAGAGGCGGTCATCCATCTGGTTGTCCATCGGAAGACCGCACATCCAAGTGTCCTGGAAAATCTGCGGAGGTTTGTCGCCGTCGAGCGGGACGAACAGGTTCAACACGCCGTCGATCACTTCGTCGAGGCGTGTGTTGACCCAACGCGCGGTCTCCTTCGCGAGGTCGTTGTCCAGCGCGGCATCTAGGGACAGCTTCACGATCGCGACGATCACGTCGGATACGACGTCCTCGATCGCGCGCCCGACGATCTTGCCGATGTGGTGCTCGAGTTTGTCGAGGATCGTCGTCCCACCGAAGAGATCGCCCACGGTTTGGCCGCTCGGCGCGCGCTTTTTCATGCCCTCGCGGATGCCGCGTCCGAGGTACGAGAGCACCTCGTCCACGGAGTAGCGCTGGCAAGGCGCCGATGATTGCGGCGGCGCGTTGGGATCCATGTCGCGCTCCAGCTCGTCGTCGAGCTGCTTGTAGAACTCGGCCAGCTTCGCGGGGACGACGGTCACGTCCTCGAGGTTTCCGAGCACGGTGTAGAAGAGGCACCCCGCGAGCGACGCGAGGCGCGCCGCGCGGCCAAGCTCTTCGTACGGCTTCGGCGTGAAGCCGGGTGGAGGCACCATGCGTTGGGCTTGCCACACCACCATCCGATCGAAGCCGGCCTGTGGCCACCAGAGGAGGCGCGTGTAGGGCGTATCTCGCAGGTAATCCTGAAACGAGATCGCGCCGGGCTTGTCGCCGAAGAAGTCGATCGGTGTCTCGGCGACGGTGCGCGTTCGCTGTTGCCCGGCGATCGCGAAGCTCGGCTCGAGGCGGAACCACACCTTCGTGACGACGCCGAGCAGGCCCATCGAGACGCCCACAGCGTGGAACAGGTCGCGGCCCTTCGAGATCGAGTCGGTGCGCGAGACCTCGTGAACCTGGCCCGTTCCGTCGACGAAGCGAATGCGCTCGATCGCGTCGGCGAGGCCGTATCGTGTCGTCCCGCCCGACGACCCCGTGGAGAGAAACCCGCCGATGGTCTGGTGGGAGATGCCGCCCAGATCCGGCAGCGCGTATCCGGCGCTCAGAAGAAACGCGTTGAGCGAGTTCGACCAGGAGCTCGTTCCCGTCGGGTCGTACGGGTCCTTTCCAAAATGGCAGCCGGCTTCGACCTCGACGAGAGGCTCGCCGCCGTCGGTGCCCGTCACCGAGACCCGTCGCATCCGATCGAGCATCAGCGTTCGGGCGCTCGCGGGGCCGATCGAGGCGGGCTCCGAATGGCCGGCGCCGATCACGCGGAGGGGACGGCGCTCGGCGGCGCAAGCTCGGACGATGTCTCGGATTTCCTCTTCGCTGGAGGGGTGTTCGTAGGTGCGCCCCTCCGCGGCTCCGGTCGTCATGCTGTCCCCTTACGATTGGTCGACGTTGACGGGCGGCGGAGACTACCATCGACGCCGTGCGCAGGGCCGCTTCCTTGATCCTCCTGCTGCTCGCGGCGTCGTGTGGTGAGGGGTCACCGAAGGCGAACAAGAGCAGCACGCCCATCCCTTCGTCCTCCGCCGTCGCGAGCGGCGAGCCGCCGGCGTCGGCCTCGACACCCGTCGAATCGAGCTCCGCCGACGTCGTCACGCAGGCCTCGCAACCCTACGAAGGCCCACCCGTCCTCGCGGAGGGCAAGCTCGACGGCGCCGCGCTTCGCGCCCGCAATCTGGAGCGGGTTCGCAAGGACGACTCGCCGGTCATCGCGCTCGCCGGTGACGACCCTGTCGCGCTCGCGAAGAAGCTCTGCGAGGCGGTGGTTCCGAAACGCGGCAAAGACGTGCCCGTCCTGGTGAAGCCGAACATCGGCGGCTTCGACTCGATCAAAGACCCGGAGAAGAGCGGCGGTGACGACGGTGTCACCGGCCGCATCACGAACCCCGAGTTCGTGCGCGGCATCATCCGCTGCTTGAAGGAGCGGGGGCACACCAAGATCACCATCGCCGACGGGTGGGGCGGGCCTCACTCGTATTGGAACAAGCTCGTCGACATCTCCGGCTACGCGAAGATGACGAAGGAAGAAGGCGTGCCGCTCGTGTGCATGTGCGACGACGGCACGTTCGACGTCGAAGGCGATCGCCCCGGCAAACCGATGCAGGTGAGCGGCATGGGGGCGACGAAGGTGCCGACGCTGCTTCTTCCCAAGGTGCTCGCCGAGCACATGTCCGGCGGCCTGTTCATCGAAGTGCCGAAGCTGAAAGCACACCGATTCTCGGTCGTGTCGCTCGGTCTCAAGAACATGCAGGGCGTCGTCATGTCGAGCCTCGCCTCGCCCGCGCATCGGCAGAAGTGGCGCATGCACGCCGAGCTCAAGGACTATTTGGACGGCAAATCGGCCGGCAACGAGGACCGTGCTGCGTACGTGAAGGCGCTCGATCTGTTCGCCGCGCGCATGGTCGACGTCTCCGAGGTCGCGATGCCCGACGTCGTTCTCCTCGACGGGACGCCGGCGATGCAAGGCGACGGCTTCCAGATGATGGTTCCGATCGAGCCGAAGATCGGCATCGGCGGAACCAACATCGTCCGTGTCGATCAGGCGGGCGCGATGTTCTTGGGCGCGTGGGACAACGAAAAGCTCGCGCTCGGGCTGGGTGGCCACAAGACCTCTCCGCTCATCGAGCTCGCCGCGAAGCGCTTCGGCGTCGACCTCTCCAAGACGCGCATCGAAGGCGACGCGAGCGCGGCTGTCCTCGAGCCGCGCGCGTTCGTTTTCAAGGCGATGGCGCCGTTTCAGCTCACGGCGAAGGACGTCCCGAAGAAGCCCGGCTCGACGACGACGTCTTCGCCTGCGGGAGCCGCGACGGCGAAGGCCGCGGCGCTCGGTGCGGAGAAGCTGGTGCTCGACGGCGTCCTCGACGAGCCCGCGTGGTCACGCGCGACGCCGATCGAGTTTTCGACGGATTGGAAAGGCCGAGCCACATCGGTGAGCACCCGGGTGCGGTTCCTCTGGTCGAGCGATGCGCTCTACGCCGCGTTCGAGTCGGAGAGCGCGGGTTTCTTCACCGACGCGACGCAGCCGACCGATCGCGATCGCGCACGCCTCTACGAAGAAGACTGCATCGAGCTGTTTCTCGCGCCCGACACCAAGGCTCGGCACAAATACTTCGAGGTCGAGGTCGGTCCGTTCGGACATTTTCTCGATCTTTCGATCGATCGACAGGCAAAGCGCGAAGACGTCGGATGGAGCGGCGCGCTCGGCGTCGGAACGCGTCGAGACGCAGCCGCCAAGAAGGGTGTCATCGAGATCGCGATCAAGGCGCCGGAAATTCGCAGCGCGTTGAAGAGCGGCGCGGAGCTCGGGCTCGGTGTGTTTCGGATGGAAGGCAGGCAAGACCGCAAATTCCTGGCCTGGAGCCCGACTTTCACCGACAGGCCAAACTTTCACGTAACCGAGCGTTTCGGCACGCTCGTGGTCGAGTGACGCCGCTCTGCTGATAGGCTCGTCGAGCCGATGAGCAAGACGGTCCGGATCGAACCCGATGAGGGCACGCCGGCCTCGAAGTGGGCGCAGTCCCTCGTCGGGTGCGTCGTCGCCGATCGCTACCGCGTGGAAGCCGTGATCACCGCCAGCGATGTCGGGGCGGTTTACCGCGCGCAACACGTGCACCTGAAGACGCGCGTCGCGCTGAAGGTCCTCGACATGGCCGCGGCTTCCCGCGACGTCGCGCGCTTCGAGCGCGAGGGTGTCGCGGGCGCGCACATCAAACACCCCAACGTCGCCGCCGCGATGGACTGCGGGGATTTGCCGGACGGCGGGCACTACCTCGCGATCGAGCACGTCCCCGGCACCACGCTGCGCGACGTGTTGAAGAAGGGGCCCATGCAGCTTTCGCGCGCGCTTCGGGTCGCGCGACAGATCGCGCTCGCGCTCGGTGCGACGCACGAGCAGGGCATCGTTCATCGCAACGTCGAGCCTCGTAACGTCATGCTCACCGGTGAGTCCGGCGACGACGTGAAGCTCATCGACTTCGGCAGCGCGAAGGTCGACATCGGAAAGCTCGGCAGCGAAGCCCTCGGCTCGGAGGAGGACGACCTCACGCAACGGACGCGCATCCTCACCTCGACGGGCGTCATCGAAGGGACCACCGCTTACCTTCCGCCCGAAGGTGCGCTCGGCTCGGCCGTCCTCGACACGCGCGCAGACTTATATGCGCTCGGCGTCGTTCTCTACGAGATGCTCTCTGGAAAGCGCCCCTTCGATGCCGAAGAGGCGCTCGATCTTTTCAAGGCCCAACGCGAGCGCGACATCCCCCGGATCGTCGAGCGCGCGCCCGACGTGCGCGTCCCCGACGAGGTGGAAGAGGTCGTCCGGCGCCTCCTCGCGCGCGAGCGCGACAAGCGCTACGGCGCCGCCGCGGACGTCGCCGCAGCGCTCGACGCCGCGTCCAACGCCGCCGTGAGCGCGAGCACGTCGCCGTCGAGCAGCGAGACGTTCGTCACCGCGATCAGCCGAAAGATCCCGGCGCAAGCCCGCCTTCCGCTCGCGATCGCCGCGGTCGTCGTCCCGCTTCTCCTCGTGGTGTGGATCGTCGCGAGCGCCGGTTCGAGCAAGCCCACGCGCACCGAACGCGACGATGACGACGAGGTCCGCCGGCCTCGCAAACAGGCGACCTCCACGCCGCGCTCCGCGTCGTCCGCGTCGTCGGAGCCGTCGCTGGACGGCTCGGCGGCGTTCGTCGCCGACTCTGCGGACGTGGAGGCGCCGAGCGCCGCTGCGAGCGAGGCAACTGAAGCTCCCGGCGTCGACGATCTGCGTTCGACGCTCACCCAGGCTGCGAAAGACGAAAACTGGGCGAAGGCCGGACCAGCATTGCTTGCCCTCGTCGAGGCGGATCCCGAAGCTTTCAAGGAGGGCGCGATCACCGGCGCGACGGTCTCGACGGCGGTCGCCCTCGAGACGGTCGGCGGCAAGAAGTCCGACGCCGTTTTCGATGCGCTCGCCACAAAGCTCGGATCGCGTGGCCTGTGGATCTTGTTCGACATCGTTCGCACCAAAGGCGGCACCAAAGGCAGCGATCGCGCGACACGCATGCTCAAGGACCCGAAGGTCGCCGAAAAGGCGCCGGTCGCGCTCAAAGTCGCGTTCGAGCTCGTCACGGCGCCGTGCAGCGAGAAGGCTGCGCTCTTCCCGAAAGCCGCTCAGTTCGGTGACGAGCGGGCCTACACCGCGTTGAAGCTCCTCAAAGAGATGGACTGCCCGCGGCGCAACCAAGGCACCTGCTGCTTCCGCGAAAACAAGGAGCTCGACAACGCGATCGAGGCTCTGCGCGTGAAGCTCGGCAAGCCGAAGGATCCGAAGCGCTAGGCCCGCAGCCGTGAGAGATCGGCGCGCGCCTTCTTCGCCTCCATCGGAAGATCGAATCGCGTCGCTTCTGCCACCGCGCGTTCGAATAGCTTTCGAGCCGCCCTCTCCTCGCCGTCGTACCAATGAATCCGCGCGCGCGCTCGTGAGGCTTCGGAGCGACCAATCGGGAAGATGCGCGCGAACTGATCCATGACCTCCGCCGTCTGGCGAGCGCGTCGCTCGAGCGAGCGGCGCTCGTACGTGGACGCCGTGTCGAGCAGGAGAAACGCCGTCTCGCACGCCGCGGAGTAAGACCAGAAGAGCATGCAACCCGCGGGGCTCTGATCCACCGTCAGGCGGAGGAAGTCGTCGAGTGCGCGGACGGCTCGATCGCGCAGACCCTTCTCGACGTAGACCGGCGCGGCAATGACGAGCTGGATGCGCTCGGACATATCGCCTGTCCCCTCGATGTAGGGCTGCAGGTGATCGTAGTCCTCGATCGTCGTGTGGCTGCGGCCGGTGCGCCCGAGCACTTGCGCGCGCCCGGCGGCTGCCCAGAAACGCGCCTGCTCGTTCTGGCTGCGCAGCGCGAGATCTTCGAGCTCGCGGTAGCGATCGAGCGCGCCGTCGTAGAGGCCGTGAATCGCTTCGAGCATCCCGAGCAGCGCCAAGCACTCCTCCTCTCGACGCCGATCGCTGAGCTCGCGCGAGAGCCGGAGTGCGTTCGTGAGGCAGTGGCGCGCCTCGCGCCCATCCGCGATCCCGGCGGACCAAAAGCCGCGCATGAACTCGACGTGGAGATCCGTGTGTCGATCTTGGAGAAGGCCGGCGATCCGCTTCGCGCGATCCGCATACACCTTGCCGATCGTGTGCGCGGGGACGTACGTGGCCGCGATCGCGAGCTGTGAGCATGCGCGCGCGAGCTCGGGAGACGGGCCGAGGGCCTGCGCATGGTTGCCCGCGAGCACCGTCGCGAGCGCCGCGCGCGTCTGATCGTTCAGGAAGAGGTACGTCTCCGCCAGCTTCTCGCAGGCCAGCGCAGCCTCGCGGCTCAGATCCGCGCCTGCCTGACCGGGCGCCAGACGGTCGAGACGATCCAAGAGGCCGAACAGCTGCGTGCCGACGGCGCCGACCGTGCCTGCGACGAAACGCGCGCGGTTCGACGCTTTTCCGCGGTATTCGAGGTCGACGAGAGAGTCCGTTCCGGTTGCGATGCGCAAAGCCTCGCGCCCTTTGATCTCCGCGTTTTGAAGATCACCGAGGGCGTGGAACGCCTTCGCGGTGTTGCGGACCCAGCGTGCGAGGCGCACCCGATCGCGCGCGCTGCGAGGCAGCTTCGGTGCGAGCCCCGCGGCACGATCGAAGTAGCGGGCCGCGTCCGAGTAGCTGCCCTCCGCCATCGCCTGCTCGCCCGCGCGCTCGAGGTATTGGCAGGCACGCTCGTTCTCCGACGCTTCTGCGTAATGGTGGGCGAGCTCCGGCGCGAGCCGCTCGATCTCGCCCGCTCGCTCGCCCCACGACTCGAGCGCGCGCGCGGCGGCGAGGTGCGCCGCCGGTCGATCCGCCTCCGCGATCCCGCCGTAGGTGACCTCGCGCAGCTTGTCGTGGACGAACCGCACGCGGCCGTTGCCCCTGTCTTCGAGCACCTGCCGGCGAAGGAGCTCCCGCAGGCCGTCGCTCTCGAGGACCCGCGACGTGCCGAGCGCGACGTCGAGCAGCTGGTCGTCGAGCTCGCGGCCGAGCACCGCCATGATGCGCGCGATGTTCGTCGCCTCGATCGACAAGCCCGCGATGCGCATCGCGATGACGTCTTGGATCGTGCGCGGCAGCGGGAGCGCGTCGATCGACGCGCCGGAACCACCCTCCGCCTCGTAGTGCCAGATGCCTCGATCGTCGCGCCGCAGCAGCTCGCGTCCGATCGCCGCGCGCAGGTACTCCGCGATGAAGAACGGGTTGCCTTCACTGCGTGCGAGGAGGAACGAGACCAGCCGCGGATCCGGCACCTCGACCGCGAGCATGTCGCTCACGACGCGCACGACCGCCTCCTCCCCCAATCGATCGAGCACGACGTTGAGCGCGCCGCTCGTCTTGAGCAACACGTCGAGCTCGCGCGACATCTCTTCGATTCGATAGGTCGAGACGACGACGACCGCATTCGACGAAAACCATCGCTGGTCGAGCGAGCGATAGAACGCGAGCGAAAGCTCGTCCGCCCATTGCAGGTCGTCGATGACCAAGAGCAGCGGTGTGTCCGCGGCGAACGCCGAGAGCGTATCGGCAAGTGCTTGAAGCACGCGGCTGCGCGCCGCTTCGGGCGGTAAGTCCGGCGGCGTCGGGTACCTGTCGAAGCCGGGCAGGCTCGAGAACGATGGCTCGTACGGAGCGAGGATTGGTCCGCGCTCGCCGAGGATCTCTTCGAATGTGAGCTCGCCCCGGGCACGGCAACGATCCGCGATTCCGACGAGGAGGCTCTGGAATGCGTGCAGCGGCGCGGCGCGCACCGCGCCCTCGCGAACGTCGGCCTCGGTGTCGAGCCGGATGCATTGGCAGGTCACGACGTTGAAGCCACGACGCACCGCGGACGTCGCCACCTCGATCGACAGCCGCGTTTTGCCGACGCCGCTCTCGCCGCCCACGAACACGAAGCTGCCTTGCGCCGAAGAGGCGGCCACGGGCTCGGCGCGCGACGTGACGTCCAGGGTGCCGACCGTCCCGATGATCGACTTCGCTTTCGGTGACGGCTTCAGGTCGATGCCGCTCTCCCGCCGTGAGCTCGGTTTGCCGGACGAGCATGCGATCAGGGCCTCGAGCACGGCACCGAGCGCCGTCTCGCGCCCCGAGAGCTGCGGGCGATGTAGATATGGCTCTGCGATGGGTCCCGGCGGCCCGATGTCCGCGGCGCCGAGCGCGGCGAGGGCCGTCGCCACGTCGTCGGCGTGTCCCAGTCGATCTTCGGGCCGGCGCGCGAGGAGGCGCACCACCAGCTGCTCCAGGTCGTCGGAGATCGTCGGGACGAAGGCGCGCGGTGAAGGCGCCTCGCCGTGGACCTTGCGCGACAGAATCGACGAGAGCTGCTCGTTCTCGAACGGCACGCGACCCGTCACGATCTCGAAGAGCATGCAGCCGACCGCATAGAGATCGGCCCGGCTGTCGACGATGTCGCCGCGGATCTGCTCCGGCGCCATATACGCGGGGCTCCCGATGGGCCGACCCGCCGAGTCGAGCGTCTCGCGCGAGCTTGCGCCCATCGAGCGAACCGCGATCCCGAAATCGAGGATCACCGGGCCGCGACCCTCGACCATGATCACGTTGTCGGGCTTCAAATCGCGGTGAACGATGCCTTTGCCGTGCACGAATGCGAGCGTTCGGCACAACGTCCGCACGATCGAGAGAGCGGTTTGCAGCCGGTCGCCGCCGTCGATCGGCAAAAAGCGCGTCGGTCCCGTCGGCTCGACGGTGTCGCGGCGCTCGCCGATGACGAGCTCCGGCGAAATGGGTCGGGTTGCCGCCTCCTGAAACTCGCTGCGCGGGCCGCTCCTCGTTATCGGGGTCGCCACACGGTCGCGGTGAAGCTGCCGGAGCGTCGGCCCCTCGAGGATCTCCATCGCGTACCACGGCACGCCGCGGTCGGTGCCGTCGTCGACGATGCGCACGACACCGGGATGATCGAGCGCGCCGAGCGCGCGAATCTCACGGCGCACGCCGGCGACGAGCGACTCGCCCTCGACCTGCACCGTCTTCAATGCGACCCGGACGCCGGTCGTTTCGTGCTGGGCTCGATACACGACCCCCATTCCGCCAGCGCTGATCTCGCTATCGATCCGATATGGACCGATTCGTCGCGGAGGATTCGCGGCCGGGGCCGAGCGTGGAGCGGTCGACATCGTACCGCCCCACGATAACGCAGTTATTGCAGCGCCTCGAAGAAAGGCGTGGAGGGAATTTCGAGGCGTTCGCCCATTGCGAGGGTCGGGATTTCCGCGAATCCGCGCCCTTTCCAGACGATCCACCGGTGTTCGTCGAGCGGCGCGTGGAAATCGAACTGAATCGCCGTAGGTAGGTCTTCGACCCCCATTTCGAGCACGCGCACGGTCATCACATTGGTGTCGAACGTGTCCCCGACCCGCAGCCGACCGTTGCCGTAGAGCCCGCCGAACGGGCCGCCGTTCTGCCCGGCAGGGTTCGTGAGGACGTAGGTGCGATCTCCTGTTCGCTCGATCGTCGCGGTCCCGCGATCCTGTGAGGTCAGGATGCACCCGCCGAGCGGTTTCGGACCGTCCGCCATCAACGTCTCGAGCATCACGTAGTTTGTGAGAAGGACGTCGGGCGCCGTCACCACGACGAGGTGCTGTTCTGCGAGCTTCGCGTCGGTCGGCATCGAGGCAACGCCCCGTTCGACGAAGCCGCCGAAGGTCTTCATGAAGTTCCAGGTGCTGACCGGCAAAAGCACCGGCGCCAGGACGAAATGGACGGCGACGAAGAAACCCGCGAGCACGCGCTTGCCGCGGGGCGCCGAGGCCGTCTCCCAGACGCGCTCGAGGAAGAGCGCAATCAGGCCGAACGCACCGAAGCCGGGAATCAGCAGCAGGCGATCCGCCGAGTTCGTCGCGCACGCCGGAATGGCGGCGAGGAGCGCGCCCCACGCGAGGATTTTGCTCGCTGGATGCGAGCGGGTCACACGCAGCACCGCAATCAGAATGGCCGCCGACACTGCAATGGTGACGACCGCATAAATGGGTCGCCCCGCCTCGGGGAAGAGTCCCCACATCTCCGACGGAGGCACCGCGAGCTGCGCGAGCGTGAGGCGTGGGAGGCGCTCGACGAGCGCCTTGGCGAATGCGACGGGGGATTGCACCGGATCGACGTAGAAGTCGCTGCCCGCCGCGCCATATCCCAATGTTCGGTAGGTGATCGCCCATACCGCGAAGACGACGGTATGGGGAGCCATCGAGATCAATCCCGCACGGCGCCCGCGCGGGTCGAACCACGCAGCGGCGACCACATAACCGAAGATTCCGATGGCAGGCTCCCCACAGAAGAGCGCAATGCCGAAGAGCGCCGCCGAGATCACGGAATCGAACGGGTTCGTGCGGCGGTGCGACGTCTCGCCCGCATTGCCGCTCCATCGCGGAAAAAACAGCAAGAGGGACGCAAACCCAAAGAGCGCCGCGAGCAGGGCATAACGATTCGCGATCCACGCGATCACGGTTCCGTGCGCGTCGTCGATTGCGAACATGAGCGTCGCAATGCCGGCGGCGGCGCCCCCGACAACCTTCCCATATGCGCGTGCCGCAACGATGACGACGAGCGCGAAGACGAGGGCCGCCTCGAGGTGGGGTATGACGGCGCTCTCGCCCCAGAGGTAATGGTCGGCTGCGCGCCACAGCGATGGAATCGGGCGGAAGAAGGCAAACTTCAGCTCCGGGCTCGACCACCAGGGAAAGATGCCCTCACGCGTCGCTTGCCGGACGCCGTCGCCACCGTCCGCAAATCGATAGAGGTCCCACGCGCCGCGCGGCCCGCCGGCGAGCGAATTGCCGTCCAAGATGTAGGTGTGCAGCCGATCGTCGAGCAAATAGCCCGCGCCGAGGAAGGTCAGCGACAGCGCGAACGCGATGGCCGTCGCGATGAGCGTCCGCTTCGGATGCCGCGCGACGAATAGGACGAGGCTTGCGATCTTTCCGCGCGGGCTCTGGCTCACGCGCGGCCCCGTAGGGTCCACGCACTGCGAGACAAGTGTGGCCCCCTCGTCATGGCTACCGGCGCTGGCTGGTCCGGTAAGCGCGCAGGCTCGGCGTGTCGCTCTGGGTCAATGCGTCGAGAAACTCGTTCCAAAGAGCTTCCATCGAGCCATAGCGGTAGCGAAGGTCGATCGACAATGCGCGCTCGACCCACACGTCGACCGACGGCGCCAGCTCTCGCCGGAATTCGGTGAGCTTCGGACGAGGCGCCTTCGTCGCGAGCTCGTAGAGCTCCAGGGTGGACTGAGCCACGAACGGGGGCTGGCCCGCGAGCGTGCGGAACACCACCGAGCCGAACGAATAGATGTCTGCCCGGTGATCGAACGGCTGCGAGTTCCAGATCTCCGGGGCGATGTAGCTCGGGGAGCCGGCGATCATCCCGACGTCGGTGATCTCCTCGAAGTCGGGCGTCTTCGCGAGGCCGAAATCCATGAGACGCGTCCCGCCGCCGACCTGCTCGTCGAGGAGGAAGATGTTCGGCGGCTTCACGTCGCGGTGGATGATGCCCTTCGAGTGCGCCATCCCGAGCGCGTGCGCGACCGGCTCGAGCACCTGGATCACGCGCGCCGGGCTCATCCGGTCGCCGAAGCTCTCGAGCTCGAAGAGGTGGACGTCGAGCGGCTCACCCTCGAGCAGCTCCATCACCAGGTAGACGAACCCGCGCTCGTCGGTGTCGAACTCGTGCACCTGAACGACGCTGCTCCCCCAGAGCGCCGCGAGCGACTGGGCCTCCCGCCAGAGGCGTAAGACGTACTGGTCCTGGTCGGCGATCTCGCCGTTCAGGACTTTCACCGCCACCGGGATGTTCATCTCGGTGTCGAGCGCCCGAAACACGACGCCGTGTCCCCCGCGCCCAATCTCACTCTGGAGGAGGAAGCGATGGGCGACGCGATCCCCCGGGTAGAGCACCGAGTTCATGACGGTACGTAAGGCTCACGCTACATATCAGCTTCCGGCTCCAAGAGGTGGTACGACTTTGTCTTCGTGACTCAGGACGTGGGATCGCTCGGAACACCGGATGCCGCGGACGTGGACGCGCCGATCGAGGCCGCCCCCGTCCCGATCGAGGCTGTGCCTCCAAAGGAGGCGACAGCGGAGCCGAAGCTCTACCGCGAGCTCGACTTCAAGGGCCGCATGGCGCGCGCCGCGATCACCGCGTTCACCTTGTACCACCTGGTGGCGATGCTCGTCGGCGGCGGCACGAAGGAGATCAAGCGGCCGTTCCAATACGTGATGGGCTTCTACGACGAGGGGCTCCGCATGACGAACTCGTGGGGGATGTTCGGCAAACCGCCGGGTGCGACCCACGTCGTCGTCGAGGGCGTCAAACCGGACGGGACGACCATCCAGCTCGCAACGACGCGCGCCGCCGACCGGACCTTCATCGAGCGCATCCGTGACGTCCGCATGCGCAAGATCCAGGGCAAGCTGACCGACCTCCAGGATCGCACCCGTTGGGGCGGACCGTACCTCGATTACTTCTGCCGAGACGCGAAGGCGAAGGGGCTCGAGCTCAAGAGCGTCCGGATCATCAACCAGATCCACGAGCTCAAAGACGACGCGGGCAAGGTGAAGCGAAAGCCGTCCACCGTGACCCTTACGACGCGCACGTGTGGCCAAGGCGGCCCCGGGGTCACGCTTCCTCCCGTCCGCCGTGAGCCCGCGGTGCCCAAGTCGTCGAGCGACGGAGACGACAACCTTTGAGTGACGCGAAACCCCCGTTCCGAGAGCGCGCCGAGCGCCTCTATCTCTCGTTCTTCGCGAAGCCGACCGACGGGACCTCGGCGGGCATCTTTCGCTTGATGTTGGGCGCGCTCGCCATTTGGCAGGCGATCGCCATCGGGTGGAACCTTCGCCGCTTCTTCGCGCACGACGGGCTCGTCCCTTGGGAGATCGTCAAAAACGATCGCTTCATCTGGGCGATGCCGTTCGGGTGGGCGCCGAAGAGCGACGCGATGCTCTACGGGCAGGCAATCATCTTCGCCGCTGCTGCGGTTTGCCTTTTCGTCGGCTTTCGCCCGCGCATCGCGACGGTCGTCGTCGCGTATCTCCACGCGTCGTTCCAGGTCCGAAACCCCTTCATCCTGAACAGCGGCGATCGACTCTTCATGATCGTCGCCGCGCTGGCGGTGCTCGTCCCGCTCGGACATCGATACAGCATCGATGCATTGCTCCGCGCACGCGCGAACCGGCCGGCGCCGCTCGCGACGATGTGGGGCCAGCGCATCATCGGCATTCAAATCGCGTACGTGTATTTGAACTCTGCCTTCGCGAAGCTGGCGAACGAGCGGTGGCGCAACGGAATGGCGCTCCGCGATGTCCTTTCGTCCCCCGTCTTCGCGGAGTGGCCGCGCTACATCGACATCAAGCCGCTCATCTGGTTTTTCACGTATTCGACGCTCCTGTTCGAGCTGTCGTTTCCGCTCGGCGTCTGGTTCAAGCGTTATCGGCCCTACCTTCTATTGTGGGGCGTCGGGTTTCACATCGGCATCGACGTCACGATGGTGATCCCGATTTTTTCCGCGATTATGATCGCTTCGTATCCGGTGTATCTCACCGACGACGAGGCGAAGTGGGTGCTCGCGCGCCTGCGATCGCCGAGCCTGCTTTTGCCCCGGCGGCAGCCTGCATCCACCTAAAAGATCCTTCGCGCGCCGGTCGGATCGAAACGCACGACACGAACCTACGTAATCGTCCCCGGCGCGACGAAGCTGCGGACTTTTTGCCTGGTCGAGGTCGATCCATGCGGCGGTCGCCCCGCTATCGGATCGCTTCGTTCCGCTTGCTCGAGCCTATCTCAGCTCTTACCGTTTCGGCTCCGGAGGACCCATGGCTCTCGAATACTCGATTCGATCTGGTGCCCTGCCCGCTACCGCGAAGGTAGCTGGATTCCGCGGAGCCGAAGGGCTCTCGCGTCCGTACGTCTTCGACGTCTACGTCACCGTCACCGGCGATCACGAGATCGAGCCGGAAGACGCGGTCGGGTCGAAGGCGACGCTCGTTATCGAGCCGGGTTCGGTCGACGTTGCGCTCCTCGCGAGCGGCGCGCCGATGCAGGTCACGTACGGCGGCGTGTTCGCGTCGTTCGAGATGGTGCGTGCGCTGCCCGGCAGCGCGCTCTATCTAGCGCGCTTGGTGCCGCGTCTGTGGCAGCTGTCACTCACCAAACACAGCCGCATCTTCACGAAGAAGTCGATCCCCGACGTGATCGAAGCCGTGCTCGAGGACGAGGGCATCACCGATTACGAGCTCCGCCTCGCGGGCGCGTACGAGACCGAAGAGCACGTTTGCCAGTACCGCGAGAGCTCGCTCGACTTCCTCCACCGCTGGATGGAGCGTGAAGGTATCTATTACTTCTTCGAACAGAGCGACGACGGAGAGAAGCTCGTCATCGTCGACTCGCTCGCGAAGCACGAGAACGTCGCGCAGGGCCCGGTGCGTTATCACCCGCTGTCCGGCTCGGACGGCAGCGCCGGCCGCCATTTCGACAACTTCACCGCGCGCGCCGCGAGCCTGCCCGCGCAGGTCCGCTTGACGGATTACGACTACACGAAGCCTTCACTCGACGTGACCGGGTCCTCCTCGGTGTCGCCGAACGGCCTCGGTGAGATTCGCGATTCCAGCAGCGGAAGCCGCTTTTTCTCGCCGTCTGCGGGAGCCCGCCTCGCCCGCCTCCGCGCAGAGGAGCTGCGCGCCGAAGCGGCGGTTCACCACGCGACCGGCGCCGCGATTGGTCTTGCTCCCGGTTACCGCTTCGCGCTCGAAGATCATCCGCGCGCGGCGCTCAACAAGGACTACCTCGTCACGCGCATCAACCACGTCGGACACGTCTCCGACGTCGCGCGTGCATGGGGCAAGCTCATCGATCTCGAGACGACCGACATCTACCGCGTCGATCTGACCGCCGTCTCGGGCGACCTGCAATATCGCCACCCGAGCCGCACTGTCTGGCCGCGGATCGAAGGCTACGAGAGCGGTCTCGTCTGCGGCCCCGCGTCGAGCGAGTACGCGCAGATCGACGATCACGGCCGCTACCTCGTGAAGTTCAAGTTCGACGAGGGGACGCTCAAGGACGGCAAAGCGTCGACCTACGTCCGCATGATGCAGCCACACGCGGGCGCGATCGAAGGCTGGCATTTCCCGCAGCGAAAAGGCACCGAGGTCGTCTTCTTGTTCCTCGGCGGCGATCCGGATCGTCCCGTCATCGCCGGCGCCATTCCGAACGCGACGACACCGAGCCCCGTCACGAGCGGCAATCACACGAAGAACGTCATCCAGACGGGTGGTCGCAACCGCTTCGAGCTCGAAGATCAAGCCGGCCAGCAGCGCGTCACGCTCTCGACACCGCACGCCAATACCTATCTGCGCATGGGCGCGGCGAACGAGGATCACGAGCTCATCGCGAAGACCGACGGCCGCAGCTTGTGGAACTCGGGCGTCTCCACGGACTTCACGATCGGCGACCACTGGCACATCAACGTCGGCACCGACAAGCAAGAGACGGTCACCGGCAACGTCGTCGAGGTCTACTCCGCCAACAAGACGGAGCAGGTGAACTCGGGGACAGTCACGGAGCTCTATCTCCAACACCTGAATGTCGTCGGGTCGGAAGCCTTCCGCGGCATCATGGGGAGCCTGACCGAGATCTTCGACAGCACGTGGACGGTCACCAACACCGGCGCGACGACGCACACGTTCAACACGAGCTACACGCATACCGTCAACGGGCCGCACCAATTGACGGTTACCGGTACGCAGACGATCGAGACGGGCGCCAAGACCGAGCACACGAAGGGCACCGTCAACTGGAACGCCGACGGCAACGTGAAGATCGAGGCGCCGGTCGCGGAGTTCGAGTGCACCAGCAAGTTCAGGACCCACTCCCCGGTGTTCGAGGTCGACGTCAGCTGGATCGATTTCAAGGTCAACGGTCCGCAGGCGTCGGTCATCCTCGGCGGCAAGCTGGACGTCACGGCCGGCATCGTCGTCGAGCTCGCGGGTGGCAAGCTGGAGTTCGCCGGGTACAAGAACGGTTGGTGCCCGATGGACGTCCAGGGCCGCGCGCTCGACACCAAGATCACGGCGCTCAAGAACCGCGCGAGCGCCCTCGAGTCGCGCGCGAACGGCATGAACCAGAAGATCGCCGGTATCAACCAGCGTATGCACGGTATCCATAACCGCATCAGCGGGCTCCGGACCAACCAATCGGGGGTCCACGTCCTCGGCTGACGGACACCCATGCGCATCGTCAAACCGCTTCGTCTGAGCCTCGTTTATCGGACCTTCGAGAACGCGGGCCAGCCCATGCTCACCGTCACGGGGTTCGTGGGTTTCCGCCTCGACAATGCCAAGGCGATAGAGCACGAAGTCGCCTTGTGGAAAGCGGTCGGCAAGACGATGCCGGATTCCCGCCTCGATGACTTCATGGCGAAGACCCGTGGAGAAGTCGTCGCGGCGGGAAGCGCGTTCGTCATTGGGCCCCCTCAACCGGGGACGAACGTGCGCATCACCGTGAATCGCGACGACGCACCGAAGCCGCTCGTCGACAAAGAGCTCGTCGTCTTCGGCGATCGCTCGTGGACTGCGCTCGGCATGACGCAGCCCCAGCCGTTCAACGAAATGCCTCTATCTTGGGACCGGGCTTTCGGCGGCGAGGGCTATGCCGAAAACCCGGCGGGACGCGGCTACAAGCCGATCGAGGTCGACGGCAAGAAGACGCACCCGCTGCCCAACATCGAATATCGCAACCGGCTCCTCACGTCGCCCGGCGACAAGCCCCCTCCGGCGTCGTTCCTCCCGCTCGATGTCACGTCGCCCCTTCGAATGAAGAAGACGGGCACCTACGACCAGAAGTGGCTCGAGACGCGCTTTCCGTATTACCCGGAAGACTTCGATTGGGAGTTCTTCAACGTAGCGTCCCCCGACCAACGCGTCGGGGATTTCTTCACCGGGAAAGAGACGTTCCGCATCGAAGGAATGCACCCCGAGCAGCGCGTGATCGAGGGCGCGCTCCCCCCCGCCGTCGCTCGCGCGTTCATCGAACGGAAGGCGACCCCGGGTGAGCTCGTCGAGGTGCCGATGCACATCGACACGTTGACGTTTTTCCCGTCGATGTTGATCGGCGTCGTCTCGTTCCGCGGCACCGTGCCGGTCGACGAAGACGATGGCGACGATGTGAAGACCCTCGTCGGCGGCATCGACGATCGCGATTTCCCCCGCGAGGCCGCCCACTACCTGCACATCCAGAGGCTGCGCGAAGACAAGACGGAGTTTCACGCGGAGCTCCTCGACGATGCGCCGCTCTTGCCTCAATGGTTCGTCGAGCCGAACGAGATCGAAGAAGGTTGGAACGACGTCGCCGAGCACGTTCAGTTCGAGCACAACCTGCGAAAGCGCGGCGAGGCGAACCGCGACCACGAGCTCGGTATCGTCAAAGAAAAGCTCGTAGCGCAGGGCTTCACCGAGGAAGAAGCCGCTGAGAAGCTGCCCGTCATCGATCTCACCGGCGGTGACCGCGTCCCGACGACGCTCGGCCAAATCCCCGCGGCGATCAAACGCGCCAAGGAGGAGATGGACGAGGCGAAGGCGATGCTCGAAAAGCGCCAAGCGGAAGAGGAGAAGAAGGCGCGCGAAGCAATGGCCGAGAAGGGCAGGGACTTCGACGCCGAGCGACGAGCGAACCTCCAGGCTGCGGCCGGGCCGCCCAAGAAAACTGCCTCCGAGGAGTACCAGCAGCTCGAACGGGAGCTCGATCAGGCGGAAGCCCGCGGGATGGACGTGTCGGAGCGTCGTGCGGAGCTCGAAGCGGTGCGAGGCCGATTCGAAGAGCTGGATGAGATGCAGCTCTCTGCTTATCGGCAATTCGGGCATCAGATGCCGGTTCCGCCGGCGCGTCTCGACCCTGATGCATCGCGCGAGAGGGTCGCCGAGGCGCTCGCTCGGCACGCGCGCGGCGAGAGCCTCAGGCGGTTCGACTTCACCGGCATCGACCTCGCCGGCGCGGACCTCCGCGGCGCGGATCTTTCTCAGGCGATGTTCGAGTGCGCGACGTTTCAGGGCGCGAAGCTCTCGGGCGCGAACCTCACCGAGGCGATGCTCGGCCGCTCGTGCCTCGACGGAGGCGACTTCGAGAAGGTCGATTTGACCGGGGCGAACCTCGCGGCTTCCACCTTCAAAGGCGCGAAGCTCGACGGCGCGAACCTATCAAAGACGAATTGGTACGAGAGCAACCTCGACGGCGGCTCGTTCAAAGGCTCCAAGCTCGAGACGGTCTCGTTCTTGAAGACGACGTTCGGCACCTGCGACTTTTCGGGCGCCGACATTCACATGTCGAGTTTCATCGAGTCCGATCTCACGGGTTGCAAGTTCGCAGGCGCAAAGAGCGACCAGCTCAGCTTCATCAAGTGCAAGCTCGACCGCGCGGACTTCTCGACGGCGCAGCTCACGCGCACGGCATTCACGGAGTCGTCGGGCGAGATCGTGAGCTTCGAGAAGGCGCGCTTCGACCGCGTCGCCTTCGCGGGAGAGGTGAAGTTCCCGGGCGCGATCTTCAAGAACGCCTTCATGCGACACGCTTGTCTCCGGGGCGGCTATTTCCGCGAGGCCGACTTCACCGAGGCCGACGCGGAGGAGTGCGACTTTTCCAGCGCGGATCTCACCGGCGGCAAGCTTTATCGAATGAAGTCGCCACGCTCGCTCTTCATCCGAACGGACCTCTCCGGCGCCGATATGAAGAGCACGATCCTCATGTATTCGCTGCTCCAGAAGGCTCGGATCTACGGCGCGGATTTCCGCGGGTCGAACCTGTTCCGCGCGGATCTCTCCAAGGTTCGCGGGGACACCAACACGACGTTCGAGGGCGCGTACCTCGTGCAAATCACCGTCGCGGGCTCGCTCGCCGAGGAGAAGGCGCGCGCCCGCCGACCCGCGGGGAGTCGGTGAATCGACAGGAGCTCGAGGCGGCGCTCGCGAAGGAAGTGGCCCTCAGCCACGAAGACCTGTCGGGGATGGATTTGTCCGGGCTCGACTTCAGCGGCTTGTCGCTCGACGGCGTCGTTTTTCGTGGCTCGAACCTCAAGGGCGCGCGCTTTCGCGAGGGCGCCATCTACCAATGTGACTTCAGCGACGCGGACCTGAGCGGCACGACGTTCCAGCACACCGCGGTCTTCCAGTGCACGCTCGCGCGCGCCAAGTTCGCCGAGGCCGATCTGCGCACGACGAACTTCGGCGAGTCCGACCTCGAAGAGGCGGATCTTCGCGGCGCCCGGACGACGCTGACGATGTTTGCCGCATCGAATTGCGCGCGGATGAAGCTCAATGGCAACTTCGTGGACCGCGTGACGATGGCGCAGACGAATCTCGAGGGCATCGACCTCACGGGTGCGCGGATCGAACGCTCCACGTTCTTCGAGACCGACCTCTCGACCGCGAAGCTGGTGGGCATCTCCTGGGACAAGTTCGTCGTTTTCAAGACATCGCTCGCCGGCCAGAGCTTCGCCGGGATGGCGCTGCCGTTCGGGCAGATGATGGACGTGAACCTCGAAGGTTGCGACTTCACCGAGGCGACGATTGCCAATTGCAACTTCAAAGGCTCGTCGCTCAAGGGTGCCAAGTTCGACCGCGCGGAGGCGCCGAACACCATCTTCGTGGAGGCGGACGTCGAGGGCGTGAGCTTCGTGAAAGCGCGCCTCTATCAGGCGATCTTCATGAGCGTGAAGGCGAAGGACGCAGACTTCACCGGCGCCGACCTCGAGATGTCGATATGGCAAAAGGCGCAGTGTTTCGGCGCCCGCTTCGTCGACGCGCGCCTGCCGTACGCCGACTTCAGCTACGCCGACATCCGCAACACCGACTTCACCGGCGCGAATGTCTTTCGCACGCGGTACCACGGCGTTCAGGACGGCGGCGCGCAGTTCACCAACCGAGCCGTTGCCCTCGGTGACGACGAGGAGCTCGCCAAGGCCGAGCGCTTCGTCTCGAAGTATTGAGTCCTGTCCGACGAATCGTTTCAAACCCGACGACGAGGAGATCCCATGAACCTTGCGCAAAAGCTGAATCCCGACGCCGCGGCTCTCTCTGCCGGTCACGTGGAGCGATGTGAGGGTTCGGTCCTCGTCATCCGGAGCGAAGGCGCCGTGGTGCGGGCTCGCCGCGCGCCCGCGTGCCTCCTCGCTCCGGAGGTCGGCGATCGCGTGCTCTTGGCTCATACCGGCGAAGGCCGCGCGTACGTGCTCTCGGTGCTCGAGCGCGACGAAGAGGCGCCGCATCGTTGGACGGCAGACGGCGACGTGTCCATCGAAGCGCGGGCGGGGCGTGTCGACGTCGTCGGTGAGACCGGCGCGGCGGTTCGGTCGCCGGCGGAGGTCGCAGTCCAGGCCAAATCGATCTCGCTGCGTAGCAAAGCGGCGAAGTTCGCGATCGGCAAGCTGGGCCTCATCGGTGAAGAGGTCGTCGCCGAGATCAGCCGCTCGAAGCTGGTGTCCTCGACGATCGAATCCCTCGCCCAGGTCGTCACCCAAACCGCGTCGCGCGTGAGCCGTATCGTCACCGAGATCGAGCACGTCCGCGCCGGCACCGTCGACATGGCCGCGGAGAAGTCGCTCATGATTCACGCCGAAAACGCGATGGTCACGGCGAAGGCGCTCGTCAAAATGGACGGCGAGGCCGTCCAGCTCGGGTGAGGTCCCTATGTTCGCCAATACGCAAATGATGGGGATGGATATGGCCTTCCCCGACGTGTGCATGACGCCGCCGGCAGCCGTTCCGGTGCCTTATCCGAACATGGGGCTCGGCCCGATGGCCGTCCCCGCGGCCTACAACGTGCTCAGCTTCTATGCGCCGACGCACAACTTGTTTTCGACGATCCCACTTACGCTCGGCGACCAGCCCGGCGTCATGCTCGGTGTCGCATCGGGCATGGTGATGGGCCCGTCGAGGCGCGTAACGGGCGCGTTTACGTGCCTCATCGGCTATGCGCCGACGCAACGCCTGACGAGCTTCGGTCCCCAAAACAACACGAACTCGCCCGGTCTGCGCATCGTCCCGAGCCAGCCGAAGGTCATCGTTCTCAGCCCCTGAGCCGGCTCCATGATCGAGCGCGGGGCGCGGCTTCTCACAGCACGAAGCGCGCGCCCTGCCCGCGATCGAGGTTCGTGATCGTCACGGCGATCACGCCCGCTGCATCGACCTCGTAGCGCTCTTCGATGAGCGGGCCTTCGCCCGCGAGCCGATCGATCGGCAATGCGTGCAGAGTGCCAGGCTGAAGGTCGGCTGCGAATGGAAAGAGGATCTCCGCATGCGGCGTGAGGTCCCCCGTCGGGTCGCCTTGATCGTCGACGTACGCCGACTCGACGAAGCGGAAATGGCCCACGTTGTGGGCGGCGCGATAGCGGCGTGTCGCGGTGAGGGGTGTGGTCCCCCCGCTCGGCATCGGCGTGCCCTTCGAGAACACCGGATCGAAGATGCAAGCCTTGCCCTGATCCGCTTCGCGAAAGACACCGAAATGGCGGGAGAAGCGCTCGCTCAAGACCAGGCCGTGCGTTTCTTCGCTCGAGGCGAGGATCGCGCATCCCATCGCCGTCGCGGCGGCCGGGTGAGGCGAGCGATGCACGCGGCGCCCGAATCGCTCTTTGACGACGCGCGGAACGACGGGCAGGCCGGTCGCGCCGCCGACCATATAAATGCCGGCGATGTCACCGCTCTTCGTTTCCTCTTCCCGTAGCGCAAGGATGAGCGGCTCGAGCGCGTCGAGGGTCTGCAGAACGAGCGGCCGCGTTCGCTCGTAGAACTCGGCGACCGGAATGACGATCGCCTCCGACGGAGCCTCGTCACCGAGGCCCTCGAGATCCAAAACCACTCGCTTCGTATTGGGATGAATCGACTCTTTGGCGGCGCGGCACTCGCGCAGCAGATCGGCCTTCGCTTGCGGCGACAGCGGGAACGTCTTGTTCGCCTTCTCGAGCGCCATTGCGCATAGCTGTGCATCGAAATCGTCGCCGCCGAGCTGCGCGACGCCCGTCGTCGCAGCGATGTCGTGATGACCCGCCGCGATATAGACCAGCGCCGCATCGAACGTACCGCCGCCGAGGTCGTAGACGAGCACGTGCTCGCGCTTCGAGGAGAGGGTGTTCTTGTGCCGATGCGCGTATTCGATTCCAGCCGCCGATGGCTCGTTGATGACGGCACGGACGGTGAAGCCCGCTCGACGGAAGGCGTCGAGCGTCACGAATCGCTGTGTGGAGTGCGCATTCGCGGGGACGCTGATGACGGTCTCCAGCGGCTCCTCGAGGACCTTCGCCACGTTCGATCGCTCGAGGAGGTCGCGGCGCAGCGATTCGAGAAATCCCGTGACGAGGTCGAGCGGTGCGACCTCCACCGTGCCGATTCGGATCTTTTCGTCCTGCCGCGTATGCGCGAGCAATCGCTTCCACGATCGCAAGGAAGGCGCGCCTTCACGCTCCGCGACCTCGGCGTCGAGGCCGTGCACCAGCTTGCCGCCGACCTCCGCCGTTATGGTCGGGTAGTGCTCGACCAGATCGCCGTCCATCTGGGTGAAGCCGACGATCGGGTAATTGCCACGATCGTGGACGGCCACGATCGTGCGTGTCGTTCCGAGGTCGATGCCGAGCTCCATGGGGACGAGCGATTTTCGCCCAGCTCGGCGCTCGGGGGAAAGTTGTCCGGGTTTTCCTCAGGCTGCACGGTCGCCAAAGAGCCCGCCGGGGGGCAAATCTTTTGCGTAAAAAGGCTCGTAACAGGGCGGATCATAAAGGCGAAGTTGTTGTCGGACGGTCGTGAGATCTTCGGCGAGCAACGCTTCCCATTCGACCGCGGGTAGCCACGCCGACCTAGCCCCACGGGCGAACGCGTCGAGGATCAGGCGTCGGCTATCCGGATCGTCCGCCTTGTAGACTCCGATTGCCGCGAGCACGCCGATGCCGGGGCTGTAGGTCTGCATGAACGTGAACGCGAGCAATGCAGCCTCGCCCAATAGATCCCCGCCATAACCCGTCACCACGTGCCAGAGATCGTGCGTGTCGCGCAGGCGCATCTCGATGTAATTGCCGACGTCGTCGGGGCGCGCACCGATCGGTGTCTGTGCGCTCGCGCGGACGAGGAAGTCAGCCGAGAGATCGTCGCGCTGCATGAATGCGAGATAGGCGCGTCCGACGCTGCCCGCCGGCAATGCGGCGAGCGCTGCACGATCCTGAAGGACGTCGAGCACCTTCGGCCTTCGTTCGAGGAGGCGAGCGCCACCGCGCGAGAGCGCGAACTTCTCGCGAAACGCCGCCGGCGTCCCCGACGTCATCGCGTCGAGCAGCCGAAAAACCTGCTTCGTGTCGTCGGGATCGCGCATCAGCGCGACGACCGCCGAACCTGCCTCCACCACCCGCAGCCCCTTCTTGCCCGTCGCTCGCATGGCGTCCTCCGCTCCGGCTCTTACTGACAGCGTTGTCTATAGCGCTACCTACAACGATGTCAATAGATGCACCGGTCCCTCGACCGCCGGCCGTGGTATCGAAAGGCTCGCTTGAGGACGACGAAACGAAGAGAGCCGTCGAAGCCCGCCAAGGGCGCTCGGCAGAAGCCGAAACCGAAGCCGAAGCGCGTACGCCGCTCGGCCGAGGAGGCGCGCGCTTCGATCCTCGACGCCGCCGACAAGCGCCTCGCAAGCTCGGGGCCGAGCGGGATTCGCCTCCAGGAGATTGCCTCGGACGTGGGCATGTCGCACCCGACCGTGCTCCACCATTTCGGCAATCGCGAGGCGCTCGTCGAAGCGGTGGTCCAGCGCGCCCTCGATGGATTGCAAAAGAAGCTTCTCGCCTCTTTCCGCGGTCCCTCGCCGAAGGGCGCCGACGGCGCGGCCATGTTTCGGCAAATCATGGATACGCTCGCGGACCGCGGCCACGCGCGCCTCATGGCCTGGCTGTCGCTCGAGGGGCGGCCGGCCGATGATCCCGACAAGATGTTGCGCTCGCTCGCGGAGGCGATGCACGCGACGCGAACGACACAGCGGCGCGACCCAGCTCCGCCGTTCGAGGACACGCTCTTCGTCGTTTTGCTCGGCGCGCTCGCGCTCTTCGGCGAAGGTGTGCTCGGCGACACCATGCTCGACAGCGCGGGCCTCCCTGCGCCGGCCCGCGATCGGTTTCACGATTGGTTCGTCGCGCTCCTCACCCGGCACCTGGAGGGGCCGGGCATCGCCGGAGCGTGACGCCTAATCCGCCCGAAGGGCGGCCAAGTGACAATGAACGGGCTGTCCAGGCTTCGGCGTTCGGCTCGTCGTTCGGCCC
>JABFXY010000012.1 GCA_013361525.1 Polyangiaceae bacterium | reverse complement strand
GTTGCCGGGCCACTCGTAGCTCATCATCAGCTCGAGAGCCTGCTGGCTGAAGCCTCCCGCCGGCTTGCCCATCTCTTCGGCGTATCGAGCCAAGAAATGCGTCGCGAGAAGCGAGATGTCGTCGCGTCGCTCGCGGAGCGGCGGGATGCGCAGCGGGAAGACCTTGAGGCGATAGTAGAGGTCCTCGCGGAAATCGCCCTTCGCGACCAGCTCCTCGAGGTTGCGGTTGGTCGCGGCGACGATGCGGACGTCGACGTGTTTCGGGTTCGTCGCGCCGACAGGGCGAATCTCGCCCTCTTGGAGCGCGCGCAGGAGCTTCGACTGCAGCTGCAGGCTCGTCGAGTTGATCTCGTCGAGGAACAGCGTGCCGCCGTCGGCGATCTCGAAGAGGCCCTTCTTGTCGTCGGTCGCGCCGGTGAAGGCGCCCTTTTTGTGACCGAAGAGCTCGCTCTCGAGCAGGCTCTCGGCGATGGCGGCGCAGTTCTGCGCGACGAAGAGCTTTTCGCGCCGGCGCGAACGGTAGTGGACGGCGGCCGCGACCAGCTCTTTGCCGGTGCCGGTCTCGCCCTCGACGAGGACGGTGACGCGGGTGTCGACGACCTTGTCGAGCTGCCGGGTGAGCGACGACATCGCATCGCTCTTGCCGATGATGGTGACGTCTTTGCCGCCGCCGCGACGCTTCTCTTCGCGGCCTTTGAGAAAGACGTTCTCCTTCTTGAGGTTCTCTTCCGCGCTCTTGAGGCGCTTGATGAGGCGGGCGCTCGAGACGGCGAGCGATGCGTTCGATGCGAGGAGCAGAAGGAGCTCGACGTCCGTCGGGGTCAACATGCCCGGCGCGTTGCGATTGTCGGCTTGAAGGACGCCGAGGATCTCGTCGCCGCGCCACAGCGGCACGCCGATCGTGCTGCGAATCGAAGCTCCCATCAGCGACTCGCTCTCGCCGACGTCGCGCGGCGCATCTGCGGCGAGGACGGCCGCGCGCTCCTTCACGACCTTCCGGTACACGCTCCGCGCGATCGGGATCGGCGCGATCGGACGCGCCGAGCCGGTCGGAGACGATCCATCGGGGAGGCGAACGCGGGTGAGGACCGGCACGAAGGCCGACGAGTCGTTCTTCGCCTGGTCGTCGTCCCGCAAGACGATCGTGACGTGCGTGGCGGCGCCGAGGAGCTCGAGCGCGCTCGCCGCGACCTCGTCGAGCACGTGCTCGAGATCCGTCGCTGCGCCGATGCGCTTTTGCGCGGCGTACAGCTTCGAAAGAACCGTCGGGTCGTTCTCGCGCCGGCTCACCGTGGCGAGGGCGTCGAGCTTCGTCATCGTGAGGACTTGGCGGTCCTCGCCCTCGTCGGCGACGGTCACCCGGAGCGTCGTCACGGCGTCGCCGGTGCCGAGCTCGATCACGTCACCCGATTCCAAATCCGCCGAAGGAGAAGCCTCGGTCAGGCGCTCGCGCAGGTCTTGCCGCACGAGCGTCGTGCCGTTGGTCGATCGAAGGTCCGTCAGGATGACGCGATCGTCCTCCTTCGTGATCCGGCAGTGCTCGCCGGACACGTGCGCTTCTTCGAGGGCGACGTCGTTCCCCGGTCGCCGACCGATGGAGACGCTATCGCCGCGGAGCTCGAAGACACGGCCCGCGGCGAGTCCCTGCGTGATCTCGATGATCAACGGCACGACGTGAATGGATCGATGATGGTCGTCAGCGTGCGCGGAGCTTGGCGGCGAGCTGCAAGAACACGTTGTACTTCTGCATCTTCTCCGTGTCCTTCGCCTCTTCCGCCTTCTCGAAGTAGCCCTCGAGCTTGTCCGCCACCGCGGCGCCGTTCTTGGGCGTGAGCTTCTCGATCGCGACGAGCGTCGCGGCGCGAACCTCGTCGTTGTCGATGTCCTTCACGATGTTGACGAGCTCGTCGCGCTCCGCGTCCGTGCCCAGCATCGCGACCATGTTGATGGCCTTGAGCGCGGTGAAGGGGTTGTCCTTCTTCTGGTTGTCCGCGTTCGTGGCGGCCGTCATGTAGCACTTCGTCTCGGCCTTGCAGTTCTCGAGCAGCTTCTTCGCCGCCTCGAACTGGTCCTTGTAGGCCTCGCCGACCGTCGTGTCCTTCTTCTTGGCCTGGCCCTTTTCGTCCTGGACCTCGGTGACGGCCTTGGTGTCCTTCAGCGTCGTGACGTCGGCGATCTGGTCGACGGTCATGAGCCGGACGGCGGCGACGAACGCGAAGCCCCGGACCGGGTCGATCTCGCTGTTTTCACCCTTCAGATCCGCCGAGGTCTTCACGAGCCAGGGCGTGAGGCTCGGATCGAAGAATTGGCTCGCGGAGACGACGAGACGCTCCTTCGCGGGGCCGACGCCCGGGACCTCGGTGTCGAGCTTCGTGTCCTCGTAGACCTTCTTGTACGCCTCGATCGTCGCCGGCGACTTCGGCAGCTGCGTGAGCTGGAGCGCGATGATGGTTCGGTCCGCCGGGTCTTCCTTGGCCTTCTCGAGCGCCGAGAGGAGCGGCTGCGTCGACTCTTCGTTGCCGAAGTTGCCGAGCACCTGTGCAGCGATTGGCAGATATGCCTTCTTCGCGGCCTTTTGCGCGGCCTCCGGGATCTTTCCGTTCTGGTCTTTCTCGGCGACCTTGAGCTGCTCTTCCTCGGAGAACTTGAGAAGCTCGGCATCCTCGCCCTTGAGTAGGGCTTCGGAGGGAGCGACCGCCGGTTTGCCGATCTTGACGAGCGACAGGAGCGCGTACGAGCCGAGCGGCGCCTTCGACGGCGTGAGCAGCACCTTGAGGAGCGGCTTCACCGCCTTCTCGCTCTTGATGTGACCGAGCATGTACGCGGACGTCTGCTGCCAGAAGCCCTGGTTGACCGACGCAGGCCCGACCTCGGCGTCGATCGCCGGCTCGAGCATCTTGATGTAGGTCTCTTCCTGGGATTTGTCGCCGACGACCTTGAGCGCCTTGATGACGTTCGGTCCGAGGGGCTTCGCCTTCGGACGGCTGAACTCCATCGTCTGGAACACCTTCATCACCTGGGGCTGAAGGTTGGTCAGCTTCGCCGCCGCGATGGCGATGAGGACGTTGTTCACGTCGTCTTCGTTTGTGTCGGGCTTGTAGTCGTCGAGCGTCTTCTTCAGGCAGGGCTCGCCGCGCGGGTCGCGCGTGTCGGCCATGAACTTCACGAGCTTCGACCGATCCTGATCCTTCACCTTGTCGTCGAGACACGTCTCGGCGAGCGGCTGGATGATCTTGTCGAGGATCGCTTTGACGTTCGGCTTGTCGTTGCTCTTCTTGTCCTTCGACTCGGCGTCTGCGTACATCTGGAGCAGCTGCTTGATGGCCTGCCGCTGCTGCGTCGGGTCTTTCAGCTTCGCCACGTGCGTCATCGGATCGTTTTCGTCTTCACATCCGACGAGGACGGTCGACGAGACGGCCAGCGTGGAGACGGCCACCGCGGGGCCCCAAAACCGAGCCGTCGTGGCGGCTCCGAGCAAAAACGTGCGGACGAGCGGGGCGATCAGGCGTGCCTTACGGAGCATCGTTTTCCTCCCGAGGATCGGGCGCTTCCCAAATGGGGCTGTTTGCGAGGCTTCGGCGCGGTTTGGTTTACGGCGCCTTTTTGCAGCTGAGCGAGCGCTGCAGCGAATCGGCTGCAGTGCCGAGGCGGCCTGCGAGGCCAGTCGGCGTGCAAGCCCACCAAACGTGGGGTGAAGAGCGGGCCCACCAGGGTGGGAAGAAGAACAAGCCCACCGACGTGGGGCAGATGAATCTGCCGCACGGTATTAAGCCGGCAGTTTCGTGTCAATCGCGCGCACTGAAAGCAGCGCTCGCACACGAACCGACCCGACGTCCGCGTGTCGTCAGTTCAAACCGCAGACGTAATACCCCGACGGCAGCAGCTGGCTTTGCTTGCACACGCTTTGAATGGTTCCTTGAGGGCTCTGGTAGGTCGGACAGTCCGGCACGCCGATGTCGCAAAGGTAGAGGTCCGGGTAGTTGCACTGGGCGACGCATTGCGTGCGGTCATAAGGAGCCTGCCCGCTCGCGTATTCGCGGTGTGCGCAACAAATCAGGCCCGGCTCGCAGTCATCGGGCGTCTGACATTCGAGCGCGACGAGCTCGTTCTCGAAGCCCGTTTGGCAGCTGCCCGCGTTCTCCACGCACGTCGAGCTCTCGTTTCCTGCGTCGAAGCAACAAGCGCCGCCGTCGCCGACATCGCACGGACCCGAATCACACTCGACGGTCGGACCCGGGGGGCGGCCCGTCGCCGTCGACTCCTCGGTGCTCATCGTCGTCGTCGTGTCGTCGGTCGAAGTGGACGTTGCGTCGGCGGTGACCGTCGCGTCGTTCGTCGCCGTTTGATCGTTCGTCGAGCTGCCGCCGTTGCCACCCGGGGTCGAGCCGCCGCCCGATTGCGCGCCGCCTGCGCCTCCGAACTGCCGCGTGTCGCCGAACACGTTGCCGACGTCGGCCGAGCAACCGCTCGCCAACGAACCGACGACGACCAAGGAGCCCACGATGGCGGCGCGAGCGCGACGAGGAGCGGGGTCACGGACCATGGCGCCGGCATAGTTTCACGACGAAAGGCGTGCTCGCTACTGCCGCGGCGCAAACTTTCGACGTGCGGTGCTCGATCGAGAATCTCGATTCTCGACCGGAAGCAAAAAGAAGCAGGTCGAGCAGAGAGCGGGGTTCCGCGAAACGCCGCGCACCCTCACCCCGTAGGGGTGCGCGGCGTGTAGCGGAATTGCGCTCGCTGATTTACGGTCCGCCGGTGCCCAAGCCCACGCGGCGCGAACGCAAAGAGGTTTCTGCCAAACGCGGTACGCGACCGCGAACGACGTCACCGCTTCGAGCCGTCCCCGCGACGGAAGCTGGTGAGCCGGTCGACGAGCCCGTCGAGCCGAAGCCGAAGGTCGCGAAACCGCAGGCGGCGAAACCGCAGCCCGCGAAGGCGCGAGCCGCCCCGGCGGACGAACCCGAGAAGGACGCCGAAGAGCCCGCGTCCGAACGCAGGGTAAAGGCGACCTCGCAGAAGAACCTCACGCCGTACTATGCGGCGGCCGGTCTCGCAGCGGCGGGGCTCTTCTATTGGGTGGTGCTTCGCAAGCCCGAGGCTCCGGCGAACCCCGCAGGCGCGCGGCCCGTGCCGACGGTGGCGGTGTCCAGCGCGCCGAGCCAGCCTTCACCGAGCGCGACGATCGAGCCTGCAGCGACCGCATCGGCGGCCACGATCGCCGTGCCCGACGAAGACCCGATCGACACCGCTGCGGCGTCCGCCGAAACGGCGCAACCGACGGCGCGGCCGAGCGCCAACGTGCCCGTCACCGCAACACCGACGGCGACGCCAACGGCCACGCCGAAGCCCACCGCGACAGCGACCGCGAAGCCGGCCGCGACCCCCACCGCGAAGCCGAAGCCGACAGCGACGGCTGCGAGCGAGCCCGCGAAACCTACGCCGCCGCCGGCACCCGCAGCACCCGCGGCGAGCCCGTACGAAGAGTAGGGCGCGCCGAGCACCGTTCGGTCACGCGAAGCGCGACTGCTTCTTCTTCTGTCGCTCTTTTGCGCGCCGAGCCTTTCGCTCTTCCTCGGTCGGGACCTGCGCGCCGAGCACGCTGACGCTGTTCGGTCGCACCAGCGGATCGGACTGCTTCGCGCGCTCGCGCGCGAGCTCCATGAAGCGCTGCTGCGAGCGAATCGCGCCCGCCGCGGCGGGCATTCGCTCGTAGAGGCCCTCCGCGTTGAGCTGCCACGTCTTCGCGACGTCGGAGAACAGGATCTCGCGAATCTCCTCGAGCCGCTGCTTCATGTGCTCGTCCAAGATGGGCGTCAGCACCTCGACGCGACGATGGAAGTTTCGTGGCATCCAGTCTGCGCTCGAGATGTAGAGCTCCGGCGTGCCGCCGTTCTCGAAGCGGAAGAGGCGCGTGTGCTCGAGGAAGCGATCGATGATCGCGTGCACGCGGATGCGCGAGGATAGGCCCGCGATGCCCGGGCGCAAGCAGCAGATACCGCGCACGCGGAGGTGGATGTCCACGCCGGCTTCGCTCGCGGAGTAGAGGGCGTCGATGACGTCCACGTCGACGAGCGCGTTCATCTGCGCGTGGATGCTCGCCTTGCGACCGGCGCGCGCGTGCGCCGTCTCGCGCGCGATGAGGCCGAGGACCGCCTCGTGCAGGCCGAGCGGCGCGACGACGAGACGATGCCAGCGCGGCGGCGCGCTGTATCCGGTCAGAAGGTTGAAGAGGCTGGTCACGTCGGCGCCGATTTCGTCGTTCGACGTCAGAAGCCCGACGTCCGTGTAGTGACGCGCGGTGCCCTGGTTGTAGTTGCCCGTCGAGAGATGCACGTACCGCTTCAGGCCCATCTGCTCGCGGCGCACGACGAGCAGTGCCTTCGCGTGCGTCTTGAGGCCGAGGAGGCCGTAGATGACCTGCGCACCGCTCTGCTCGAGCGTGTGTGCCCAGCGAATGTTGCTCGCCTCGTCGAACCGAGCCTTCAGCTCGACGATGGCCGTCACCTGTTTGCCGTTCTCCGCCGCGCGCGCGAGGGCCTTCACGATCGGAGAGTCACCGCCTGCGCGGTACAGCGTCTGCTTGATCGCGAGGACATCGGGGTCGTCGGCTGCGTGGTTGATGAACTCGACCACCGGATCGAACGAGTCGAACGGGTGGTGCAGGAGGACGTCACGCTCGCGGATGACCTGGAACAGGTTGTCGTTGTCGCGGAGCGGCCCAGGGATCTGCGGGCTGAAGCGCTCGTCCTTGTATTCGCGGCGGACGTCGCCATCGATGATCGACAGCAGGTCCGCGAAGTTGAGCGGCCCGGGCACACGGTAGACGTCCTGCCGCGGATCCAGATGGAGAGCACGGCAGAGCCGCGCCACGCTCGCGTCGACGCCGTCGCCGATCCCGATCTCGACGCGCACCGCGTTGCCGCGGTCCCGCCGACGGAGCTCGGCCTGGATCGTCTGCAGGAGGTCTTCGCCTTCTTCCTCGTCGATCTCGAGGTCGAAATTGCGGGTGACGCGGAACGGGTAGGTGCCGCGGATCCGCGTGGCTTGGAAGAACTGGTGCACGTGGCGCGCGACGAGGTCCTCGAGCAGCACGAATGCACGCTCGGTGTTGGGCATCTTCACCGGGATCAGGCGATTCATCATCGCGGGCACCTGGATGACGCCGAAGCCCGCGTGCGTCTGGTCGCGGGTCAACATGATGCCGAGGTTGATGTTCTTGTTCCGGAGGTGCGGAAACGGGTGGCCGGGGTCGATGGCGAGCGGCGTGAGGACCGGGAAGATCTCGCCGCGGAATCGCTCGTCCAGGGCCGCGAGCTCCCCCGCCTCGAGCTGATCCGGGTGGACGATGGCGATGCCGGCTCGCTCGAGCGCCGGATAGACGTCGGTGTTCCAGAGCTTGTAGGCGCGCTCCACCAGGGCGTGCGCCCGCTCGCTGATCTTCGCGAGCTGCTCGTCCGGGGTCATCCCGTCGGGAGGCAGATCGCCGAACTTGCCGCCCTGCTGCGCCTTCAAGCCCGCGACGCGGACCATGAAGAACTCGTCGAGGTTCGAGGAGAAAATGCCGAGGAACTTCAGTCGCTCGAAAAGAGGGACCTCGGGCGTCTCGGCTTCTGCGAGGACACGCGCATTGAACTCGAGCCAGGAGAGCTCTCGATTCAAGTAGTGCGACGGGTCGCCTGATTCGAGGTTCACGCTCCCCGGCGACGGCGTGCTGTACGGCTGCGATGACGGCGGCTCGTATGGCAGCTCGGTCATGTTCGTGATGAGCGGGGAGTCGGTTCTCACGCCGGCAAGTGTGGGACTCAACCCCCCATTTCGGCAAGCTACTCGTCGCGCAGCCTTCTTCGCCGTCGGATGCTTCCGCGGCGTAAGTGCGCTAGACGCCCGCCCATGCGCATCGTTCGCGCTCCCGAAGAGCTCCGCGCTGCCTGCGATTCGGCCCGGGCCCAGGGGTCACGTGTCGCCGTCGTACCGACGATGGGCGCGTTGCACAAAGGTCACGCAACGCTCGTGGAAGAGGCGGCGAGGCGTGCTTCCACGGTCGTCGTCACGATCTTCGTGAACCCGACCCAATTCGGCCCGAACGAAGACTTCGCGAAGTATCCACGAACGCTCGATGCGGACGTGGAGATGGCCGGGGCTGCGGGCGCGACGATGGTCTTCGCGCCGGCGGTCGACGCCATGTACCCCGCCGGCGACGAGACGCGCGTGCGCGTCGGAAAAACGGCGCTCGCCCTCTGTGGGGAGCATCGCCCGACGCACTTCGAGGGCGTGACGACCATCGTGGCGAAGCTCTTCTCGCTGGTCGGTCCGAGCGTCGCCTGCTTCGGCCGGAAGGACTATCAGCAGCTGCGCGTCATCACGCGGATGGCGACGGATCTGTTCCTGCCGATCGAGATCGTGCCCGTGCGCACGGTCCGTGAGGCGGATGGCCTAGCGCTCAGCTCGCGCAACCGTTACCTGCGCGAGCCCGATCGTACGCGCGCCGCCGCCATCCCCCGGGGTCTGACCGCGGCCGCGCGCTCGTTTGCTGCCGGCGAGCGGAGTGCCTCGGCGCTCGAGGCCGCTTGTCGAAGCATCATCGAGCCCAGCGTCGACTCCATCGACTACATCACGGTTGCGAATGCGGACAACGTCGAGCCATTCGCGAAAGACGCGCACGTCCCCGATCGCGCGCTCCTCGCAGTGGCTGTCCGGGTCGCCGGCACGCGGCTCATCGACAACGTCGTCTTGGGTGAAGAGCCCGCGCCGCTCGAGCGGGCGGGGGAGGGGGCGGCATGAGCAACGCGGGCATTTTCGTCGTCGTCGAGGGGATCGACGGCGCAGGAACCACGACGCAGATAGAGCGATATGCGGCCTACCTGCGCGAGCGCGGTCGCAAAGTCCACGTCACGCGCGAGCCATCCACGGGGCCGATAGGAACCTTCGTCCGCGATCTTCTGACGTCGCGAAGACAGCTGCCGTCCGGGCCGGCGTTCGATCTCATGGCGCTCCTCTTCGCTGCGGATCGACTCGACCACGTCCGTGGCGAGATCGAGCCGGCGCTACGCGAAGGGGCGGTCGTCCTGTCCGACCGATACGACCTGTCGAGCCTCGCCTACCAATCCGTCGCCTCCGATTTGTCTCTTCCGGCTCACGAGATCGTCGGGTGGATTCGCACGCTGAACCGCTTTGCCCGCCGGCCCGACGTCACGGTCGTCGTCGACGTGGCCCCCGAGACGGCGTCCAAGCGCCGCCGGCATCGCGGCGCGCCCGAAGATCTCTACGAGGTCGACGCGCTGCAGAACCGGCTCGCGAAGGCGTATGCCCACGCGGAGGCGCTCGTACCGGGAGACCGAATCCTCCATGTGCATGGCGACGGCGACATCGAAACCGTCGCCTCGCTCCTGCGCGAAGCGCTCGCTCCGTTCATCGAGCGTTCGCCGAACCACGCGCGCTGAATCGACAATCGCAGCTACAATCGACGACGCGTGCTCCGCTTCATCCTGCTCGCCATCTTCGTGTTTCTGCTTTACCGAGCAGCGAAGCCCTATTTGTCCGCCCCCGCGTTGCAGGACAAAACGCCTCGGCGAAACCCGCCGAAGCCGGCCAGCAAGCGCGCGGAGGAAGAGCGCGTCGGAGGCAAACTGCCGCACGAGGTGCTCGGCGTCGCGAAGGACGCCTCGTGGCAGAACATCCAGGCCGCGTACCGGCGCCTGATGCTCGAGCACCACCCGGACAAGGCGAACCACCTCGAGCCCGAGGGGCGTGCGCTCGCCGCCGAGCGCGCGAAGGACATCAATCGCGCTTACGAGCTCCTGGGCAAGCGGCGGTCGTAGTCCGCCCCCTCGAAGCGCGCGCCCTCGCAGTCGGCTCCTTCGAAGTCCGCTCCGCGTAGCGATGCTCCGTCGAGGCGGGCGTTGCGCAGCTCGGCCTCGATGAAAATCGCGCCGGTGGCGCTGGCTCGCTCGAGATTCGCATCGTTCAACACGGCCGCGCCGAGCACGGCCGACGGCAGCACGATCCCCTGCATGGCCGCGCCGGTCAGGTCGGCCCGGTCCCAATTCGAATCCGCGGCCGACGCACGTTCGAGGCTCGCGCCGCGGAGACGTGCGAGCTCGAAACGTGCGTGATCCAGCCTCGCATCGTCGAACACGGCGTTGTCCGCGACACATTCGTAGAGCTTCGCGTCACGGAGATCGGCGTGGGCGAATCGCCCGCGCGAGATTGCGGCATACGACAGATCTGCTTTTGCGAGCCGGGCTCGCTCCGCCGTCACGTCGTCGAGGCGCGCCGACACGAACGAGGCGCCTGTCGCTTCGATGTTTTCGAGGTTCGCGCCACACATGGTCGTGTGAGAAAACGACGCACGTTTTGCGGTCGCGTCCCGAAGCTCGGCGTCGTCGAGCACGGCGAACGTGAGGTCGGCTCGATCGAGGTGCGCGCCCGCGAGGGAAGCTCCCTTCGCCAGAACGCGGGAGAGATCCGCGTCGCGCAGGTTTGCGCCGTCCAGCCTCGCGCCCTCCAGGTTCGCGCCGCAGAGGATGATGCCCGCGAGATCGACCCCGGTAAGGTCCGCGTGGGACAGATCGGCGAAGGAGAAGTCCCGCCCGCTCATACGTGCTCCCGACGCAATCGCGGCGCGCAAGTCCTCGACCGTGCGAGGTGCACCGGGGTCGGGCAATGTCGGCTCCGGCGTCGTCTCGAGCCGGGCATCGAGCGCCGGTAGCTCCTCGATCGCCACGAGCGGCCGGTCGTCGATCGGTGACGTGAGCACTGGCTCCCAGGCGACGTCGAACGCCTCCGCGAAAGAGACGTCGTCGCGACCCTTGTCGTCGGCGTCGAGGACCAAGACGCGCTCGGCCGCGCGGGGGCGCAGCGCGATCGGATACCGCCCACGCCAGACCAGCTCGACACGAAGCTCGTCGGCCTCGATGACCACTGTATCGAGCCGGAGCGGTACCTCGGCGCAAGTCTCGTCGCCGACGGCGGCCAGCAGGCGGGGAGCTCGAGCCGGTAAGTCGAAGGCGATGTCTTCCCCTTGCGGTCGCACGCTCGTGAGCGTGATGCGCGAGCCCAGCGACACGCTTCGCGCCCGAGACTTGAGCGGCGCCGCTTGGAAAAATGCCGGTTGAAAGTCGTCGGGAAACGCAGGCCACCGCGTCGCCGCCCATGCGCCCCCGAACGTTCCGAGCAACGCACGCCGCGGTTGCCACCGGGGACTGATCGCTCCCATGCCGACCGGTGCGACGACGTCTGCCTTGTCTCGTAGAAGGCGGTTCGGATCTTCGATGCGTGGAGGTGCGCCCTGCCCGGCACGGCCGGTACCGACAGGGTTCGAAGGGAAGCTCGGACCGCCGAACGCGTACTTCCAAGACAAGGCGACAGGCTCGAACGGGCCGGTCACTTCAGGATAACCGGCCGTCGTCCAGCGCCTCGGGGGCAGCGCGACGATCGACGTATCCACGTCGCCTGCGCGCAATCGCACGAGCGCGTGCTGCTCACCGGGGCGCGCGTGAGCGGTTCCGCGGACGAGCACGTCCACCTGCGATTTCAAGGGAGCGTAATCCGACGCGACCATCAGCTCGGCCGTCTCGCCGTCGTCAGAAAATCGATCCACCGACAGCGCGGGCTCTTCGTCGATCGGTACGAGGCGCTCGCCCTGAATCGTGAATGTGCGCTTGATGATCAGGACGCGGGCTTGTTCTTCCGGGTTTGCGAGCCATCGAGCCGTGCCGGCGGCGGAGCCGGTGCGATTGATGATCTCGACAGGATCGACGGAAGGACTCGGTCGCCGCTCCGAAAGCTTCCGCCGGAGGTGCGACCATGACTTCGGCGAACGTAGATATCCCGTGCGCGACCGCGCAGGCACGAGCGTCGCGGTCCACTCCTCGTGCGACAACGGCTCTTCTCGATCTCCAACTTCGATCACCCTTCGATACGAGATGCGCAATCGGCGACGGTCGGTGTCTACAAGCAACGTGTCCGCGAACAATCGGGACCGCCCGCCCCCCGGCAGACGAACCCGCACCTCGAACAGCGGCAAACGCACGAATGCTGCAGGACCCGTCCCCTCGAATCCGCGCAGCGAGAGTTGTTCGCCGCCCAGAATCGCGTCGAACCATTGGTCGGAGGGCGCCCATTGAAAGGCTCGAATATCGAAATCGGGCGCCACATGAACGGGCGATTCCGGCATGCCCGTTCCATCGGGTGCCGCTCGGTTTTGGTTTGGTCCAAATGGGTGGCTGCCATCCGTGCCAGGTTCGGACAACCACGCACGCTTTTGCAAAAGCACTCCGCCGTCTCGCGCAATGCCTATGCCGACGAGCGCGCCCCCCGGTCGCCGCGCCGTGTGCCCCACCACGACGAGCTCCGCATATCGCTTGACCGGCGCGCGATCCGGCTCGGAAGACGCAAGTGGTGCCCAATCGTCGTCGGTCGGGACGGCAATCTCGCCGTCTGCGAACGTATACGAGACGTGCGCGACGAGCGTGGAACGAAGGCCGCGAGTGGGGTCGAGCCAATGTACGGTCTTGCGTGTCGGTTCGCAGTGCATGGCTTGATGTCAGCGGGTGGACGTGCGATGTCTCGTTCGAGGGTGGGCTCGACGTTCAGGTACACGTCCGCATGATCGAAGTCCAGGTCTTTGCCGCGCTGCGCGCCGAGATCGAGCGTTCTTCGGATCTCGATGGCGTGCTACGCAATGCCGGAATCACTCCGCGACAATGGCTTCGATTCGAGCGTCATTGGCTGACGATGCTGACCGATGACGCCGAAGGTGAGCACCTGTCGCAACGGTATCTGGATGCCTATTATCGAGTGCTCGCGCCGACTCCGCCTTCGGAACCGCAGCCGGCACCGGCACCACCACTGGCACCAGCAGCGCCACCGGCACCAGCAGCGCCACTGGCACCGCCACTACCGCGTCCGCTCTACGTTCCGAGCTACCTCGCGCATTCCCAAACACCCGCGGCTCAGCACATCCCGGCGCCAGCATCGCCGCAGGCGGCGTCTCCGGTGCGTGCGGCCATGCCCAGCATCCCCATCGGCACGCAGCCGCTCGCGGCCCCCGCTCCTCATCAGCGGCCCGTTACGCTTCCCTTCAAACAGCCTCCCGTCGGATCGGCGACGGTCCTCGCCGAGGCTCCGTCAGCGAGCGGACGAGTGCTGCCATTCGGATCGTCCCGTCCCGCACCTTCCGACGTCTCGCCCGCGCCGACGGAAGGCCGTGTCGCGAACGATCGTGGCGGCACGGGCACGCTCGCGCTCGACGACCATTCCGGAGTACCGGTTACCGGGCCCGACGTTCCAGACGGACTCCCCAAATTGAGCGTCGATCAATACGCGTGGGTCGTTGCGACGCTCCGAAAAACGGCCCCGGCCGATCTACCGAACATGCTCGGTCGACTCCGGCTGACCACGGTGACCCGGACGACCCTCGACGCATTGTGGAAGGCGCACATGGCGCGCTATCCGCATGTGAAACAGGTGTTCGTGCACGCGCTGGCCACGCACCTGACACGGATGTCGAAATGAGCTTCGCGTCCACGTGTCGCGGTCACGCAAGCGCCATGTCTACGTTGCTGATGCGCGCCCAACGCGGGCTCGATCCGCACTCCATGACGCGCGCGATGGAGAGTCTGTCGGTGGTGTCCGTCCGCCTCGAGCGTTGGCGAGCCGCGCCAGAAGGAGACGGCGCGCGCGCCCACCTCGCTGTCGTCGCCGCACGTGCGCTCGCCGCTCTGCTCGAGCTGCCCGTCGACGAATCGACGGGCGCGCCGCGAAGCTCATTGGTCGAATTGGCGCGTGTCGCGCTCGAAGCGGAAGAGCTCCTCGTCGCACGTCGAGCGGGCGTGCCGCCGGTGGCGACGATCCGAACGCCGGAGGCGCTGACGACCTACGTCGAGCGTGGGGTCCCGCTCTCCGGCGCGCGCATCGAGAGTCTCTCGATTGCGTTGCAGGCCCCGGACGCCGATCTACGCGGGGCGCTCATCGAGGGGGCCAAGCTCCACGCTTCGGTGCTCACGGACGCGGCGATGGACGGCGCGAACCTGACCGGCGTGGACCTATCTCATTCGAAGCTCGTGCGAGCGTCCTTTGCACGTTCCAAGCTCGAACGGGTGAGCTTCGAGGGTACGAACCTCGACGACGCACGTTTCGACGCCGCCGAGCTCACGGGTTGCTCGTTCGACGGAGCGTCCCTCGCGCGGGCGCGGTTCGATGGCGCTGCGCTCACCGATTGCACGTTCCGCGGCGCATCCGTAGCTTCTCTCGACTTGTCGCGAGCGAGGCGTGTCGAAGGCGGAGATTTCAGCCGCGCGAAGCTCTCCGGCGCTCGATTCGTGCGCGCGCGGCTCCGTGCCGTCTCTTTGCGAGAGGCCGACCTCACTGCGGCCAGGTTCGAAAAGTGCCTATTGGTGGAGGCCGTGCTCGACGGGGCGGTCCTCGACCATTGCGTCTTCGAAGGCACGGTGATCGAGCGTGCACAACTGAAGGGCGTCACGGGGGAAGGCATTCGAATGAGGCACACGGCTATCTCCGGTTCCACATTGATCCATTGCCGGTTCGTGGGGCTCGACGCGGCCGGGCTCGTCGCGAAAGGGGTCCGCATCGATCGGACGGATCTGTCGCGCTCGCTTTTGCAGCGCGCCGACTTCTCTGCTGCAAAATGGTCGACCGTGGTCGCGAGCCACGCGACGTTGGAGAAGGCTCGCTTCGCGGGCGCCGAGCTCGAGCGCGTTTCGTTCGCGGACGGATCTCTGGGCCGCGCCGACTTCACCGATGCAATGGTCACCCACTGTCTGTTTGCCCGAGCATCCCTGAAAGAGGCGCGAATGGGCCTGCGAGAGGATCGCGACAACGATTACGGCGATTGCGATCCGCCGGTGCCGGCGAGGTCCTTGTCACCTTTGGAGCAACGATGATTCGACCGCGAAGCGAGTGTGCGCACGAGGTGCAGCCGGTCATGCCCAGGCGCGCCGAGGTGGTTTCCGTCCTCGACGACGACACGGTGGTCGTGCGGTGGCACGACGCGCCGGTCGAGGCGTTGTATCGCGCGGAGATCGCCATTGTCGATTACGTGGCTCATCCCGAGGATTGGGTCTTGGTGACCCCTGGTACCGACGGGCTCTACGTCGTCGGCGTGCTCGGAGCGGCACGTCGACGGGCCAGGGCGGCGCGCGTCCTGACGTTGGAGGCGAAGGAGCGGCTCGTTCTGTCGGCGCCGGAGATTCAGCTTCGCGGACGGACGGTCGAGACGAACGCAGAGTCCGCGACGCTGCGAGCCTCGAGCGTCGAGGTGGATGCCGATTCCCTCGTCGAGCGCGTGCGAGCGTCCCACCGTTACGCGGAGGATCTGGCCGAGCAGCGAGCCGCACGCGCGCGGGTCGTGGTCGATGCCGGATTCGACGTATCCGCCGGTCGGGTATCGCTCTCGGCCGAAGACGACGCCGTCCTCGACGGCGCACGCGTGCTCCTCGGATGAGGATCGTATGCCCCCGATCATGACCAAAGGCGGCGGCCTCTGTTTCGGCTTCCCCGACGTTTGCCTGGTACCTGCGTCCCCGAGCCCCGTGCCGACGCCCTTTCTCAACATCGGCGACTGCACGATTGCGGAAGGAACCGTCTCGAAGGTCCGTATCGAAAATGCAGAGGTGCTGGTCGAGACGTCCGTCCTACCATCGAGCACCGGCGACGAGGCAGGCACGTTGGGCGGCGTCATCTCCGGTACATTTGGCGGCTGCGTCAAGTTCAAGACGGCAAGCGCCAAGGTCTACGCGCGCGGCAAGCGCGCGGTCTTGCTCAACGGCGTCTCCGCTCACAATGGGGACCCCCCCAACGTGCCAGTCGGGCAAGTCCTCGTACCTTCCCAAATCCGCGTGATCGCGTCTTCATGACAGGAGCATCACTTTGAGCGCGCCCTGGCCTTACGACGAAGTCGAGCCCGAGCACGAGCCCGCCTCGAGCACCCCTACCTGGGAGTGCCCGGGCGGCGAGTGCGCTTGCAACGCCGTCGCGGCAGAAGACGAGCTTTTCGAATATTCACTGCTGTTGCTCGACGAGCTCGGCGAGCCGATGCCCGGCGCCCGGTGTCGGGTCATCTTGGGCGGTTGTGACATCCACGAGGACGCCTGGGCCGACGGCGTCGGTTGGGTCACTTTCACGTTCAAGCACGTGCCCAAGACGGTTTGGGTCGAATGGGCGCCCAAGACGTTGCCACGTGAGCCCATCTACCCATTTCGCCGACGCGTTCACATTCACCTTCCGGAGAGTGAGGACCAAACCGAAGCCGCCCGTCGCCGCCTCGGCAACCTGGGCTTCTCCCAAGGCCCCACGCTCGAAGACGACGTCGCCGCCTTCCAGAGCTGTTTCGAATACGAGCGTATCACAGCGGACATCGAAGACATCGCGGACGACCTGGAGGTCTATCACGACCAGGCCCGCGCCCCGCGCCGCGGGGAGATTGCCCCCTGGGACGGCAAGAAGGACGACGACTCGGAAAGCGAGGACGAGGAAGACGAAGACGAAGACGACGAAGCCGCGTCGCCGAGCTCGAAGAGCCTGTTGGGGGAACAGGCGAAGAAGGACAAGTCCAAGGAGGACAAGCCCAAGAAGGACAAGTCCAAGGAGGACAAGCCCAAGAAGGACAAGCCCAAGAAGGACAAGCCCAAGAAGGACACGCCCAAGGGCAAAGACCCGACGCCACCGCGTTCGAATCCTCCCAGCAAGGGGGCAACGAAAAAGGGGGGTGGTCAGAAGCCGAAGGGGCAGGGGGCAGCGGGCCCTCCGGCGAAGGTCCTCATCGAGGTTCAGGTGCGCGCTCGCTTTTGGCGCAAAGGCGAGAACGTCGATCGATGGAACCAGGGAAAGAAGGGGATCTCTCCGCACGTCGTTCAGATCACCAAAGCAAAGGCGACCATTTCGGACGGAACGACCACCGTCCCCTCGAAAAACAAAAGCGCCGGGAATGGTATCGCCAGTCACACGAAGATGGCGTTCGATCTCAAGTCACTCAAGGGCAAAGCGTTCAAAGGCACGCTGACCATCACGCCCCACAAGGACCACGATCTGGGTCGAACGAGCTCGGCGCTCGTGGGGCCGAGCGACAAAGCCAAGACCAAGAAGGCAGGTGACTGCCTGTGGCGCGAGGTCGAGTTCGGAATTGCGATCAACGGCACCGGCGAGGTGACGTTCATCGGGCCATTGCCGAAGAAGACGGTTGCGACGGTGACCGCCGGTCCGAGCACCGCGAAGGTCACGAACGCCCGGGCCATCGTGTCCAAGGACAAGAAGATCGTCATCGTGGATTGGAAACCCGATTTCGTGACGAACCGTGTCACCGAGGCCGCTCAGACGAAGTCTTCATTGAAGAAGTCGAGTCAGAAGGCCCCGACGCTGGACAAGGACAAGACTCACAAGGAAATCGAGCTCGCGGAGGACACGTTCGTCGTCGTCCACGCCACCTTGACGGGAAAGTCCACACCCTCGAAGAGCGGCGAAGACTTCGAGGAAGAGGATCGCAAGACCGCGAGGGAGGTCGGGAGCACCATCAACAATGTGATTGGCGGAAGCAACTCGTCCCCGCCCGAGAGCCCGCACTACATCATCGACGACGACGGGTTCATCATAAAGGTCGCGAACGAGGATATGCTCTGCACCCACGCCGGTGGTCCCGGCGGCGCCGCATGGGGACGGGTCATCGGGCGACCGAGCAGCTCCACGGCGAAGCCAGGCAAAACGGTGCCGTCGTTCAATGCGTTTGCGGTCGGTATCGAGCACATGCACGAGCTGATCTCGGACGACGACGCGCTGCGCGGTGCGACCGCCTTCAGCGACCAACAGATGACGTCCTCGGCCGCCCTCATCGCCCGCATCCAGCCCACGTTCGTGGTGAGCCATTTCATGGTCGCGATCGGTGCGAACAACCAAGTAGGTACGCACAAACCGGCATGCATCGGCGTTGGCTACAAATGGAGCATGGTCGAGGGCGGGCGGACCTTCCCTGCGAAATTTACCCATACGTTCACGTCGAGCGCCGACAAGCAGGTCGAGGCCTACCTGAAAAAGCACACGCAGCTCGACGGCACGAAACACAAGGATAAGACGGACAAGCAAAACCTCGAGGACTCGATCAAGACGACACAGCAGGCGCTCAGCACGATAGGCTTCATGATGGCGTCGATCGACGGCCGATTCGACAGCACCGAGAGCGCGCTCAAAGCCTTTGCGTTCCGGTGCTTCGGCGGCTCGGATCGGGCGAAGAGCCGCAAGAGCGTCGTCGACAGTGACGGAAACGTCATCGCCAACGAAAAGCTCATTTCGGCGCTCTTTGCGGTCCGGGACGCGTGCGCGGGCGGTCAATGCGCCCCCTGACGCTGCGGTTCGTCTGTGCGGCGGTTGCGGTCGCGATCGCGGTGGCCGCGGGTGCGCTGCTCGGTTGCGCATCCGCCCCAGGCTGCCCCGAGTCCATTCAGGCGCCACCCGCCGCGCGCGAGTGTCACGCGTGGCCGCACGACGAATCGGTTCGAGCCGACTTGATCGAGAAGGGGTCACGCTTTCTCGACGAGCTCTACGCGGGGCGCCCAACGCCGGAGATCTCGGATGCGGTCCACCATCAGGGGCTGACGCTGATTCGCATCACCCATGCCGAGGACCAGTGGATGGACGTAGAGCGGTTGCCGCGCGATCAGCTCGGAGCGTTGTTTCGCCCTGGCGCGCTATCGTGGCTGTTCGAAGGCATGTACGGCGTTCGGGCGCGTTCGGGGATCGTCGGAGCGGCGTGGGACGTCGAAGACGGGAGCCGCCGAACCTGTGTACGCGACACCGAAGGAACGGAGGGGATGTTCGACGGCATGCCGTGGGTCGCCTTCGAGCCGACGGAGGAGGAGCACAGTCTGGGATTCGTCGATGGTGTCGTCGTGGTCTTTTCCAAGGACGAGGGGGGGCAGTGGCGCGTGTTCGCGGTCGTGAAGCCTCGTCACGGCGTATGAGCCTGCTCGCGAGCACGTTGGTGCCGGCGGTGCTTTTGCTGTCGGGTTGTCACCCGTCTCCGTGCGAGTCCGCGACGCCGACCGCCTCGGCGCCGAAGACCACCGACAAACCTCATGTTGGCGCGGCACCGGCGACCGACCCCTGCTCGCTGTCGGATGAGGTCTCGGAGCCCGTACGACAAGTCGCCGTTGCCTTCGTCGAGGCGCTCTCGCACCGGCGCGGAGAAGCGCTTCAATCGCTCGTGCATCCGGACCGAGGATTCACGATTCAATGGGCGAAGCCCATCGAGTGGAGGGGGCTGCCCGGCCTCTTTCTCGACGACACCGCACGGCGAGGATGGTGCGACGGCGACGCCCGGGCGCCCGCGACCGCTTCCGCCTCGTCTCTTCTCGCGACGTTGTTCTGGAACGCCGATGCGCGACAGGAGCCGCACCGGCTGCCGATGCCGGACGACCGGTCGAGCATCCTCGGTGGTCTGGATTCCGAGCAGATGGACTCCCAGATTCGGGCGATTGGGCCCTGGCGCGACACGGGGCCGGAGCGCGCTGTTTGCATTCGCCGCGGCGGGTTGTGGCCTTTCGCGGACGAGGTATTCGTCGATTTTGCCGACCATCTGGTCGTCGTGGCAGCACCCCACCAAGGCACGTGGCGCGTGGTCGCCGTCGTGGAGACGGAGACGGGCGAGCCCTGTGATTGAGCAAGAGCGAGGCGGTAGGCGATGGTGAGCGAAGCTGCTTGGTTGCAATCGGAGGTTTTGGGGCAGAGCCCCATCGTCGCGCGTTCGTTGGAAGGTACCGACGAGCTCAATCGGTCGTACGCGTTTCGCGTGCATCTCGAGCTGCCGATTGCGTCCCTCGCTCCCGACGATCTCGAGGCGCTGCTGGACAAACCGGCGTCGCTCGCCTTTCGGCAAGAAGACGTAACGCTGAATCGGTTCAACGCAGTCGTCGTCGACGTTGCCGCCCAATCCGACGTCGAGCACGACAAGACGGATCTGTTCCTCGAGCTTCGTCCTGTGTCGTGGCTTCTGTCGATGCGAAAGGGCAGTGAGATCTTTCTGAGCCGAACGATTCCCCAGATCATCGAAGAGAAGCTGACGTCCGCGGGTCTGGGGTCGGGACGCGACTTCGTCCTCTCCTTGCGCGACAGCTACGCGAGGCGCGAGTTCACGGCGCAGCACGACGAGACCGATCTCGCGTTCGTCATGCGTCTCGCCGAGGAAGCGGGTATCGCCACCTTCTTCGAAGAGCGCGACGACCATGATGCGTGGATCTTCACCGACACATCCGCCTCGTACAGGCCGGGGCCCCGCCCGCAGCTGCGCGTGCGCACGCGCGCCGAACATCCCGCGGCATTCGACGTGCGCAGGCACCTGCGGCGCGTGCCGGCCGAGGTCGTCACGCACGACTACAACTATCGAACACCGATGCTCGCCCTCAAGAGCGACGAGGCCATCGCGAAGGCTGCGGCACGCGGTACTTGGGTCGAATTCGGCCACGACCCGAAGACCGAAACGGAAGTTCGGGAGCTTGCGCAAATTCGCTCCGAAGAGTGGGCGGCTCGCCACCACGTCGTCGAAGGAAGCAGCACGGACTCGAGCCTGCGCGCGGGCCGCGTTCTCGACATCGTGGATGCCGGTGGCAATGAAACGCGTGTTCTCGTGACCCGGGTGGACTACGCCTTTCGCAAGGGCGGCGACCGAGGCGACGTCGGTTGGGTGAATCGCTTTTCGGCGATTCCCTACGAAGTACGTTTCCGACCGCAGCGCGTGACGCCGGTGCCGCGCATCTCCGGCCTCGTCCATGGTGTCGTCGACGGCGCTGTCCGCGGCGAATACGCCGAGCTCGATGAACAGGGCCGGTATTTCCTACGGATGGCGTACGACCGCTCGGGTCGAACGGATCTCGGCGCGACCCATCCGGTGCGAATGATGCAGCCCCACGCCGGCGCGCAATACGGTATGCATTTCCCCCTTCGTCCGGGCGCGGACGTATTGGTGGGCTTCGTCAACGGAGATCCGGACCGGCCGATCATCGTCGGGACAGCGCCCAATCCGGTGACGGTGAGCCCCGTCTCACTGCAAAACCAAACGCAGAACGTCTTGCGCAGCGGCTCGCGGAACGAGCTGGTGATGGAAGATCTCCGCGGCAGCGAGCGCGTTCGCGTGCACTCTCCCAAGGAAGACAGCACCCTCCAAATCGGTGCTCCAGAAGAGGCGGAGACCGGCATTCTGCTCAAAACGGAAGCCCACGTGTCCGCCGCCTCGCGTTTGTCGAACAATACGCTGACCGATCGGCACACGGTGCTCGCGCAAACCTCCACCGCCATTGCAGGGAAGAGCGCAGTCATGATGGCGGGATTGGGGGCCGTCTCTTCGGCAGCGGAACGGGGCATGTCGGACGTGAATGCTCTCGACTCTGCCGCATTGGACCGCGAATTGGCCCGCATCGAGGCGAAGCCGCCTCGCGAGGAACCCGAGGAGGAGGCGACGACCGACGAAACCAGCGTCGGATCGACGCATTTCAGTGAAGTCGCCGAAAAGGCTTCGTCGCGCGCCGACCAGGCGGCCCTGAACCTCGTGAGGGAAGTCGCTCGGACCGTCGACACCGGCCTCGACGATGCCCAAGGCAGGACCCAAGGTGCTGCCTTGGGTGAGCCGCTCGCGCCTGCCGCCGTCGTTGCAAGCGAGCGCACGGCGGCGGTCGTCGGACGCGACGTGGCGGTCGTCTTCGGCGATCGTGCAGCGGCGCTCGGCTCCGCGGACACGGCGAGCGTCGTCGGATTGCGGACCGCTCAGCTCAAATCGGAGGGGGAGGTCGAGGTTGCCGCGGGAAAGACCTTCAACCTGACGACGGCAGGAGATTTCGACATCGCAGTCGGGGACACGGCGCGCATCGTCGTCGGCTACTACCCCGAAGAGGCTCCACCACTCGCCGCGGACGTCTCACTCGGAATCATGTCGAAGAAGGATTTGCGCATTCATGCCATCGAAGACTGCGTTCTCGTGTGCGCGAAGAAGAACATCATCGGTACCGCTCATACCGGCGACATTCGGCTCAAGGCCGAGAAGACCATCGCGCTCACCGGCGGCAGCATCGTCGGCTCGGCAGGCACGGTGCTCATCGACGCACATACGATCAAGGTCAAAGCGCGGGGCGACATCAAGATCGAGGCGGGCGGAAAGATCGATGTCATCGCGAACGCCGTCAACGTGACGGCGCCGACGATCAAGCTCGATGGCAACGTCGAGATCACGAAGAACCTGACTGTCGGAGGCGAAAGCGATCTCTGAATGTCGATGGAGTGTCTCGGCACTCAATAGTGAAGCCGCCAAACCAATTCCACCGACGTGCTGCCGTGGTCCCCGACGGTCGTCTCTAGTCGCCAATTCTTGAAGAATCGCCAATCGAGGGTGACCTCGGCGCGGTCGGGATCCGAGCCGGGCGCGCCGCCGCCGATTCGATAGCCGAGCCTCGCCGCGATGCGCTCCGTCAGTTGCACGACGATTTGCGGCTCCGGGCCCGAGCTGTCGGAGGAGTCGATGCGGGTCGTTACCCTCGTCGTCACGCCGGAGATGGCCTTGTTGAGCCCTTGTGTGACGACGCCACCCGCAATGCCGCCGACCGCGCCAATCCCGCTTTGGTCCGAGGACTGCGACGCCCCGAACCCGCCGTCCTTCGAGCCGAACAGGAGCAGCGCGAGGATTTCGTCCTCCGTGAGGGCCGGATCGGAGCGCAAGGTGAGCTTGCCCTCCTCGACGAAGCCGGTAAACGCCGCGAGAACGCGCGTTCCATCCGGAGCGTCCCAATACGCGTTTGCCTGGACCATCGGGTTGCTCGGATCGGTTCCGACGAAGCTCACGACGCCGCGGTCGATCGTGAAGATTTTTCCTTGGAGCTCGAGCTGACCTCGGACGATGCGGATTTCGCCCGACACGCGGGTTTCGTCCTTGTCCTCGATGACGACCTTGCCGCCGAGCGTGACGTCCAGCATTCCCTCTCGCGTCACCCGCACGTGCTCGCCGAGGTGAATCTCCGCGACGACGGTCGTCTCGGATGGCTTGCGCGGCCGCTTCGGTTTGGTGACCGCGATCGGGACGAACTTCTTGCCGTCGTGGAAGCCGATGCTGACATTTTTGTCACCCGGCAGTTTCTGCACGTCGTTTCCCGAGGATTGAGGCAGGGCTACCTCGAGGGTCGGGACGTCGACCTTCACGTCGAGCCGTTTGCCGTCGCCGCTCATGGTCGCGGTCGCGAGGATGTCGCCATACGCGCGCCCCATCGGAACGCCTTCGATCGCGAGCGGCATGCTCTCGTCCTTCGGGATGCTGAGCTTTGCTTTCGCCGACTTCAGCGTGAGGCCGTCGAGGACCGCCTGCGCGCTCGCCGTGAGCCTGCCGGTCGGACCTCGCGCCTCGAAGCCGTCGAGCCGCAGCGTGCCCCACGGTTTGATGATGATGGATCCCTTGATTCCATGCAGGCGCTCGCCGATTTGCGGCACCTCGACGACACCATCACGTAGGACGATGGCCCCATCCATCGTTCCGTCCTTCGCGCCCGGCTCGATATGAATCTTCGCGTTGGTGTCGATCCGCCCGTCGAGGTCGGACAGCGTCGTCTCGACGAACGGCCTGATGATGTCGGCGCGGAAGTTTTTCGCGGCGAGCTTGATGTCGATCGGGCGTTGGCGGTCGAAAACCGGGACCAGCTCGTCTCGCCAGGACATCGCGCCCGTCGCTGTCGCGGCGAAGCGCCCGTCGCTTTGCTCGAGGGTCACGCCGGCCGTGAACGCACGGTCTTTCATCGTCAGCGACAGCTCACCCTTGGGAACGCTCGCGCGATCGATGACGAGGTCGCGGACGTCGAGTTTGCCCTCCATCCACGCCGCGCGGTGCAGATCGTGGACGGATACCGTCCCGTTCACCGTGCCCGTCACGGGCTTTGCCAGGACCACGCTCACGATCTCCAAGGGGAACTTCGTGAAGGTCACGTCGCCCGAGGCGTTCCAATCGAGCGGGCCGTTGCCGCTGGCGACTCGTTTCGAATCGAGCGCGATCGTCGCGTCGGCCGTCATGACTGGCCGTTTCCCCGTCGCCGCCGTCAGCTGCACGTGTCCTTTGGAGCCGTCGTAGGTCACGTCCGTCGTCACATCGAGGGAGCGCGCGCACGCCGCGGCGCCGCGTGGTCGGAGGTTCGTCGCCGTGGCGGTGAGCGACAACTCGGGCGCTCGTAGCGAGCCCTTGAACGTCCCCGAAAGAGCGATCTCGCCCTGGATCGGCCGCGTGCCGAGCTCGCCCGGAAGGTCGACGATCGAGCGACGCGGGATTTCGACGCCGAGTTCGATTGGTAGCTCGCCCACGATCGCCTCGATGCTCTTCGGGTCTTCGAGCATTCGGCGAAGCGGTGGCTTGGCGGACGCCTTCAAGGAGGCAAGTTCTCCCTTTCGGTCACGAAGCGCAGCCGCGAGGTCCGCGCGTCCGGTCGCTCCGTCGAAGCTCGCCTTCAAGGTCGCGTCGATTCCGGAGAGGTGCCACGGTGGCCCTTCGGCGATTGCCACGCCGTCGACCAAAACCTTGGGTTTTTCGGGGCCGGTGATTGTCAGCTTCTTCGTGACGATCTCGAGCTCCACCGACGGATCCGAAGCTGCATTCGGTCGCGAGACGTTGCCTCGAATTGCGATCGTGCCGGATGTTTTGGAGACCGGCCGCTTGTCCGCCGGAACGCGCGCGAGCAGCTCTGCCACGTCGACATCGGCGTCCAAAACCATCGTGCCGGTGGCTCGTGACCACGCCCTCGGTTCGAGGATCGGCCCGCCGACCGTGACATCCTGCAGCTCTGCGTGGAGCTTGCCGATCGGCGCCATCGACGCCGTGACGCTCCCCCGGATTTGCCGCCCGTCGAGCGTCAGCGCGACGTCGGCGTCCGCGCCCTCGATACCGCGCGCCCGCAGCCCATCGAGCTTCACGACGACCTTTCCATTTGCGGTGGTTTGGCGAACCCTGGCGTCGATATCCAACGCCATGCGCCCGGCGAGATCTTCTTCGCGGGCAACGAGCTTTGCGACACGCGACAGGTCCACGCCGCTCGTCATGGCTTTGATGGACAGATTCTTGTGTTCCATCGAGACGTCACCCGTCAGGCGATCGCCGAGCCCGTCGACGACCAGCCCCTTCACCTGGGCGCCGCCCGGTAGCGCCCGAACGAGCTCTGCGGTCACGACGGCCTTCACGTCTCCCCGCTCGAGCTCGATACGTGGAGCTCTCACCGTCAGGCCCGCACCGGTCGACAATTGTGCATTGGCGCGAATGTTGGGTGTTCGGTTGTCGCCGGTGAGGTTCGCGCGGACGGCCATGATGTCTTTGGCGCCCGAAACGGTGCCGTCGAAGCTCGAGAACGAATAACCGTATCCACGCAATCCCGTTCCCTTCAGCTCGGCATCGAGCGTCGGTGTCTCGAACGTTCCTCCGACGCGGAGGGTCGCATTTGCGCTCGCGACGGCGACACCGTCCTTCGCCATGCCATTGACGGAAGCTTCTGCCGTCAGGTCGATCCGCTTGGCCTCGAGATCGACGGCGCCCTCGGTGCGTATGGTCGCCTCGCCGCGGGCGAGCGGGCCAATGCGCTCGACCTGGTCGAGGTCGTCGATGACGGTCGACGTCGCAAACGACAACAAGCTCGGCGACGTCGCCGACCCGCGCGGCTCGAGCGACATATGAATGGTCGTCGGTGCCCCGCGCTCCGCAATGAATCCTTGCGCGTGGATCGAGCGCTCGGTGAACGCGCCCGATAGCGTGGCCGCGGGAACGGATTGCCCGTCGACGTGGCCGGCCTCGTTCTGGAGCTCGAACCCTCCGAAAAACTGCCGGCCGTCGCGAACGATCGCGACTGCGCCGATGGTCGCCGAGAGATCCGAGTGGGGCGCGGTCGGATCGGCGAGCCGTGCATCGACATGGTCGGCGTCCACACGTGCAGCGATCACCGCGGGGCTGTCCGATTGTGGCAGGCCGACTGTCGCCCGGGCACCAATGGTGGTGTCCCCCACCTCGGCGTGGACATCGGCGAGGAGGAGCGGGAGCGACCCCTCGATATCGGCATGCAGCCGAACCGGCCCGCCGAGGTGGATTCGATCGGGGTCGATGGCGTCGAACGCGCCGGCGTCCGTCTCGGCGACGTCGATGCTCGCGAGGACGGTTCGCTTCGACAGCGACGCGTCGAGGACGACCGGGATTTCCCCGACGTATCCGTTGTAATGGGCGCGTGCGTCGATTTCGCTTTCGTCCTCCGGGATCACCGCGCGCGCGACGATGGTCCCCTCGGGCGACAGCCCTTCGAGACCGCGTGCACGAACATAGAGCCGCTGGACATCCACGTCGGTGCGTTCAGGGCCGGCGTGGAACGATCCCGATAGCCCATCTACATCCACGTCGAGGACCGGTACGGCGTCGAGGCGGCCATGCACCCACACGTGCCCAATCTCGACGCGCCCGAGCGTCACCTCCGTCGGGCGCGAAGGCTCGGTCGACGGCGGTGTCCGCGACGCGAACGCGCGAAAAAGGCCAATCTCGCCCGCGTCGTCCTCTTCGAGCACGATCTCCGCGGACGGCACGCTGACCTCACCCAGCCCAATCTTCGTTCGGTCGCCGATGAAGAACGAACGCAGGATCGTCCACGCTCGGAAGCGCACGCTCGCGCCGCGTATCGCGAGCACACGGTTGCCTTCCGGGTCGAACACCTCGCCGTCGATTCCCTCGAGGCGATCGAGCCGGACGACATCGACGTCGTGCAATCGCACCTCGCCTTGGAAACTGCTCGCGAGCAAATCGTTGACCGTCGCAATGGTGAGCTCCCTCGGCGCGCGGAGTCCCGCGTGAAGGAGCACTCCTGCCACGGCGGCCACGCCGAATACGACGCTGAGGCCGGCGGCCTTCGCGCATGCCGCGATCGCCCTGCGCGCGCGGCCGAGCCGCTTGCCATTGGGCGGGGCAGGCATCGTGACGGCCGGCGCGTGCATCAGAAGGCCTCCCCCAGGCCGAAGGCGATCGCAATGGGAGCGCCGAAAATCGTGTCGGGATCACCCTCGAGACGCGGGTCGACGCCGCTCGGGACCTGAGCACCGGGGATTCTGTATCCGACGTCCACGCGTACCGGCCCAATCGGGGTGTCGTAACGGAGGCCCGCGCCGCACGACAGATGCGGATAGTTGAAGCGGAGCACCAGCTGCTCGACCGAGACGTCGCTCGCGTCGCAGAAGATCGACGCGCCGAGCGGCTCGTAAATGGGAAATCGAAGCTCGAGCGACGCTTCCCATAGCGACATCCCACCGAGCGGCACTTCGCAAATCGCTTCATCGTAGCTGTCGCTGTCGAGCTGGCACTGGAGCGCGAGCTGCTCCATCGAGATGCCCGGATTGAGGAATGGGACCGTCCCATGCGGGCCGACACCCCGAAGTGGATAGCCGCGATTCGAGCTCGGACCGCCCGAGAAGAAGCCGCGCAGATAGATGAGCGACAGATCGCGCGTCAGCGCGGCGGCGTTGACGTCGGCCTCGCGGCGCCGCGCGTGCTCCTGCGCAGTTTCGCCGTAGTTGAGCGGAAACAAGAAACCCACGGTTGCGCGCGTTGCGAGCGTCACCTTGCTCCCTAGTGGGATATACCCGCGCACCTCCGGCTGGATGCGGAAGTCGCGAGCGGACCCGCCGAGCCCCGCGAACTGAAAGTCGTTCTGGACATAAACGCCCTTGTGCGGTTTCAGCCGGTCGTCGCGATAGTCGAATTGTCCTCGCGCCCCGATGTACGAAACGATGAGCGGCGTGAGGTTCGGATCGAGGGCGCCGACGTAGGTGAACGGAAAGTCGTATTGGAAGTTGTAGGTCGGTGAGACGAAGAAGTAGCGAGCAAAAGAGCGCTCGGTGCCGACCGAGCCTTTGTATTCCACGTAGCCGACGACGGGTGCGTCGGCGGCGACCTTCTCTCCGAGGAGCAGAGGAAACGTGTTGAGCTCCTGGGTGATGACGCCCGTCATTCTTGCTTCGAGAAAACCCGGCTGACGCAGCGACGCGCGAAATCGCTCCTCCGGCAACACCGCGGTAGGCGTCTCGAAGGTCGGGACGCGCGTCGGGTAGAGATTGATACCGGGCTTGAGGTCGACTTGGAAATGCCGATAACCGCCGAAGAGATTGCGGTCCTCCCACCCTGCCTGCAGGTGGATTCGCGCGCGGATCGAGTCGAATTGAAAGCCCCCGCCGAGGATCACGCTGCGGAGCTTCTGTTCACGCACGCGAACGACGAGCGGCACGACCGCGTTCGCCGGCGGAGGATCCGCGAGCTGTGGCTCGATCTCGACCGAGGTGAATGTCCCGAGCGCGAGGATCGCGTCACGCCCGCGGTCGATGGTCGACGTCGAATAGGCGTCGCCCGGGTCGATGTTCATCGCACGGAGCACGCCGTCCGCAGTCAGCTCTTTCAGGCCTTCTACGCGGGTGGCGCCGAAGGTCGCCTTCGGTCCCGGCGTCACCGCGTAGACGACCGTTGCGCGATGTCGCGGCAAATCGACGTCCGCGTGTTGTTGGACCTTCGCGAACGCATAACCGCGGTCCGTGAGCGCTCGCTTTACGGCTCTCTGAGCGTCGTTGAACGGCTCTTCTTCGAACGGCTCCCCCCGCTCGACGAGGGCGTCGACCGCGTCGCGCGCGGCTTCGGTGTCGTCCTCCGAGAGCCCGGCGAGGCCGACGACCGTCGCCTCGTGGACGAGGACCGGCTCACCCTCCTCGACGACGATCGTGACCTCGACGTGGTCGTCGTCTTTGAAGAGCACACGGCCGGCGCGGGCTTTGGCCTCGTAGTACCCGCGGGCGCGGTAGAAGCGCTCGACGCGCTCGAGATCGCGCTGCAGGACGCTGCGATCGAACAGGGAGTAGTCGTAGACGATGCCGCGAAACAGCCCGAGGAACTTCTTCGTCGGTGCCGTCGCCAGCCGCTCCTCGACGTCGGAGCTCGACACGCGGTCCGTTCCCTCCACGTCCACGGTGTCGACGGCAGCCATCCCCTTGGGAATGGTCGTGCACGCCATGGCTGCAAGGGAGAGCAGCACACAAAGCAAGACGACAATCCGATTCGAGCGCACGGCTTTGGGCGAATGTGCAATGCCCGTTCCCGCGCAAGACGCCCTCGCGGCATTGGTGTTGCACTGCGCTCCTGCTCGGTGAACCGTCGGTCCTGGCTCCGAGCCAACATCGTTGCGTGCATCGCCGTTATGGCGGCGGGCTGCAGCGCGGGCCTCCCCGCGCCGCCGACAGGACCCGTGCAGAAGCGCGACATGATCGAGGTCCCGTACCCCCCGCCGCCCGCTCGCGTAGAGGACGTGCCCGCACCGAAGAGGGTCGGCGACGTGTGGATCGACGGGCAATGGGATTGGGACGGCCGGCGCTGGCGCTGGCAAGCGGGCGCCTGGGTCAGTCCGCCGCCCAATGCGTATTTCACGCCTTGGACGACGGAGCGGCGCGACAACGGGCGCCTCTATTTTGCGCGCGCAGCCTGGCACCACCGGGACGGTCGGGTGCTCGACCTCTTTCCCAGCATGGCTGCGTGCCCGGTCCCGGAGGCGGCGAACCCATGAGCGATCAAAGCCTCAATCTGATCGTGACCAGTGCCGTCATCGTGACCTTCGCCGCGCTCGTCACGGTGCATGTGGCGACCTTGTTCGGGCTGACCAAACAGCGCCAATTCGTCCCGGCGCTCGGGAGCCTCGTGTTTCCACCGCTCGCTCCGTACTGCGCTTTCGTGCGAGGCATGCGCGTGCGCGCGACCATCTGGGTCGCAATGGCGGTGCTCTATGTCGCCGCGGTCCTGCTCGGGCGCTGAGGCGGCCCCGTGTGAGGCAATGACGCGCACCGCGGGGCAACACGCCTCGAGTCATCCCGGGCCGGCGACGCTGACCCGCCGAATGCGCCAGTCACCATCGAGCCGCGCGAGCTCCATCGTGATGGGCCTTCGCTCCTTGCGCGAACCACCGCCTTCTTCGTCTGCGCTCACGTCGATGTATCCGGTCAGGGTCGCGCGGTCGCTTTTGACGGTGACCTTCGGCTCGGGAAAGTGGACCGTCGCGCGCCGGTAGATCCCCGCGAATTGAACCGCCACCGCGACGACGTCGTCGACGTCCGTCTGCTCACCGCCGAGCTCCTGGGCGTCGATGACGGCGCCGGGAGCGAGCGCCTTTTCGAGCCCCTTCTTCACCCTTCCGCCGTAGAGCGCGGGGTTCTCTCCCTCGGGCCGGCTCAATGCTTCCGCGAGCGCATCGATGAGGGCCGCGATTTTCTCCTCGTCGCTTTTCCAAACGAAGATGCGATAGCCCGCGGCGACCGCAGCAGCGGCGCCGATCGCGAGGACGGCGCGACGGTTCATGATCCGGAGTCTTACCAGGCCGGCGTCCGCCGGCACTGCCTCGCTTGGCGTTCGACGCTCGATCTGCCATCGTCGACGAAGGTGATCGTCAAGAGGTTCCAGCCGTCTGCAGCGCTCGCGAACGTCGTGCGCGCCTTCGAGATCGTCGAGTCGCGGGACGGCATGACCCGGACGTTGCTACCCGAGACGGGGCTCGTCCTCGGCGTTCGCTATGCCGGCGCGGCTGCGCTCGTCGAACACGACGGGCCGCACAAGATGCCCGACTACGTGCTGTCCGGTCTGCGCAGCTCGACTCGGCGAATGCAGACGCTCCCCGGATCGGGAATCGTGCTCACGAAGTTTCGCGAGGGGGGCGCTGCGTCGTTCTTCCAAGCGCCGCTCCACGAAATCTTCGAGGGCGCGCTCCCCCTCGATAGCTGCCTACGCGCGAGCGACGTCGAGCGTGTGGCCGAGCGGGTCGCAGAGGCGAAGTCGGACGAAGGGCGCATCGTCGTCTTGGAGGAGATGCTCCTCGGTATGCTTCGAGCACCCGCGGATGTGCTCGTCCAGGCGGCCGTGCGTGCGATCGAGGCCGACCCGGCTTCGATCCGCATCGCGCAGCTCGCGGGCGAGCTCGGACTCAGCCAAGACGCGCTCGAGAAGCGCTTTCGGCGAGCGGTCGGCGCCTCCCCCAAGAAGTTCGCTTCGATCGTTCGCTTCAAGCGAGCGACGGACGCATACAAGCCGGCGATGAGCCTCTCGCAGCTGTCGCACGAGCACGGCTTCTCCGACCAATCACATTTCATTCGCGAGTTCCGCAGCGTCACGGGCCACAACCCGACGCGGTTCTTCTCCGACGTCGAGTACTGCTGATTGCCACACAAGACGAACCGCAAAGACGCAAAGAGCAGAGAAAGAACACGAAGGTTTGTCGGCGTCTTCGCGGTCACGGCGTCGCGTGCTGACTTCTTCAAATCCCTTGCGCGCTTTTTCTTCCCTTTGCGCCGTTGCGGTTGACTGCTTTCACTGCGGGCCGAGCAGCGCGACGAGCTCGTCGGTGCCGAGGTCTTGCGCGTCGTCGGTCGTGTCGAGCACGGCGCGTGCGAGGCGGCGCTTCTTTTCGTGGAGTCGAACGATCTTCTCTTCGATCGTGTTTTTCGTGACGAGCCGATACACGGTGACCGGGCGAGTCTGACCGATGCGATGGGCGCGGTCGGTCGCCTGCGATTCGACCGCTGGGTTCCACCACGGGTCGAGGTGAATCACGTAATCGGCAGCTGTGAGGTTGAGGCCGAATCCACCGGCCTTCAAGCTGATGAGGAACAACGTCGAGTCACCCGATTGAAAGGCGTCGACGCGCTCTTTGCGCTGCGCCTTGGGCGTCGACCCGTCCAAATACTCGTAATGGATGCCCCGCTCGTCGAGCGCCTCTCGGACGAAGACCAGGAAATCGACGTATTGGCTGAAAACGAGCGCGCGGTGCCCGTTTTCGCGGAGCTCCTCGGCGAGATCGAGGAACGTGCGAATCTTGGCGGAGTCGTTCTCGGCGTCCGGGAAGACCAACCGCGGATGGCAGCAAAAGCGGCGGAGGCGCGTGATCTCGGCGAGGACTTCGAGTTTGTTGTCCCGCTTGCCGTGGAAGGTGAAGAGCTTTTCGTGGATCTGCTTTCGGAGGAGCGCATAACGCAGCTCGTCGTCCTCCGACAAGCGAACCTCGTGGTGGACCTCGGTCACCGGCGGGAGCTCGGTGAGGACGTCTTTCTTCGTGCGACGAAGGAGGTACGGGCGTGCCACCTCGCGGAGCACGGCGCCCGGCGCGAAGCTGCCGTCGCGCTCGACCGGAAGGACGTACCGTCGCTTGAAGTCGGCCCATTCGCCGAGCAACCCCGGATTGAGGAAGCGGAAGACGCTCCACAGATCGCCGAAATGGTTCTCCACCGGTGTGCCGGTCGCGGCGATTCGCTGTTTGGCCTTCAGCTCGTAGGCAGCCCGTGCACGCATCGACTCCGCATTTTTGATGAATTGCGCTTCGTCGAGGACAACCGTCCCCCAGACGATTGCCGCGAGCGCCGAAACGTCCTGCTGCAGGATTCCGTAGCTGCAGACGATCACACGGCCCGGACCTCGTTCGGCCATGTTGGCGATGACTTCCGCGCGATCCGACGAGGAGTATTCGACGGCCGCCAGCGAGGGGGCGAATCGCTCGATCTCGGAGATCCAGTTGCTGCATACCGACGTCGGGGCGACGACGAGCGCGGGCCCTTCCTCGCTGCGCCGCAGAAGGAGGGCGATGATCTGCACCGTCTTGCCGAGACCCATATCGTCGGCGAGGCAGGCGCCCAACCCCAAAGTGGCAAGTCGGCAGAGCCAGCGATAACCGTCTATCTGATAGGGCCGCAGGTCGGCGCGCAAACCTTCCGGCACCGGGAACGCGTCCGAAGCGAGCTCGTCCACGCGTGCGAGCCACGACGCGGCGTCCCGGTTTACGTCGAATCCGAGGTCCGGGTCCGCGAGCTCGCGGAGCGCCGGTACCGCGCCGGGGTGGATGCGCAGCGAAGCACCGCGTTTGCCCGAGGCGACGGCTCCGAGCGCGGCCACGACCCTGCGGACCCTTCGCGCGACTTCCAAGTAGTCGCCATTGGGAAGGCGCAGGAAGCGGCCGCTCGGCGTCCACGGTGCCCGCGCTAGGTCGCCCAATGCGATATCCGTGACGGCGTCCAATCGCACGCCCCCGGTCGCGAGGTACCACCCTTTGTCACTGCGGAGGCGACAATGCAGGTTCTTCGCGTCGACGCGACCGCGCAGCTGCAGCGCGCTCGATTCAGGCCACTCGAGGTGGTGCGGTGCGCCCATCTCGCGTAACTCGGAAAGCAGCGACAGCACCGACTCTTCGTCGAAGACCCAGCTGTCCGCCTCGAGGACGGGCTTCGGATCGTCGTCGTTCTGCGAAGGTGCGGCGAGCGTGGGACACGCAGCGACGAGCGCATCCACATTCGAGCGCTCGCGCGCGAGGTCGCGAGCGCACAGGAGGTGCTGGCCGTCCGCATGAAGCGTCAAGCTGGGGTTGCCCGTCCCCGCCACGTAGAATCGACCTTTGTCGCCGAAGGGTCGAACACCCACCTGGACGAGCCACGCGCCTGCGTGCGGGACGAAGCGCACACACGGCGTCGCGTCCGGGTCCACGTCACGGTCTGCCCCGAGCTGCGCGCTTCGAACCTCGACCCGGCGCGCGAGCTGCTCGAGCACGCGGAGGAGGGCCGCCTGCTCCGATTTCGGGACTGTCGTGCCCTTGGGCATCGCCTCTATCACTCGCCACATCGCGGTGGTGACTCGATAGACGACGATGCGCGCCTCTCCCTCGAGCGCGACATTGACGCCGAGCTCGGCGCCTTCGGGTTTCACGCGCACGTGAATTCGAGCGTCCTCTTCTTCCGTCTCGATGCGGCATACGCCCGCGACGACCTCGACCGACATGCCTCGCACACCATTGACGACGCGCGGGTGGCCGATGAGCGCCTCGAAAACTTCGGGCGTCGGCTCGCGATCGCGTTGACCATTGTCGCGCGTGTGATCGAGGATGCTCCGATCCTCCGGCGGCAGCGCGTCGCGTGTCTCCCATAGCTGCGCGAACGACATGCGTGTGCCTTGGCTCCATCCGCCGGCCGCGCGGTACTCCTGCATTGCGGGGCGTTCGAGGTCGCCGTCGACCATATCGACATACCAAATGGCGCGTCGGCTGCCCTCGGCGACGACCTCCTCTTCGAGCGAAATGGAGGCGAGGGCTTCGAGCGCTCGCCTCCATTCCGGCTTCGGTTGCAGGACGTCCCAAAGGGAAGACGCGGGTTTCATGACCCGAGATTGGAGGCCCGAACGCGACAGCTCGGTGGAGGCGAGATCGGCGTCGAGGCGCTCGGCGAGAAGCGCGGCTTGCGACGCGAGCCAGGTATACCCGGCTGCTTGAATCTCCGCCGCTCGGCGGGCGATGCTCTGGGCCCAGACGGCCCGCGTCGTCGGCTGATCCAAATGGAGATCGACCGTGAAACCGGACAGCAGCACCGGCCACGCTCCGCTGTCGGCGGGCAATTGGTGATAGTCGATACGACGATAAGGACCGCGCGGCTGATCGAGGTATCGAAAGAGCTGCCGCAGTGCGCGCGCGGTCCCTCGTTCGCCGTCGGTCGTGCTCCGCGCGATCACGCGCTTTGCCAGCGCTGCCCCCTCTTTCGTTCCGCTCCCACGCAGCAAAAGCGCGAGGATCGGCGAGACGGCGCCACACGCGGGCAGTCCGCCGCGCGTGCAGAGCTCGAGCGCCGCTCGCGTCTTCGCTTCGTCGCCTTCGACGAAATGGGCCGCCGCGGCGAAGCCGACGCGCGTGTACGCGGGGAGCGGACCGGCGAGATAGAAAATGGCGGCATGATCGCCGCGGACAATCGCGTGCTCACAGAGGAGGCTCGCCGCATTCGATTGGAAGCTCGCTTGGGTCGATGTCTCGAGCTTGCTTCGGACCCAGGCCTCCAAACCGTCGCATCGGGTCGGGCCGTCGAGCGCGTCGCGCAATGCGATCAGCGCGATGCGCTCCGCTTCTGCGCCCCACGTCCGCGTCAGGAAGCGTGCATCGAATGGAGCACAAAGGCTCGCGAGGAGCTCCTGCGACGCCGTTCGAAGCGCGACCGTGCGCTGCAATCGTGCCGCAGCGTGGTGACGGGCAAAGCTCTCCAAATCGCCGCGCTGCAAGGCGCATGCGATCTCGCTCACCGAACGGCGACCGAGCAAGGCCTGCGTCTCCTTCGCGATTGCGTCGAGCTCGTTCGAGGCCGCGAGCTTGCGAAGGACGAGCTGCTCGTACGACGGGTGCACCGCGAATCCAGGCTCCCTCGCGGGCGCGGGGCCGAGGCTCTGCGCGCGACCGGGGGTCGTCGCGACGAGCAACCCCGCCGCGACCGCCCCCCCCAGCCATCTATCCAGCCGTTCGTCGGCGTGTTTGCCCTGCGCGCCGAGCCTCGACAGAACGCTGCGTCCGACCGCCTGCTCCAACGCGATCGCGCCGACCCATCGCCACATCGACCGATCCAGCCCCGCGGTCGCGGAGTCGAAATGGTCGCGAGGTTCGTTGGCCGTCATCGCAGCGATTCGGTAGCCGGCGATGACGGGGCGCACAAGGTTTCATTGTCCGCCGAGCGTCCACGTGCCCTATGCAGAGAGTGCGCGCGGACGATCGGCGCGATCCCCGACCATCTCGAGCAGCTTCTCCTTCGTGGTCACGCCGAGGCGCTGCGCGACCTTCTCCCCGCGGTCGAACACCATCAGCGTAGGGACGGCACGTACACCGTAGCGGGCGGCGATCTCCGGCGCGTCGTCGATGTCGATCACGACGACCTTCAACCGACCCACGTGCTCGTCGGCGATCCGCTCCACGATTTTGCCGAGGAACTTGCAGGGGCCACACCAGGTCGCGGTGAAGTCGACGATGACCGGACGATCGGCTTGCAAGACCTCCGCGTCGAAGCTCGAGGTGCCGACCAGGTGGACGTTTTTGGAAGTGGGGTTCATGCTCGGTCAGGTCTCGAAGCCCGCGTTTCTTACGCGCGTAAGATCTCGCCGCCTCGACACCCAACCATCCCGATGGCCACTGCTTTGCCGCTCTACGATGCGCTCGACGAGCTTCTGCGCATCATCCCGGGGGAGCGCGCTCGACTCACGCGCATCGCGCGCCGCGAAGGGCTCGGGCCGGAGGATGCGCTCGATTGCGTGCAAGACGCGTTCTGCACCCTGATGAAGCAGCGCCAGGCCGGCATCCCGTCCGAGCCCGGCGGGCCGAGCCTCGGCGCGACCCTCGCGACGATGGTGCGCAATGCGGCGCGGAACAAACGCCGGCTTCACCACGTCTCCCGGCCCCACGACGCAATCGACAGCCTCGAGCCGTCGGACGACGGAATCTCCACCGAAATGCTGGTCGCCCACGCGGAAGAGCACCTGAAGCTGCGCGCCTGCGTCGCTCGTCTCTGCGACAGCCAGCGCGCCGTCGTCACGCTTCGCATGCTCGAAGAGCGCGACGGCGAGGACGTGGCGGAGCTTCTCGGGATCTCGCGCGGGCACGTGGACGTTCTCCTGCACCGGGCGAAAAGCCGCCTGCGCTCGTGCATGCTCGCGCATCCCTGACGGAGCTTGGGGTTACGATGCGCCGATGCAGCGCACGCACGCGGTGATCCTGTTCGCAGCCGTTGTCTCGATCGCCGGATGCGAATCGACACCGGAGGACGAGGGCGGCTCGGGAGGTGCCGGCGGTGGCAGCGACGGATCGAGCACGCTCGTCGTTCCCGAGGGCACGGAGGTCGGCGACGAGCTCGTCGTCACGGTGCGAGCGTCGAGCGTCGCGGGTGCGTGGGACGACGCCTCCGCGCCGGGTGCCGTGCTCACCATTACCGCGGGCTCGAACGTTCCGCGCGACGTCGTCCTCGTCGGCGGCTTTGCGCAAGAGACGAAAGCGTCTCTCGGGGCTTGGGACGGCGGTGACGTGACCTGGACGTTGACCGGTGATGCGACCTTCGAGGGGATGGATGTGTCGGTCGACGCGAGCGCAGCCGGCCTCCCGATCGTCGCGCTCATGAACGACGCCTATGCGAACGATACGCCGCTCTTGGTCTATCGAAATGGCGACGAGCTCGAATACGTCATGACCAACGAGGATGGCGGCACCGGCCTCTTGCCGACGCTGTTGCTCGCGCGCTGGGGACGTCCGCACGATATCGAAGCGCTCTACGATTTGGCCGACTCGACCTATCAAGGGCCGGATCATGCGACGCTGCCATTCGACGGAACGCTCGAGGGCACACACCCGAAGATGCGCATCGCCACGACGAATGGGCTCCTCTCCCCCGAGCCCTCCGATTCCACCGCGCGTTATCACGTGTCGCCGGTTCCCGTCGCGTTCACGGCGGGAGATCACATTCAGCGTGAGCGTGTCCTCGATGATCTGCCGTGGCTCGTCGCAGCGGGTTGGCTCGAAATGGCGCGCGAAGGCAAAATCGTCGCCTCGGGCGGCGTCGAAGACAGCACGCTCGGGGAGCTCTCGGCTTATGTCTTCGTCGATTTTGCATTCGAAGGTGGTGTGCTCGCGGCGTTCGAGGTGATGGTGGACGGCGCCTGGTACAGCTCACTCGGCATCTATGCGGATTCGTCCGGCGGCGTCCTCGATGCACGGTGCTCGGGCACGCAGCGGACGGCGATCGAGCTCCCTGAAGGCAAGACCATCGGAGACGTCACTGCGGTGCGCGTCGTTCCCGATGAAGGGGCGGGCACGCTCGTCGCGGCGCGTGTGCTCGCGTACGACCCCACGACCTACGAGCTCGTCGTACTCGGTGAAATCGACGCCGAGGTCGCCCTCGATTCGGCCAGCGGTTCGGTCGATCTCGACGTGCACTGACGTTGTCCCCGCGAGGGGGCAACACCCCGTCCGCACTGCCCCCTCCTTGTCGCACCACGGTCACGAGGATCGCTCGAAGCCCGCCGAATCCGCGCATTCGGCCGTTGGTACGGGACCTGCTCACGGCGGTGCGATTCCACCGAGGGAGGTATCGTGGGCCTGGTCGATCTCAAACGGTGCGGTCCGGCGTCGCACGCCGGATTTGCACTCGCGCTCCTCGTCGGCGCCGGATGCGTCGGCGAAATCGGCGATGGCGAGGCCGGCAGCGGCCCCGGCGTCGTCGAGAAGACGACGCAATTCCAGTGCGACCCGAGCCTCGTCGCGCCGGAGCTTCCGCTTCGCCGCCTCTCGCGGTCGCAATACGAAAACACGCTGCGCGACCTGATCGGCTGGGTCAGCCCGGACGAGCGGGAGGCGATCTGGGCCGAAATCGCGCCGACCGTTGCGACGATGCCCGTCGACGTGGTCCCGAAAGAATATGGCGCGCTCCACCGCCTCGATCAGGCCGTGCACCAAGAGACGGTCGATGCCGCCTATCACGTCGGTGAGGCCCTCGGTCACGCCTGGACGTCGAGCCCGACTCGGCTCGAGGCGTTCGCCGGGGTGTGCGCGACGGATGCGGATACGTCCAATGATGCGGCGTGCATCGACGACTTCATTCGACGCTTCGGCTCGCGTGCGCTTCGCCGGCCGATGCTCGACGAGGACGTCGCGTTTTATCGCCAGGTCGTCGACCCCGGGCCGCTCGAGCCCGAGGATTTTGCCGATCTCGTGACGACCATCCTGTCGGCACCGCACTTTCTCTATTTCGTCGAGCATGGCCGCGACGACGCCGCCGAGGGCGAGCCTGCGCCGCTATCAGCCTACGAGCTCGCCTCGCGCCTCTCGTATCACTTTTGGCAGACCGCGCCGGATGACGAGCTGCTCGCCGTCGCCGAGAGCGGCGAGCTCCTCGACGACGCCGAATACGAGCGGCAGGTCGAGCGCCTCTATTCGGACCCTCGGGCCGTCGATTCGCTCCGCGAGTTCTTCGGTGATTGGCTCAATCCTCATCACCTCGAAGGACTCGATGAGAACGTCGGAACACCCGCCTACGACGCATTCAGGGGGTCGTTTACGCCGGGGCCCGATCTGCGACAGCACATGATGGACGAGCTGCTCGCGTCGATTCGTTATTACGCATACGACACCGACGGCACGTTCGAGGACCTTTTCACATCGGACCAATCGTTTGCGGAGACGGAGGACGTCGCGTCGCTCTACGGCGTTCCCGTGTGGTCGGGCGGCGAGCCACCCGTCTTCGAAGATGCCAATCGACGAGGCTTGCTGTCGCGCGCGGCGCTCGTTGCGACCGGTGTCGCGACGACGCGCCCGATCATGAAAGGCGCGTTCACGCGCAGGGCGATCCTTTGCGACGACGTTCCACCGCCGCCCGCCGACGCGATGATGGTCGCGGAGAAGCTCGACCAAGGTGTCTTCACGAGCCGTGAAAAGGCCGAGGCGATCACCGAGCTGCGCGGCGACTGCGCAGCTTGTCATGCAACGATCATCAACCCGCTCGGGTTTGCGACCGAGAGCTTCGACGGCTTGGGACGCAGCCGCACCGTCGAGACGATTTATGACAAGACGACCGGCGAGGTCCTCGCCGAGAAGCCGGTCGACACGGCCGCGATCCCCCACGTCTCGTCGGACGACGAGCGAACGGCCACCGGTGTCGTCGAGCTGAACCGGTACATGATCGAGAGCGAAAAGCCGCAGGCATGTTTCGCCAGGCACTACTTCCGATTCACCTTCGGCCGGATGGAGGACGCCGCGGGCGACGGCTGCACACTGACCGATTTGCACCAGAGCCTGATCGAGGGCGAGGAGCTCGGCTCCGTCCTTCGTGCCATTGCGCGACGACCCGAATTCCGCCGCCGGAGCTTCGAGCCATGAGAGAACGAATCATCAAAGGATCCTCGATGGGCCCTTCCCGGCGCCATTTCCTTCGCGGGGCCGCGGGCGTCACCCTGGCCATTCCGTTCCTCGGCTCGATCGAGCCGAAGCAGGCGCGTGCAGGTGGCAGCGTACGCAGGCGTTTCGTCGCCATGGGCACCGAGCACGGCGGGATCTGGGGCGCGAACATGCATCCTTCCGCGCCGCTGTCGCAGAGCCAGTCGTATGCGGGCCACACCATTCGACGCGGAGCGCTGTCGCTCGAGGTCGACGGTGGCATGGCGCGCCTCTCCCCCGTGCTGTCGGCGTCGTCGGGCGTGTTCACGAGCGCGCTCGCCTCGAAGATGAACGTCCTGCGCGGCCTCGACATCAGCTGGTACATCGCGCACCACCAGGGCGGTCACCTCGGCAATTTCGGTATCAACTGCCAACACGATGCCGTCCTCGGCGCTCAGGCCGCTGCCAATCAGGTCCCCACGATCGACCAGGTCCTCGCGTATTCGCCGAAGTTCTATTCGGATCTCTCTACCAATTTGAAGCGGTCGATCATCTGCGGCGACGGCGGGATGTCCCACAACTACGCCAATCCGTCCGCGCAGAGCGGCGGTATCCAGCCTTCGCCGGCCGTCCAAGATTCCAAGACGCTCTTTTCGGAGATCTTCGTACCGCCCGACGACGGCACCGAAAAGCGGGCGCCGGTCGTCGACCACGTCCTCGAGGACTACAAACGGCTACGCAATGGTAACCGCCGGTTGTCGGCGGCGGACCGCGAGCGCCTCGACGCGCATATCGAGCGGGTCGACGAGCTGGACCGCAAGCTCAATGTCGCCGTCACCTGCGGGGAGATCGAGCCGCCAGCGACGAGCTCCACCGATCTATGGGGCGGCGACTACGGCCACAACTTCGACAAGATGCGGCAGTTCTGGGAGCTCTTCAACGACGTCGTCGTCGCGGCCTTCGCCTGCGACACGAGCCGCATCGTCGTTTATCGCATCACCGACACGTTCAGCGACTATCTCGGCGCGGATTGGCATCAAGACGTTGCACATCGCGCGCACCAGGTGACGCCCCAAGCGCCGCTCCCCGACGTCGCCGGACAAGAGATCATGGCCGCTTCGTACCAGCGCGTCTTCGAGGGTATCTATCTCGATCTCGTCGCCAAGCTGGACGCGGTCGACGACGGGGAGGGGACGGTCCTCGACTCGAGCGCCGTCGTTTGGACCCACGAGTCGGGACCTTATACGCACGATTCGGTCGACATGCCCGTGATCATGGCGGGCAGCGCGGCGGGCTCGTTCACGACGGGGAGCCACATCGACTATCGAAATATGGAGAAGACCTTCAACGCCGGCGGCTACGAGGGATCGGTCGAGGTGACGCGCCCCGGCCTATTGTGGAATCAATACCTCGGCACGTTGCTGCAGGGGATGGGCCTCGACCCGGAGGACTACGAACATACCCCCGAGGGTGGTTATGGCCTGCTCCTCCAAGGATACGACAACGACGTCAATGGCCATTGGCCTTCGAGCGTCATCTCCGCTGCGCCCGAATTTCTGCCGTATCTCAAGGCCTGAAGATCGTCAGCCGCCGTGCAGGCGGATCACGATCTTCCCTTTGGCGTGACCCGCTTCGAGGTAGGCGAACGCCTCGCCGATCTCGTCGAAGGAAAAGACCTTGTCTACGATGGGCTCGAGCTTCTTCTGGTCGATCAAGGACGCGAGCTCCGTCAGCTCCGTCCCGCTCGGGTGCATGAAGAGGTATCGATAGCGGGCGCCGTGCCGGCTCGCCGCTTTGCGGAGGCGCCGGCTCGCGAACCAAAACAGCGCCGCGAGGATCGGGCCTGCTTGGAGGTCTTTCCTGGCCGTGGTCGGCTCGGGCATGCCTGCGACGGACACGACCGTTGCGCCCGGCTTCACGATTCGGAACGTATTTTCGAGCGTCTCCCCACCGACGAGGTCGAACGCGCCGTCGTAATCGCGAAGCACCTCCTCGAACTTCTCCTTGGTGTAGTCGACGACGCGGTCGGCGCCGAGCCGCTTCACCAGCGCTTCGCCTTTGGGGGAGGCCGTCGTGGTGACGTTCGCTCCGAGCCATTTCGCGATTTGAATCGCGTACGTCCCGACGCCGCCCGCCCCCGCCGAAATGAACACGTGTTGCCCGGGGCTCAATCGCAGCTCGTCGCGCAGGGCTTGCAGCGCGGTCAGCGCGGCGAGCGGCACCGCAGCTGCCGTCTCGAAGTCGAGGCCCTCCGGCATTTTGGCGACCAGCGACTCTTCGACCGTGGCGACCTCGGCGAAGGCGCCGAGCCGCGCTTTGTCCACGCGCGTGAAGACGCGGTCGCCGGGCTGGAACCGTGTAGCGCCGGGACCCAGCGACTCGATGACGCCGGAAAGCTCGTTGCCGCCGGCGATCGGCAGGGGATAGCGACGTATCAGCTTGAGCTTTCCTTCGCGCGTCTTGAAATCCAGCGGGTTCAGCCCCGCCGCATGGACCCGTATCAGGACCTCGCCCCGGCCGGGGACCGGTGCCTCGATGTCACGCAACTGCATCGAGGCCGGACCGCCATATCCCGTCAGCACGTACGCACGCATGGTCTCTTCCATAGATCTGGTGTTCGACGACGTCGACACGGGGAATCGCCCGGTGCATCGCTCGATTGGGCACCCTGTCGCGGGGCACAACGCCGCTATTCGACGCGGGCACGCCTTCTGCCTCGGACCCTATTGGATCGGTATGAGCGCAGAAGTCGAGGTCGTCGATCGGTTCCTCGTTCGGCTGACGACGCTTCTATTGCGAACGAGCGCGGAGGGCAGCTTCGAGATTCGGGACCAAGTGCGCAGCGCCGGCGAGGCTTACGGCTGCGCCGTGCACCTGTCGATCCTCGCCGAGTCGGCCGTCATCGTCATCACGCACCCCGACGGCTCGAAAGTCACCGAGAGCATTCACACGACGCCGGAGCTTTCGCGGCTCGACCAGGTCACCGAGGTGAAGTTCCTTCTGCGGCGGGTGATCGACGGCACGCTGCCGGCCGATGACGCGGATCGCGCGCTCGAACGCCTCGTCGAAAGCCCGCGCCCGTACCCGCCGTGGCAACGGCTGCTCGGCCTGGTCCTCTTCTCTGCGGGGTTCGCACCCAGCGTTCAAGCGACATGGCGCGAGCTCGCGATCAGTATCGGGCTCGGCGCGATCATGGCCGTGATCTTCATCGTCTCGGAGCGGGATCGACGGCTCCAGCTGCTCCTCCCGATTGTGGGCCCCGCGGTCGTCGGAATCGTCGCATTCACCGTGTTCGACGCGGCGCACGCGCCGGGCGGGCCCGTCGTCCTCATGCTTCCGGCGCTGTTCGTCCTCATCCCCGGCGACTTTCTCTGCGTCGCCATGGCCGAGCTCGCGACCGGGCAAATCACGCCGGGCGCCGTCCGCCTCGCGCATTCGTTGTTCACGTTGATCCAGCTCACCGCCGGAATCGTCATCGCCGCCGAGATCGCCGGCGTGAACGCCGAAGCCCTGTTCGCGACCGATATTCCGTCCGCGCTTCCTTATTGGCTGGTCGCAGCGTCGTGGGTTCCCTTCACCGTCGGGCTGATGTTGACCTTCGACGCGCGCATTCGAGACTTCGGCTGGATGGTGTCGCTGGTGTACCTGGCATGGGGCGTCCAGCAGGTGTTCACGGCGGGGTTCGGACCTGTCGCGGGCACCTTCGTCGCCGGCGCCGTGCTCGCCGCGACCGGGGGCATTCTCGAACGCTCGCCGGCCCGTCCGCCGCGCCTCATCATGATCATTGCCGGGTTCTTCGCATTGACAGTCGGCGCCCTCGCATTGCGTGGGTTCGCGACCCTCGACGGCTCCGAGCTCATCGCCGGCTTCAACGACGTCCGCAATGCATTCATGCAAGCGACGGCGCTGACGATCGGGCTCGTCCTCGGTACCCTCGCGACCGCTCACCGGCCGGATCGCGCGCGAAAGCGAGCGCCCGCGACGCGGGGCTCAAGCGCTGCGCCCGCCCCGCCTGTCACGATTCAAGCGGCGGAACGCCCCCTCTTCGCGCAGGAAGAGGAGGCGCCCACCGCTCTGTTTCGGCTCAGTTGGCGCAGACCGGGCACGCGCAGTTGAGGCCGGTGTCGGTCTCGCTGCACGCGGTGTAGGGATCGGTGCAAACCGACGGCCCGAGGCAACCGCAATCGGCTTCCGAGCAGGGGCTCGCGATGTCGACGCAATGGCGGGTCGACTGCATCGCCGAGTGTTGCACGCAGGTCACGTCGTCACCGACGCAATCGGCGCACTCCGTGACGGCCGTGCATTCGGTGACCGGCATGCAACCTCCAGAATAGCAAGCCCCGGCGACGATGGGCGCAGTACCTGGCGCGCACACGGGCGGGTCGACGAGGCACTTGACCTCCGCTTCATCGCAATTCGCCGGCGCGACGCACCGGCCTGCGACGCACTTCGCGCTGCCCGTGACGGCGAGCGAGGTGCACTGGTTGACGAGGCAGATGTCGTCGCATTGCGGCGCTTGCTGTCCGACCGGCCGGCCGGCGCACTCGCAGCAATTGTCGCTCAAGAAGCAGTCGGCGTCCTCGTCGCATTCGGGTGTGGCCGTCTCGGCGCCACCCCCGGAACCGCCGCCGCCCTCGATGCCGCCGCCGGCGCCGCCACCACCGGAGGTCGCGCCGCCGCCGCCTTGGCTTTCGCCGCCGCCGCCCGAGCCCCCGATTGGCCCTGCGCCGGAGCCGCCGCCGCCGGTCGTCGCATTGCCACCGCCGCCGCTCGCGCCATTACCGCCGTTACCGCCCAGCGGGCCGTCGTCGTCGTCACCACAGGCGACGGCGAGGCAGAGGAGCATCGCGGCCGCGACGGTGAAAGAACCACGAAAAGAAGAGAGATAAGTCGTCATAGGGGAATCGTTCGATCCCCCGTGACGACTGTCAATGTGGGTAGCCCCACCTATTCGGGGCTGATCCCTTCAAATTGGATCAATGGTTACGCCGGCGGCGGGAAACCCCGAGCGCGAGCGCCGAGGCAAACACGAGCCACGCGCCGGTTCCGGAAGATTCCCCCGCGCCATTCGCAGTGCAGCGGAAGAACCCCCCGCCTTCGGGGATTGCAACGAAGCCGCTGTCGTCGGATCCGCCGCCGGCACCGCCCTGGTTACCCTGGTTGCCCGCGCCGCCGTCACCCATCGAGCCGCCGGTACCGCTGCCGCCTTGGCCGCCGCCGCCCTCGTTCGTCGTGTCGTCGTATTCGACGCTGACGACGCTCGCATTGAACACCTCGTTCGTCGGCTGGTCGTTGACGCAGATTCGGTATTCGTAGCCCCAGACAGGGCGAAGGTCGATATCGTCCGCCTGCGCGGCCGTGACCTCGAACGTCGCCGAGACGGTCACGTCCTCGTTCGACGAGAGGTCACCCATCGGGACGCCGGTGCCGAGCATCGGAAGGGTGACCATCGCCCCATTGATGTCGCCGGGTGCGCCGTTCGTCTCGAATGCATTCAACGCGATGCCGGCGGGGAGATCGAGCGTGAAGACGAGGTCGTTCGCGGGCGCGCTTCCTTCATTGAGGAGGCGGACGTCGAGCGTGAACGTGTCCCCGATGCCGACCGAGTCCTTGTCGACCGACGTCGTCGAATTGTCATAGAGAAACTTCGGCGCATTGACGTCGATCGCGATACCCGCGAGGACGGGCATGTAGCTGTCGTCATTCGTCTGCGTGCGCAACACCGCGCTCGTCTGGTCGGGGACGAGGTGCCCCGCGTCCGACGTGAGCTCGAGGTGGGTCACGTCCCAACCCTGGCGGCCGCCGCTGGTATTGGAGCCCGGCGTGTGATTGCGATCGCCGAACGTGCCGGTGGTGTCGAGGAGACCGTCAGGGCCGTTGATCTGCGAGCAGAAGAAGTTGTTCTCCGGGTTGTTCGGCCCGTCGAGCGTCACGAACGTCGGATCGGCAATGGTCTCGCCGATGGCGAGTTGGTCGCCGGTGCGGTCGGAGTCGCCTTCGAGCGTCGCAATGGCGATCGTCCCCTCGATAGGCTCCGAAGGCGGCGCGCAGAAGCCGTCGACCGCGTAGTCGACCGTGGTGTCCTCGTCGACGAAGAGACCGCCGACGAACACGCTCATGTTCCGGATGGGCTCGCCGTCGTAGCGATAGGCGAGCACCAGCGTCCAGCCCGCCGCGTTCGTCGTATTGGAAATGGCCGATTGCGTCGCAGGGACGCCCTCTACCGCGAATTCCCCGCCGGGGTGGTTCGCGACGAATGCCGAAACGTCGGCGCTTCGCATGTAATACCGAATGGGGAACGTGCCCGCGACGTTGACGGTGACCGCGGTCGTCGGATCCGGATCCACCGTGATGGAGTCGCCGCCTGCCGAGAGCGTGATGGACGAATTCAGGTCGGCGAGGACGTTTTCATCGCCGTATTGGAAGCTGCCGCCCCAGACGACCTCTGCGTAGAGGATCTGCGCTTCGTTCGGGATCTCGAGGATCGCGGTCGACCCATTGTCGTGCCAGTCGTTGGTCGTCCCCTCGAACCACGGGTTGCCCGGGTTCAGCGGGAAGTCGTCCACGCTGCCCGGCACCAGGGTCGAAAAGGTGCCGATGGAGTCTTCCGTCCCCGGGCCGTTGAGGCCGAGTTGCTTCGCCAAACCGAGCGTGTTTCCAGCGGCGATGACGTTGCCGGGCTGCGTCGTCGAAAAGCGCAGCTCCTGCGCGAACGCGGTCGTCGCGCCTCCACAGAGGGCACCGGTCAGGGCCAAGGCGGCGCCGCATGCTTTCACGGCGGCCCCCAACCGCCGGAGCCCGACGGGGAAACGGACGGGCTGGACCATGGAAGGGGTGCGCGGCGAGCAAACCTGTAAGACGGACGATTTCATCGACTTTGACCGCTAGTTCGTGCAGAAGTTTGTGTCAACGCCGAGGTACCCTGCTTTCTGGCCGGGTCCCGGCCGCACCGTCTCGCTCGCAACCCTGCACCGCAACGCACCCCCGTCGAGTCTCCACGAATGCAATACGTCGATCCCAATCTCCCCCGCCATCTGTTCGGATGGCATTCGAGCCGGCTCGGGCTCGACATGCCGATCGTCTCCTATGGTGACAAAGGCCACCCGCTCCTCTTGTTCCCGACGGCGGCCGCCGATCTCCTCGAGAACGAGCGCTTCTTTCTCATCAAGTCGATCGAGCCGCTCATCTTCGCCGGCAAGGTCCGCGTCTTTTGCATCGACAGCATCAACCGCCACGCCTGGATGAACGACGACCTCCACCCGCTGGAGATGGCGCGGCGCCAGGCGCTCTATTCGGCGTACGTCGAGGAAGAGGTCGTGCCGCATATCAGGCGCCAATGCGGTGAAGACGTCCGCATTGCGACGAGCGGCGCGAGCTTCGGCGCGTTCCACGCGGCGAACGCGCTCTTCCGCCGGCCCGATCTGTTCGATTGCCTCATTGCGATGAGTGGCTTCTTCGATCTGCAGCCGGGCTACACCGAGGGGCATCAAAGCGACAATATCTATTACAACAACCCCGTCGCGTACCTGACGAACCTCAATGGTCCGAATCTCGAGAAGCTGCGGACCGAATGCCAGATCCACATCGTGACCGGCCGTGGGGCCTACGAGGCCCCGCACAAATCGGAGCAGCTCGCCCAGGTTCTGTCTTCGCGGGAGATCCCCCATAACCTCGATATGTGGGGTTATGACGTGAATCACGATTGGCCATGGTGGCGCCGAATGCTGCCCCATTACATCGGCGAACGGGTCGGTTGGTGAAGCTCGCCGGGGGGGCGGCTCCGATCACCCTCGCTATCGCGACGGTGCTTTCGGCGGCGACGGTATACGCCGACGAGCCTCGAGCGCCGCCCGCCCCACCGGCGCAGGCGGCGCCTGCGCCCTCGTCCCTCCCCGGGCCGGATGCCGGGTTCGTTCCGGCGCCCGGCGAGCCGCCGCCAGCGCTCGCCGAAAAGGGCACTGGTCTCGTCGTCGGGCCGCCGGGCCCGCCGTACACCCCGGAGGAAGAGCTCCAGCCGATCGAGGTGACGGTCGAGGGCGACAAGGCCGCGCCGGGTGCGGTCTCCCTCGAGAAGCGCGTCATTCGTGAGATGCCCGGTGTGCTCGGCGATCCGTACCGCGCCATCGAAGTCGAGCCGGGTGTGACGCCCGTCGCGAGCGGGGTGCCGTTCTATTTCATTCGTGGCGCTCCGCCCGGAAACATCGGCTACTTCTTCGACGGCATTCAAGTGCCGATGTTGTTCCACGTCGGCGCCGGTCCGGGGGTGATTCCGCCGGGCCTCGTGCAGCGGGTGGAGCTCCATATGGGCCCCTATCCCGCGTCGTTCGGGCGCCTCGCAGGTGCCGTCGTCGACGCGGAGAGCTTGCCGCCGCGCGACGAATGGCGCGCCGAAGGCCAATTGCGCGTCGTCGATTTCGGCGGCCTCGTCGAAGGCCCTCTTCCGGGTAAGAGCGGCAGCCTCCTCGCGGGCGGCCATTACGCGATCGGCGCCGAGATCCTCTCCGCGCTCGTCCCTGCGGTGGACATTGCCTATTGGGATTATCAGGCGCGCGCGTCCTTGAAGGTGAGCGACAAGGGGCGCTTCACCGTCCTCGCGTTCGGCGCGTACGATTACCTCGCGACGATCGACGACGATGTCCGCGACGTGCTCCTCGATTCGGATTTTCATCGCGTCGATGTCCGTTATGACCAGGAGCTCGAGGGCGGCGGATCGGTGCGCGCGGCCGTGACGTTCGGGCTGGACCAATCACGCGGTCTCGGCGTCGAGTACGCGAAGGATTACAAGGTCAATTCGCGCCTGAGCTTCAAGCGGCCCATCGACGGCAAGGTCCTGATTCGCGGCGGGCTCGATCTCGCGCTCGACGTGTTCGACGTCGTCCCGGGCGGTGCGCAGGAATGCACGACCTTCATCTGCTCGTCGGGGCCGCTCGGCCCCAGCACCGAGGACGAGCTCGCCCACGCGTTCGAGGTCCTTTTCCCGAGTCGGATCGACGTCGCGCTCGGCGCCTATGTCGATGCGCTCGTGGTGCTCGGCGATCGCGCGACGATTACGCCGGGGCTCCGCGTCGATTACTACCATTCGGTCGGGCGAAGCGCGCTCGCGGTGGATCCGAAGCTCGTCGGGCGGTTCGGCGTGACGGACCATTTTCGACTCGTCCCCGCGGTCGCGGTCGCGTCTCAGCTGCCCGGCTTCCCGCCGCTTCCGGGTTTACAAATCGGCGGCATCCCCGGCGGGCTGCAGCGCGCGCTCCAAGCGAGCTTCGGCGCCGAAGGCGACGTCGGCCCGATCGACATGCGCGGCAGCGTGTTTCGTCAGGCGACGTTCAATCTGACGGACGCGATCGGCGCGCAGCGCGGCACGGGCTTCGGTCCGGATCGGTTCCTGTCGCGCTCGCTCGGTGATGCCTACGGTCTCGAGCTCAGCGCGCGCGGCGCACTGACGCCGCACATCTTCTTTCTCGCGTCGTACACGCTGAGTCGCACCACACGACAGATCGAAGGCAAAGACATTCCGAGCGCGTACGACCGCACGCACGTCGCGCAGCTCGCGTTCCTTCACGACCTCGGGCACAACTGGCGCGCAGGCGTTCGAAGCCTGTTTTACACGGGCTTCCCCGCGGAAGAGGCGGGTGCAGGTCGAGAGCCGAGTGAAGATCCCGACCGGGTCAAGCCATTCTTCCGCTTGGATGCGCGCCTTTCGAAGCGTTGGATATTCGACGACCGCGCGTACATCGGACTCGTGTTCGACGTCCAAAACATCACGCTCGCGAAGGAAGTTTTCGACGTGACTTGCGACGACGACGGATGTGAGCCGCGCGAGGTCGGCCCCATCGCGATTCCGACGCTCGTTCTCGAAGCGGGGTTCTGAGGCACACGCAGTTCGGGTTTGACGTGCTCGGGCGACCCGTGAAAGGTGAAGCGGTCGTGCAAGACGAGCCGAGCAGCGACGGTCAGGAGCCGAAGGTCACGGGGGACCTTGCGGCCATCGAGCGCGCGAAGAAGCTCGTCGGCACCGTCGTGTCCGATCGGTACCGGCTCCACAACCTGCTCGCGATGGGCGGGATGGGCGCCGTGTTCACCGCGGAGCACGTCCACATGCGCAAGCGTGTGGCGATCAAGCTCCTTCATCCGGACATGGAGGGGCTGCCCGGCCTCGTCGCTCGCTTCGAGCGCGAAGCGATCGTGGGCGCCCATGTCGAGCATCCGAACATCGCGTCCGCCCGCGACTTCGGGAAGCTGCCGGATGGCTCGCATTACCTCGTGCTCGAGTTCGTTCGAGGCGTGACGCTGCGCCAGCTGATCCATCAGGGCTCGATTTCGACCCGACGGGCCGTGCGCATCGTTCGGCAGATCGCCGAGGGGCTCGGCGCCGTCCACGCCCGCGGGATCGTTCATCGCGACGTCGCCCCGCGAAACATCATGGTCGTGCCGGGCCAGGACGATCACGTAAAGGTCATCGATTTCGGCTTCGCAAAGGTTCCCGTCGAGAAGTTCGCGGCGATGAGCATCCCGCAGGGCACGCCGATCATGCCGAGTGAGATCACCTCACCGGGCGTGATCTTCGGCACGATCGGCTACCTCGCGCCCGAGGCCGTCGTCGGGATGAAGGCCGTGACGGCGGCGAGCGATCTCTATGCGCTCGGCTCGATCCTCTACGAGCTCCTCGCCGGTGTTCCTCCGTTCGAGGGGGAGTCGCAGGCCGCGCTCTTTTTGCAACATCGGACGGAGCCCGTGCCGCGCATTTCGACGCGTGCCCCGCACGTGAGGGTGCCCGAGTCCTTGGAGGCCGTTGCGCGACGCTTGCTCGCGAAACGCCCGGAAGAGCGGTTCGGGTCCGCGAAAGAGCTCATCGCCGCGCTCGACTCGGCGATGAACGATCTGGAGCCGGACACGCGATCGATGCCGCCGCCCGATCGCAATCACGGCCTCAAGCTGACCGTCATCGGTGCCGAGCCGCCGTCGCCGTTGCCGCGCTTCGAAGACGTCGCCGAGGTGACGTTCGACGACGAGCCTATCGAAGCGCCGCCGCCCGCGGAAAAATCGGCGCGCTCCGTTCGCTCCGTGAAGCCCCAGAACGCGCCGGCGAAGCGCTCGAGCTTACCGCTCGTCTTGGGTCTCCTCGCGCTCGCAGCAGGTGGCGGGTATTTCGCCTATCGCTACGTGATGCCCGGAGCTGAGCCGAGCGCCGCGGCCTCGACGCCGGCCGCGTCGAATGTTCCCGCGGTGTCGGCGCGCGCGTCATCGACCGCTGCCGCTTTGGTGGCCAGCGACTCCGCGGTGAGCGCGACGCCCGCGGCCCCGACGGTCAGCGCGGTCGGCGGACACGACGCCGAAGCGTGGAAGCGCATCGTTCGGCAGGCGCCGTCGACGAACAACTACGAGCGCGCGTTCGAAGGTTTGCTCGCGCTCGCGGAGCTGGACGCGACCGCGCTGTCGACGTTCGAGCTGCGCACCGTCGCGCTGGAGACCGCCGTCCGCTTCGGCGAACGCGGCGCAAAGCTCACCGACGCGCTCGCATCGCGTTTCGGTTCGGACGGCATCGACGTCTTGTACGAGCTGTGGAGCAAACGCGGCGGATCGAAGAGCGCGGAGGTCGCGGGCCAGCTGTTGTCCCAGCCGGAGGTGCTCGGACGCGGGACACCGGCGCTGCGCGTCGCGGTCGAGCTGCGCGCGGCGGCGTGCGCGGACAAAGTGAAGGTGCTCGAAAAGGTGCGGAAAGACGGCGATGCGCGCGCGCTCGCGCTGCTCGTCGCCGCACGTGCACCGGAGTGTGACGCGACGAGCGGCGAGTGTTGCATGCAAGGCAACCCGGACGTCGAGAACACCGTGCGCGAGCTCGTCAAGAAGACCGAGTCTCCGCGCTGATCGAGCCACGTATCAGAAGCCGCAGACGCGGCCGGCTTTTTCGAGCTCTGCTCGCGCCTCCGAGCCACGCGCATCCATGAGCAGGCGCGCGAGCCCGCACAACCGCGCGGGCGGCTCGGGCAGGCCTGCGAGCGCAGCCGCGGTGACGCGCTGAGCGTCCTCCCGTTTTCCTTGTTGGTCGTACGTCTCCGCGAGCGAGGCCGACAAATCTGCAGCGGTCATCGCGCCGAAGCTCGGGCGAAAGAAGTTGAAGGCCTTCCTCGGATCGCCCATCTCCGCGTACGCAGGCACGATGTCCCTACGCACCGCAGCCGCGAGCTGGTCAGGGCATGCGGCCTTCTGCATCGTGACCTCGCGCGCGACGGCCATGAGCGCCGAGAGCTGCTTTTCGTGCTCTTTCTGTTGGGCGTAGATGCGAGAGAGCCGGTACCGCGCGGGCAGGGCGAGCGGTGTTTGTCCATGTTTGAGGACTTGCTCGTATGACTGCGCCGCGAACTCGAGCTTCGCGGGATCTTGCGCCGCGTCCTCTTCGAAGAGCCATCCGAACGCGTAATACGAGTGCGGCACCAGCACGCTCTTCGGCTCTTGCACGGCCTCGAAGTACGCTTTCCTCGCGTCGTCGCGGCGACCCGCGCGCTCGGCTTCGCGCCCGCGGCGATAGACGGCGACGGCCGGATCGCTCGATGGAACGTCCTCGGCGTCGCGCAGCTTGTCGATGCACGCCGCGAGCGCGCGTTCGTCGAGCTCGACGTGCGCACGGCGATCCTCGGCTGCGACGCGCGTCGCCGACGCAGTCGCCTTCGGCGGCGGAGGGACCGCGACGTTCGCTTCGTCGGCGTCGCGCGCAGGGGAGCAACTGGTCGCGATGACCAAGGACGTGAACGCGAACACCGCCTGCGCTGCTCGTAGGCCGGGGGATTCAGCCGCGTTCATGGCTTCTTCGGTGGGTTCTGGTTCCGAAGCTCCTCGAGCGCGTCCTTCAGCTCTTGCTCGGTGACCGGCAGCTTGGCGAGCGCCTCTTTCTCGCGGGCGAGCGCGACCTCGAGCTCCTTTTTCGCTTCTTTGGCGCGCGAGACCCACGCCGAGCTTTCGCCCGTGCGGGCGCCGAGATCGACCGTGGCGGTCATCATCTTCAGGCCCTTCTCGAGCAGGATTCGGTAGCGCATCCGCATCGCGCCCTCCCAAAGCTGCTTCTGTCGCACCGTCTTCGCGTTCGCCGGGACGGGCACCTGCATCACGTCTTTGTGGAGCTGGTGATAGAGCTGACCCACACGAAAGCCTGCCATCGCCGACCAATGGGCATCGAGGCTTCGCATCGCGTCTTGGTATGCGCTCTGCGCGTCGAGCAGCTGCGTACACCGATCTTCGAGCACCGCACCGAAGTCGACGGGGAAGGGGACGAACTTGATCTCCTCGCCTTTGAGGCGACGGATCTCGCCGAGCGCGAACGAGACTTGTGCGAGCTCGAGCGGCGGTACGCCCGACATGCCGAGCTTGCGATCTTCGATCTCGTCGCGCGCCTGGAGGACGGCCGTGCGCGCTTCGTCGACGCGTCCGAGCTCGACGAGGCCGAGCCCTCTCGAGCCGAGCGCGCCGATCCGCTCGAGGGCCGTCAGATCCGTGCGAGCCAGGATGTTCGCGGAGACTTTCTCGAGATCATCCCACCGCTCCATTTGGCCGTAGATGCGCGCAATGCGGAGGAAAGCGTCTTTCGTGGTCGGCGCTTCCGGGCCTTGTTGGACGCTCGACTCGAAGCGCTGGAGCGCCGTCTCGAGCTTGCCCATCCCGTGGTACGCGATGCCGGCGTTGAATAGGCTGGGGACGGCGGTACGGCCGGTCGGATCGGCGGCGACGATTTTGTCGAACTGCTCGGCCGAGGCGACGAAATCGTCCTTCAACAGTCGATCGCTCGCTTCGTGGAAGCGCTTCTCGAGCTCGGCCTCGCTCAACGTCTCGATCCGCGTTTCGCCCAGCTCGACGGCCTGCTTCGGTCCCGAGGTGGCGGGTGCGCTCGAAGTGGTCGCCGCGCAACCGGTCGAACCGGCTACGACAAGGACGAAAAATGGCAGCACCCGCCGAATTTCAATGGTTGCGGCGGGGGACCGAAGTCGCTTCATGGCGGTAGGGTAGCAGCGGCTCATGTTGTTGGACGTGTCGGGTAAGACAACGTGGGAACCGCATTCGATTCGGCCCGCGCAGGTTTTCGACGCATTCCGGCGGCGAGAGGAGCGGATGCATCGCTTGGGGACAAATGCGGTCCTTTGGGCGCATACTCCATCGGTTCCAATCTCGAGGTCACTCGCGATGGTAGGAGGCCCGATGGATCGAAGGCTCCCGAGCCAAGCCACTGCCGAAGAGCTCCTACGTGAAGCCGAGGCACGGCATGCGACGCTGGATACGCGCCTCAAAGCGCTTGGACGCAGGGCACATCCGACACCGACCGAGCAGCGTGAGATGACGGAGCTGAAGAAACAGAAACTCGCCGCCAAAGACGAGATCGTCCGGCTGCGAAGGCTCGCCTAGGGTCTGTCCCAAGTTTCGGCTCGTCCTTCGGCCCGGCCCGCGCTTACGCGCGCAAGTGAAGGCCGGGCCGAACGCCGAGCCAACGCCGAAGTCTGGACAGATCCTTCATTGTCGCTTGGCCGCCCTTCGGGCGGACTAAAGCCCGAGCGCTCAGCGTGATTGCACCGTCGCCGGTACACAGGCGCGCGGCTTCGCATCGACATCGATGAGCTGCGCGAGGGCGATGCGCGCGCGCGAGGATTGGTCCACGGTGAGCTTGCCGTCCCCTCGCTTTTCGAGCGCGAGGCACTCATCGAGCCAATCGCGGGCGCAGGATCGCAGCCCGCTTCGGAGGGTTCCCGTCTGGGGGACCGTTTCGGACAGTCGGAAGTCGGTCATTCCCCGCAAATACGTGTACTGGACCCGCTCCGAGGGGCTCAATCCGTCGAAGTCTTCGCCGAGCGCTCGCAGCACCCCGAGCGCCTGGGGAAACTCGAGCGCTTGGTAGTGGCGGCGTGCGCGCTCGAGATCCTGGGTGTACGTGGCGCACCCCGTGAAGACGAAGCCGCAGGCGAGGACCACCGCTAGGTAGGTGGCGAGCCTGTGGCAACGTGGTGCCGGACCCTTGAAGCGCGCGCTAAGATGGGGGACACGGTAGCCACACATGAGCCGCGAACGAGCACGCGGGAGCTTTCCCGAATCGACGGCCCAGGGGGCGGGGGATCCCGCCGCTCCGTCGGTACGCCAAGTCGTTCCGGTGCTCGCTCCGACGACCCATACTGGTTCTTCCCACAATGCGCGCCCGGCCGAGTCGGGTGTGCACCCGTCGACGAAGGTCGATTCGACGATGCTGCACGTCGCCTCCGATCCCGAGAAGCTGCCGCGGCAGTTCGGCAAATACACGCTGATGCGCAAGCTCGCGTCCGGCGGCATGGCGGAGCTGTTCCTCGCTCTGCACCGCAGCGTCGCCGGCTTCGAGAAGTTCGTGGTCATCAAGCGCATCCTGCCGCAGATGAACCAGGACCGGCAGTTCATCGACATGCTCCTCCACGAGGCGCGTATCGCGGCGACGCTCACGCACCCGAACATCGTCCAGACCTACGACGTCGGGCAAGTCGAGGGGACGTACTTCATCGCGATGGAGCACATCGAGGGTGAAGACATCCGCACGATCATCCGCGAGATGAAGAAGAAGGCGCTCGTCGAGTTCCCGCTCGAGCACGCCCTCGCGATCGTCATCGGTCTCTGTGCAGGCATCGCGTACGCGCACGAGAAACGCGGCGTCGACGGCAAAAACCTCGGCATCGTTCATCGCGACATCTCCCCGCAGAACATCGTCGTCACGTTCTCGGGTGACATCAAAGTCGTCGACTTCGGCGTCGCGAAGAGCCTCCACGCGTCGGAAGAGTCGAAGGGCGGGCACCTCAAAGGCAAGGTGCCGTACATGTCGCCCGAGCAGGCCGAGGGCCAGGACATCGATTTTCGCAGCGACATCTTCGCCGCGGGCGTGATCTTGTTCGAGCTCACCACGGGCCGCCGTCTCTTCAAGAGCTCGAGCGAATACGACACGCTGAAGCTCATCTGCGAGACCGAATATCCGATGCCCAGCGACGTCGCGCCGAACTATCCGGCCGCGCTCGAGCGCATCGTCATGAAGGCGCTGGCGAAGAACCCCGACGCCCGCTACCAGAGCGCGCGCGACATGCAGGCGGAGCTAGAGAGCTTCGTTCGCCAAGAGCGACTGCCGGTCTCGACGGTGTCGATGGGCAAATGGATGCAGGATCTCTTCGCCGACAAGCTGGCGATGCAGAAGGCGGACCTGCAGGACATCAAGCCGCTCGCCGACCAGATCGCCGCGCAATACCCGCCGCAAGACTTCTCTCCTGCCACGACCGGCTCCCACCCGAGCGCGTCGTTCGATCAATCGTCGACGGGCGCTGGTGCGCCGGGCGCTGCCAAGACGATCCCTCCGCGCGAGAAGCGCGGCGCCGGCATGTACCTCGGCATGGCCGCATTGCTCGTCGCCGCCGGAGGCGTCGCGTTCTTCGCGCTGAAGAGCCGCAACGAGCCCGCCAAACAGGCGGCAGCGCCCACCGTCGAGACGGCCGCGACGCAGCCCTCCGCGGCGGCACCAGCGGCTGATCCGCGCGGCGCGGTCCGCATCGAGAGCGATCCTGCGGGCGCCGCGATTTGGATCAACGGCGACCTCAAACAAGAGGTCACGCCGGCGACGATCGACAACCTTCCGTTCGGCAGCGACATCCAGATCAAGGTCTCGAAGGAGGGCTTCGAGTCCTACAAAGAGACGGTGAAGCTCGCGCAGGGAGACGAAAAGAAGATCTCCGTGAAGCTCGACACCGGCAGCGTGACGGCCGAGCTCGACGTCAACCCGGAGCCGACGGTTTGGGTCGACGGCAAGCCGTGGAAGGGCGATTGGAAGAAGATCTCCGGCCTCTCTGCGGACGAGGAGCACAAGATCGTCGTGTCCGCGACGGGCTACGTGCCGAAGACGTTCTCATTCACCGGCAAACAGGGCGACACGAAGACGTTCAAACACGCGCTCGTGCGCATGACGCCGCAGCAGCTCGCTCAGCAGGCCGCTCAGGACAAGGACAAGGACAAGCCGAAGACGAACGACTCGACGCCGACGGCGTCCGGCGGAACCGGCACCGTCCGCGTCAACGCGAAGGGTGGCTTCTGCAACGTGTCCGTGAAGGGCGGCGGCGCGGGCGTCACGCCGTTCAGCACGAGCGTTCCCGCCGGCAACGTCACCGTGACCTGTAAGCCGGAGAGCGGACCGACCCAATCGCAGACCGTGAAGGTCGAGCCGGGCGGTACGGCGCGCGTGACGTTCAACGTCGGCGGCTGACCCGGCGTGTCGTAGGCGCTGCGGCCGGTTATCCGTTCAGCGCCGCCAGGACTTTCGGAAGCAGCCCTTTCGATGTGGCAATGAGGCCATTTTCGATCGAGAGCGGGCCGCGGTAGTCGAAGGGTAGGCCGCTTATTGCCGTCATCACGCCGCCCGCGCCTCGAATCAGCGCGTCGGGCGCGCACGCGTCCCAGAGGCTCGCACCGCGGCTCGGGTGCACGTAAAGCTCCGCGCGGCTTTCGAGCACACGCGCCGCCTTGAGGCCGACGGAGCCGCAGGGGATCGTCTCGGTCACGCCGATCTTGTCGAGCACCGCGCGCGTCTTCGGCGACGGATGCGATCGCGAGACGACTGCACGCACCCGGCTCGCCTCCGGCGCGATCGCGAGCGGCTGCGCCGGCCCCGAGCCGTCGAGGGGCTCGACGAACGAGCCACCATCGACCGTGCCGAAGAACAGCTTGTTCTCGACGGGAACCGCGACGACGCCGGCAACGGCGCCGTCGTCCGTGGCGAGCCCGATCATGATGCAGAACTGGCCGTTTTTCTCGGTGAACTCGCGTGTCCCGTCGACAGGGTCCACGAAGAAGAGGCGAGGCTTCGCGCTGATCGTCGCGCGCTCCGCGTCGTCGGCCGGCGCGCTCTCCTCGGCGAGGATGCCGTGCTCCGGAAAGGCCGCGGCGAGGCGTGCGCAGATGAGCGTGTTCGCTTCGCGATCTGCGCGCGTCACCGGGTCGTCTTTGCCTTTGTAGTCGACGGTGAAGTCGGTCGCGTAGACGGCCATCACGACCCCGGTGGCCTCACGCGCGGTGGCGCGCATCACGTCGAGCTCGGCTGCGAACGTCGTGGTCATTCTCCGGTTACTCCGTGCGCGAGGAGCGCTGCTTCGAGCTTCGCCATCGTCGGCGGATACAGGTAAGGCGGCATCCGGCCGGCGTCTCGAACGAGCTGATCGAGTTGCGTCACGTTGCGAGGACCGAGCACCGCCGCCGAGACGCGTTCGTTCTGCAAAACGTACCGGAGCGCGACCGAGCGCAGCGTCGGCACCGGGCCCCCGAGCGCGGCGCGCATCGCGTCGATTTGCTCCACTCGCCGTCGAAGCTCGTCCTGGTTCCAGCGGTCGGCGCGGTGGTCCGGAGGATAAAACTCTCGCTCCGCAGTCCAATGGCCGGCGAGCAAGCCGTAGCCGAGCACGCTGCGCGCGAGGAGGCCGACACCTTCCGTCCGTAGCTTCACCGCGAGCTTCTTCACGTCGCGGAAGAGGAAGCAGTTGTACGCCATCTCGAGGACCTCACACCCTTTGTCGATGGCCTTCTCGGCGACCTCGTACGAGCCCGCGGACACGCCCCACGCTCGAATCCGAGCCTCCGATTTCAGGCGCTTCATGAGCGTAAACGCTTCGTCGTTGTCGAGGCTCGCGAGCGACGGATTGTGGAGGAGGACGATGTCCACGCAGTCGCGCTTCAACCGATCCTGTGCCCGCTCGAACGCCGTGTAGAGGTATTGCGAGGTGAAGTTCTTTTCGGGGTATCCGTCGAGGTTCGTCCCGAGCTTCGTGACGACCATCGTGCGCTGCGCCGGGAGACGCTTGCCGAGCTTTCGCTCCATGCCCCCCTGGGCGTAGACGTCCGCCGTGTCGAACAGCGTGATGCCGAGCGCGACGGCGCGATCGATCGTACGGTCGGCCTCGGCTTCAGGGACGGGGCCGTAAGCGTCGCCGGACAATCCCCACGTCCCGAGCGCGAGCTCCGACACCTCGATCCCCGTCTTGCCGAGCTGGCGCTTCCTCACGCCCGCCTTCTACCACGGGGCGCGGCCAGCACCGCGTAGAGCGATTGCGGCGGGCCGGTGCCCCGTGCGATCGTTGCCCCATGCGAAGGCTCGTCGTCCACGAGGCCAAGATCCGCTGCTCGCAGGGAACCATTCCCTCGCTCCTCGTGATCCCGCCCGATAGTCCCGTCAGCTCCGACAACAAGCCGGTCGGCACGGTCGACGACCACAAGCCGATGAAGAACATCATCACGTTCGGCATGTGTCGCTCGCTCCAGAACCCGACCGTTCAATCGGCGACGACGGCGGCGGCGGGTGTGCTCACGCCCCAAGCGTGTGTTCCCGCGACGAACAAGCAATGGTCGCCCGGTGCACCGTTCGCGGTCGTCGACGAGGTGCGCGTCCTCTCGAGTGACTCGACGTGCTCGTGCGATTGGGGCGGCACGATCGACATTCTCGATCCCGTCACCGAAGTCGAGATCGCGGAAGGATGACGCTCACACGGCTCGCGTTTGTCGCCGCGGTCTTGTTCGGCTGCGGGCAAGGCTCCTCTTCGAGCCCGACCGGCTCGCAGCCGGCTTCGTCGCAGGCGGTGCAGCAGGTCGCCGTCACGGCGAACGTGCACGCCGCTCCGAAGCGCATCGTTGCCTTCGGCGACGTCCACGGCGACCTCGACGCGACGAAACGCGCGTTGAAGCTCGGCCGCATCATCGACGACAACGGTGCGTGGATTGCCGGTGACACGTTCGTCGTCCAGGTCGGGGACCAGCTCGATCGCGGCGACGACGACCGCGCCATTCTCGATCTCTTCGACTCGCTCGAAGAGAAGGCCAAAGCCGCGGGTGGGACGTTCCTCGCGCTCAATGGCAATCACGAGATCATGAATGCCCAGCTCGACTTTCGCTATGCGACCGAGGGCGGCAATTCGGCCTTCAACGACATTACGTCCGACAAACGCGCCGTCCGCTCACAGCCCGAGCAGACCCGCGGGCGCGCCGCCGCGTTCATCCCCGGCGGGCCGTACGCTCAGAAGCTCGCGAAGCGGCCCATTTACGCCATCGTGGGCGACAGCGTCTTCGTCCACGGCGGCATCACGATGAAACACGTCCAATATGGTCTCGAGAAAATGGATACCGAGACCAAGGAGTGGCTCGAGGGCAAACGCAACGCGCCGCCGTCGGTTCTGGTCGCAGAGGACGGCCCCGTATGGACGCGCGCTTTCAGCGCACAGACCGGCCCCGACGATTGCAAGGAGCTCGATGGCGTGCTCGCGGCGCTCGGCAAGAAGCGAATGGTGATGGGCCACACCCCTCAAAAGCCCGACATCTCGTTCGCGTGCGACAACAAGGCCATTCGAATCGACGTCGGGATGAGCCGCCATTACGGCGGGACGGTTCAGGTGCTCGAGATCGTCGGCGACGAGGTCAAAGCACTCAAAGAGTGATCCGGACGCGCCGGTGCTTGGCGGCGCTTCGGCGTCGGGCCGAGCGCCGGAGCGCGATAACCGCCGAGCTCGCGCTCGATCCACGAGGCCACACAGAGCGTGAGATCGTCCCCGTTTCTGCGCGCTGCGACCTGGACGCCGACCGGGAGCCCCGAAGGAGTGAGCCCCGTCGGTACGGCGGTGGACGGCATCTCGAGCGGGTTCAAGACACCGGAATAGCTGAAGCCGAGAAAGTGGCGCACCGCGTCCCAGCCGTGTTTCGGCGCCGGGCGGTGGAATACCGGGAAGAGGAGCACGCCGTCGTCACCGAGCTTCTCCTCGATTTCGCGCTGCAGGACCTCACGCAGGCCCGCGATGTTCTGCCTCGCACGAGCGAACGGCTTGATTGCGCCCTCGAGCGTCGCGAGCCCGAGCACAGGAAAGATGTGGTCCGAGCTTCCGCGCGTGAAGCGCCTCCATTGCTTCGCCAGCTCGAGCTCGCCGCCGTCTGCAATGACCTCGCGGAAGGTCGGTCCTCCCGACGTCGACATCGCCGAAAACCACATTTCGACGCTGCGTTTGATCGACGGCGGCCGCCACGGCTCGACCTTGCAGCCGAGCGCCGCGAGGGCGCGCGCGGAGCGGGCGACGGCGTCGCGAACGTCGTCGGAGGGCGACATGATGTCGTTGTCGTCGAAGTAGTAGACGCGGACGTTCTTCGGCTCGAACGGGCGTTCTTCGAGCGGGGGGGCATCCACGCTGAGGTCGTGGCCGTCGGGACCCTCGAGGATGGGCAATACCGCTCGCAGATCCGCAATCGTCCGAGCCATCGGTCCGACGACCTTGTATCGAGCGATCTTTCCTCGTGCGCCCGGCCATGCGCCCGTCTCCGGTAGACGTCCGCCGCTCGGTTTGTGTCCCGCGATGCCGCAAAAGAAAGCGGGCAATCGGATCGATCCGCCCATGTCGCCGCCGAGCCCGATCGGAGAGCCCTGCGCCGCGATGATCGCCGCCTCGCCGCCGCTCGACCCGCCGGGGATCCGGTCGAGCGCAAAGGGGTTGTTCGTGCGCCCGTAGAGATGGTTGTAAGTCTCGTACCAGACGAGGCCTTCGGGGACGTTGGTGGTCCCGAGCAGGATGAACCCCGCGCGCCGCATCCGCTCGACGATCGTCGCGTCGGCGGTTGCGACCTTGTTCCGCCGGCTGACGAGCCCGCCCGTGTTCGGCAGACCCTCGACGGCGAAATGCTCCTTCGACGTAAAGGGTACGCCGAGGAACGGAGGAAGCTCCGCGACGTTCGTCGTCGTCGATAGGCGCTCGTCCGCCTCGGCGGCCTCTTGCCTCGCGCGCTCGAAGCAGGTGCGCACTACCGCGCGAATCGCGCCATTGACGGCTTCGATTCGCGCAATGTGTGCGTCCACGACCTCTACGGCCGACACCTCGCGGCGGCGCAGCATCGACGCGAGCTCGACCGCGCCGCGCTCGTACAGCGCTTTCATTTCGAGGCTCCGCGCGAGCCCGGCGCATTGGACTTACGAGGCGCCGTCGCCGGGCGGGCAGCTGCCGGCACCGGCTCGACGAGCAAAGCCTCGAGCGCGTCGAATGCGGGATTCCCGATCTTGACGAGATCGAGCGACCCTTCCTCCTCCGCCCATTCGTCGATGAGGACGCGGACGACGCCCATTGCCGCCGCCGCGAAGAAGCGCGCTCCGCGCTGTGCGGCAGCCGAGCGTCCCGACCGCGCCATTACGGTCTTTGCGATCACCTGCTCGAACTCGCGATCGATGGCGAGGTCACGCGCCGCGAGGTCCGGCGACGAGCGAAACAACATTCGCTCCGCCTGGATTCGATCGCGATTGGCGCGGTAGTCCTCGGCGATGAGCACGAACGATTGCCGCAGGACGTCGAGGATCGGCGCCGACTCGGGCGCTTCGTCGAGCGCGAGGCGAAATCGCTCGAGCTGCGTCACCCGCCGATCGAGGACGACCGCCTCTTTCGTCGGAAAATAGCGAAAATAGGTGCGTCGACCGACGCCCGCGCGCTCCGCGATCTCGTCGATGGTGACCGACCCATACCCGCGCTTGCGAAACAGCTCCAGCGCCGATCGGATGATCGCCGCCCGCGCTTCCGCCTTCTTTCGTTCTCGCAGCCCCGGGGGCTGCGAAGCGTCGAAGGGCTCGCTCGCGAGCATCATCGCGCACCTCGCGCCGTCGAGGTCGGCTGGAACAACATTGAAACGAACCGGGTCAGGAGCTCTTCCTGAATGGGTCGCGGCATTGCGTTCAAGATGGCGTTCACCTCGGCCATCTTGTCCGGCATCGCGCCGCCCGTGCCGACACCCAGGCTCTCGATGAGGGTCGGCAGGGCTGCCATTGCATCGGGACCGGTCAGCCGCTCCGCGAACATCGCCGCGAATGCGCGCGTTCCTTCGTAAGCCTCCGCCGCCTTCTTGGCCTCGTCCCGCGCCTCGCGCAGGTCTTGGAGGAACGTCTCCGTCCATTTCACGTTCGAGGGCTGAATCGTCAAATGCAGATTTTCGCGCGAGGAGCCGAACGCGAGCTGGGGTTGCACCAGCCAGCCGCGTGCTTTCATGGCGTCGGCCATCGGGAAGATCGGCACATCCTCGGACGTGAAGGCGACGAGGCACATCTCCGGCTCGCCCATCACGGCGAGGCCGTCGATGCCGCGAATCCCCTCGAGGATGGCTCGCTTCGTCTCCAAGAGGCCCTTCGCGATTCGCAGGTAACCGTCGTCGCCGACCGAATGCATCACGGCCCAGGCGGCAGCGAGCGGTCCGCCGGATTTCGAGCTCTGAATGGTCGGATTGATCATCGTGTATCCCGTCCATTGCGAGCACGCGAAGTATTGCGCGCGCCGAAGCTCGTCGTTGGCAAAGAGCACCACCGACGCACCCTTCGGCGTCAGCGCGTACTTGTGCAGATCCATCGAGATGCTCGTCACGCCGGGAACGCGGAAGTCGAAGTCCGGCACGCTCTCGCCGAGGCGCGCGAAATACGGCAGCAAGAAGCCGCCGATGCAGCCGTCGACATGGCAATAGAGGCCGCGGCGTTGCGCCAAGTCTGCAATCGCCGCGATCGGATCCACGACGCCGTGCGCATAGCCGGAGGCCGAGCCAACGAGCAGAACCGTTCGCTCGTCGACGGCCGCCTCCATCGCGGCGACATCGGCGCGGAAGGTCACCGGGTCCACCGCCGTCGCCACCACCTCGACACCGAGGTAGCGGCCCGCCTTGTGGAACGCGGCGTGCGCGGTAATCGGCACAATCATCTTCGGCTGCGTCACCCCGCGCTTCGCCTTCGCGAGATCGCGCGCCGCTTTGACGGCGAGCATGATGCTCTCCGTCCCGCCGCTCGTGAACGTCCCCACCACCTCCGGACCGCCGTGCAGGTGCGTCCGCGCGATGGCGATGAGGTCGTTCTCGAAGGTGAGGAGGCTGGGAAACGCCGTCGGATCGAGGCCGTTTTCGGTCAGGAAGGCCATATAGGCCTTCTTCGCCACCTCTTCGATCTCCGGCCCGCCGTCGTACACGTACGCGAAAGCCCGCCCGCTCCGCCACGGCACGTCACCGCGCCGCTTTTTCTCGAGCGCGGCATAGACCTCTTCCTTCGACCAACCGTGCGCGGGCAGTTCCATCACGAGCCTCCTGACGGAGACCACCATTCGTCATGGTGGCACCTGGTGTCAAGTGGCACCGAGTGTCTTTTGGCATCGGAGCGCGAGTTGGACGCTGCTGCGGTGCGCGCGGCACATCTCACCCGCGCCTCTTCGGGTTCCGACGGCCGAGTGTTTCCCATAGCGCGCGAAAGCGTGTGGTAGACAATGAGTTTACCACACGCTTTTGGGCGAAATGGAGAGAGGCCCTCCTCCACGCTGGTGGCTTCGAGCGATGGCCGGACTCGAGCCCGTCAGCCCGCGATCAACCGATAATCATGCTCTCTTTGAGCAGCTTCCCCTCTTTGAATCGTCGCAGATTCCAGCGCTCGAACAGCGGCAGGTCCGTGCCTTCGGCGATGTGCTGCGCGAGGAGCCGGCCGATGACGGGCGCCATCATGAAGCCGTGTCCCATGAAGCCGGACACTTGGTAAAACTCTTCGATTTCGTCGACTTGGCCGACGATGGGGTTCTGGTCCGGCGTGAGGTCGTAGCACCCCGCCCATTGGCGGAGCACCTTCACCGATCCCAATACCGGGACGGTTTTGACCAGCGCCTTCGCATAGAGCGACAAGAACTTCTTGCTCGACTCCATATCGATGCCCTCGGGCACGTCGTGATTGGAGATTCCCCCGACGATTTCACCGCGGGTCGACTGCGAGAAATAGAGCCCATTCGAGAGGTCTGCGACGAGCGGCGTGAGCCACGGCTTCAATGGTTCGCTCGAGCAGATTTCGTGGCGGTGGGGCCAATTGGGCAAAGCGACGCCGAGCATCTTCGCGATCTGTGGGCTCCACGCACCACATGCATTGACGACGCGGTTCGTCTCGATTCGGCCTTTGTCGGTGACGACGGCGGTGATTCGTTTGCCTTTGGTCTCGAAGCCGGTGACGCACGTGAAGGTGCGAATGCGAACGCCGTGGCTCTCCGCGCCCTTCGCGTAGCCCCACACGAACGGCCACGGAAAGACGACCGCGTCATTGGCGTTGTAGCTCGTCGCGACGACGCCCGTGGTGTCCAGCTCCGGGACGATCTTCCTCGCCTCCGCCGGCGAGAGCATGCGCGTCGGGTGCCCGCACTCGTTTTGCACCTTCACGCTCGCCTCGAGGGAGGCGCGCGCCGCTTCGTTGCGCACGAGGAAGAGGTATCCGCCTTCGCGGAACCACACGTTGATCTTCATCTCGGACGCGAAGTCGCGGCAGATGCGCAGGCTCTCCTGCATGAGCCGCACGTTCGTCTCGCTCGAGAACTGCGCGCGAAGACCTCCGCCATTGCGGCCGCTCGCGCCGCTGCAGAGATAACCCATCTCGATGACCACGATGTCGCGGACGCCGTGGTACTTCGCGAGGTTGTAGGCCGTCGCGAGGCCCATGATGCCGCCGCCGATGATGACGAGCTCGGCTCGGTCTGCCATGCGGGCTACACGTTACCGTCAGCGAGGTTGCGGCGGTAGAGCAGGCGATGGACCGGAAGGCCGTCGGCGATGGCGCGGTGCTCACGCGGGCTGCGTGCGCCGAACGGGTTGTCCGCGATGCGAGGCGACCCGGGCTCGTCACCCGCCATGACGAAGGCCGTGTGCGCGCCGACTTGCGCCTCGTACTGCGCGGCGCGCTCCTCGACGTCCGTCTGAATCAAGAGGGTGCCGCCCGGGACGAGGAGCCGCGCGATCTGATCGAGGAGGACATCCCCCATGACGAGCCGCTTTTCGTGCCGCTTCTTCCACCAAGGGTCGGGGAAGTGGAGGTAGAACGCGCGCACCGAGGCGCTCGGGACGAGCCGCGGCAGCGCGCGCTTCGCGTCCTCGCCGAGCACGCGCGCGCGCGCGCCGAGGCCCGCTTTCTTGAGGCGCTCGTCGACGATGTGCGCCCACTTCAAGCGGATCTCGAAGCCGAGCATGTGCACGTCGGGGGCGGCCGCGCACCGCTCGAACATGAAGCCACCGCGGCCTGGGCCTATCTCGATCTCGAACGGGCCGTTCGGATCGGATTCCGGAAACAACGTGGACAGCGGGATTGCCTCGTCGCCGTCGGGGAGCCGCGCGGCGTGGGCGTAAGGATGACGAGGGTTCGGTCGAAAGCTCATGTGAGACGGAGCGGCTCAATTCCGGGGATCACCCCGAGGGCCCCAAGGAGTAAAGGGGACGGGCTGTGTACACTCGCCCGCGCGAAGCGGGTTGCCGAAAGAAGCGATGAAGCCCTCAGAGCTCGACGCGACAGCCCAGACGCCCGTCCCTCCGCCGCCCGTTCGCGCCAAGGGTTTCGATCCGCAGCACTTCGTGGTCGGCGTGTTGCTCCCGCGTCTGAAGCCGTACGCGATCCCGCTCTTGATAAGCTCGATCCTCGCGTACTTCGCGACGCGCGCGATCCTGCACGACGCCGGGCAGCCCGGCATGCCGCTCGACGACTCGTACATCCATTTCGTGTACGCGCGCCGCTTCGCTGAGGGCCGCCCGTTCACGTTCGGCCTCGGTGACGGCTTCTCGAGCGGCGCGACGAGCTTCCTCTGGCCGCTCGTGTTGTCGCCGTTCTACCTCTTCGGCTTTCGCGGGCTCTCGCTGGTGTACGTCGTCTGGGTCCTCGGGACGCTTTTGCACGCGGCGGTCGCGGTGGAGACGAAGCGTCTCGCCGAAGGCATCGCCGGCAAGGCCGCGGGCGTCGGCGCCGCGGCGATGAGCCTCTTCTTCGGCGCATTCGCGTGGTTCGCGTGGAGCGGGATGGAGACGGTGGGCCTCGCGTGGGCGATGACGCGCACCATTCGAATGTCGAGCGACCTCGCCGAGACGCCTGCTGCCGACCGAACCACCGCACAGCTTCGCAACCTCGGCGTCATGGCCGCCATTGCGGCGTTGGTTCGACCGGAGGGTGGCGCCATTGCCCTCGTCGCGGCCATCGCGATCCTCGTCTTCAACCGCAAGGGTCTCGCGCAAAAGGAAGCCATCAAGGCCCGCTTGCCCGCCTTTTTTCCCCTCGCCGCGATTGCGTGGGTTCCGATCGTCAACCTCCTCACCGTCGGACACACGCGCTCCACGACGACCATGGTGAAATGGGCAGTCGGTAATCCCTATTTCCCGCCCGAGCGCCTGTCCAACTTCGTTCGCGGCAACATGGGCATGTTGGTCGAGGATCTCTTGTCGGGCGGGCCGTACACGGCGATCTTCGTTCCCGAGTACACCCATTACGTCCTCTTCGGGGGATCCGTGTCGCTGATCGTTCTCGCGATCCTCGATCGAAAGTTTGCCCGCGGGTTGTTCATTGCGGCGCTCGTCCTCGGCACGCTGATTCCTTGCACCTTCATTACGATCCTCTGGAATCGCGTTCGGTATATCTGGCCGTTTGCGCCCGGGTGGTTCGTCCTCGTCGCGTGCCTCGGCGCGGCCCTCGGACGCCTCTTCGCGAAGCTGTACAAAGAGACGAGCTTCGTCCCCGCGCTCGTGACCGGCATCTATGCCGGCGCGCTCGCGACCAAGCTCGGCTGGTCCATCGCCGATCTCGCGAACAGCTCGCGCGCGATAACCGAACAGCAAGTGAAGCTCGGCGTGTGGGCCGAAGAGAACCTGCCAAAAGATGCCCTCATCGGTCTCAACGACACCGGGGCCATCGCCTACTTCTCGGAGCGGCGCACCTTCGACGTCGTCGGGCTCACGACCGAAGGCGAGGCGCAATATTGGGTCGCAGGCTCGGGGTCTCGCTACGAGCACTACGAGAACCTCGGTCCGTCGAAGCTTCCGACGCATTTCATCGTCTACCCGCAATGGTTCGGTCTTCCGTCGGTGCTCGGTCCGGAGCTCTACGAAGCCACGGTCCTCAATCAATCGATCCTCGGCGGCGCGACGAAGGTCGTCTACGAGGCTGATTGGTCGGTCCTCGGTCGTGGTGACAGGCCGACGCTTCGTGACCGGCCGGCTGCGACGATCGTGGACGTGCTCGACGTCTCCGATCTCGAATCGGAGAAGGCGCACGGCTATCGTCTTTTCTATTCGACCGAGCTCGACAACCTCGTGACGACGCAATGGAACGAGGACGGCAACGACGTCACCGACGGCGGTCGATTGAAGCGGAGCGCCGACGAATTCGAGCTCGACTTCACCGGCACGACGACGCCGACCATCGTCGCTCGGCTGTCCGCGCCGGCCGAAGTGCGCCTTCTCCTGAAGCTCGATGGCGCCCCGGTGTCGAACATCGAGGTGCCCGCGACCGGCTGGGCCGAGGTCGAGGTCGCGCTGCCTCGAGGCACCACCGGCAAACACCAAATCCGCATCGAGGCCCCTTCCGCGGAAATCTTCGGCTCGATGCATTATTGGCTCTTCTCCGAGTGAACACCGAGCGAGCCGAAAAACTGAAGAACCACACCCGACGCTGAACTACGGTACGAACCCGATGACGACCTCCGAACGCCGCACTTTCTACCCGCCCATCGAGCCGTACGACCACGGGATGCTCGCCGTCTCGCCGGTCCACACGATCTATTACGAGCAATGCGGCAACCCGAAAGGCAAGCCGGCGGTGTTCGTCCACGGCGGCCCCGGCGGCGGTATCGATCCGAAGCACCGGCGCTTCTTCGACCCCAAGAAATACCGAATCGTCCTCTTCGATCAGCGCGGCTGCGGCAAAAGCACGCCCCACGCGTCGCTCGAGGACAACACCACCCACGCGCTCGTCGCCGATATGGAGAAGGTGCGAACACACCTCGGTATCGACAAATGGCTGGTCTTCGGCGGCTCCTGGGGCTCGACCTTGAGCCTCGCCTACGCCGAAGCCCACCCCGACCGCGTGACCGAGCTGGTCCTTCGCGGGATCTTCCTGCTTCGCAAATGGGAGATTGATTGGTTCTATCAAGAAGGTGCGAGCCGCATGTTCCCCGAAGCTTGGGACCAATACCTCGCGCCCATTCCGAAGGAAGAGCACCACGACCTCTTGAGCGCGTACCACCGGCGCCTCACCTCGCCGGATCAAGATGTCGCGATCGCCGCGGCGCGCGCGTGGAGCATTTGGGAGGGCAAGACCAGCTGCCTGTTCCCCAATGACGAGCTCGTCGCGAAGATGGGCGCCGATCGATTCGCGCTCGCGTTCGCGCGCATCGAATGCCACTACTTCGTGAACAACGGGTTCTTCGACAAGGACTCGCAGTTGCTCGACGACGTGCAGAAGATTCGCCACATCTCGGGGACGATCGTTCAGGGCCGTTACGACGTCGTTTGTCCTGCGCAGAGCGCGTGGGATCTGGCGCGCGCGTGGCCGGAGGCGAAGCTCGTCATCGTCCCTGATGCCGGTCACTCCGCCATGGAGATCGGGACGCTCCACGAGCTCGTCAAAGCGACGGACGAATACGCGGGCTGAGTGAGTGACGAGGGCGCCTCAGGTCTCGTCACCCTCCCAATGCTCGAGCGGCCGGCGCGGATCCCCGTGGGGGCGCGCCGCCTCGAGCGCACGCAGCTCCACGCGGCGGATCTTGCCGCTGATGGTCTTCGGCATCGCGACCGTCTCGGCGGATGTCTCCGCGGCCACGAACTCGAGCCTTCGAATTCGTTTGTAGGGTGCGACCCGGTCTTTCACGAAGGCCATGATTTCCCGAGCGAGCGTTGCGCTCGGCTCGAAACCCGGCGCGAGCATCACGAATGCCTTCGGGACCGCGGTGCGGATCGGATCGGGCGACGCGACGACGGCCGCCTCGGCGACGGCTGGGTGCTCGACGAGCACACTCTCGAGCTCGAATGGGCTGATTCGATAATCGCTCGCTTTGAACACGTCGTCGGCGCGGCCGACGTAGGTGATGTACCCCTCGGCATTGCGGCGTGCGACGTCGCCCGTGTGGTAATGGCCGTCGCGCGTCACCCGCGCCGTGAGCGCTTCGTCATCCGTGTAACCCGCCATCAGGCCGGTCGGGCGCGGGCTCATTCGAATCGAGATCTCTCCCTCTTCGGCGGCGTTGCCATTGGCATCCAACAAGACGACGTCATAACCCGGTAGAGGGCGCCCCATCGATCCCGGCTCGAGCAACTGTCCAGGAGCATTGCCGACGAGGGCGGTCGTCTCCGTCTGCCCGAACCCGTCGCGCACCGTGATGCTCCACGCGCGCTCTACCTGCGTGATGACCTCCGGATTCAGCGGTTCGCCCGCGGCGACCGCTTCGCGCAGGCGAATCGAGTATTTTCCGAGGTCCTCGAGGATCAACATTCGCCAAACGGTGGGCGGCGCGCACAGGGTCGTGATCCCCTCCGATTGAAGAACCTCCAGCGTGCGCTTCGCCGAGAAGCGCGCCGCGACGTGCACGAACACCGTTGCGCCGGCATTCCAAGGGGCGAACACATTGCTCCACGCGTGTTTCGCCCACCCCGGCGAGCTGATGTTCCAATGTTTGTCGCCCGGCTGCAGGCCGATCCAATACATCGTGCTGAGGTGCCCGACGGGATAGCTCTCGTGCGTATGGAGCACGAGCTTCGGCTTCGCCGTCGTACCCGACGTGAAATAGAGGAGCATCGGATCGGATGCGCGGGTCTGTCCGACGAGCGACGCGCGAAAGGATGTCGCGTCCAGGGCTCGTGCCTCCGAGAGGCTACGCCACCCGGGGCCGGCAGCGCCGGCGACGAAGCGGCCGGTGATCCCTTCCACCTTGTCCACCTTGGGCCGTCCCGTCTCGTCGGTGACCACGTGCCGAATCGCGCCGCGCGCGACGCGATCGGCGATATCGGCCTCCGTGAGGAGGAGCGTCGCCGGGACCATGACGGCGCCGAGCTTGATGCACGCGAGCATCGTCTGCCAAAGCTCGACGACGTTCGGCAACATGAGAAGAACCCGGTCGCCGCGGCGGACACCACCGTCGTGCAATAGGGCAGCGAGTCGATCCGAGCTTTGCGAGAGCTCGGAGAACGTTTGGCTGTGGAGGCGACCGTCTTCGTGGAGAACGACGAGCGCCGGACCAGGGTTCGACGCCGCGAGCGAATCGAAATGGTCCAGCGCCCAATTGAACCGATCGAGCGCCGGCCATTGAAAGGCACGACGAGCGGCGTCGTAATCGGTTCGATACCGCAGCAGCAGATCGCGTGCTTCGAGGAACCCGGCGGACGTGCTCATCCGCGGAGGATACCAGCCGCGCGTGCTGCCGCGCTCGCCTCGGTTACTTGCTGCAATCGCGGCCGTGCGAGCAGCCGCCCTTGCCCTTGCACTCGTTCTTGCCGGAGCAATCGTTGGACGCCGTCTTGCAGCCGCCCTTGCCCTTGCACTCGTTCTTACCGGCGCAGCACTCCTTCTTTTCACCGGAGGCGCTGCCCGAGGCGGCCGCGAGCTGCGTCGTAGCGGCGCTGCTCGGCTTCGCGCTCGACTTCGCCTCGGCCGACGCCGACGCTTTGTCGCCGCTCGAGCCGCAGCCCAAGCCGGCGAGCATCGACGAAGCGGCGACCGCGCAAAGGAGGGTCGACACCTGCTTGGTCGAGGAGGTCGCTGCGCTCGCGGATTCGGACATCGTTTGATGTTTCATGAGGATGCTCCGGGCGTCCCGCCGAACCGCGTGCGCGTCAAGCCGCGAGTTTGGTATGCCCGCTCACCGCGCTGCGTGTGGCAATCCGCGAAAGCCAAACGCCCGACCCGATCGCGACGGCGAGGCCTGCCGCGCCAATCCAGTCACCCTGCGTGACGAGGAGGATGGAGACCGCGGCAAACGTCGCGAGGCGCGCGAATTCGATCGGAACCGCCCAAGCCCGACGCTCGAGAAGACCACTCCAGACTCCGAGCGCGGCCATCACGACCACCGACCCGGCGAGCGTCTCCGCGATCGAGAGCGCAGTCTGCGCCCAGAGGAGTGCGAACAGGATCACCGCGACGATTGCGAACTGCACGCAGATATAGGCGGTGTACGGACGGCTGGACGAAACGTCGTATTTGACGCGCGTCGATTTGTCGACCGGCGGCACCGTGACCGGCCCGCCGAGGTCTTGCGGCTGCCATTCCGGTGGTCCGAGCCACACGAGGATCTTGTCGGGCCACCGCTTCGTCTTCGCGCTCATCTTTGCGAGGTAGACGAACAAGTCCACATTCGCCCAGAATGGATTGAAGCTCCCGAGGGGTTTGACGGTTCCGTACGACGGCTCTTCCTGTTCCGCGATGAACGTCCGGAACAGCCTGTCCCAGACGATGAAGATGCCGCCGTAATTCTTGTCGATGTACTTGGGGTCGATGCCGTGGTGCACACGGTGGTGCGACGGCGTATTCATGAATGCTTCGAGGAAGCCGAGCTTGCCTATCGCGCGGGTGTGAATCCAAAACTGGTAGAGAATGTTGAGCGTCAGCGCGAGCAGGAACACCATCGGCGGGATGCCGAGGAACGCGGCCGGTAGATAAAACACCCACGACGTCGCGTTGGTGAACCAGCTCTGCCGCAGGGCGGTCGAGAGGTTGTACTCCTCGCTCGAATGATGCACGACGTGCATCGCCCAGAGGAAGTTCACGCGGTGGCTCGCCCAGTGGTAGACCCAATAGCAGAGGTCGACGACGACGAACGCCACGACCCACGTGACGGGTGACTTCGCATCGAGGTCGAACACGCGAGCCTTTTCCCAGGCGAAGGCGTACGTCGCGACGCCGACCGTCGTGAGGACGAGCGCCTGAAGGACCTGCTGGCCAATGCCGCACGAGAGACTCGAGATCGAGTCCGCGAATCGATAGAGCGGCTCCGCGCCCCGGGCGCGCCGGCGCCGCTCGGCGATCAGCTCGATTCCGATCAAGAGAAAGAACAGGGGTATCGCGAGCGCGACGGCGCGGCCGTCCATGCTCGCGAATGTATCGCGTCACATGCGGAGCGTCGCCTCTATTCCCTCCGGCCCCGCGGGGGGGGGATTGCGCCACTCGACGGACGGCTCAGAAGCCGGTCGTACCGCCGAGCAAGAAGCGAACACTGGAGGCCTCACCTCCTTGCTCGAACGTGTTCGTCCCGAAGCCGACCAGCAGGTTGAAGCTATGGTCGCGATGGTTCGGCGTGCGAACACCTCCGACGAACGAAAAGCGCAGCTTGTCGGGCCGAAAGTCCTCGAGGTGAGCCTCGGCGAAGGCGTTTCCGACCGAGGCTTGGAGCGTTCCATCCAAAAATGCCCAAAGAGGCCAACGATATTCGACCGTCGCGGCGATGGCGCTCGACCCGAGGAGCCTGCCCGGCTTGAACCCGCGCATCAGCTCCAGGTCGGGTACGTCCTCGATGTGCTTTGCGCCGACGAGCTCGGTGAACGGGACGACCGTATCTTCCGACAAAGCGTCTTGAAACCGCGCCGCCAGTGCCACCGACAACACGCGCTGGGTCCCCGTGAGATCGAAAAAGCCCGCCGCGACCGCGCCGTAATTGAACCAACCGCCCACGTCGGGTTGCTTCAGCTCGGTGACCTTCTCCACCGAGACGTCGAGGGCCACCCCGGAGCCGGGCGCGGGGCGCTCTTCGCGCGAATCGAGGACGAACCGAAGCCCCGTTTTGAATGTCGTGTAGGGGCGGCCGAAATGCGCCGGCCAGGGAAACACACCGTCGAGGATTTGCCTTCGAATGGTCGGTGGATGGCAAACGCGCGCGATGAGGTTCTCCGTCACGACCGACTCGCCGTCGTCGCAATGGCCCGACGTGGTCGTCGTATACCGACCGGTCGCCCAGCTCTCCATGAAGTTGCCGCGCCATGGCTCGATATGGATGCGCCCGCCGCCTCCGACGGAGAAGAGCCCGAAGGCCGATTTTGCGGAGTCCGGGGTGTCCGGGCCGACCCCCCAATAAAGGAGATCCGACCTCGTCACGAAGTCTGCTTCGACTTGGAAATAGGAGCGGGCGCGCTCGGTGCCCACCGGGGAGGTGAGGGGTAGGCGGTTCGCGAGGCTGCCGCGCCAGAAATCGAGGCCGCCGAACGCGACCGTCGCGCGAAGGTCGTTGCCGGGCGCGATGAAGTTGTTCCAATAGAAGTAGATACCGATGCTCGGGCGGAACCCGAAATCGATGAATGCGGTCGGCAATGCGCCGATGTCGGAACGCGTCCGCAGAAGGTCGCTGATGACGCCTTCACGCTCGAGGGAGCCGAGGACGAATTCCAGCGGGAGCCGGACGACGTATTCGGTGACGACGTACGCGGGAAAGAGGAGGACGCGCGGGATCCATAACGCGTCCTCCGCGGTCGTCGTCGTATCCGGACGGCCGTCGTAATCGGGGATCGGCCGCTTTTCCCCCGGAGCGAGGTTCGCGGGTGCGGTCGTATTGGTGTTTGCGCCGCTCGGCGGCGGCGCCGCAGCAGCTGCGCGCGGAATGGCTGCGCAGAATGCGCCTATCGCGAAGCCCGTCGAAAGCGGGAAGCGGCGGCCTCTTGTTGCGCCGGCTCGTCGGCCGGCCCCGTGCGCTCCGCTCAAAGCGGCGGCAGCATAGCAAGACCGAACGCGGACCGATACCATCCGCGCCCCTATGGCTACGTCCTTCGCGTGCGTCATCTATCGAACGGAGAGGGTCTCGGAGCGGGCGCTCTCGCGCGGTTTCGCGGTTGCGCTCGCAGGCTTCGACGTGCACGCGCCCGTCATTCTCACCGCGGAGCTGCGTTCGATTCCTGGTTGGTCGGTGGCGTTCTACAAGAGCGGCCTCAAGGTGCCGGCATTCGAGGAGCTCGATCACGCGTGTGAGGTCTTCGAGGAGGAATTGCCGCCCGGGCTCGCGGTCCGCGACGCCGTGGGCACGGCCGAAGACGCGGTATACGCGGTCGTATACTCGGACGAGGTCGTCCACGACGATGCATGGCGCTTCGGAGAGCGATCGCTACGGCGGCACTTCGTGCGTGAGGCGGACGACGGCGTCGAGGCGGGGGAGGAGACGCTCGATGAATCGACGGTGACGCCCATCGATCTCGATCCGGACGCCGACGACGCGACGGTCGACGCACGGCTGAAATCACACCGCGGGACGACGTTCGTGTCCAACGAGCTCCGCGCCGCGGTCTTGCCCGCGCTCGTCGGCGCGCTCTTCGAGGCGGACCGGCGCGTGCCCGTGCGCCTGGTGGAGCCGGATGCTGCGTCGATTGCCGAAGAGACGCGGCGTCTCAATCGGGTCCTCCGACGTGTGGATGGTCGCGGCGCAGCGCCATGGCCGGCATCGTGTGCGGGGGTCGCGCCGCCGGACGCCGCCCGCACATTTGTCGCGACCTACGATTTCGAGGATCCGAGCGATCCGACCGACCTCTATCGCGAGCTGTCGATTGGGCGCATCGAAGGCACGCTTCATTTCATGCGCGCGTCGGACGTGACGCGCGTCGAAACCGATGCCGTTTGGGGAGCTGCGGCGAAGGCGGGCCTATTTCCACTGGCGACGCTCGCGTCGACGGCGCTCGGCGGTGGCGGTCGCCCGGCTCGGCTCGTCGGTCTCGCGGCGGACGGCGAGCGCCTCGTCCTCGTCGATCGCGACAAAGGTCTGCTCGAGGCCGGACCGACATTCGGGGAGCTGCTCTTTTATTTGTCACTCGGGTTCAAGACCCGCGACGACATCGAAGAGGACGTCATTGGTGCGTTGATGCTCAGGGCGCGGGTACGAACCACCCGCGACGAAAGCGACGGCGCTCGACGCTGATTGCAGCTCTACTGGTTCGTCCTTTGCAGCCCTCCGTTCGGAAGTAGCCGTCGCGGCTTCTTGAAGGAGGACCCATGCGTACGGTGCATATGCCCATGGTGTCGGAGTGCTCCGTCCACCATTGCGTGTACAACACATCCGGCAATTGCCACGCTCACGCCATCACGGTGGGCGACGGTGTCCACCCCGCGTGTGACACGTTCCTCCGGTCACGCGAGCACGTCCCCGAGGCCGAGCCGATCGCCGGCGTCGGTGCGTGCAAGGTCGCTTCGTGCGAGCACAACCGCCTCTACGAATGCAATGCACGCGCGATTCGCGTCGGGCTCCACCAAGGTCACGCCGACTGCCTCACCTTCGCGCGGCATTGAAGACGAGGCCGATCCGGGAAATGAGATCAACAGGAAGGCGGGAAGACAGGAAGAGTTTGAAAATTCAAATCATGCCTTCCTGTCTTCCCGCCTTCCTGTTCAATCTCTGACTCTCCTTCTAGTGCGATACGACCGGCGTCCAGGACGGGGGGTCGCTCGCCGGGAAGGAATCATCCAGCGTATCGTCGATGCGGGCTTCGGTTGCCGAC
>JABFXY010000150.1 GCA_013361525.1 Polyangiaceae bacterium | reverse complement strand
ACACAAGGACGGCAACATCTACAAGCTGATGTCGACCGTCGATTACTGGATGAAGGACCCTCCGGAGAAGATCGTGACGGAGGGCTCGGCGATGAATCGGCACGCACGACACTCGATCAAGGCGGGCGCCTGCGAATGAGCGAGCGCTGGAATGGGACCCGGTGGCGACGGCTCCGCAGTCGGTTCGTCGGTCCCGCTGTGCCGCAAGTCGACGCGCAACGCTTTGCGGGTTGACGACAGCTCGATTCGCACGGCGTCCCGAACCGGGGTGATGAATTCATCCTGGAACTCCGAAGCTCGCGGCACCGCATCGGGATCGGCGTACTTAACCCAGTCGACGCCGGCCTTGGCAAGCCTGCCATTGTAATCGTGGAGCCTCTTTACGAACGCGCTTGGCAGAAGGTGCTGTTTTGCTCCGACCCGCTCCAAGAACTCGCTGGCCCGCGCTGCGAGCGCCGCGTCCGGTCGGTTCGGCCCGCGATCCGCCTCTACTACCGGGTTCGTCGGTACCTAGGTCGCTAGTCCGTTTGCTCGTCTACCTTTGCCGCGCCTGATGAAGTCCACCAGCGCCTTCAACTTGGGCGCGATGTTCACTCGGCTCGGATAGTAGAGAAAATAGCCGGGAGTGTGCGGGCAGTACGTGTCGAGCACCCGCACGAGTCGTTTCTCGGCAACATGGTCGCGCACCATGCTTTCGAAGACGTAAGCCAGCCCGAGCCCGTCGAGGGCCGCGTCGACGAGCAGCGTGCCGTCGTTCGTCACGACGCGCCCGTCGACGGCGATCTCGAGGTCCTTGCCATCCTCGACGAACCTCCAGCGATCGACAGTGCCCCTCGTGATCTTGTGTAGGTTGATGCACTCATGCGCGTGCAGATCGCGCGGATGCTTCGGCTTCCCCTTGCTCCTGAGGTAGGCGGGTGAGCCGACGACGACGATGCGTTGGTCGACGCTGGCACGCACTGCAATCATGTCGCGGTCGAGCGTGTGACCCAGACGAAGCCCGGCGTCGAACCCCTCGGCAACGACGTTCGTGAGCGCTTCATCGATGGAGATGTCCACGCGGATGTCTGGGTACTCAGCAAGGAAGCGCGTGAGGATCGGCCTGAACACGTCGGTATAACCGGTGCGCAACATCGTGAGGCGTAGGAGGCCGGACGGGCGCCCACGAAGCTCGCCCAGCGACTCAAGCGCCTCGTCGATTTGTCCGAGCGCTGGTTCGACGCGGGCGATGAAATGAGCGCCGGCCTCCGTGAGCGTGACGTTGCGCGTGGTGCGTGCGAGCAAGCGGACGCCCACGCGGTCTTCCAGCGTGCGAACGGTTTGGCTCACCGCAGACGGCGTCACGCGTAGCTCGGCAGCAGCCGCGGTGAAGCTCCTCCTCCGGGCGACAGAGAGGAGCGCTCGAAGGCCAGGCAGGTCATCTCGCATCTATTAGTCGTACTTCATGACATATGAAGATTCTATGCACTTATCTTCATCATCGCCGGACGTAGATTCGAGGCAATGAAGGCCGCCGAGAGGCGACAAGAAGAGGATGCGCTGATGACTGAAAAGGTGCCGAGGGTGCTCGCGGATTACTTCGCTGCGACGAATGCGCACGACGTGGAAAGGATGCTCGCTGCATTCACGAACGACGCGACGGTACGTGACGAAGGTCGAGACCACGTGGGCGTGACCGCAATTCGCGCGTGGATGAACGAGACGATCGAGAAGTACGATTACAGGGTCGAACCCATCGAGGCGTCTCGGGACGGCTCGACGTCGGTCGTGCTGGTTTGGCTTCGCGGGAAGTTCCCTAGGAGCCCAATCACGCTCCAGTATGCGTTCACGATCTCGGGTGAGAGGGTCACCCGCCTGGAGATCGGCTAGTGTCCGCGCCGACGACATCTCGGGTCGATCCCACGGAGCTCGCGGGCAAGCGCGCTCTGGTCACCGGCGGCTCGGCGGGCGTAGGCGCCGCCATCGTGTGCCGACTCGCCGCAGCGGGCGCACGAGTCGCGACGACAGCGCGTTCGAGCCGACCAGCTGGCGATGCGTCCGATCTCTACGTGCACGCGGACCTCAGTAAGGCGGGCGCCGCCGAACAGCTCGCGCGTGCCGTCCTTGAGCGGTACGGCGGCGTCGATATCATCGTTCACAATGTTGGCGGCACGTCGGCGCCCACGGGTGGATTTGCGGCTCTGAGCGACGATGACTGGCAAAGCGATCTCGATCGAAATCTGCTGCCCGCGGTCCGACTCGACCGCGCGCTCGTGCCGAAGATGCTGGAACAGCGCTCGGGCGTGATCGTCCATGTCACGTCCATCCAGCGCGTCCTCCCACTGTACGAGTCGACACTCGCCTACGCGGCGGCAAAGGCGGCGCTGTCGACGTACAGCAAGGGGCTCGCGAACGAGGTCGGTCCCAAAGGGGTCCGCGTGGTGGCGGTGGCTCCGGGGTTCACCGAGACAACAGCGGCACAGCACCTGGTCATGCGGCTCGCGGAGGGACTCGGCATTGACGAGAACGCAGCGCGCCAGGGGCTGATGCAATCGTTGGGCGGTATCCCCATCGGCCGCCCAAACCGCCCCGAGGAGGTGGCGGAGCTGATCGGCTTCCTGGTGTCCGACCGTTCCGCCACAGTTCACGGCGCCGAGTACGTCATCGACGGTGGCACGGTGCCGACGGTCTGAAACGCAAGCTAACTGGGCACCCTTGTCATGGTCGCGGCCCTGGACCATCCTCCCCGCCCTTCACCATCGAAGCGAGGCGAGAGCCTCGAGACCAGGGAGGCGACGATGAGTGGCCGATTCGTTTGGCACGAGCTGATGACGACGGACCCGAAAGGCGCAATGGCGTTTTACAGCCATGTCGTCGGTTGGAAGACGGAGCCGTTCCCGGACAGCGTGGGACCCGAGCCGTACACGATGTGGGTCGGAAGCCAGGGTCCGATCGGCGGCGTCATGACGCTGCCCGACGACGCGAAGAAGATGGGCGCGCCGCCACATTGGATGGGCAACATCGACGTGCCCGACCTCGACGCCGCCGTCGCCAAGGTGAAACAGTTGGGGGGCAAAATCTTCGTGCCGCCCATGGCGATTCCGAAGGTCGGCCGCGTCAGCGTCATCGCCGATCCGCAAGGTGCGTCCGTCTCGCTGTTCCAACCGGAGCAAGCGATGAAGCCGCACGACACCGACAAGCAGGGGGAAATCAGCTGGAACGAGCTCATCACCTCCGATGCCCCCGCCGCGACGAAGTTCTATGCAGCGGTCTGTGGCTGGAAGGTCCTCGACGAGATGGATATGGGTCCGGCCGGCAAATATTATCTTTACGGAGGCGACAAAGCCTACGGCGGTATGATGACCAAGACCCCCGACATGCCCATGCCGCCGACTTGGGTCTATTACATTCAAGTCGACGATCTCGACGCCGCCATCGCCCGCGCAAATGAGAAGAGCGCGAAGCTGATGGTCGGCCCGATGGACGTACCGGGTGGGACCCGCGTCGCGCAGCTCACCGATCCGCAGGGCGCCCACTTCGCGCTGCACGGGCCGGGCAAAGGCAAGTAGTCGCGTCGCGGATCATCGCGAAACGGTGACGGCGTATTTTCCGTCACCGCTTTGCTGTTTGGCTCGGCCTAATACGATCGATCCGGCAAAGGTCCCTGCGGCAGACAGGCAATCGCGCCGTCCAAGGACTTGCCGCAATATTCGTTGTCTTTGCAGGCGAGCGCGCAGACGTCCGGGCTCTCTTTCGGATCGACCTCCTTCGTGTAGCGAGGGATCTCCGGCGTCGGCTCTCCGTTCGCGTCGACCGGCGGGCTCGGGTCGACCAAGCCATAGGGGGGCGACGCGCCGAACGGGACCGAGACCGCCCCGCGCTCGTGCGGTTCCTGGGACTCGGGCACCGGATCGCACGTGCCCGTATTCGGGTTGCACGCGGTCCCGTACGCACAAGACGCGAAGCACCCGCCTGCGATGCGCGAGGCGGCGGCGCCGGCGGCGGCCATGCCGACCGCGATCGGAGTGTACTTGTATCGATCCGCGTTGCCGGTTTCGGGCGGGCCGATGCGCTCGTCCGGTGAGGTCGTCGCACAGCCGAGGAAAACCGTCACCGTCGAGACGGCCGTCAGCGCGGCGGCGCGTAATACGCGAAAATGCCGAGCATCTCTGGTCATGGTAAGCCTCGATGCAAAATTCCCCCCACCGCGGGCGTGGCCTCCGCGAACCTGGACAAACTCGAGGTCGACCGGACCGTCACGGACCGTTTCGCCACGATGCCCCGACCGACGCGATGACGAAGAAGCCCAAGCCGAAGCGAGCACGCACCGAGCGACGCATTCTGGATCGGACCACCGAAAAGCTCCGCGAACAGCGGACGAAGCTCTACGCCCTCGAGCCGGGTGGCAGCGCGGACCGGCCGATCGAGCTTTCGTCTCCGTCCCAGGTCGAGATCGACGCCGAGAGCCTGCCCTGCCCGGTCTGCGGTGATCGCGTGCGGCTCGAGGGGCCGCACGAAGTCGAGGAGCACAAAGGCGAGCGTCTCCGCGTCGCCCGCGTCGTCTGCATCGGCTGTCGGGCGCGGTGGAGCCGCTACTACCGCTTGGGGCCGGTGCTCAACTAAGGCTAGATTCGGGCCGCCTTTGTCGATGCATCAAGCCGAATCGTTTCGACGCCTGTGGCTCTACCCGATGCTCGCCCTCGCGGCGGTCGCGGTCGTCATGTTCACGGGGCTGTACGTCGTCGACGTCGTCGCGACCGGCGGCCCGGCCGCCCCGGGCGGCAACGGCCTCGGGGACTACTTCCTCTTCGACCAAGACCACATCACCGACGCCGTCTCCGGCCTCGGCGCGATGGTCGCCGCCGTGCTCGGCATCGTCGTGACCGTCGTCAGCATCGTCGTGCAGCTGTCGGCCGACCGATACACCGGTGTGACGTCGATGTTCTTGCGCGACCGCACGAACCTCCTGGTGATGGCGTATTACGTCGTCACGTGCGTGTGCGGCGTGTGGGTGAGCCTGTCGCTGCGCTCCGAGTTCGTGCCCCGGCTGACCCTCGTCTTCATGCTGCTCTTGACGGTGGTCGGGCTGGTCATGATGGCGCCGTATTTCGGATACGTGTTCCGCTTCCTCGAGCCGGCGAACATCATTCGCCGCATCCAGCGCGACGCGACGCGAACGGCCGAAGCCGGCGCCCAGGACGGCGCCGACCTCTCCGAAGCGCAGGCACGTTCCCTCGCCGCGATGGAAGAGCTGAGCGACATCACGTCGAACTCGATCTCCGGCAAGGACAAGATCATCGCCAGCCGCGCCGTCGACGCCTTGAAGGATCTCGCGGTGCGCTACCTCGACACGAAGCCGCGCGCGAAACCCGCCTGGTTCGAGATCGGGGCCGGCATTCGCGGCAACCCCGACTTCGTCGCGATGGATCCCGAGAGCTTGCGCGACCTCGAGCAGCGCAAGACGTGGTTCGAGTGGAAGGTCATGCGCCAATACCTCGGGATCTACAACGAGGCCTTGTCGCAGATGCGCGACATCAACTACCTCATTGCGATCGACACTCGCTATATCGGTGAGAAGGCCGCCGACGCGAAGGACGACGAGCTCATCGGCCTCGTCTTCCGATTCATGAACAGCTACATGCGCTCGACGCTGAACGCGAAGGACGTGCGGACGGCTTACAACGTCCTCAACCAATATCGCCTCTTGGTCGAGTCGCTCCTCGCGAAGAAGCGCGACGCCGACGCGCTCACCGCGGTCCGCTATCTCAAGTACTACGCCATGGTCAGCTACGACCTGAAGCTCAGCTTCGTGACGGAGACGATTGCGTACGACGTCGGCGCCGTGTGCCAGCTGGCCCACGAGCTGCGCTCCGGCGTCGAGGACGACCTGCTCGCGTTGTTCCTCGAGATCGATCGCCCCGACATGGAGCACGCGCACGACGTGGCCCTCAAAGGCGTGCGCAAGGCTCAGGTGAAGCTCGCGAGCTATTACCTCGAAGCGGGCGCAGACGACCGGGTCACCGTCATCTTGAACGACATGGCGAGCGAGTCGCGCGAGCGCCTTCGCGCGATTCGTGACGAGCTCTTCCGCGTCGAGTCCAAGGACTTCTGGGAAATCATCGACCGCGGGCGAAACTTCGAGTTCATGCCGGAGGGCCAGCGGCGCGCGATGATTTCCTTCTTTGGGCGCTTCGAGGGGCTCGACGACGGGCCCGCCCAGCCGCGCCCTTCGATGGCGTCGCGGCCCGCTTGATCTTCTTCTCGCGTTTGCCTTCGGCAAACCGAGCCTCGTGGGAGCCGCCCCGGCCGGTCTCGCTTCGCTCGACGTGGCCTGCCCCACTCGGCTCTCACGAGTCGACGCGAATCACGATCTTTCCGAAGTGCGCCCCACGCTCGAGCTTCGCGAGCGCGTCGCTCGCGCGTGAGAGCGGGAACACCTCGTCGACGATCGGGTGGATCTGGAACCGCTCGAGGGCGCGGTTCATCCGTTGGAACGCGTGGCGCGAGCCGACGATGACGCCTTCGACGTGCAGGGCTTTGAACAAGATCGGAAGCGGGTCGACCTCGGGCCCAACCCCGGTGAGGAGGCCGATGACGCTCACGAGGCCACCGAACTTCACCGCCTCGAACGAGCGCTTCAGCGTACCGCCGCCGCCGACCTCGAGGACTTGATCCACGCCCTCCCCGTTCGTCGCGCGGAGGATCTCCGTTTGCCATTCGGGGACGTCTCGGTAGTTGACGACGACCTCCGCGCCGAGCTCCTTCAAACGAGCCGCCTTCGCCGCGCTCGACGTCGTCGCGAGCACACGCAGGCCGTGGGCGCGGGCGAGCTGCGCGGCGAACAACGAGACACCGCCCGTGCCTTGAACGAGGATCGACCCGCCCGGGCGAAAGTGCTCCGCCGATTCGAAGATGGCCGTATAGGCGGTAAGGGCGGCGCAAGGCAGCGTCGCCGCCTCCTCGAACGAGAGGTAATCGGGAATCCGGACGACGCCGTTTTCCGACAAGACGGCATATTCGGCGAGCACGCCGTCATTCGATTTCGCGCCGAGCTGGTGGTCGAAGTACTCCGGCCGCATCGGCCCGTCCTGCCACGTTTGGAAATACGTGCTCGCGACGCGATCTCCGACCTTCCATTGATGGACGCCTTCGCCGAGCGCCACGATCTCTCCGGCTCCGTCCGCTAGCGGCACGATGTCCTGCCCGAGAGGACCGGCATAGACCCCCTTCGCAATCATGTAGTCGCGGTAGTTCAGCGAAGCGGCGCGCACGCGGAGGAGGACCTGGCCGGGCCCCGGCTTCGGCTCCGGCCGTTCCACGAGCTTCCACGCCTCGACCCCTTTGCCCTGATTTCGAATGACGACGGCTTTCATCGACAGTGCCTCCTTTGGTGAGCGACAACGTGCATTCGTGCGCAGTTCGGCGGTAGCCCCATCGAGGTACGGTCACTCGTGCTAGAACCTCACGAATCATGGCCATGCTGGAAGGGATCGAGTTTTTGACGACCGCGGTCGAGACGGGGAGCTTCGCGGCGGCTGCGCGGCGACTCGGCGTGACCCCGTCGGCGGTGAGCCGGCGCATCGCCCGGCTGGAGGAGGATTTGGGCGTGCCGATCCTCGCACGGACGACACGGTCACTCCGGTTGACGAACGACGGCCAAGCCTTCCACGACCGCTGCGTCCGGATCCTCCAGGAGCTCACCGAGGCCAAAGAGGTCATCGCCCGCGCGAGCAAGAAGCCGTCCGGGACGCTTCGCGTCGACGCGCCGATCGCACTCGGCCGGGCCATCATCGCGCCCGCGCTGCCGAGGTTTTTGGACCGTTATCCCGAAATCCGCCTCGACCTCACCTTGCGCGATCAATTCGTGGATCCGGTCGCCGAAGGGCTCGACGTCCTCGTTCGTATCGGCCGCCTGGGTGAGTCGAACCTCATTGCGCGCAAGCTCGGGGAGAGCGCCATCCTTCACGTCGCCTCACCGCGGTATTTGAAGAAACACGGAACGCCGAAGCTGCCGAAGGACCTCGCGAACCACGATTGCCTCGGCTACTTGCGAGAAGGGCAGCCCGCTGCCTTCAAGTTCGTGATCGACGGAACACTGCACGTCTCGGACATTTCGGGGCCGTGCCACACGAACGACGCGGACGTCCTCCGCCAGCTCGCGCTCGCTGGTATTGGCATCGTCGCGGTCTTCGACTTTCTCGCCCGCGACCCGATCCAGACCGGCGCGTTGCAAGTGGTGCTCGGCAATTACCCCTCTGCGACTTGGCCGATTCACGCCCTCTATCCGAAAAACCGGCACCTCGTCCCGAAGGTGAGTGTGTTCCTCGACTTCTTGAGCGAGCTATTCCGCGCCGGCGAGAACCGCTCCCTCCGGGGCGTCGGCAGGGCGCGACGCTGACCGGTCCTTGGCCAACAGCATGTAGACGGCCGGTACGACGAACAGCGTAAAGAGCGTCCCAATCGCCATCCCGCCGACGAGCACGATGCCGATCGAATTGCGGGCTTGTGCGCCGGGCCCAGTGACCAGGGTGAGGGGGAAGTGTCCGGCGACCGTCGCAATGGTCGTCATGAGGATCGGGCGCAGGCGCGTCGTCGCAGCGTCCTTGACCGCGTCCAGCTTCGAGAGGCCGTGCTCTTGCCTCTGATTCGCGAACTCGACGATGAGGATGCCGTTTTTGGAGACCAGCCCGACGAGGGTCACGAGCCCGACTTGAGAATAGATATTCATCGTCGTCGTCCAGCCCTCCGTGAGCGACGCGTCCACCCCGGGCGGATGCGAGAACTTGAGGAACGTGAAGATGAGCGCGCCGAACATCGCGAGAGGGACCGAGCCGATGAGGATGACGAACGGGTCGCGGAACGAGTTGAACTGGGCCGCGAGCACCAGAAAAATGAGGAGGAGCGCGAGGCCCATCGCAGGCAGGAACTTCCCGCCCTCTTGCCGCAATTGCCGCGACTCGCCGGTGTAGTCGACACGATAACCAGCCGGCAGCGTCTTCTTGGCCGCGTCCTCGAGGACCTGCAGCGCGCTGTCGAGCGAGCTCGTGGCGACGCCGGACAGCTTGACCGCATTGAGCTGTTGGAACCGATTGAGCGTGCGGGGCTCGACACCATCCTGCAAGGTCGCGACGGAGGCGAGCGGAATGGGCTGTCCGTCGGGTCCGGTGACGTACATGTCGAGGAGCTGCTCGGGGGTGAGCCGGCCGCTGCGCTCGACCTGCGGGATCACCTTGTAGCTGCGGCCGTCGATGTCGAATCGATTCACGAAGTCGCCGCCCATCATCGTCGACAGATCGGTACCGACGTTCTGCATGCGGAGGCCCATGGCCGCGATTTTGTCGCGATCGAGAAGGATCTCCGTCTTCGATTGGTCGATGCGGACGTCGGCGATGGGCGCAAACGCGAACTTTCCGCTCTTCGTCGCCGCTTCGATGAGTTGCTCCGCGAAACGCACGATCTCCTCGTGACTCGCCGTGGAGGCGATGACGAACTCGACGGGAAGGAGCCCGGCGCTCGGCAGCGGCGATGGCAGGAACATCGGCGCGCGCACGCCCGCGACCATCTTGGCTTGCGACCCGAGCGAATCCTGAATCTGGAAAATATCCCGGTCGCGCTCGCCCCAGGGTTTCGCCAGCATGCCGCCGAATCCGCCGCTCGCGAACGTGAGCTGGAAGCTGTGGTCGAAATCCGGATCCGATTGGAAGATGCGATTGAGCTCTTCCGAATAGGTCGTCACCTGCTCCAAGCTGGCGTTCGCCGGCACCTCGAGGGAAGTAAAGGTGACACCCTGATCCTCCTTCGGCGCGAGCTCGGCGGGCGAGAAGTAGAACATGGGAACGACCGCGAGCGACAACACACCCCACACGATGTAGACCGCATACCGCGCGGCGAGCACGCCCGAGAGCAGGCGGCCGTAGCCGCGACGGGTCGCGTGGAAAGCTCGGTCGATATGGCTCGAGAGCCAGCCTTTTCGCTCGGACTGCAAGAGACGCGCCGACATCACCGGTGAAAGCGTGAGCGCCACGATGCCGGAGATGAAGACGGCTCCGGCGAGCGTGAACGCGAACTCTCGAAACAGCGCGCCGGTGAGGCCGCCCTGGAAGCCGATTGGCAAATAGACGGCGACGAGCGTAATCGTCATCGCGATGATGGGACCGACGAGCTCCCGCGCGCCAACCAGCGCCGCCTCGGTTCGTGTCTTGCCCTCTCGCAGGTGGCGCTCGACGTTTTCGACCACCACGATGGCGTCGTCCACGACGAGGCCGACGCTGAGCACCACGGCGAGGAGCGTGAGCAGGTTGAGCGTAAAGCCGAATACCTGCATCAAGAACACGGCGCCGATGAGCGACAGAGGAATCGCGACCACGGGCACGAGCACGCTGCGGAGCGAGCCGAGGAAGGAGAAGATGACGACGATGACGATGAGGATCGTCTCGAGGAGCGTCTGCGCGACCTCGTCGATGGCATCGTCGATGTATTTCGTCGAATCGAAGGCGATCGACGCCTCCATCCCGGTGGGGAGCTCTTTGTTGATGAGATCCATCTCGTGGCGGACGGACTCGATGACGTCGAGGGAGTTTGCATTGGGCAATACCCAGACGCCCATGAACACCGCGTTTTGGCCGGAGAAGCGAACCTCTTGGTTATAGGTCTCGGCCCCGAGATCGATGTCGGCGACGTCGGCGAGCCGAATGAGGGTGTCGCCTTCCCGGCGCACGACCAGCTCGCGAAACTCTTCGGCGCTCCGCAGGTCCGTGCGCGCGGTGAGGTTCACGCGGACGAGGTTGCCGTTCGTTTCGCCTGCGGCGGACAGATAGTTGTTCGCGAGCAGGGCTTCACGCACCTGAGAAGGCGTCACTTTGAGGGCCGCCATCTTTTCGGGCTTCAACCAAGCGCGAATCGCGAACGTCCGGCCACCGAGGATGTCGGCGCGTTGAACCCCGTCGATCGCCGCGAGGCGCGGCTGTACGACCCGTATCAGGTAATCCGTGAGTTGGTTATCCTCGAGGATCGTGGACCGGAAGCTAAGATACATCGCGGCGATTTGGGCATCGGACGGCTCGATCGAGATCGAAGGGACCTCCGCCTCCGGAGGCAGGTCCGCGCGCACCTGCGCGACGCGTGTGCTGATGTCGGCGAGGGCCTCGGCCGCATTGAAGTTGAGCTTGAGGCGGACGCTGATGGTCGAAAGCCCTTGCGTGCTCTGTGATTCGATATAGTCGATGCCGTCTGCCGCAGCGATGGAGCGCTCGAGCGGGGTCGTGATGAAGCCGCGCACGAGGTCGGCGTTTGCGCCGACGTACACGGTGCGAACGGTCACCGTGGCGCTCTCGAGCCGTGGATATTGGCGCACCGTGAGGGACCGAATCGCCTGCAAACCACCAATCAGGATGATCAGGTTGACGACGATGGCGAGAACGGGCCTGAAGATGAAGTGATCGGTGAATTTCACGATTCACCGATTGGGCGGGCGAGGGTCGAGCTCGGGCTTGGTAATAGCGGTCTCGGTCACGACGACCGGCGCGCCGTTGCGCAGCTTGAAGGCGCCGGTGCCGACGACGATCGATCCGACCGGCAGACCTTCGACGACCTGCACGAAGTCGCCGCGGCGGCGCCCCGTCTTCACGAATTGTTGGCGTACGACCTGAATCGGCTTTCCGTCCTCGGTCTGGCGAGCTCCCGGATCTTCCGGCTTCTTGTCCTCTACGATGAAGACGGAGTCGCCGTACGAGGCGTGAATGATCGCCGTGGAAGGGACGGTGACCAGGCTCGCCCGCGTGGGAAGTATCACCGCGACGTCCACGAACATGCCGGGCCGCAGCTTCTCCCCTTCGTTTGGAATGCTCGCGCGAACCCGGATCGCGCGCGTCGAGGCTTCGAGGGTCGGGTCGACGGCGGCAATGGTGCCCTCGATCGGCTTGTCGCCCGATGCGCCGACGTGAACGCGGACGGGCATGCCGACCGACAGATCCCCGAGGCGCTGCTGCGGAACGGTGAAATCGACGAACACCGTATCGATCGCTTCGAGCGTCGTGATGGCCGTTCCGGGTGCGAGGTATTGGCCGAGGTTCACGGCGCGAATACCCAACCGCCCCGCGAACGGCGCACGCACGACTTTGCGGTCGACCAATGCCTGGAGCGACGCGGCATTCGCCGCAGTGGCGTTCAACTGCGACTGTGTGGCGTCGAAATCCGCCTTCGGAACGGCGCCTTCTTTGAAGAGAGCTCCGGTTCGCTCGTTGTTGACTTTGGCGAGCTTCTCGTTGGCGACGACGGACGCGAGCTGGGCCCGCTCGACGCGCGTATCGAGCTCGACGAGGAGCTGTCCCTTTTCGACGGTCGCGCCCGACTCGAAATGAATCTTCATGACGACGCCGGGGCTTTCGTTGCTGACCGCGACGCCTTTGGACGACTCGACGCTGCCGACGGAGTCGATCGTCTCCTCCCAGAGTTGCTCGGTCGCGGGCGCCACGCCGACGGCTTCGGGCGGAGGCCCCGCGGCCTGCGCCTTCTTCCCGAAGGCCATGAGCGAGGCGATCTGCGAGCCTTTCACCGCAGCGAGAGCGCCGAGAACCACGACGATGCTCAAAATGGCGATGAGGTACCGCACGACTCGCTGAGCGACTGCAAACCGAGGGCCGCTCGCGATCGCGAAGGCGCACGTGCTCACGCGCACGTGCGGCCGAGCCACGATGTCACAGCGCGGCCGTCAGTGAGGCTTTCGAGCACCGGCCGGGCGGTCCTCTTCGCCTAAACCTCGACGTCGGGCGACGGGCGCCACCGCATCGGTTAAGGGCATCGGGGCAGATCGGTAGGCTCGACGGAGTCAGGAGTCGTCGACATCACGCGGTCAACCCACGACGCACTGGTTCCGCGCCACAGGCCTGCGCGTCCGAGGTGAGGCGCTTGTCTCGGTTCGCGCGCGTCGATCGGCGCGCTGGCATCATTCGACCACCACCGCGCCCTCGTACATATCCATGCCGCAGGTGAAGCGCACTTTGCCGGATGCTGGCATCGTGAGATCGACTGCGACGGGCTCTTTCAGCGGCAGGTCTTTGCGAATCTTCTGCTCCGGAACGACGAGCTGCTGACCGCATCCGTCGTCCGACGAGCGCGTGAACAACAGCCTCACGGGTTTGCCAGCAGGGGCGCTCACCTCCGCGGGGTGATAGCCCTTTGCATCGACCGAGATCGCGACCTCCTTCGCGCCGGGCGGAAGCGGAGGTGCGTCCGCCTTATTGGAGCAGGCCGACGCCGCGAGCAGCGCGATACCAAGAAGGTGCGTTTTCATGACGAGGGTTCCTCTCGAGGTGACGTGGACGAGATAAGTGGCGAATCTGGCGAACGCGGCTCGGCCGGGAGGTGTCTGAGGGCCAACCTGCGCGCACCGAGATATGCCGCTGTCCCGAGCACGATGGCGCCAACGCCAGCGACCAAACATGCCTCCGCGAGGCCAGCGACGTTCGGCACGTAGAGCTTCGCGGCGGCAGCGAGGACGAGCAGCACACCACCGCCACGAATCACCCACGTCAGGCGCTCGAGCTCGAGCGCCGCCTTGGGCGCACGCACTGCAATGCGGCCGAGGACGAGCTGCTCGTTGCGCCAATAGGTGTAGACGACCGGAATGATCTCGAGCGTGAGAAATGCGCTCGTCACGAGACCGCCCACCATCGGTGCGGCGATGCGCTTCATCACGTCGGCGCCCGAGCCTGTCGCCCATAGAAGCGGAACGAGGCCGCACAACATGGTGCCGACGGTCATCAGCTTCGGCCGGACACGCTGAATCGTTCCCTCTGCGTGGGCTTCGATGATGTCGTCGAGTGAGCGGATCTTACCTTCGCGTAGACGGCGCTCGTACGCGTGGTCGATGTACACGATCATCACGACGCCCGTCTGCGCGGCGAGGCCCACGAGCGCGATCACCCCGACCCAGACCGCCGTCGATACGTGATAGTCGAGCAGGTAAAGCGCGAACACGCTACCGACCAGCGCAAATGGCAGCGAGAGAAGCACGATGAGCACTTCGGTGAAGCTGCGGAATTGCAGATAGAGGAGCAGCACGACCGCGAGCAACGTGAGCGGCACGAGGAGCTTCATCCGCTCCCGCGTCTCTTGCATGAGCTCGTATTGGCCCGTCCAGCGCAGACGCCCGCCCGCGGGCAGCGTCACGTCGCCGCGCGCGACCGCTGCGTCGACGGCCTTGCGTGCGTCGTCGACGAAGGAGCCGACGTCCCGCTCGTCGGTCACGTCGACATAGACATAGCCGACGAGCAGCCCCGACTCGTCTTTGAGCATGGGTGGTCCGCTGGAGACGCGGACTTCCGCGACGTCGCCGAGGCGCACGTGCTCACCCCCTGCGCGCGCGGCGGCTCCATCGGGTCCCGGGACCGGCACGAGCACGTCGGCGAGCGCAGCCGGTGATGATCGAAAGTCCTCGGCGTAGCGGACATTGACCGAATAGCGCGCGCGGCCTTCGACCGTCGTCGTGACGGGCTCTCCGCCGATTGCCGACTCGATGATCCCGTTCACGTCGTCGATTTGGAGCCCGTAGCGGGCGAGCTTCGCGCGGTCGGGGACGATATCGACGTAGGTGCCGCCCGATTGCCGCTCGAAGAGGACGCTCCGGGCTCCCGGGACCCGTCGCACCAGACCCTCGATCGCGCTGCCGGCGCGCTCGATTGCGTCGAGGTCGTGCCCGTAAATCTTGATTCCGATGGGCGTGCGGATGCCGGTCGTCAGCATGTCGACGCGGTTGCGGATTGGCTGGGTAAACGCGTTCGTCCACCCGACGAGGCGCAGCTTCTGGTTCATCTCGTCGACGAGCTCCTCGCGCGTCATCGGACGAAACTCCGGCCAGATCTTGGTGAGGACCGGGCGCGTGAAGGTCGGCGCCCAGCCGTGATAGAAGCGCTTTTGGTATTTGGTGCGCCACGCCTCCTTGGGCTTGAGCTGCACCACCGTTTCGACCATCGATAGCGGTGCGGGGTCGGTCGGCGATTCGGCTCGTCCGACCTTGCCGAGGACGTTTTCCACCTCGGGGAACTGCCGCAACGTGGCGTCCTGAATCTGCAGTTGGTGTTTCGCCTCCTCGATCGAAATGCCGGGGAAGGTCGTCGGCATGTAGAGGACGTCACCCTCGTCGAGGGGCGGCATGAACTCCGAGCCGAGCCGCGGGACGAGCGGCGCCGCTGCGAGGACGGCGAGCACGCCGAGGAGCACCGTCGTCTTCGGGTTTCGAAGCGCGACGTGCACGAACGGTTCGTACACCCTGCGGATCGCACGCGACACAGGGTGCTTGTGCTCGGGGTAAACCTTACCTCGCAGCAGATAGTCACGGAGCGCCGGGGCCACCGTGATGGATAGAAGCGCCGCCGAGAGCATCACCGCCGTCTTGGTGAATGCGAGCGGTCGAAAGAGCTTTCCCGCTTGGCCGGTCAGCCCGAAAACGGGCAAGAACGACACGGCCACGATCAAGAGTGAATAGAAGATGGCCGGGGTGACCTCGCGCGAAGCGGCGGACAGCAGTTTGCTCCGCTCCTCGTCGCTGATGTCATCGGGTGCCTGCTCGAGCTTCTTGTGCGACGCCTCGACCATCACGATTTCGGCATCCACCGTCGCGCCGATCGCAATGGCGATGCCGCCGAGCGACATGATCGTCGCCGGCACGCCGAGGGCCCACATCGGAATGAACGCGATGGCGACGGCGAGGGGTAGCGAAATGATGGGTAGCAGCGCCGATCGCAGGTGGAGTAGGAACAGGATGACGACGGCAGCGACGACGATCATCTCCTCGACCAGCGCGTGGCGCAGCGTGCGTATGGCGCGCTCGATCAGGCTCGACCGATCGTAGACAGTGACGATTTCGACCCCTTCGGGCAAGGTCGGCTTCAACTCGTCGATTCGTGATTTCACGCGATCGATGACGTCGAGCGCGTTCTCGCCATACCGCATGACGACGATGCCGGAGACGACCTCACCTTCGCCGTTCCAATCGGCTGCCCCGCGCCGAATCTCTCCGCCCATCTGCACCGATCCGAGATCCCGGACGAGTAAGGGTGCTCCGCGCTCGTCGGCACGCACGACGACGGATTCGAGATCGGCCTGGCTACCGAGGTATCCACGCCCACGGACGAAATATTCGCGTTCCGACATCTCGATGAGCCGGCCGCCGACCTCTCCATTGGAGCGGCGCACGGCGTCGGCGATCTCCGAAAGAGAGACACCCCGAGCCCGTAAACGCGCCGGATCCAAACGTATTTGGTATTGGGGCTCGAAGCCCCCGACCCGCGCCACCTCGGCCACCCCGGGCACGCTCGCGAGCGCGTAGCGCACGGAGTAATCGTGAAGCGTGCGCAGCTCGCCCAGGTCGTGTTTTCCCGATTGGTCGACGAGCGCGTATTGGTACACCCAGCCGATGCCGCTCGCGTCGGGGCCGATTCGTGGCGTCACCTCGGTGGGCAGGCGCTCTTTCGCGGAGCTGAGGTATTCGAGGACGCGCGAACGTGCCCAATAGGGATCGGTACCATCCTCGAAGACGACGTAGACGAAGCTCATTCCGAACATCGTTTGGCCGCGCACCTCTTGGGCGCGCGGTGCCGACAAAAGCGCGGTTACGAGCGGGTACGTGACCTGGTCCTCCATCAATGTCGGAGAGCGGCCCGGCCATTCGGTGAAGACGATGACTTGCGCTTCGGAGAGATCCGGAATCGCGTCGAGCTGCACCCGCCGCATCGAGGCGAAGCCGGCGATGCCGAGAGCGACGCCGAGCAGCAGCACGAGCGCTCGGTACCGCGCACAGAGCTCCAGGAAATGGCCCATCACGGCGCCTTGTCCATGGAGGGGGCGAGCGCTCCTTGCAGCCGACTTTCGGAGTCGAGAAGGAACGCTCCGCGGACGACGATGGCCTCGCCGGGCTCCACACCGCTTTTGACAATGCGGTCGTTCCCGACGATCGGCCCTGCCGTGATCGCACGCGGCGTGAACCTACCCGGGCTCTTTTCGACGAATACGTACGTCTGCGCTCCTGTGTCGACGACCGCGTCGCGGGGCACGACGACTTGCTCTTCATCGGTCGTGGGCACCACGACCTCGCCGATGTCGCCGGGCAACAGGCTAGCGTCGTCGTTCTTCGCCAGGAAGCGCACCGTCGCCGTGCGTGTTCGCGCGGCGACGCGGGGCTCGACGAGCAGCGCTTCGACGTCGATCGCGGTGCCCCGCCGCGATTCGAACCGCGCCCGCGTCTTCGGCGCCAGGAGGGCGACGTCCGCCGTCTCCGCCGTCGCGCTCACCCACAGCGTCGACAAGTCGGTAATCTGAAAGAGCATCGTTTCGGGCGTGACGTATGCGCCGAGCGAAACGTTGCGGGCCGTCACGATACCGGTCTTCGGCGCAGATACGGGAATAGCGCGCACCGATTTGCCCTTTGCGAGGACCTGATTGGAGACGCCCCGCCCGACCCCGAGCAGCTCGAGGCGCGTCTTCGCCGCGTCCACCATCTCGGCGTCGTCGTGGACGGCGGGAGCGCCCCCGGAGGAGAGAGCGCGCGCGGTGAGGAGCTCCTGTTGTGTACGGAGGATATCTGGCGAATAGACCCAGAGGAGCGCTTCTCCTGCTTTCACCTTTGCGCCGGTCTCGATTGGTGCGACTTGCTCGACGAAGCCTGCGCTTCGTACACGCACCTCGGATATTGCGGATTCCGGCGCTTCCAGCACGGCAGGGAGCCGTAGCTCGCGCGCGACCTTCTTTTTGGTAGCCGCCGCCGTCGCGAGGCCGATCGATTGCCTGCGCTCGAGCGTGAGCATGACATCCGCCGCCGGCATCGCGCTCGGTGCGGGCGGCGGGCCGGACGGATGAGGCATCGCGTGGTCCATTCCGCCGGATGGTGGGATGGGCTCCAGCGACATGAAGCAGATGGGGCACGTCCCGGGATTCGGAGACCGAATCTCGGGATGCATGGGGCAGTAGTACCGATCCGGTCCCTGCGCCGTCGTCTCGGCGGTCGGACCGAGCTTCCACCACGTAAAGCCTGCGAGACATGCCAGCGCCAACAGGAGCAACCAGCGAACGACGGCCATCGTGCGCATGCCGGGCACATCGTGTTGAGCCGGGGCGCTCTGCTCGGTGCTAGATCGGAAGAGCGACCCGCGCCCGAGGACGCGGATGCGGCCTCCAGCTCGATCCAGGCGCGTGCAACGGCGCCCTTCATCACCTCTTCCTCGATGCGCGTCTCGAGCACCATATGGGCCGAAAGGAGCCACGCCGTCAGATCGAAGCTCCCGGCTGCGAGACCGGCGCGCTCGGCCTCCGCCGCTCGCTCCGCCGCGGGCAGCTCGCGCTCCTCCAACGATTGAAGCGCGCGCTGCGCGGTCCGCAGACGTGCGGCGTACGTCGTGATCTCGACCTCGGCGGCGCGCTCTGCCGCGGCGGCCTGGTGATTCGCGGCTGTCGTCTCCTCTTGCGCTGCGTCGCTTGCGTCCGCCAGCCCGCCGCCCAGCCAAGGCATCGACATCGACACCATCGCGCCGAGGCCCGCGCGCTCTCCCGGGGTTTGCATATAGGTGCCGGCAACCTCGAACTTCGGCACCTCCGCGACGGCGCGCGCCGCGTCTGCACGTGCATTCGCTGCTGCGCTACGAGCGCGCGCGGCCGCGACGTCTCCGCGCGCGGACAACGCGCGAGCTATCACGGATTCGACGTCGATCTCGTTCGGCGGACGTCGCAGCGCCGGCGGATCTTCGGGAATCGCGATGCCCTCTCCCGCGAGCGCGACGAGGGCGTCTCGGGATGCTCGCGCTTGTTCGTCGAGCTCGATGGCGCGCCGCTCGATGCGGGCGGCGTCGGCTTCGAACCGCGCAACCGATCCCAGCGAGCTCGGTGCGCCCGCAGCGTATGCGGTCGCGCCTGCCTCGCGCACCGCTTTGAGGTGCTCGCCGTATTCGCGATAGCGGTCGGCGACGCGAGCCGAAACTGCCCAGTCGACACACGCGAGCGCCGCCTGCTGATAGAGCTTCCGGCTGTCGTCGCGCCCTTCGGCGGCCTGTGCTCGAGCCTCCTCGGCCTGCGCTCGAGCGTCCGCGTCGAGCGCGCCGAGAACCGGGATCTCCTGGCGCACGCCGACCATGTACATGCCCTCGCGATCCGCGCGCTCGGGATCCCCTATCGGAAAGTCCCACAGCTCGACCCAGACGGTCGGCCCCGGGGCGGACGCTGCCGCATGCGAACGGCGGAGGCTCGCGCGGGCGCGCGCCATTGCAGCGAGCGGCGCCGGGTGCCGCGCCGCGATGCGCGCGCCGATGGCCTCGCAGGTGTCGGAGGTCGGGGTCGATGACGCGCCGACCTTTGCCGGTGCGTAGGCCGGGCCGTCCGCGACCTCGCTGGCAGCTGCGGATCTGGCCTTTTCGGTCGCCGACGACAGGCACCCTGTCGCTGCGACCGCAAGCAACACCAAACACGAACGCATGATCGACCTCCACCGCGCGCGAGAGAGCCGTGCGAGCGCGAAGCCAACGGGCAAATGCCGTCGATCGCGAAGCGCTCGCGCCCAATGCGGGGTCGATCAGATGAGGTAGATGCAGTTCAAAACGTGCGGCGGCCCGCGTGGGCCCAACGACGTCGTGACAGGCCGCCACGCTGGCGCCAGAGCCGCTACGTACGGCTCGACAGCCGCTTCGCCCTCAGCCACTGCGGTGAAGGTGATGGTTGGGACCGTCGCGACCAACGGCGCGGGATGCTCGCGAGATGCCTGTGGTCCGGCGACGGGAACTGCGCGCGGCTCACAACAACCACGGCGCTCGATGACGGGCTCGGGCCGCTCGTTGTGGGTCGTTGGACAACAGCAGGCCTGCCGTGCCTGGAGAACGATCGGGCACCACAAGAAGCGCCGCCCGCCGAAGACGATCGCGCTGAGAAGCGCGATCGCCAGCAAGGCGGAGAGGGCTCGCTTCAGGACGCGACCGATCACGCGTCAACGGTACCCGCTCATCGCCGCGGCGCAAACCGCGGGCGCATTCGCTCGAGGGTGGTCGCGTGGTTCGTGCAGAGTGGCGGATGTGTAACCAAGGGGCCGCGCAGGGCGCATGCGCGAGACAAAAGCATTGGGTTGGCTCGCCCAACTCCGATCGAACGCGCGGACCGGCCATCGTCGGATGAAGGATGATGCCCCGGGGAAGGGGAATCGCTCCACCAATCTGCGGCACTCTAACCACCAGTCTGTGGCCAATAGCGTACTAACTGTCTTCCGCGTCCCGCGAAGCGATGAGTCCCGCCTAAATGCTCTCCGTGGTCCGTGCCCTGCAGTCACTGCGGAGCGGCGCCCGATGCGAGACGCCCGACGCGACCCTGCGGCCAAGTGCGCCCGCGGAACTCCCCCTGCTTGGGCGTCGTGCGTCCGCATCGGGCGTCGTCGTTTCACCGACAGGTGACAAGTGCTCCGCAGACGCTACCGCTCGGTCGCGGGCACGATCTCTGCCCTTGAAGCGCGCGATGTCGGATGACGGAGATTCGCCACAGTCGACCTATCCGGTCCGACGAGCCGCGCGGCCCATTGACGGTCGCGACGGACTCGTAACCCACGCCTCACTCACAGCGCAGGATCATGGCTATCTGACGTGCTCGTCAGACAGTCGCCCTACAAGATCGCCTCAACTGTGCGCTGTGCGCGATCCATTTCGACGCATGTGCTGCATTGAAGCGCGGTGAAGCGCCGGAATCCTGCTGGTGCGAAGGATGCACTGCTCGCGTGCGCTGGGGAGAGGGAGATGCGTCGCGCCGCCGGGCAATTTCACACGGTCCACGACACGAGGTCCAACCACAGTACCCGGAGCGCCGGGGTCGCATCGGGGCCCCGCCTCGGCCCCACCGAGCGTGAAGCGCAGCTGGGGAAGGGGGCGATGTTTGGCGACCGGTATCTGCTCGAGGATTACCTTGGCCGAGACACGCTCGGCACCACCTGGGTCGCGCTCGACCTTCGCGCCATGGGGGATCCAGCGCAGGTTGCGCTGAAGGTGCTGACCGCGTGCGCGCCGATTGCTGCGGATCGCGAGGCGGCTTTTCGGTCTCGGCTTGCAATGACTCGTGCCCTCGTGATGCCACAGGTGGCTCGGGTCCTTGATTGCGGGGTGGCGGTCCGAACGCCCTACATCGCTGTCGAGCTGCTCGAGGGCGAGACTCTCGAACGGCACTTGATGCGCGTCCGTAGAATCTCGCTCGGCCAGTGCCTATGGCTCTTACGCGAGCTCGCCGAGGTGATGACCGAAGCCCATTCCGAGGGGTTCATCCACGGCGAGCTCCGCACGTCCAACCTCTTCCTCGCGGCGACCTGCGGGACGTCGAGACCGCAATTGAAGGTGCTCGACTTTGGTGTTCAGACTCGAACCTTGCTCGACCCGGGCGCAATGGACGTGCTCGTAAGTCAGGGATCTCGCGACCAGAGTCCCGAACAGACCGCGCATGGCGTTGCCGACGCGCGAAGCGACGTTTGGGCCATCGGCGCGATCCTCTACCGGTGCCTGACCGGTCTCCGCCCGTTCCAACCGGTGCGACAAGGGACAGGACGCGGTTCCGGCGGAGGATGGGTACCGCCGTCTTCCATCGTCGGAGGCCTCGCTCCGTCCGTCGATTGGTTCTTCGAGCGAGCGCTTCACCGCGAACCATTCCGACGGCACCATTCCGTCGGAGCGATGCTCGAGGCATTCGAGCATGCGATGACCGGCGACCGTTGGCAGGATCAGTCCGTCGAGCGTGAGGGGCCCGAGGCCGAAGCACCCACTATCGTCTCTGCGCTTCCGGTGGACGATGAGCCCCTTTCGACGAGTACGTGCGGGAGAGTCCGCTCGCTCCGCACGTTAGCGTTGAAATGTCGACGCCCCAAGAGGTCGCGGAGCGTGCACGGCGGCTCCCGACGTATTCGGACGTCGAGGACCATATCCACGATAGCGAAAGGCTCGAAGGTCGTGCTCGTCGCCGTATCGGTGCTGGTATTGGTCCTCGCGATCCTCCGACTCACGCACCGCATTTAGCGAGCACGAGGCAAGATCGTCCGGACGTTTATCGCGCTCGCGCTCCACCCAACCGTTGTTTGAAGAAGCCGAGTTGCCCATCGGCTCGCATATGGGGCCTCACGCCAGCCCCGAGCGACCCAGCCTTGACCTGTTATGGTTGTCGTGTTCGGCTCTCGGGCCATGCCGATCCCCCAGCTCGAAACCCTCGTCGCGAAGTTCGTCTCCGACCTCCAAGCAGCGTTCCGTGCCAATGCGCTCGAAAGCGTTCAGAAGGCTTTTGGTGGTGAGTCCTCCGTGGGCGGACGGCGCCCTTCGGCGGCGCTCGCAGGCGGCGAGAACGATGGAGGGTGGGTCTCTTCAGGTCGCACCGCCAAGCGCACCGCAAAGCCCGGGAAGCGCATTCGCCGAAACTCTACGGATCTTGCGGCTGTCGAAGGCAGGATCCTCGAGTACGTCCGCGCCAACCCGGGCCAGGGTGCCCAGCAGATCAAGCGCGCGCTGAGGTTGTCCACCAAGGACTGGACGCTGCCGATTGCCCGGCTCGTCGACGGCAAGAAGCTCAAGTCGAAGGGCGAGAAGCGATCGCGCGTATATTGGCTTTAGTCCAATCCGATCTCGTCTTGGCACTCGGGGGCCAACATGAAAATCGAGCTCCAGATTCTGTTTCGCGACGAACACAACGTCGACGCTTACCTCGTCTCCGGGTCCCATACGCCGTTCTCGTGGAGCGAGTCCTCGGCAAGCGGGGACGAGGCATTCCCCCCGATCGCGGGATCTACATTCATCAAGAAGACGCCGAAGGGTAAGAAGAACGCCATTTACATTCAGCAGATCCAGGGCAACGCCCTGACCAGCGACGCGATCCTCGCGGAACTGCAGCACGCAATCCTGGACGGCCGGCAGATCGCGCACGACGCGATGTCGAACCTCTCCATCGAGGGCGACCAGTGGCAGCAAATCAAACACAACGACCTCGACCAAGCCATCGACCGCGAACGGCTCGCGGCCCTGCTGGGACAGTGCCTCACCGAAGTCGGAGCCTCTGAAGAGGAGCTCGCTGTCGTCTCGCCCGATAGCCCGCAGGTCAGACTCTTTGCCCATATGCTCTATCGCACGGCCTATGGGCTCTCGACGGATACGATTCTGGTCAAGCCGTATGTTCAACAGCATGGTCACCTTCCAGCCATGGGCAGGAGGCTTGGGAAGAAGGGTGACGCGTGGCTCGGCGAAACCGGTGCCCGCGACTTGGATGGAAAGGGGCAGTCGTGGGCGGAAATCTCGAACCTCAACGATGGCGGCGTTGCCGGTCTCTTGAAGGCATTCTCATTCGAGACGCGGTGGCGCGAGCGCCACAATCTCAAGCACGACCAGGAACAGAGCGCATCGAACATCGTACAGCGTGAAAACCCGAGACCAGCGGAGACGGAAAAACTCAACCCGGAGCTGGACCGATTCGGAGCTTCCGTCGTTCACATAAACCTAGACCACTATGGGAAGGTGCTCGCAGGTACGGCCAAACTGCAGGGCGACAAAGACAAGCCGCGGGAGGAGTCGTTGCTGTGGACATACATGCACGAGATGTCGCACTCGTATGCCGCGACGCCCGATGGGATCTACTTGCGTGTAAATGACAGCGGTGAGATTTGCTTCGATAAGACTGGCTTCCCGCACTCGACGCCCGCCGAGCGTATGTTTGCGGCGGACTTTATGACCTACTTCTTGATGCGGGCATCGAACGATCTGAAGAACAACCGCTACGCGGAGAGCGGGCTTCAGTCGGCAAGCGTAGCCGCTGCATCCGTGGATACTTCGCCGAAGGCAGAAGAATCAACTTCGGTGGTGGCCTCGTCGAGCGCGCAAAGCGGCCTGACGAAGCCTGCTCTCGGCTGGCGCCAAGGGGTGAACGGAGGCCGAGCGTCGGCGAAGGGCCACGCCGCCCCGCGCGGCAGGTCAGCGCGATTCAAGTGATTGTCGCATCGCCGCGATTCGCGTGAACGTTGCGCGCCCATCCGCGGTGCACAGCAATCCCTCGATCATCGCCGCCCGCACCTCGTTAACCAACTGCCCCGTACCGTGGCTCGTCGAAGCCCTCGACATGTGTGACAGCAAAGTCCATCCCGAAGGGCGCGCGCCATTGAGGGCTCGAGCCCCAACCCTCGGTTTGCGACGCCGGACAAAACCCGAGGGGGGTTAGCGACTTGTCTCGCTTTCCCCGCTCATTGTCGCCCATCAAACCCGAGGAGACTTGGGCACGCCCGGTTACGTAGCATGCCGCGTGCAAGCCACCGCGAAATCCGTCGTCACCGCCCTCGCGCTGCTCGTCGCAGCGACCGCCGCCGTCACCGGTTGCAACCAGGCTGCGTCCGACTCGGCCCCAGCGGCGAGCAGCTCAGCACCCCCAAAGCGTGAGCGCCACTACACGATCATGGTGCCGATCGGCGTCGAGCCGAAGTCGAAGATCCTCTTCGA
>JABFXY010000137.1 GCA_013361525.1 Polyangiaceae bacterium | reverse complement strand
TCGGGCGTCCGCGCAGGCGCGGGCTGGTACATCGCCGGCGGCACCGTGAAGAAGGCCGGCGGCTTCACCAAGCCGGCCGTCACCCAAGGCCACTTCATGATGGAGGGCCGCCCGCTCATCCGCACCCAGACGGTCACCCAGCTGAAGGAAGACCCGAAGTGGGCGCGCGAGCTCGTTCAATACCCGGGCAAAGACAAGCCCGAGGGCGAGAACAACCAGCTCTTCGAAGAGTGGAAGTACGACGGCCACAAGTGGGCGATGTACATCGACCTCACGCTGTGCACGGGCTGCTCGGCCTGCGTCACGGCGTGCCAGGCCGAGAACAACATCCCGATCCTCGGCGTCGACGCGGTCCTTCGCTCGCGCGAGATGCATTGGCTCCGCATCGACCGGTACTTCGAGGGCAAGCACGACATCGTCACCGACGGCGACGAAGCCAACGCGGCCAACATGCCGATGACCTGCCAGCACTGCGAGAACGCGCCGTGCGAGCAGGTCTGCCCGGTCGCTGCGACGACGCACAGCCCGGAAGGCATCAACGAGATGACCTACAACCGGTGCATCGGGACCAAGTACTGCGGCAACAACTGCCCGTTCAAGGTCCGCCGGTTCAACTACTTCAACTACACGAAGGAGATCCCGGACGTTCAGAAGCTCGTTCTGAACCCGGACGTCACCGTCCGTTCGCGCGGCGTGATGGAGAAGTGCACGTACTGCGTGCAGCGCGTGAACCAGGCGAAGATCGCCGCCAAGAAGGTGAAGCCCGTCGCGACGGCGAACGACGCCGAGAAGAAGGCGGCGCTGGTCGAGGCCAACGAGGAGAAGCTCCGCATCATTCGCTCGTTCACGAGCGCGTGCGCGCAGGCTTGCCCGACCGAGGCGATCACCTTCGGCGATCTCAACGACAAGGGAGAGCGCGAAGAGCCGCCGTTCGGCCGTCGCATGACGGTCGCTCAGCTCTCGGGCTTGGGTCGCGCGTACAAGATGCTCGAAGAGATCAACGTCCGGCCGCGAACCACCTACCTGGCTCGCATCCGCAACCCGAACCCGGAGCTCGAGCCTCCCGCTCCGCCGACTGAGAAGAAGGCCGATCACGCGGCCGAGTCGAAGGGAGGCCACTGATGGCAACCACCACTCCGAACGAGGTCCCGGGCGATACGCCCGGGACGCGCGCGCCGCTCGTCCTCGGCAAGCCGACCTTCTCGACGGTCACCGAAGACGTCTCGGCGATCGCCGAGTCGAAGCCGACGCCGAAGTACCTGCTCGGCCTCATGCTGGCGGCGAGCATCCTGCTCGTGATGGTCGGCTCGCTGGCCAAGCTCGTCACCACGGGCGTCGGCGTCTGGGGTCTCGACAACACCGTCTTCTGGGCCTGGGACATCACCGGCTTCGTCTTCTGGATCGGTATCGGTCACGCCGGCACGCTCATCAGCGCCATCCTCTTCCTCTTCCGGCAGAAGTGGCGAACGAGCATCAACCGCGCAGCGGAGGCCATGACGATCTTCGCCGTCATGGCCGCGGGTATATACCCAGCCTTCCACGTCGGACGCGTCTGGTTCCTCTACTGGGTGTTCCCGGTGCCGAACCAGATGAGCATCTGGCCCAACTTCAAGAGCCCGCTGCTCTGGGACGTCTTCGCCGTCTCGACCTACGCGACCGTCTCGATCCTCTTCTGGTACATGGGCCTCGTCCCCGACCTCGCGACGATCCGAGATCGCGCGAAGACGCGGCTCCGTTACATCATCTACGGGATCCTCTCGCTCGGCTGGCGCGGCTCGCACCGCGGCTGGCTGCACTACGAGAAGGCGTACCTGATCCTCGCCGGTCTCTCGACGCCGCTCGTGCTCTCCGTGCACACGGTCGTCTCCTTCGACTTCGCGACGTCGGTCATCCCCGGCTGGCACACGACGATCTTCCCGCCCTACTTCGTCGCCGGCGCCATCTTCTCCGGCTTCGCGATGGTCATCACGCTCATGATCGTGGCGCGCAAGGTGCTCGGCCTCGAGCACCTCATCACGATTCGCCACCTCGAGAACATGTGCAAGATCATCCTCGCGACCGGCTCCATGGTCGGTTACGCGTACGGGATCGAGTTCTTCATCGCCTGGTATGGCGGCGTCGAGTACGAGCGCTTCGCGTTCTTGAACCGCGCCTTCGGTCCGTACAAGTGGGCGTACTGGAGCATGGTGAGCTGCAACGTCATCTTCCCGCAGCTCTTCTGGTTCAAGAAGGTGCGCACCAGCATCCCCGCGATGTTCGCCCTCAGCATCGTGGTGAACATCGGCATGTGGTTCGAGCGCTTCGTCATCATCGTGACGAGCCTCCACCGCGACTACCTCCCCTCGAGCTGGACCTACTTCACGCCGAGCATCTGGGACATCTCCCTGTTCTGCGGAACGTTCGGCCTCTTCCTCACGATGTTCCTCCTCTTCTGCAAGTACCTGCCCGTCATCGCGAACAGCGAGGTCAAGGGCGTCATGCCCCAAGCGAACCCGCACCCCGAGCACCACGACGAGGAGGCGCACGCCCATGGCTGATTCGTCTCACGACGCACACGAGGACAAGCCCGTCCTCCCCGAGCCCGAAAACGGCGACGTCTGGGGGATGATGGGCATGTTCGATACGCCGGCGGACCTGTACCACGCGTGCGAAGAGCTTCGCGACGCGGGGTACAAGGGCCTCGATGCGATGACGCCGTTCCCTGTCCACGGGCTCGAGAAGGCGCTCGGTCTGTCGCCGACGCGGCTTCCCTTCTTCGTCCTCGCGGGCGGCGCGACCGGCCTCACCGGCGGCGTGCTCCTCACCTGGTACTGCAACTGGGACTACCCGCTGAACATCGCCGGCAAGGTGCCGTTCAGCTGGCAGGTCTACATCCCCATCTACTTCGAGCTGACGGTTCTCTTCAGCGCGCTCACCTGCTTCTTCGTGACGTGGGGGCTCTGCAAGCTCCCGACGTTCTTCCACCCCACGATGCGTCACAAGTCCTTCCCTCGATCGACCGACGACGGCTTCTTCGTCACCATCGACGCCACCGACCCGAAGTACGACGCCGACGACACGCGGCGCTTGCTCGAGAAGCTCGGCGCGAAGGAAGTCCAAGAGGTGCACTCGTGATCACGCGCACTTCCCTCAAACACGCGGCGATCCTCGCCGGTGTCTGCGGCGTCGCCGGCGTGTTCGCCGGTTGCCGCGGCGGCGTCAGCGAAGAGCCCCCGATCAACCTCGCCCCCGACGGCGACGCGCAGGCCTATCGGCGGCCGCAGACGGTGAGCCCGATCTTCGCCGACGGTCGTGCGGGTCGCACGCCGGTCGAGCACACGGTCGCGCGCGGCAAGCTGAAGACGGACGCCGCACGCTTCCAAGGCATGGATGAGAACGGAAAGCTCATCCCGCGCATCCCGTTCGAGGTCACCGAGCAGACGCTCCAGCGCGGAGAAGAGCGCTTCAACATCTTCTGCTCGCCCTGCCACGACAAGACGGGCAGCGGGCAGGGCGCCGTCCCGCGCCGCCTCCAAGGCACGCAGGATCAAGCGGCGTTCTCGGACATCCCGAGCTTCACGCTCCCGCGCCTCGCCGATGCGTACGACGGCGAGATCTTCCAGACGATCAGCCACGGCAAGGGTCGTATGCCGAGCTACGCGTCGCAAATCCCCGAAGAGGATCGCTGGGCGATCATCGCGTGGGTTCGCGTGCTGCAAGAGATCGGCGGCCGCTCTCCGAAGCCGGGAACGCAAGCGCCCGCGCCGCCGCCCGAGCAACAAGGTGCGGCGCCCGCGACGTCTGCGTCCGCGTCGGCCAGTGCGTCTGCGGCTCCTTCGGCGAGCGCGCCCGAGCCGGAAGGCTCCGCGGCTCCTGAAGGCTCCGCGGCTCCCGAAGGCTCCGCCGCGGCCTCCGCCTCTGCAGGTCCGTCCGCATCCGCGGCGGCCAGCGCAGCGGCGGGTTCCGCCGCCCCCGCGGCGTCGAGCGCGCCGAAGCCCAAGGGCTCGGCCGCGCCGCACAGCCCCAACCCCTCTCAACCCACGCCGCCCGCTCCGGGTGGAGGTTCGCAGTGAGCGCTGAGAAGCATCCTCCGAAGGGCGATGGTCTGCTTCCGAGAGACCTCGCCGCAAGCTGGACGAAGATCGGCTACGGCCTCGGCGTCGTCGGCGTCATCGCCTTCCTCGCCGGGATGTTCGGCGCCGATCAGGCGCGCTTCGGCGCGGCCTACCTCGTCGGCTTCATGTTCACGACGACGATCGCGCTCGGCGCGTTGTTCTTCGTGGTCATTCAGCATCTCGCGCGGGCCGGCTGGTCGGTCGGTCCCCGCCGCATCATGGAGTGGCTGAGCCAGGGCCTCGTCGCGAGCGCCGTGCTCTTCGTGCCGCTCGTCATCCTCGCCCCCAAGGTCTGGCACCACTGGATGGGCGAGCACGCGAAGCACGACTCGATCCTCATCAAGAAGACGGCCTACCTCAACGACACGTTCTTCTACATCCGCGCCATCGTCTTCCTGCTGACCTGGGCGCTCCTCGCGATCTGGTTCTACAAGACGAGCCGCGAGCAGGACACGTCCGGCGATCGCACGCTCAGCGAGAAGCTGCAGATGGCGGCCGCGCCGTCCGTCGCCGCGCTCGGTCTCACGACCACGTTCGCGGGCTTCGACTGGGTCATGAGCCTCGACCCGCACTGGTACTCGACGATCTTCGGCGTCTACATCTTCGCCGGCTGTTTGCTCAGCTCGCACGCGATGCTCTCGCTGATCATCGTGCGTTTCCGCCGCGACAACATCGGCGGCAGCCTCCTCACGGTCGAGCACCAGCACGACGTCGGCAAGTACCTGTTCGCGTGGGTCATCTTCTGGGCCTACATCGGGTTCGCCCAGTTCATGCTCATCTTCTACGCCAACATCCCGGAAGAGACGGTCTGGTTCCGTCATCGCTGGGAGCACGGCTGGTACGTCGTGAGCCTGATGTTGTTCCTCGGCCACTTCGTCGCGCCGTTCCTGATGCTCATCTCGCGCACGGCGAAGCGTGATCCGAAGCTCCTCGCCCTGAGCGCGGCGCTCCTCCTGTTCGTGCACTGGGTCGACCTCTATTGGCTCGTGATGCCGAACTTCGACGAGCACTTCCACTTCCAGTGGGTGGATATCGCCGGGCTCCTCGCGCCGGTGGGAGTCACGGCTGCCTGGCTCGCCAAGCGCGTCCTCGCAGACCCGGCCTACCCGCTCAAGGATCCGTACATCCCGGAGGCCATCAAGGCGGAGAACCTGTGACCTCGGGGAAGGACCCGAAGCCAACCAAGGCGATGCGCGAGGCGAAAACGGCAAACGACGATTACGCCGAGCGCATCCGCCGAGAGAACGAAGAAGCCGCCCAGCGGATCGACGACGAGAAAGTCGTCGCCTCGAAGCGGTCGATAGAGCTGGACAGAGAGGCCGCCGCGAAGGCGCAAGCAGAGGACGAAGAAGCCGTGTCCAAAGCCAAGAAGGAAGACCAAGACGCCGAGGAGAAGGCGAAGTCCGACGACACCGCCGCCGAGAAGGCGCGCGCGGCCGCGGACTACGGCGACGAGGTCGAAGGTTCCGAAAAGGACGCCTCGTCGGAAGAGGACGAGGACGAGGATCAGTCGGACGACGAAAGCGACGAGGACTCCGTCCACGCCGGCGACTCCTCCGCGGAGGAGGAAGCGCTCGCTTCCGCCCCCGACGCTCCGCCGCCTCCTCCGCCCTCGAGCCACGGTGCGGCCGGCGGGCACGGCGGTGGCCACGGCGACGAGCCGCCGCCGGAGAAGGACTCTCCGCGGATGATGATCATCACCGCTGCCTTCGTCGTCATCGCCGCGACCGTCGTCGCGACCATCATCGGCGCGCGCGAAGTGTTCGTGCAGGTGATGAGCGCGGAGCACCGCGTGAAGGTCGAAGAGAAGACGTCGGTGAAGCTCGAAGAGCTCCACAAGATGGAAGCGCAGAAGCTCACCCCCGAGGCGAAGAAGCGCGCGTCGACGTCGGTCGTGTCGATGTACAAGCAGACATCGATGACGGCGGCGCCCGCGCCGGAGCCGCCGAAGGAAGAGCCGCCGCCGCCTCCTCCGGTCGAGTCGGCCCCCGCGCCCGAGACGTCGGCCTCGGCGCCCGCGCCGGAAGGCTCGGCGCCTCCGCCCGGCTCCGCATCGGCCCCCGCGCCCGAGACGTCCGCGCCGAAGCCCGGCACCTCGAGCGTGCCTTCGGCGCAGAAGCCCGAGAAGAAGAAGGCGCCCGCACCGGCGCCCGTTCCCACCTACGAATAGGCGAAGCAGTCCCATGAAGAAGTACCCGACGTTGATGCTGATGGTGTGCTTGGGGCTCGCGCTCCTCGCCGCGATCCGTCCATCGTCGGCGCTCGCGCAAAGCACGCCCGGCGGCCGTCCCCTCGAGGGCGCGCCGTCGGTGCCCGCTGGTACGGTGCCGAAGGACCTCGAAGGCATCGGCATCGAGGACAAGAACGGCGCGGTTCTTCCGCGCGACGTGAAGCTCACCGGCTCGGACGGCCGCTCGTTCGTGCTCGGCGAGTATATGGATGGCGAGCGACCGCTCGTCCTCGTGCTCGCGTACTACGGCTGCCCGATGCTCTGCTCGCTCGTCCTCAACGGGACGATGACGGGTGTGAAGGGCTTGAACGAGATCGCGGGCAAGGACTACCGCCTGCTCGTCGTCAGCTTCGACCCACGCGACAAGGTCGATATCGCGCAGGAGAAGCGAAAGAACTACGTCGAGGCGCTCGGCCGCCAACTCGAGCCCATCGACGGCTCGCAGCTCGGAGCCTTCGAGTTCGCCGTTGGTGACGAGGCCGAAGTTCGGCGCCTCGCGGAAGCCGTCGGCTTCAACTACCGCTGGGACGCGGCGCAGGATCAGTACGCGCACGCGGCCGGCATCTTCATCGTGACCCCCAAGGGCGTGCTCTCGCAGGCGCTCACCGGGGTGGAGTTTCCTCCCGACGAGCTTCGAACGGCGATCGCCGAAGCCAACAAAGAAGTTTGGCATTCGCCGCTGAAGAGCGTCCTTTTCTACTGTTTCAGGTTCAACCCCCACACCGGCAAATACACGCTTATCGCTGCACGCGCGCTGCGCGTCGCTGCAGGCGTGACGGTTCTGGGGCTCTTGTTCTTCGTGGTTCGAATGTTCCGCGCAGACCGACGCAAGAAGGCACAAGCGCAACCGGGGCCAGCATGAGTCAGGGCAACACCACCACCCAACCTTCCCAACCCAAGTCCGGGAGCACGGCACAGCCGGCCGCCTCCGCCGCGCCCAAAGAGGCGCCCATGGCGATCGAGACCGAAGGCGCCTGGCTGCCTCGCGCGAGCTCGACGTACGCCGAGCCCTACGACGCCGCCTGGAACTTCAACCTGTGGGTCTCGATCTTCTTCTTCGCGATCGTCATGGGTCCGATGGCGTACTTCGCCGTGAAGTACAAGCGGAAGAGCGAGACCGAGCGGACGAGCCCGATCGATCACAACCTGAAGCTCGAGATCTTCTGGACGGCGATCCCGACGCTGCTCCTCATCTACATGTTCTGGATCGGCTTCAAGATCTTCGCGAACGCGCAAGTCGCTCCGAACGATGCGATGACGATCAACGTGACCGGGCAGATGTACAGCTGGAAGTTCCAGTACCCGGACGGCACGACCTGCAACGAGCTCGGCGTCCCGAAGGGCCGCCCGGTCAAGCTCGTCATGTCGTCGATCGACACGATCCATTCGTTCTTCGTGCCGGAGTTCCGGCTGAAGGCCGACGTCGTGCCGAACCTCTATACGACGATGTGGTTCGAGCCGACGAAGGAGATGGAGTCGGTCGTCGAGTGCGCGGAGTACTGCGGCACCGGTCACTCCACGATGCTCACGCGCGTGTTCGTCATGCCGTCGGGTGATGCCGACACGGCGGGTACCTACGAGAACTGGATGCAGAACGGCTGCGAGAAGACGCCGCTGCCGCCGCTCGCGCGCGGGCAGAAGAAGTACACGCAGATCTGCAAGAGCTGCCACTCGCTCGACGGATCGAGGCTCGTCGGACCTTCGTTCAAGGGCCTCTGGGGCCGGCAAGAGACGCTCGCCAACGGCCAGACCATCACGGTCGACGAGAACTACATCAAGAAGAGCATCATGACCCCGAGCGCGGACATCGTGCAGGGTTACCCGGATCAGATGCCCCCGATGGCTTACCTGAAGGACCAGGACATCGAAGGTATCATCGCCTTCCTCAAGGAGCAGAAGTAGCCATGTCCCGAGCAGTTACCGCGGACGAAATGGACGTCGAGGCGGGAGGTAAGAACTACCTCAACGCCGAGAAGGGCATCGTCTCCTGGCTGACGACGGTCGATCACAAGCGGATCGGCCTCATGTACCTCGTGAGCACGCTCACGATGTTCATGATCGCGGGCATCTTCGCGCTCATCCTGCGGTTCGAGCTTCTGCGCTCGGGCCAGGACGTGCTCACGCCGGGGCAGTACAACCAGGCCTTCACGCTCCACGGAGCGATGATGGTCTTCCTCTTCATCATCCCCGCGATCCCGGGTGGTCTCGGCAACTTCGTCCTGCCGATCATGATCGGCGCGAAGGACGTCGCCTTCCCGAAGCTCAACCTGTTGAGCCTCTACCTCTACTGGACGGGCGCGATCTTCACCGCCTCGTCGATCGTCTCGACGGGCCTCGATACCGGCTGGACCTTCTACGTTCCGTACTCGACGACCGTCAGCCAGACGTCGGTCATCGCGGTCACCTTCGGCGCGTTCATCCTCGGCTTCAGCTCGATCCTCACGGGCCTCAACTTCATCGTGACGATCCACAAGCTGCGCGCGCCGGGCGTGACCTGGTACCGCCTGCCGCTGATGCTCTGGGCGATCTACGCGACCAGCATCGTGCAGATCCTCGCGACGCCGGTCCTCGCGATCACGCTGCTTCTCCTCATCCTGGAGCGAGCGTTCCACGTCGGCATCTTCGACCCGAAGCTCGGCGGCGACCCGGTCCTCTACCAGCACTTCTTCTGGTTCTACAGCCACCCGGCCGTCTACATCATGATCCTGCCGGGCATGGGGATCATCAGCGATCTCATCGCCGTGCACTCGCACCGCCGCATCTTCGGCTACAAGGCCATCGCGTTCTCCAGCGTCGCGATCGCGCTCGTCGGCTTCATGGTGTGGGGCCACCACATGTTCACGTCGGGCCAGAGCGAGCTGTCGTCGACGATCTTCTCGTTCATCACCTTCTTCGTCGCCGTCCCCTCGGGCGTGAAGGTGTTCAACTGGACGGGCACGATGTGGGGCGGCTCCGTCGCTTGGAACACGCCGATGTTCTACGCGATGAGCTTCCTCTTCCTCTTCACGATCGGCGGCCTCACGGGTCTGCCGCTCGCGATGATCGGCCTCGACCTCCACCTGCACGACACCTACTTCGTCGTCGCGCACTTCCACTACGTCATGATGGGCGGCGCGGTCATCGCGTTCATCGGTGGCCTCCACCACTGGTGGCCGAAGATGACGGGCCGGATGTACAACGAGACCACGGCGAAGATCGCCTGCGGCCTCATCTTCGTCGGCTTCAACATGACGTTCTTCACCCAGTTCTTCCTGGGCGCGCGCGGCATGCCCCGTCGCTATCACACGTACCTCGACCAGTATCAGCCGCTGCACGCGTTTTCGACGTACGGCAGCTGGGTGCTCGGCGCCGGCCTCTTCCTCGTGCTGTTCACGTTCATCCACTCGCTCTTCAAGGGTGAGCGCGCGCCGGCGAACCCGTGGGGTGGTCGCTCGCTCGAGTGGCAGACGCCGTCTCCTCCGCCAACCGAGAACTTCCACAAGACGCCGGTCGTCACGCACGGCCCCTACGATTTCGCCACGACGGGTAAATGATGAGCGCCAGTACTGAAGCAGCACAGGAGAAGGGGTCGCCCGACTTCGTCGTCGCGCACCACTTCGACAAGGCGGACACGCAGTTCGACGCGGGTCGTCTCGGGATCTGGCTCTTCCTCGTCACCGAGATCCTGTTCTTCGGCGGTCTCTTCTGCGCGTTCTTCATCTACCGAGGCTGGTACTTCGACAGCTTCGTCGAGGCGCACCACCACCTCGACAAGAAGATGGGCGCGCTCAACACCGTCTTCCTCATCACCTCGAGCCTCACGATGGCGCTCGGTGTGCGGTCGGCGCAGCGCTCGGCCCGCAAAGAGACGGTCGGCTTCCTCCTCGCGACGGTCCTCTTGGCCTGCGCCTTCTTGGTGGTGAAGTACTTCGAGTACACGCACAAGATCCACGACGGCCTGCTCCCCGGCGCGATGTTCCACGCGCAAGGGTTCACCACCCAGCACCCGGGCGTCTTCTACGCGATCTACTTCGTGATGACCGGCATCCACGGTCTGCACGTCGTCATCGGCATCGGGCTCATCCTCTGGATCCTGATCCGCGCGCAAAAGGGCGAGTTTTCGAGCCGGTACTACGCGCCCGTCGAAGGCGTGGGGCTCTACTGGCACCTCGTCGACCTCATTTGGATTTACCTCTTCCCGCTCCTCTACCTCGTGGGTTGATCCGCCATGTCGCACGCCGAGTCACACGACAGTCACCACAGTCACGGTCCGGATCACGTCCCGCACGTCACACCGCTTCCGGTGTACCTCGCGACGTTCGGCACGCTCTGCGTGCTCACCGTCGTCACCGTCGGGGCGAGCTACATCAACCTCGGCACCACGGTGAACTTGTTCATCGCGCTCATCATCGCGACGATCAAGGCGACGGTGGTCGCGCTGTTCTTCATGCACCTCAAGTCGGACCTCCGCTTCCACTCGGTGGTCTTCGGCTCGAGCGTCGTGTTCCTGATCATCTTCATCTCGTTCACGATGTTCGACACGAACGTCCGCGGTCAGTTCGAGCCGCAGAAGCGCCACCGCCCGGCGATCATGACGGATCCGTTTGCGGCACCGTCCGCCCCGACGGCCACGCCGTCGGCAGCAGCCGCGCCCGCAGGATCGGCGCCCGCCGGCAGCCAAGCTCCGGCGCACCCGTAATGCCGTAGATCGGTCGAACGCGGGAGGCTGCGCGCCTCCCGCGAGCGCGCCCCCCACTCCGCCGCTGGTTTCTTCGGATGAGCGGCGATCTCGACACTGGTCCCGTCTCGCGGCCTTCCGATCCGGGGAGGCGCGCGACGGCGTCGACGGCGGTCCTGGCGCTCGAGGCGAAGAGCACCGAGGATCCGGCCGATCGGTGGCTGGTGTGGCTGCGGTGGGTGGCCGTTGCGGGGATGGCGGCGACGATTCTCGCCGCCGATCGGATCGCACACGGGCTGCGGATGGGCGCGCTCATGAGCGTGCTGCTCGGCATCGCGGCCTCGAACCTGATCTGGCTCGCGCTCACCGCCCGCTCCGGCCGGCGTTATGTCGAGCTGCAGCTCGCCGCAGACGTGGTGTCGCTCGCGTCGATGTTGTGGTTCGCGGGCGGCGTGACGAATCCGTTTGCGGCGTTCCTCACGTTCCAGATCGCGCTCGCGGGCTTGTTGTGCACGCCGCGCGCGACGTTGCTGATCGCCGTGTTGACGATCGTCGCGGCGGGGGTGCTCATCGCCGCGCCGCCGCTCCAGCCGCTGACGCCGGTGATCGCGAAGCTCGCGACCGCTGTCTCGATCTCGTCGCTGTCCTTGATCCTCGGCGCGTTCGTCGCGGTGTACGCGCAGCGCTTGTCACGATTGCGATCGGAGAGCGCGCGCAACGAGAAGCTCGCGGTGTTGGGGCGGCTCGTCGGCTCGATGTCGCACGAGCTGAATACGCCGCTTGCGACGATCCTCCTCGTGTCGCGTGAGCTCGAGCAGTTTCGCTCGCAGATGTCGGACGAAGAGGTCGCGCAGATGGTGACGTCGATCGCGCGCGAGGCAGAACGCGCCAACGACATCGTCGGGCTCGTGCGAGGCCACGTGCGGCCGGACCAGGCGACGGAGCAGGTCGAGCTCTGCTCCTTCGTGGAGCAGCACGCCAGGGCGGAGCTCGATCATCTCGGGTACGAGGGCGACCGCCGTTTCACCTTGCAAGGGCCCCTGCTTGCGACGGTGATCCCGCGCGCGCTCGTCCAGATCCTGGTGAATCTTCTGCGCAACGCGTGCGAGGCGACGGTCCTCGGTCGGCGCAAGCGCATCCGCGTGAGCGTCACGCCGCGTGACGGAAAAGCCGAGGTCGCGATCGAAGACCGCGGCCCCGGCTTCAGCCCCGAGATCCTCACGCGGCTCGGCGAGCCGTTCCAAACCACGAAAGAAGACCGCGGCGGAATGGGCCTCGGCCTCTACGTGAGCGCCCTCCTCGCAAAACAGATGGGCGCCGAGCTCGCGGTCCAAACGCTCGAAGGCGGCGGTGCCCGCGTCGTCGTGACCTTCCCGCTAGACGCCGCTCCTGTAGCTGAAGAATCCGCGTAGCAGGAGCCGGCCATCGGCCGGCGTCGGCTCTCCCACTCACGTTGGATCAGGGCGCGCACCGGCTTGGGTGCCAAGTGCGAAGCGCAGCGAAGCACCCCCCCAGGCGGGACCCGAGCCGTCGTGCGCGCGCGGGAGAAGAATGCGCGCACAGGCTTGGGTGCCCGTGCGAAGCGCAGCGAAGCACCCCCCCAGGCGGGACCCGAGCCGTCGTGCGCGCGAAAACAAGGCGCGCGAGAAACTCAGGGCGTCGCTAGCGCTGCCTCAACGACGTCGTCACTGAAGTCGTAGACGCTCGTCGCGCCCGATGAACCGGGAGCGCCGGGGACGACGCCGGCGAAGCCGATACCGACCGGCGACGGATCACCCTCGGGCCAGCTGAAATCGAAGCTGAGCTGGATGAGCGGCGCGCTCGGCACGTCGAGCGAGCGGCCGGTCTTGGTGCGCCGGCGCGCGAGGAACGCTTGCAGGTCCGGCTCCGCGACGTGGAAGAACGTGGAGGCCGAGCCACCGCGTTTGAGCGGAACGATGATGCGCGAGAACAACCCGACGTGCGGGTTCGTTTGCATCGACGGCCACGGCACGGTCGCGCCGACCCACTTCGCAGGCGGGCCGACGATGACGAGAAGCTCCTCGCGCGAGCCAGGCGCGGGCACCGACGTACAAACCGGCACGCAGGTGCGGAACGCGTAGGCGACCCCCGGAACGACAGCCGGTGCGCGCACTCGTGCGAACCTCGTCGGCTTCGCAGTGCACGTGTCGAAGTCGTACGTCCCTTCGAAGCGAACGTAGTCGATGAACAGATCCGTCCAGGAGGCGAGGGAGAAACCCTCCCACGCGACGGGTGACGTCCCTGGCCGCGGCACGCAGCCATTCGGCTTCTGCGTCGCATCGGAGGAGGGCTCGAGCGGCTCGGCGGTGAACGTGCGCGAATTGCCGAGCTCGATCTCGACGAGCAAGTTGCCGCCGACGCGCGCCTGATCGACGCCATTTTGCGCGCGAATCATCGCGATCCCCGCGCTCATGTCGGCGGGCGTGATCGACGTGGTCACCAAATGCGGAAGCGCGTCGTAGTCGAGCGGAAAGCTCCTATCGACATCCGGCCGCTGCGAAGCCGGAATCGGCGCACGGCTCGTCGCGCCCGCCACGCCGATGTTCCCCGGCGCGACCGGCTCCCCGGCAGGCCCGCAGCCCAGGAGCGAGAGAACCGCAAAGACGCAAAGACGCAAAGACGGTCGCCAAGGGCAAAGGAGCGAGAAGAGGTTTGTGTTCGAGCGGAGAGACAGACTCTCGCTCTTCTCCCTCTCTCTGCCCTTGGCGCCCTTGGCGTTCATCTTGGTCATTCGGCGGTGGAGTTGCGGAATCTAGAGCGACTCGAGGTAGATCTTGAGCGCTTGGCGATCTTGCTCGCCGAGCTTGGCGGTGTTGCCCATCTTGCTCGACGGGTCGAAGAGGAGGTCGTCGAGGCTCTGGTAGCGGCCGTCGTGGAAGTACGGCGGCGTGAGACCGATGCGGACGAGCGACGGTGTGTCGAACTCGTTCTCCGCCGACTCGGCGCCTTCGGTCACGAGGTGCGACTTCGCGTCGGTGCCGGGACCGCCGACGTGGCAGGTGGCGCAGCCTTCGGCGAAGAAGACCTCGCGACCCTTTTCGAAGAGGGCGTTTTCGTGCGTGCGGCGCTGGTAGCCGTCGGACTGCGGCGGGGTGGGCAGGTTCTTCGCGAACTTCGCGAGCGACTTCAGCGATTGCGGGTCGAGGCCGGTGCCGCCGAGGCGCGTGGAGGTGTCTGCGATGTACTCCTCGAGCGTGCCTTGCTTGCGCGTCCAACCGTACGGCGCCGTCCCGTGGAGGCGGCCCGCGAGCATCGGCGTCTGGCGCATGCCTTCCGGCGTCGACCAGGTGACGCCGTCTTCACCGCCGTCGGGGTGGCAGCTCGAGCACGCGACACCGTCGAAGGTGATGCGGGCGTCTTCGCTTCGGTAGAACAGATCGCGGCCGAGGGCCGTGTCGGCGTCGACCGCTTGGTTGCCTTGGTAAGCGTCGATCGTGACGGTGTTGCCTCCCGCAAGCGGGATGACGGCCACCGCCTCGTCGAACTGCCCCCACACGACCGCAACGCCGCGCTCGTCCGAGACGGCGACGCCGGTCGGGCCCTTCGGAAGCTGGAACCGACGCGTCACGGCCCGCATCGGATCGACCGCGCGCGCATCGAGCTCCAGCATCAGATCGACGCCGAGGCAGGTGACGTAGAGCTTCTGCGTGCTCTGCCGGTACGCCATCGCGCGGGGCATCAAGCACTCGCCGGAGCGCTGTCCGTTCGTCGGCGCGAGCACGTGCGTGGAGAGGCTCTTTTCAGCCGCGGGATCGACGAGGACGGCGATCGGTGCGTGCTTGGCCACACCGGCGGTCGGCGGCGGACCGTAATACAGGCGCGTCGGGCGCGCGGGGTCGCCGGGATCGACGCTGACCATCGGGATGATGAGGCGCGTGCTCGTGTCCTTCGGTTGGACCGGCGCGGCCACCACCGGAGGCGCGTCGGGGGAACGACCGAGCATCGGCGGGGCGTCGGGGTTGGGGGTCTTGTTCGTCGACGGCGGCGGGGCCTTCGGCGCCTTCGGATCTTTGGAAGGTTGGATGGGCGCGGCAGGTCCGCCGACGACCGGGGGCCGCTCACCCCCGCCGCCGCCAGGCCGCGTGATCTCGACGCTCGCGAGCGCGTACGCCTGCGTGCCGCTTCGAACCAGCGCGAGATCCAGGTTCTGCGCGTCCTGCGAGCCGGCGCGGACGCGCGTGTCGATGACGCGAGGTTTGGTCGGGTCTTGCAGCGAAACGACGGTGATCCTCCCGCCGACGACGTGAGAGACGAACGCTTTGCCGTCGCCGTCGATCAGAACACCACGCGGCGATCGCGGAACGGCGACCGAGCTCTTCAGGGTGAGATCGTTGCCTTCGAACACCGTCAGCGCGGACTCGTAGGCGCTCGTGACGGCGATCTTCGATCCGTCGGCGGAGGCGGCGACGCCGAACGCACCTGCCGGCACTTCGCGCGTGCAGCGAAGAACGAGAGGCTTCGCGGCGTCGCCCGTCGGCTCGTATACCTCGATGTGGCTGCCGTCGGCGATTGTCGCGACCACGCGACCATCTTCGAGGACCAGCACCTGCTCCGGCGCGCCGCCGGCGGTGACCGACCCCTGCACCGCGGCGCCATCGAGGTCGACGACGTTGATGCGCTTCGAGTCCTTGTCGGCGACGATGCCGAGGAGCTTGCCTTTGTCCCGGACGAGGGCGATCGCGGACCCTTCGCGCACCTTTCCTTCGCGGACGAAACCGACCCCCGTCGTTTGCCGCTCGCAGCTCATCCGGCTCATGTCCGGAGCGCTCGCGACTTGCTCACCCGGCACCACCTGAGCGTCGGGGGCGCTGCCGCAGCCGATCGCCGCAGCCGCCAGGATCCCGACCGTCATTGTCGCTGTAACGATCTTCATTGGGCACCTACCTCCCTGCGCGCACGCGTACCGCTGCGAAAGGATCAACGAGCTCGAAGCAGACGGCGCGCCATGCGACCGTCGAAGTTTGGATGGAGGGCCGCGCAGACGCGGCCCAAGGTTCCGACACGCGGACCTTCGAAATGTCGCGCCGAGCTCATTTCGAGGCGGTCCCTTCCGGAGCCGCCTGTCGTGCGGCCTGCGCCTTGATCAGCCCGAGCGACGCGAGAAAGTCCGTCGTGCCCGAGCCGGGGCCCGCAATGAACGAGCTTGCCATCGGCGACGCCTCGTCCGAGGCCCAAACCACGTCGAGCCCGAGCTGGACCACACGGTGCGCCGCGAGGATCTTGTCGCCCTCGTCGCTCCATTTCGGCAGCTTCTTGTGTTGCCCGACGAATCCGTAGACCACGCTGTGGTTCGCGTTCATCGACACGGACGCGGACCCGCCCTTCTCCAGCGGGACGCGCGCGTGGGAGAACAGTCCCTGTTGTTTCTTCAGCTGCTCCGTCGGCCAGGGCGCGCTCGAGCTCAGCCACTCCGACGCCGGGCCGAGCACGTTGAGCACCTCTTCGCCCTTCGCGGAGCCCGAGCCTGCGCAGGCGCCGACGCAGTCGCGGTACGCGTAGACCAGCGACGGGATGATCGCTCGCGCTTTCACCTGCGAAACCTTCTTCGCCGTGGCCTTGCAGCCCGAGCCGTCCACCGTGCCTTCGTAGCGCGTGAGCTCGAGCGTCTCCGGCGTCCACGAGCCGATCGCGATCGCCTCCCAGGTCGCCGCGGACCCAGCCATCCCGCTGTAGCAGGGCAGCTGGCCCTTTTGGACCAACGGGCCGTGCTGCTGAAAGAGGCGCGTCGCGCCGATGTCCGCCTGCACCATCCACGAATCCAAGCCCTCCAGACCGGCTGGCAAGCCGGCGAGGGACAACGAGGACAGCGGGCTGGACCTTACATCCCTCGATTCGATTTTCGGCAGGGCCTCGTAGTCGAAGGTGTAGGACGCGAGGCGCCTCGGGCGCTCTTCGCCGGGCAACCGTGCGTCGACCCCGCGCCCTGCGATCGGAAGGTTCGAGCGGCCGGGATCGGCATCGCGCATCGGCACGTCGATTCCACCGTACCCGGTCTTGCCTTCACCGGTCGGAGGGGTCGAAACAGCGCAGGCCGTCAGAACGAGCGGAAGCGCGGCGAGCACGCGAAGGTCGCGTCGCGCCCCACCGCCGACCCGTCCCTTCTTCACAGGGACTCCAGGTAGCTCTTGATCGCCGCCCGCTCTTCGACGGAGAGCCGCGAGACTTCTCCCATGGAGCTCTTGGGATCCGCGAGGAGGGCGTCGAGCGTGTCGTAGCGACCGTCGTGATAGTACGGCGCCGTCAAACGCACGCCGAAGAGCGAAGGCGTGTCGAAGGCACCGACGTCGTCGTTCTCGGTCTTGCTGCCGACGTCCTTCGGTTTCGGCAGGATGGGCGCGAAGTCCGGCTGCGCCTCGGTGTCGTGGGCGGAGGCGCGCATGACGGATGCGAAGCTCTCGGTAAGGCCGGAGTCTTGTGGCGCGTCGATGTGGCAACTCTTGCATCCGCGTGCTTCGAAAGCGGCGCGTCCCTTCTCGGCGAGCGATACCTCGATGTTCGCTCGGGGCGGCGCCTTCAGCGACTTCACGTAAAACGCGAGCGCCTCGACGTCGTTGCGATCGAGTGACCCGCCGCCGAGCCGTGACATCGTGTCGGTGATGTACTCGTGCAGGTTGGGTTTGCCGCGCGACCAGCCGTAGGGCTCCGACCCGGTCACGCGGCCGGCGAGCATCAGTGTTTGGCGCGGCCCCTCCGGGGTCGCCCAGGTGTGGCCGTCGTCGCCTCCCTCCGGGTGGCAGCTGGCGCAGGCGATGCCGTCGGCGGTCATGCGCGGGTCGTCGGTTCGGTGAAAGAGCTGCCGCCCGAGCAGAAATTCCGTGGAGAAGCTGTCGCTCGGGCGCTCGAGGTTCACGAAGGCGACCGCCCCCGAGTCGAGGTCGATGCGCGCGATCTGACCGAGCTCTTGCGCGGCGACCAACGCGATGCCCTCGGTGTCTGCGATGGCAATGCCCGTCGGGAACTGCGGGACGTCGAAGCGCCGCATGACGGCGCGCATCGGATCCGCGGCGCGCGCGTCGAGCTCGAAGACGGCGTCGATGCCCAGACACGCGACGTAGAGCCGTTCGGTCGAGGCGCGGAATGCCACCGCGCGCGGCAGTAGGCACTCTTCGCGTCGCAGCTTCGCGGTCGGCGCGAGCACATGCGAAACGAGGCTCTTTTCGGCTGCAGGATCGACGATCACCGTGATGGGAGCCTGCTTCGGCACGCCCGCGACCGGCGGTGGGCCGTAATAGAACTGTGTCGGCCTCGAATCGTCGCCGGGGTCGACCGAAACCATCGGCACGACGATGCGTTTGCTCCGCGGCGGAACCTTGGGCTGAGGCTGGGGCGGAGCTTTCGGCGAGGGGGCTCCACCTTGCAGGGCGGGCCCGCCTTCCGTCGAAGCCCCGTTCGATGCCGACGGACGCGCGAGCTCGACGCTCGCGAGCGCGTAGGCCTGCGAGCCTTCGCGCAACACCGCGAGATTCTTCTGCTCGGCGATCTGCGAGCCGGCGCGGACCCGGAGATCCACCTTGCGTGTCGCCGGCCGATCCGCGGGCGCGGTCAGGTCGACGACCGAGAGGCGAGCGGCATTGAGGTGCGTAACGAATGCGCGGCCCGTCTCGTCGACGAGCACCCCGCGAGGCGACCGGGCCAGTGCAAATGCCTTGGTCGGCCGGAGCGAAGAGCCGTCGAGCACGGTAAGCGCAGGATCGAACGCGCTCGTCACCACCACGGACCCCTCGTCGGTTGCGGCGGCGAGCCCAAATGGACCAGCCGGAACGGGGACGCGACAGAGGTGATCGAGGCGGTGCGCCTCGGCTTCGACGACAGGCTCGTACACGTCGACGAAGCCGGCATCCGGAAGCGACACGACCACACGGCCGTCACCGAGCACCAGGACCTGCTCCGGAGAGCCGAGTGTCGTTGCCTGGGTGATCGTCTTCGACGTCTTTACGTCGACGAGGCTGAGCCGATGAGCGTCGCGATCCGCGACATAGGCGAGGAGGCTCTTTCCTTCACGCGCGAGGGCGACGGACGAGCCCTGCCGGCTGGCCCCTTCGCGGGTGGGCCCCTTCCCGGGAAGGTTTCGCTCACAGCGATCCCCCGGCCCCTTCGCGACGGGCTGCTCGCCGCCGACGAGCGGAACACGCTGCGGGCTCGCGGCTTCGTCCCCGGTCGCCCCCGAGCACGCCGCCGTCGCCGCCGCGGCGATTGCCACGGCCGAAAGCAGCCCTTGCCCCATCCTCGCCAGCCTCCGCATGGTGACTCCCTTCGACTCCCTGCCCCCGTCGTACGTTTGGTGCGCAGGCGTCCGCTCAGACCGGCGGTGCGACTCATACGTTCCCGGAGATCGAATGCTACCCGGAGGATGAGTGGCCGGAGCAGCACCGGATTGGTGGGGCTTCCGCTCCAATCGTGCTTTCGTCACCCTTCCGGCAGCTAGCTGGCGTCCTCGGCGTGCTCTGGCCCCGACTTTGCCCTTGAGCACTTTTGGCCGCGCCTAGTTCGTCGGATCTGAATCGTGTCTCATCCCGCGCATGAGCAAGGTCAGCGTTGTGGGGTCGGGACAGGTCGGAGAGGTTCTCGCGAACGGCTTCTTGAAGCACGGCTTCGAGGTGATGCGCGCGTCGCGCGACCCGTCGAAGCTGAGCGACTGGAAGGCGAGCGCAGGCGCGAAGGCGACGACCGGGACGTTCGCCGAAGCGGCCGCTTACGGGGAAGTCGTCGTTCTCGCGGTGAAAGGATCGGCGGCGGAAGAAGCGGTGAAGCTCTGTGGCCCCGACGTGCTCGCCGGCAAGACGATCATCGACGCGACGAACCCGATTGCGGACAAGCCTCCGACCAACGGCGTGCTCGCGTTCTTCACGAGCTCGGACGAGTCGCTGATGGAGCGGCTCCAAAAGATCGCGCCGAAGGCGCACTTCGTGAAGGCGTTTTCATCGGTCGGCAACGCGCGGATGGTCAACCCCGACTACGGCGGAGTGAAACCGTCGATGTTCATTTGCGGCAACGACAGCGGCGCGAAGGAGCGTGTTCGCGCCATCCTCGATAAGTTCGGTTGGGAGACCGAAGACATGGGCGCCGTCGAATCCGCCCGCGCGATCGAGCCGCTTTGCATTCTTTGGTGCATCCCTGGCTTCACGCGCAATCTGTGGACGCACGCGTTCAAGATGCTCAAGTAGTCGCGCCGCTCTTCGCTATTGGAGGGATCGCTACGACTTTTCGGTTATCGCTCGAAACGGCTTGGCGACGAAGAACCACTTGCCGTCGATCCACATCAGGCCGTCCCAGCTGTTGCTGCCCGATTTGAAGCTGCATGCAACGACGCCCGGTTTGAGCTTGTCGCCGAGGCGCTTGTAGCCGCCCGGCAGGTGCTCGACGTCTTTCCACGCTTTGATCGCCTCGGACTCGTAGCAATGGATGTCCGAGGCGTCTTCTTTCATGTCCACGCCTTTGAGCTCGCCATACATCTTTTCGACATAGGTTTGCATCGGCGCTACGGCCGAGTCTTCGAAGAGCTTTTTGAGGTCGGACTCGCTCGGCTTCAGCGCGGCGAACGTCGCGGGATCGCTCTTGAGCTTTTGAGCGATCTCCTTCGCGCCGGGCTCGCCTTTGTCGCCCGAGATCCCGGACCCGGAGCCACACGCCGCCGCGCCGAGAAGCAACGCACCGATGAGTCCGAGTTGAATTCCATTCGTCGAGCGGTTCGTGGTTCGCATGAGTTGGGTGCATCGTACGGTCGCTGATCGACCGCCTACCCTCGGATTGGGTTGTTGAGAAAGGGCGCTGATATCGGCGGGTTGGGTGGTCACCTGCGGCGGCGTCTCGGGTCCGTCGCGACGCTCGGTGCACGCGGAGCCGCGAGCGCGTGTCCATCGTGCGACGTCGCTGTGCTCGCGCTGAAAACGTACAAACAGTGCGGAAGTTTGGCTTACATCCGATGCGCGACGGTGCGGGCGCGACGCATCCGTACGATAGGCGGAGGATGTCGCTTCGCCCGTCACGATGGATGCTCTGCTTCGCTTTCGCCGGCCTCTTCGCCTGCTCGTCGGACGAAACCGCGGACGGTGGCGGGCCGTCGGGCGGCGGGGGTACCGCGAGCAGCGGGCCGTCCTCGGGTGGCAGCGGCGCGCAAGGTGGCAATGGCGCCGATGGCGGCGGCGGTGCCGGTGGAGCTCCGGTGGATCCTTGGAGCTGCAAGATCGCTCCCTACGAACGAGCCCCTTGGTCGCAGCCTGCGGACGATAGCGTCGCCTTCGAATCGTTGATCGAAGCCGCCGGCTACGCAGGCCCAACGGCGAGTGATTGGGTCGACGTCGCGGCGGCGAACCTCTGCGGTGGTGACGAGCCCGAAATGGTGCTCGTGAAGAACGCTCACAGCAACTTCTCGATCCTCGGTGGACCAACGCCGCACGCGATCGGATCGGGCGATCTCTCTTCGAACGACGCGCACCCATGGCGCGGTGTCGCCGCGGCCGATCTCGACGGCACCGGCGCAGCCGAAGTCATTGCGGTCCGGCAGGTGACCGCAGCCGGCATTGGGGATCTCGTCGTTGCCTCTGCGAATGATGCCTGCGCGCTCTCCGAGGTCACGTCGGAGGTCGTCGGAGGTCCGGGCGCATCCGATTGGATCGACGTGACGACGGGTGATCTCGACGGCGACGGGGAGCTCGAGATCATCGCTGCCCGCGCGCCCGGCCATGTCGCGATTGCCCATTACGCCGGAGGAGCGCTCACCGTCGACGACGAAATGGATGTGCCCGCCGCGGAAGCTTCCGGTTGGCAAGCGGTCGCCGCAGGGGACCTCGACGGCGACGGGAAGGACGAGCTCGTCGTCGCCCGCTCCGCGTCGAATGGTGCGGGCAAGACCATGCTCGTCTACCAATGGAACGGCGCGGCGCTGACCAATGTCGCGTGGTCGACGATCGGAAACAACGGAAACTCCGATTGGGCGGGTCTCGCCGTCGCCGACTTCAATGGTGATGGTCGCGCCTCCATTGCAATGGTGAAGGACTCGCACAGCAGCTTCATCCTCTTCGATGTGCCGTCCGGCGCGCCCAATGGCGAGCTCGCCATTCTGACGAGCTCGGACCTCGCGACCGCCCCGGGCCAGGGCTGGCGCGGCCTGGCAGCTGCGGTTTGGTCGGGCGGTGACGACGGCGCGGCCGAGCTGGTCGCCGTGAGGCGGGCGTCCGGCGATTACCGCGCGGACATTTTCGTTCACGGGAGCGCGTGGCATCGAGCCCTGCGCGATACGGCCGTTGCCAAAACCAAAGCGCAATACGCGAACGAGCCGCGCGACGCCGAGGGGAAAATCGACGTTCCGCTCCTCCTCGACAAGCTCGCCGAAACGCACGCGACGACGTATTCGTTCTTGCTCTGGGACGAGACCGGACAGGACTACCTCGATCTCGTCGAATTCCTGGAGGCGACGCGTGACCATTGCGTCGACGAGCAACAACTCCGCGTCTGGGTCACGCTCATTCCGCCGACGGAGCATGTCGGCGCTCGCTGCTCGCAACCCGCGGACAGCCCGCTGACGTCGTTCGACGAGGCTTCGTTTTTCGGCGGTAACCTGGGTGAAGCCGCGTGTGAGGATTATGCAGGATGGGGTGCGCTCCTCGGTGCGCTCGCGAAGGAGTATCCGCAGCTCGTTGCGGTCAATGTCGACGATATGACCCACAACATCGACACGATGTTCACGCCGGAGCTCGTCGCCTCGATGGAGTCCGGGATGCGTGGACCGGCGCCGTGGATGAGCCTCGTCCCGACCTTCTACTATTCGCAAATGGACGAGCCGTCGGCCCAGCGCTGGCCCGACGTCGGATTGACCCTCGACAGCATCCTCTTCTACTTCCGCAATCAGAAAGAAGGGGAGGGGCCCTGCAGCGCGTGCGAAACGCCCCAGCCCTGCCCGACCTCGTGTCTCGCCGACACGTGCGCGGAGCAAACCGTCGGAAACTTCCCGGGCGAGGCGAACGAGATCGCGGCGATGTTGCCGGCCGGCCGTCCCCTCCAGATCGGGATCTACTTCAGCGGCCACTCGGCCTGCGGCACGCCGTCGGCCAAATACGACTACGACCTCCTCGAAGCCACCTATGCGCACCCGCGCGCCGGCGGCGCGACCGTCTATGTGATGCAATCGCCCGGCGTCGAGTGCGTCGGTGACGCGCACCTCAGCGACAAGGGCTGCGCCGTCCAGAAAGTATTCGGGGCACAATGAGCTCTTCGAAAGGCGGCGGCGCCCCCTGCGTATCGAGGGGTGGAGGCTTCATGCGTGCGGTTTGGATGCAAGGTTTCGCGCTCCTCTTGGTCGCGTGCGGCAAGGTCAAAGACCCGACGCCGAAAGGCACCGTCCTCTTCGATTGGGATCGGTCGGCGGCGAAGCTGCACGACATGAACGACATCGCGAAGGAGGGGGCGAAACACCCGGTCGCCGACGCGAAGATCGTCGAGGGGCCGAAGGCGAAGGCCTACACGGTCAACGTGAAGGACGTCGAAGGGAAGGTGTATTCGTTCGACGTCGACGTCGAATCCGCGAAGGTCTCTTATCCCGAAAAGGACAAAGAGATAACGCGCTGGGCGACGACCAAAGTGAGCGCGAAGCTCCAGGAGAACGAAGCATTTCGGATCACCGGATCCTGTGACAACCGCATGGCCTCGGTGATGGGCGCCATCGGTGAAATCACCGATACGATGATGGACTGCCGCGTCGTCGCGAAGCGGCCGAACTCGATGGGCACCGAGGATGCCATTACCCACGGTGTCTGGATGCAGATTCAAGGAAACGGCGAGATCCACATCGCCGACCCCGGCGTGGAGCTCGTCGAGCGCTGACCGGGTCGTCGGCGCGACCGACGGTTGTTCCCAAAACGCCTCGTGCATGTCCGACGTTCTGCGGTAGGACGTCGGCCATGTCCGTCCGATTCCTACTCCCTCTCATCGCGCTCGGTTGTCTCGCGGCCTGCGGAGCGGCCGAGCCCGCAACCTCGGATGTCGGAGCCACCGACGCGGCCACGGCCAGCGCAGCGCCGACCTCGACCGCGGACGCCGCTGCTTCTGCCAGCGCTGCACCTGCAACTGCATCCGCCGCCGCGACCGCGGCGCGCCCCACCGCAGAGCCGTTTGCCGTTCCGCCGGAAATCCAATCCGTCCTATCGGCATCGGATCGATCCGCGGACGACCGTGCGCTCGACGAAGGACGCCATCCCGGCGAGATGCTCGCGTTCTTCGGCGTCGGCAAAGGCATGAAGGTCGCCGAGCTCGGCGCTGGCGGCGGCTACACGGCCGAGCTCCTCGCGCGAACGGTCGGCCCGACCGGCAAGGTCTATGGCCACAACAGCAAGTTTCTTTTGGAGCGCTTCGCGGAAAAGCCGTGGTCCGAGCGATTGAAGAAGCCGGTCATGAAGAACGTCGTGCGGCTCGACCGGCCCTTCGACGACCCGTTCCCCAAAGAGGTGAAGGATCTCGACGGCGTGCTGATGGTCCTCTTCTACCACGACATGGTTTGGCAGAAGGTCGACCGGGACAAGGCGAACAAGGCCATTTTCGCAGCGCTCAAGCCCGGGGGCTTCTACGGAATCGTCGACCACAGCGGTCGAGCCGGCACCGGCTCGACCGAGACCGAGACGCTCC
>JABFXY010000179.1 GCA_013361525.1 Polyangiaceae bacterium | reverse complement strand
CTAGGACCAGCGCAGTCGTACGTGCATCATGACGAGCGGCACCCCCGCGCGCTCGCCCTCGACGGGTGCATTCATCTGTTCGAGCTCGACGGTCTTGGCTCCTGCCAGCTTCAGCGCGGTCTGCGCATAGATCAGCAGCCCATTGCGAAGCCACGGCTCGAGGGGCGCAGGGATGCCTCGGAAGATCGTTTCGAGGGTGCCATCCTGCACGCACGCGACATCACATTTCGCGAAGTCGAACATGCGCACCATGACCGCTGGGAGCCGGAGGGCGACGTCCTGAGGACGCGCGATCCTGAGCACCCAAGCGTAGACGCCCCCGAGGTCCCGCCGCGCTTGGTATCTGGTGCGATACAAGCTGTAGTCGTTGACCGTCATGCGCAGAGCACGCGCCTCGTACGCGACGAGCGCGGGCACCGGCAGCGCGTCGTACCAGCCGGAGGCTAGAAACGGCTGCGTGATGAAGTCGCGAAGCTCGGGGGATGCAATCTCGGCGACGAGCGCCCCGATGCCGGCTTGGAGGTTGTCGTTGAAGAACGCCTGCGTGCCTTGATAAAGGACGCCTTTGACCCGAAATGGGCTTTCCAAGAACTTGAATTGCGCGCCCCGCGGGATCATCGGCGGCACGAATTGAACCGAGGGCGGGCGGCGAGGTTCGCCCGATGGTTGCCTGGCTCGCGCGAAGGGAGTCACGTCGAAGACGGACGGCACGGGGGACGGGCCCATTAAGGGCCTCGCTGCTTCGACCGCGCAAAACCCGTCTGTGGCGCGCTGGTAGCCCGTTTCCGTTCAGCTCGGCTGCCGTCGAGAACGCACGCCGACCCGCACACGAAACGACACCGGCTCGAGCATGTCCGGCAAAATGGCTGACGGTGTGAGGATCGTGCCATCCCCCGTCCCCGGCCGCACCGCGAGCCACGCGCTGAAGAGCTCGACGACGGTACGCTTCGATCTGCACCGGCGGCACGCGATGTCGTCCGCGTCGAGCGCACAGACCGGGCATCGGATCGTCACCGGCATCGCAATGGCGATCATCCCGCCCGTCGCGCACTCCTCTTCGGAGAATAAGAGCTCGATCGGGCCTGCTTTTGGACAGCGCGCCACGCCGCACGCGACGAGGGCGTTCAGCGGGCCGCTGAGCCTTGGAAGCAGGGTCGTCGGAGCACGTTCGTGCGCGCGCGAGGAGTCCGACGAATCACCCTCGTCGGCCCCGGGCCACGCGTCGAGATCACCTCGATAGGCGGCACCCATTCCCGAATGGTAGCGCCAACTTACGAGATGTCAGATCCCCTTGCTGGCGCGATCAGCTCGTTCGCTCGAGGAAAGGCAATAGTGCGCGCATCACCTGATCAGGAGCTTCGACTTGCGGATAGTGTCCGACACCTCGAAGCTCGGCGATATCCGGGCTGGCGACGAGCTCCCGATACCGCGCGACCATGTGCGCGCCCGAGATCGGATCATCGAGGCCGTTCACCAGACGAACGGGGACCTTCGTATGGACGATCGCGCCGACCCAGCGCTGTCGCTCACGCCGGCGCTCCTCCATGTAGCCGATGAGCGCGGGCAGGACCGCGCGACCACCGCCTTCGATCACGAGCTGCCACATCGCGCGCAGCTCCTCGTCCGAGACAGGGTGTGAGCCCCAAATCCGTCGCATGGTCGCGGTGAACGTCCGATACGAGCTGAGGCGCGCGACGATCGGCCCGAGCGGCGACGCGAGCAGACGCTGCGTGAGCGCCGCGCGGTGCGTCTCCGGGAACAGGGCACCGTTCAAGAGGCCCACGCGATCGATCGCCGACGCGCCGCGGTCCCGCTGTCGCGCGAGGAGCTCCTGCGCGACGGTGACCCCGTAGTCGTGCGCGACGAGCCGATAGCGACCGACGTCGTGGCGCGCCAGCACGGCTTCGCAAAGATCCGCCTGCGCCCGAATCGAGTACTCGAAGCACCTCGGTTTGGCGGAGAAGCCGAACCCGATCATATCGAACGTGATGACGCGGAACCGCGCGCAGAGCTCCGGCCACACCGTCGACCAATCCCACGACGCGGTCGGGAAACCGTGAATCAACAGCAGCACGTCACCCCGGCCGTCGACCTTCTCGAAGATGTGGTGGCCTCGCCACTCGAACGTCGAGCCCCCTGCCCTCCACGCTTCCAGCGACATCATGGCGAGGCCGGTTCTACGCTCGCCGCGCGCCATCGAACAGGGTGGGTGTGAGCGCGCGCGAGGTTGAGAGCCCCTCGCTCGAGCCGACCATGTACGAAGATCTCGCGCAGTTGTTGCATGCCCTCGATGGTGTGGAGCAAAACCCTCGCTGGCACCCGGAGGGCGACGCCCTCTATCACTCGCTCCAAGCATTCGATTTAGCCCGTCGAGAGTCGGACGATCGGCAGCTCTGGGCCGCCGCGCTCCTCCACGACGTCGGAAAAGGTCTACGATGCGCGGACCACGACGAGGTCGGGGCCGATCTGCTCGACGGTCTCGTTGCCCCTCGCGTGGTTTGGCTCGTGCGACACCATTTGGATCTGATGCGAGCCCCGGCGGCGACACGTCGCCGGGTGCGTGACAAGGCACGGCTATCCGATCTCGAGCGACTTCGACGTTGGGACGTTCGCGGACGTTCCCCGACGGCCGTCGTCCTGTCGGTCTCGGATGCGCTCGACACCCTCCTCGCCGATGGAGGCGAAACGCTCGTGGAAGGCGCGGACGCGCCCTCGTCGTCATATGAGGAGGCGCAGCATTGAGCGACACGCGACCGTCCTGGTCGCCGATCTCGGGGGCTTCTCCGTCGAAGAGGGGCTCTGGTCGCAGCGCGTTCCGGCTCACCGTCGCGCAGACGACGTTCGCGACGCCGTCGCACGCGCGCTGACCGACAAGCAGCGAGAGGTCGTCGAGGCGTATTTCTTCGAAGGCCTGTCGCAAGGCGACATCGCGCGACGACTGGGCATTACGCAACAGGTCGTCCACAAACGGATCTTCGGCGCGCAACGCGACGGCAAGACGGTCGGCGGTGCGCTCGCGCGGCTGCGCGCCGCGCTCGGTGGTGCACCATGAGCAGCCAGCGATTTGGAGGTGTGCGGGCGCAGATCGCACAAGAAGCGGCGCGCCTGATGGTCGAGGAAGAGGTCAAACAATACTTCACTGCAAAACGCATGGCCGCGAAGCGTCTTTTGGGCCGCGTCGAGGGTCGGCGCACGCGCTACCGTCCTGCGGATTTGCCGTCGAACGGCGAGATCCATGAGGCCATTTTGCAGCTGTCACAGCTCGCCGAAGGCAAGTCGAGGACGAAGCGCCTCTTCGCGATGCGTATCGTCGCGCTCGAGACGATGCGCGCGCTCGAGGACTTTCACCCTCGCCTCATCGGCTCGGTCAGCACCGGACATATCCGACGCGGCAGCGATATCGATCTCCACGTCTTCGCCGAATCCGAGGAGCCGCTCGCGCTCCATTTGAAGAAGCTCGGCTGGCCGGCGGAGCGCCAGCAAGTGTCGATTCACAAGTTCGGGGAAATCCGAGAATACGTGCACTACCGACTATTGCTCGCGTACGACGTGGAGCTGACGTTGTACGAGCCTCGCGAGCTGCGTTTCGTCCCGCGCAGCAGCACCGACGGCAAGCCCATCGTGCGGCTGTCGCCGAAGACGCTCGAGGCGCTCATCGCCGAAGAGCACCCCGATCAATGGGCGCGTTATCAGCGCGAGGGGGCGCTCGCGCTCGACGAGATCGAGGAAGACTCGGGGCCTCACGGCCCGTGGGACGGTTTGCTCGATAGTCGGGTTTGATGGGGCGCACGGATCGACCGCCAGATCCGCTCGGGCAAATACTTGCCGGCGATTGCCAAGTCGTAGCGCGCGTCGCCGGCGAGCCAGCGCTCGCAAACCTCGGAGACCGGTCCGATGATGAGCATTTCGTAGAGCGGTTCCGGGAGGACCACGATGCGTCCTTTTTCGACGTGGTTGTGCAAGAACCTTCCCAGAACCTCGAGACGCGGTCCCTTGATGGCGGCGATCGTCGCGGCGTGCTCGGGGAGATACGTGGCATAGGACGATGCGTAGATGAATCGCATCGGAATGGGGTTTTCGACGGCGTGCGCCAGGTACCCCTCGACGACCGCGGTGACGCCGCCGCGCGCGGTGCGCGCGTGCTCGATCCGTGCAATCAGCGCATCGAGTAGATCGGCCATGCACCGCGCATACAGGGCCGACGCGAGACCATGGAAGCTGCCGAAATGGTGATAGAGGCTACCCAGGCTCACGCCGCTCTCGGCGACGACGGCGTGTACCGTGAAGCCGGCGTGGCCTTCACGGCCGAAAACGGCGAGCGCGGAGTCGAGAAGCCTCGTCTGCGTCGCGGCGCCTTTGGTGCCCGAACGGTTCGGAGCGGCCGTCACGCGCTCGCGGGTCGCTGCGTCGATTCGAGGCCTGCGAGCGCCACGGCTTGATCCCATACGCGGGAGGCTACCTCCGCATTGGTCGCGACGGGTGCGAGCGGTTGCTCGACGAGCTCATGAAAGTAGCGGCCGGCTTTGGCCGGCTCGGGACGCTCGTTGACGAGGCGAACGACCGGCTCCGCGCCTTGATCGACCGTGCGCCACAAGCGCTTCACGAGGCGCAGCAAGACCCCGAGCGCGCCCGTCCTGTCTCCCAAGTTGGTGCGAATGACGCCCGGATGAACCGCGTCGACACAGACCCCAGAAGCTGCCCATTTCGCGGCGAAGCGCGGCATCGTCATGAGGCCCAGGAGCTTCGTCGTGCAATACGTGCGAATGGCGTGGAAGTCCTCGCCCTTGGGGGTCCGCTCGAGATCGACGACCCCTTTGATGTAGAGGCCGGCGCTCACCTGGACGACGCGCGTCCGACTCTTCACGAGCTGGGGCTCGAGCAGATGATTGAGCAGGAACGGCGCGAGGTGATTGACGACGAATGCCCGCTCGAGCCCGTCATCGCCAATCTCGCGCCGAGTGGGCCACAACCCGGCGTTGTGAACGAAGACATCGATACGCGGGCACACCTCCACGAGCTTCTGCGCGCCCTCGCGCACGGAGCGGAGCGAGCTCATGTCGAAGAGAACCAACGCCGGATCCGGTGAGCCGGCCGCTCGAACCTCCGCGAGCGCCTCCGCCCCGGCGGAAGGGTCGCGCCCGGTGAGCACGATTCGATGCCCCTGGGCGGCGAGCGCCCGCGCGACCCCGCGACCGATTCCGCGGGTCGCGCCCGTCACGACGATGGTCTCGGGGCTCTCGTTCGGCATGGTCATTTCGTACAGCGCGCTGTCGGCCTCGTCTAGAACATTGTTCTAGTTTCTGTTCGGTCAGCTTCCCCGCTCCGCCGCGTCGGTCCGTTCGATGTGCGCGCTTCTGTCACGCGACGACTCAGCATTCGGCTTCGCCGAGGCGCCGAGATCCGTGTCGTGACCTGAAGCGACCATCGGAGAACCGGTTGAAGAGCCCTCGGCCCCGCGCCCTGGGCTCTTCGGCTTTTTGTCATTGGCAATCAGGAGAACCACTCATCATGAAGACGCACTGCAACGTCGGAACCATCGGCCACGTCGACCACGGCAAGACCACGCTCACCGCCGCATTGACGCAGGTCATGGCGCAGCTCCATGGCGGCAAGGCGAAGGGCCTCGCCGAGATCGACAGCGCGCCGGAGGAGCGGGCTCGCGGCATCACGATCAACATTGCGCACGTGGAATACGAGTCCGCTCGACGCCACTATGCACACGTCGATTGCCCGGGTCACGCCGACTTCGTGAAGAACATGATCACCGGTGCGTCCCAAATGGACGGCGCGATCGTCCTCGTCGACGGCTCCCAGGGAATGGGGCCGCAGACGCGCGAGCACGTGCTTCTCGCGAGGCAGGTCGGCGTCGAGCACCTCGTCGTGTTCATCAACAAGGTCGACGTCGCCGATCCGGAGCTGGTCGACCTCGTCGCGCTCGAGATGGAGGAGCTGCTCGCAGGGTTCGGCTATCGTAATGTGCCCGTCGTACGTGGCTCGGCGCTTCGCGCGCTCGAGGCCGCGTCGGCAGGTCGTGCGACCGGGCCCGAGACGCTCTCGATTCGCGAGCTCGTCGAGGTGCTCGACACGCACGTGCCGGATCCGGTCCGTGACTTCGCTGCACCATTCCTCATGCCGATCGAGGATGTATTCACGATCGAGGGGCGCGGCACGGTCGTCACGGGTCGCGTCACGCGCGGTGTTCTCGCAAAAGGCTCGCCGGTCGCCCTCGTCGGTCTCGACGACGACGGCCGCGAGCGCATCGTCGTCGTCACGGGCATTCAATCGTTCCACAAGGATCGATTGGAAGCGCGGGCGGGCGAGAACGTGGGCCTCTTGCTTCGGGGCGTCGCGCGCGACGAGGTCGTGCGCGGCCAGACGATCGCGGCCCCGGGGAGCATCCAGCCTCGGGTCGCGGGCGCCGCCGAGCTCTTCCTTCTCACCGAGAAGGAGGGCGGGCGGAGGACGCCGCTCGGAGCCGGCTACAAGCCGCAGTTCTTCTTCGGCGCGACGGACGTCACCGGGACGCTCGTCGACGTCGGGACGGACGGCAAGGTCGACCCGGGCGCGCGCGCCCATGTTCGATTCCGACTCGGCCGCCACGTCGCGCTGGAACGCGGCGTCCGCTTCGCGCTTCGTGAAGGCGGCTGCACCATCGGCGCGGGTGTCGTGACGGAGGTGGATTGAGTCGCGGGAGCTTCGGCGGCGCGAAAGCGCTGCCGGAGCTCTCGATCTTTCGGGCTTCGATCGCTAATTGACCCCAACGCCGCCACCGACGATAGGACTTCATGCCCAAGCACCTGCTGCGCGTGTCCGACTTGTCCGCGGCCGAGCTCATCGCGCTCATCGACGCGGCGGATGCCTTCAAGGCCGAGCCGAACAGAGCCGCAACTCGCCTCCGCGGGTCGAGCGTGACGATGTACTTCTCGAAGCCGTCGACGCGCACGCGCTTGTCGTTCCAGACCGCGGTGCACAGGCTCGGCGGGCTACCGATCATCACCGGACCGAACGAGCTGCAGATGGGTCGCGGCGAGACGATCGAAGACACGGCCCGCATCGTGAGCCGCATGAGCGCCGCGTTCGTCATTCGCACGTTCGCCGACGCCGATGTCGAGGCATTCGCGAAAGCGGCGTCGATCCCCGTCATCAATGCGCTGACGGACGGCCACCACCCGTGCCAGGCGCTCGCGGATTTGATGACGCTCCGCGCGCGTTTCGGAAAGCTCGAGGGCCTGACGCTCGCCTACGTCGGCGCGGGCAACAACGTCGCTCACAGTCTGCTCGAGGCCTGTGCCCTCGCGAAGATGAACGTCCGTATTGCGGCGCCGGCCTCGTTGCCTCCCGCAGAGGATATCGTCTCGAAGGCGAAGGAGCTCGCGAAGAGCGGCGGCACCGAGGTCGTCGTGACGAGCGACGCGCGTGCAGCCGTCGCGGGTGCCGATTGCGTCTACGCCGACACCTGGCTCTCGATGGGCGATCCGCCGGAAGAGCGAGACGAGCGGCTGCGCGTCCTTCAGCCGTATCAAATCGACGCGGCGCTCATGGCCTGCGCGAAGCCGAGCGCCGTCTTCATGCACTGTCTACCCGCACACCGCGGTGAGGAGGTGACGGCCGACGTGGCGGACTCCGATCGGTCGATCATTTTCGACCAAGCGGAGAACCGCCTTCACACATCGCTCGCCGTCCTCGACGCGCTGGTGCGCGATGTAGCGGTCTAGTACCGCGGGACCTTGGGGTCGACGTCGACGGACCACGCGTCGATCCCGCCCGCGAGGTTGTAGACGCGCCTGAAGCCCTGCTTCAGGTAGTGCTCCGCCGCGGCGAGGCTTCGCACGCCGTGGTGGCACTGGAAGACGACGACCGCGTCCTTGTCGAGCTTCTCCAGCTTCGCGCGGCCCTCGCCGTCGAGGTGGATCGAGCCTTCGATCGACGCCGTCTCGCGCTCGCCGTCGGTGCGCACGTCGAACAGGTGCACGCCGGCCTTGTCGGCGGTGAGCATCGCGGCGAGCTCCTTCGCGCTGATCTGCTTCACCGAAGCGGGCGCGTTGGGGTTGTCGATGCGGAAGCCGGCGCCCTGCGGGCCGTCGACGTAGTCGATCTTCATCCCGTCGGCCCGACGCGCGCTCGCCGGATCGATCGCGATGGCGATGCCGTTCGACGAGGCGGTGAGGTCGTTCGCCTTCTTCGGGCCGAAGTAGAGGTCGACCGCGAAGCGCGCGTCGATCTCCACGCGGAGCACGTCGTCGCCGGGCTCGGCCGCGTCTTTGAAGGCCTTCGCAGCGGCCTCGCTGATCGTGATCGACGGCGCCTTCACCGGTTCGACCTTCGCGCCGAGGACGTTCGCGAGCTCACCCGAGGCGTGCATCTCCCGGACGATGTCGCAGCCGCCGACGAACTGACCGTCGACGTACAGCTGCGGAATGGTCGGCCAGTCGCTGAAGGCCTTGATGCCGTCTCGAAGCGCAGGATCGGCGAGGACGTTGGTCGCGTGGAAATCGACGCCGAGCTCCTTGAGGATCCCCACGACCGTCGCGGAGAACCCGCACTGGGGGAAGCTCTTGTTGCCCTTCATGAAGAGCATCACGCGGTGCTCCTTGATGAGCTTTTCGATCTGGTTCTTCACGCCTTCGTCGAGCTGCATTTTCGTCGCCTCTTTTCCGGGTGGTTCATAGCAGCCGGCCGGCTCCGAACCAAGGCGTGCAGCGACAAACCGAGCGTGGACCGCGAGGTTAGGCGGTCTCGCCCTCGAGGTATCGCCAGGCGCCGCCCACCCGCTCGAACGTCGATCGTTCGCTGAACGAGATGTCCTTGCCGCGCTGGAACACCTTCGCGACGAAACGGACCATGCCGCGATCGCCGTCGACGCTCGTCTCGAGGATCGTGAGCCCCGTGTAGCGATGGTCCCGGCAGGCTGCGCGGAGGCTCGAGCGGAGCATCTCTTCCGGGAGGTTCTTCTTCTCGGCGTGCTCCGGGTGGAGCGTCGCGACGAGATAATCGATTTCACCAATCGCGAATGCCGAATAGCGCGATCGCATGAGCGCCTCGGGGTCGGGCGCTTCCTGCGTTCGGCGGTGATACGGCCGGCAACATTCGCCGTACGGCTTTCCGGATTGGCAAGGGCAGGCGCTGGTTCGCTTGGGCGCGCGCAGGTTGCTCACGGACCGTTTTCCTCGCGGGGCGTCGATGGGTGCACTTCGAAGTCGCTCGCTCGATCGGTGTCGAGGCAGCTGGGGATCCGCTGCAGCGAGTCGTCGACGTCTTCGACCGCGCCGTCGACCCACGCCGCATTCTTGAGGACGACGTCCTGACAACCCATCCACTCGGTACCGGAGCAGTCATCCGTACAGACGCAGACGATGTCGATCGTCTTCGGCGTCTCTTCGGGGCCCCGCTGCAAGAGCACGATCGATTGGTCGCCGAGCGACGTCATCAGGTCGAAGTCCTTGTCGGCGATATCGTCGAAGCCCGCGCCGCCGATGACGCGAAACTCTCCCGGACCGATCTCCTGTCCCGCGATGCCCTCCCATCGCAAGACGAGGCTCATGCTCGACGGAGGTCGCGCCCAGACCGCGAGATCGCCGAGCGAGATGGTGCGCGCCGTGGGGTTGTGGAGCTCGATGAAGTCGTCGTCGCCGGCACCCGTCCCGACGGTGCGGATCTCGCTGATGATGATGTCGTCGGCGCAACCCTCACCGCCGCCGCCGCTTCCTCCGTGGCCGCCGCTACCGCCGAGCGAGGCGCCCCCGCCGCCTTCGGACGACTCGCCTCCCTGTGACTGGGCACCGCCGCCGCCGGCAGGTTGAAAGTCGTCGAGCCCCGCGACGAGCGCGCAGCCCGCGAGCAATGAAAAACCCAGAAAACCGGCGAGCGCGCGAATCACCACACTCCCAATACGACGAGACCCATCGTATCGCCGAGAAGCGGAGCGACGGTAGCCTGGGGCGGCGCGGTTTTGGTCGTGAGCCCGATCGCAAGGAGCGTCGCGCCGCCGGCGACAGCGATGCCTCCAGCGACGAGCGTCGCGGTGCTGACGGTCGCTTTCGTCTCCGTGCTCTCGAGGCGAGCGAGCCCTTCGCTCGTGCATCGATGATCAGGACACAGCGTCGGATCCGTCTCGAGCTCGTCGGTGTCCGAGAGCACGAGGCCGCCGAAGACCGCACCGATCGCGACGCTGACCACGCCGGCCCCACCGACCACGCTGCCTGCAATGACGAACGCGTTCGGCTGTGTCGAAGGCTGCAGCTCGGGCGGACGATGATCGCCTGGGCGTTTCGCGAGGGCCGGGATCTCGATTCGCTTCGACGCTCGCTCACCGAGCTCGACCTCGGCGCGCCAAGGCTCGTAACCAGGAGCCTCCGCGGTGATCGTGTAGTTGCCGGGATCGATCGGAAACGGCAGCCCGCGGGCGGCCTCACCGACCTCGACCGCTCCGGCCCGAATCCGAAGACCGGGAACCGCCTCGGTCACGACCACCTCGAGCTTCGAGAGGCGCGGCTCGATGTCGGCGATGTACGTTTCCGCCGCCGTGACCTGGCGCGGCTTGCCGGTCGCGTTGCCGAGCACGATCGCTTCTTTGTACCGCGCCCAGGCGCTTGCGGTTTTGCCTTGCAGCTCGAGACAACGCCCGAGGTTGAGCACCGTCCCTGCCGAAGGGTCGAGCCGGTTCGACTCCTCGAACTTCGTGCAAGCTTCGGCGTAGCGCTGCTCATCCATCAACGCGCGACCGGCCGTGAACAGCGTCTCGGCGAGCGCGACGTTCGAGGGATCGGCGCCTTGCGCGAGCGCGTTCCCACCGAGTGCCCACACCATCGCGGTGAGCGCGACCATCCAACGAACGACGTGCATTCAGCGTTCGGAAAGCACGTCGTTGTTGGGAGGCGGAGGCGTCGGCAACGGTTGGGCCTTCGCCGTGCGTGCCGGCTCGGCAGCCTGTTTGGCACGTGGGCGCGATCGGCTCGCAGGCTTCGCTGACGGCTCCGATGACGCGGGAACCTCCGCGGAGACGACCTGTTCCGAGGCGACCGGCTCGGGAACGAGCGCTTGCCCCGGCGCGCTTGGTGCAGCAATCGCGGACGTCTCGGCCCCGGCACGCGTGTCTTGCTCGCGCTTCTCTCGCAGCGAAACCTCGCGTGAGAGCCGCGCCTCGAGCACGAAGGTATCGATCCACTCCTTCGCGCGCGTCGGCTCGGCGTGAATCGTGGACCGCAGCGTCACGGCTGCCATTGCAACGGCGACGACGGCGCCGATCGCGACCAGTGAAGCGTTGCGCCGGGAGCGCTTCCGGGGCGCGACGATCGCGGCCTCGGTTGCGGGCGGCGGCGGCGAGCTGTCCCAGGCGAGACGGCGCATGCTGCAGCTCTCGGGCGAAGCGATCGCTCCCTCGTCTGCGGTCGTCTCTGCGACCAGGAGCTGCGCTCGGTCACGGGATGCAGGCGCAATCGCCTTCGCGAATGTGGCGATCGACGAAAAGCGCTTCGCTGGATCCTTCGCGAGGCACCGCATGACGGCGGCTTCGATCTTCGGATCGATCGACACGTCGCGCGCAGCGAACGGCGTCGGCTCGGCGGTGCAGATGCGCGCGAGCAACAGCGGCATCGTCGGCGCCTCGAACGGCGGTTTGCCCGTCAACAGCTCGTAAAGGATCACGCCCATCGACCACACGTCGGCCCGCTCGTCGGCGTCGCGCGGCGACTCCATCTGTTCGGGCGACATGTAGAGCGGAGATCCGATCACGCTCAGCGTCTGGGTGACCGCTTGATCGCGCCCCGCGTCGACACTCGTCAGCTTCGAGATGCCGAAGTCGAGCACCTTCACCACCGACGAGCCGTCCTGCGCGCGCGTGAGGAACAGGTTCGCGGGCTTGAGATCGCGGTGGACGATGCCGACGCCGTGCGAGAGCGCCACCGCCTCGCACGCCTGCGTGACGTATTCGACCGCCTCTTCGACGGGGAGCTTGCCGCGCTTTCGAAGCAGCGACGCGAAGTCCTCGCCGTCGAGGAGCTCCATCACCATGTACGGCTCGCCGGTCGAAAGAGACCCGACGTCCATGATGCGCGCGACGTGCTCGCTCTTCACACGCGCGAGCGCGCGGGCTTCGCGGTCGAACCGCGCGACGTTCTCGTTCGACTGCGCAGCCGTCCGCTGGAGGAACTTGATCGCGACGCGATCGCGCAGGATGAGGTGCTCGGCGGCGAACACGATCCCCACCCCGCCTGCGCCGACGACGCGTTCGATCCGATACTTTTCGGCGATGACGTCGCCCACCGCGACCGGAACATCACGCGCCGGGTCGCGTGCGGTCGGTGTACCAGCGGCTGGAGCTGCCATCGCGAAGCCTACACCTTACCACAGGTCCTCGTTTTCCTGGGCCGCGTGGTCTTCGTCGTTTCGCGCTTCGGCCGGGGTGGACGACGAGCCACTCGTTCAGGCTTCTCGCGACTGACGGCGCCGTCAGGTCTCACCTCGTCGCGTATGCCCCCGACAAGGACCTTTTGGGCGGTGCGCCATGTCGATACGCTTCGAGGTCCACCATGAAGCCCGCGGCGCTCCATCGGGCTCAGGAACACGCGGCGAAATGGGCCGCGTGGATTGGTGTTTTTGGTCACGTGTGGGCGATCGTCGCTTCGCTGCTCAAGCCGACTCCGCCTGGCTTTCCAGCAACTTGGACGCTCGTACTCGCGGTGTTGCCGACGCTCGCGTTCGCCGCGCTGATTCACCGGCGCGTCGCGTTCGCTCGCCACGCGCTCGTCGCGTACGTCGGCGTCCTGATACCGCTGCTCCTCACCGAGCCGTTCGTCACGGGGCGTCCCGCCGTCGCCATCCTCTGTCCGATCGCGCTCGCGACCTTTCTCACGGGGCCGCGCACGGTGCTCGCGATGGCCATCGCTCCGATCGTCGTGGTGAGCGCGCGCGCCGGCTGGAGCTCGCCATACCTCGAGACGGGGTATCTAGTGATGTATCTGATCATCAGCGCGATGCTGTTCGCGACGCGCATGACGTTGAACATCGCGCTCGCGGATGCCGAGAAGAGCTCGGCGCTGTTCGAAGCGCTCGCGCGCGAGACCAACGAGATCATTACGATCAGCGGCCCAGGGACAACCGCCAGGGACGCCACCGTCACGTACGTGAGCCCCTCGGTGACGCGGGTCCTCGGCTACCCCATCGACGAACCTGCGCAGCTCACGTGGGCCGACGTCGTGCACCTCGACGATCACGAGAAGATTACGAAAATCTCGAATGAGATTCGCTCGAGCCCGGGCACCAGCTCGACCGGCCAGTTCCGCATGCGGCACAAGGACGGCAGCTATCGCTGGGTCGTCGCGCGCGGCACCAACCTGGTGAACAACCCGCACGTCGGCGGGGTGCTGAGCACCTACGTCGACGTGACCTCGCTCGTCGAGGAGCGCGAGCTCGCGGAAGACAGGCTCGAGCACGAGGCGCACCACGACAGCGCGACCGGCCTGCCCAACCGGCGCAAGCTCCACGACATGCTCGCAGATGCCCTCGCAGGCGTGAAAACCGGCGCCTCGTGGAGCGTGTTGTTCATCGACATCGACGGGTTCAAGGTGGTGAACGACAGCCTCGGTCACGACTACGGCGATCGCCTCATCACCTCGGTCGCCGAGCGGCTGGTGCCGGTGTTGCCGCCCGCGTCCACGATCTTTCGTTTCGGCGGTGACGAGCTCGTTGCCCTGCTCCGAACCTCCGGCGACGAGGCCGGGGAGATCGGCGCGAGGCTCGTCGTCGCGATGCAGAAGCCGTTCGCGCTCGGCGAACGTGACGTGTTCGTCACGGCGAGCGTGGGCGTGGCCGCGGTGCGTCCGGATCACGATCGCCCCGAAGCCGTGATGAAGGACGCCGATCTCGCGATGTACCGCGCGAAAGAGCGCGGACGAAACCGCTGCGAGCGCTTCGACGACAAGATGCGTGAGCGAGCCGTACGGCGTCACGAGCTCGAGCAGGCGCTCCGCTGCGCGCTCGACGCCGGCGAGCTCACGCTCGCGTACCAGCCGAAGGTCTCGGCGTCCGACGGGCGCATCCTCGGCTTCGAGGCGCTCGCCCGATGGGACAGCGCACGTCTCGGCAAGATCGGCCCGGCGGAGTTCGTCCCGCTGGCCGAAGAGACGGGCCTCATCGTGCCGATCGGGCTCGCCATGCTCGAGAAGGCGGGCGCTCAGCTTCGCGCCTGGCAGGCTCGTTCACCGCGGCTCGCTGGCTTGAAGATGGCGGTGAACCTCTCTGGCAGGCAGCTGCGCGGCCAAGAGGACTTCGCCGACCACGTATGCCGGATCCTGGAGACGAACGCGGTCCTGCCCTGGTGCCTCGAGCTCGAGATCACCGAGAGCGTCCTCATGACCAACGCGGCCAAGGCGGTGGAGCGGCTCGAGCGCTTGAAGAAGCTCGGCGTGAAGCTCGCCATCGACGACTTCGGGACCGGGTATTCGTCACTGTCGTACCTGCGACGGTTCCCGGTGGACGTGTTGAAGATCGATCGAGCCTTCGTCACGGGCCTCGGAACGAGCCGCGAGGACAGCGCGATCGTCCATCTCATCATCACGCTCGCGCAGGCCCTCGGCCTCGAGACGGTCGCCGAAGGGGTGGAGACACATGACCAGCTGGTCGAGCTGCGCAGCCTCGGCTGCCATCAGATCCAGGGCTTCCTCATCTCGGAGCCCCTCAGCCCGGAGGCCGCGACGCAGCTTCTCGAGCGGAGCTATGGGCTCGCGAGCGACGATCGTTTGAGGGCGGCCGCGGAGTAGTTTCTTTTCTCGCGCGCCGTCGCAGGAAGCGGCAAACGCACGATCCAGGTGTGGCACCTCGCCACGGCCGAATCGTTTGTGCACAAACGACCTTGCGCTCCGGGCCCAGGTCGGGTCGAAATCAGAGGGCATTGGCTCGATGACCGAAATCCCCTCTGACATCCGGAAGTTCTTGTACGAGCACGTCGAGACGCTCGAAGAGCTCGAGGTGTTGCTTTTGCTCGGACGAAACCCGGACAAAACCTTCACCAAGGAGGAAGCCGAGATCGAGCTGAAGATTCCATTCGACGCTGTGGCGAGCGCGTTCCAAACGCTGCGCAAGACGCGCCTGTGCGATCTGATCGTGGGTGGTGCGGACGATGCCTTCCAGCTCACGAGGAAAGATCCGCTCGCCCGTGCGCACGTCGCCAAGCTCGTCGCTTTGTACGACACGAGCCGGTTCGAGCTGCTCAAGCTTCTGTCTGCAGCGGCGATGGACAGGTTGAGCAACTCGATGACGCGCGCCTTCGCGGACGCCTTCGTGCTCGGCGGAAAGAAGAGGGGGAAAGATGGCTGAGGCGGTCTACATCCTCTGCGCGATCACGAGCATCGCCTGTTGCGTGCTGCTTCTGCGGGGTTGGCTCAACAGCCGCTCGCGGCTCCTCTTCTGGAGCGGGCTCTCCTTCGCCGGCTACGCCATCAACAACGTGCTGCTCTTCGTCGATCTCGTCGTGGTGCCGACGGCGATCGACCTCGCCCTCCTGCGGAGCGCGACAGCGCTCGTCGCCACGACGATCATCGTCTTCGGCCTCGTCTGGGAGTCACGCTGATGCTCGAGTTCCTACATGGGGCCCTCGCAGCGCTCCTTGCAACCGTCGGCATGTTCTTCCTGCGGTTCTACCTCACGAGCCGCGATCGCCTGTTCTTGTTCTTCTCGCTCGCGTTCTTCTTCTTTTGCGCGAACTACGTCGGCCTCGGCATCGCCAAGACCAGCCTCGAGTCCCGCCATTACGTCTACGTGCTCCGGCTCGTGGCGTTCATCCTCATCATCGTCGGCATCCTCGACAAAAACCGGCGGGAGCGAGCGAGCTAGCGCTCAGGCGCGGGCGCCGCTCGAGAGGCAGGAGCCATGCGACGCCGCGGCTTGTTTGCGTTCTTCGCATCCCTCGCGGCGCCGAGCCTCGGATGTGGACGAGGGGGGCCGTCGCGGAGCGATTCGGACCGGACCATCGTCTTCAAACATCAACCGCTCTGGGGCGACCCCGAACCGTTCCGCGCGATGCTTTCGCGATTCGAAGCGAAGACGGGATATGCGGTCGTGACGGAGGCGCTGCCGAGCTCGTCGGATGCGGCTCATCAATATTTTCTCACCTCGCTCGAGGGAGGTGACGCGAGCTTCGACGTGCTCGTGGCCGACGTCGTCTGGGTCCCCGAGTTCGCGCGCGCAGGATGGATTCGCGATTTGTCGGAGGTGTTTCCCAGCGCGACGATTCGAGGCGACTTCGTCGAGGGGGCGGCGAACGGCGTCATCGTCGACGACCGAACCTTCGCCGTCCCTTGGTATGCAGACGTCGGTCTCCTCTATCGGCGGACCGATCTCGTCCCCGATGCGCCGCGCACGTACGACGATCTCGCGCGCGAAGCGCTCGCCGTCAAAGAGCGGGGTGCCGTCGAATACGGCTATGTCTGGCAGGGACGCCAATACGAAGGTCTTGTCTGCAATGTGTTCGAGGTCATCTGGGGCCATGGCGGCGCCGCATTCGAGAACGGGCGCCTCCAGCTCGACGTCCCGGAGGCGCGCGATGCCCTGCGAACGATGCGGTCGTTCATCGAGCGCGGTGTTTCTCCGCGATCGGTGACGGCCATGGCGGAGGAAGAATCCCGCCGGCCGTTTCAGGCCGGTCGAGCGGCGTTCATGCGCAATTGGCCCTACGCCCTCGTCGAGGCTGCGCGAGACGACTCACCCATTCGCGGAAAGGTAGCGGTGAGCTCGCTGCCGACGCGCGACGGGACACCGGGGCATGGCACGCTGGGGGGCTATCAGCTGGCCGTGAACGCCGCGGTGACGCCGGCGCGTTTCGACGGCGCAGTCGCCCTCGTGGAGCATTTGACGTCTCTCGAGTCGAATATTTCGATGGCCGTCCTCTACGGCCGAAACCCGCCCAGGCGCGCGGCCTACGCGAGCGACGAGCTTCGCTCGCGCGCTCCGCACGTCGCCGCCGTCGAGGAGGCGATCACCGGGGCTCGGCCGCGGCCGGTGACGCCCTATTATGCATTGCTCGCCGACACGCTCCAGAGTGAGCTCAGCGCGGCGGTATCGGGTATTCGCACGCCGGAAGAGGCGCTCCAGCGCGCGCAACGCGCGAGCGACCGCATCATGGGAATGGGGGCGCGATAATGGCTCGCCCGCGCTGGCAACCGAGCGACAGGCTCCACGCACGTGCGATGGTGACCCCCGCGATCGTCGTCCTCGCCGTCGTCGCGCTCTATCCCATTTTGGCGGCGGTTTGGCTGAGCCTGCAGCGCGCCATCCTCATCTTTCGCGAGCGGCGGTTCATCGGCGCGGACAACTACAATGCGCTGATCCACGACGACCGCTTTTGGGCCGCGGCGGGGCACACGCTCTATTTCACGGTCGTCGCCGTCGCGCTCGAGCTGACGCTCGGCCTCGCCTTCGCGTACATCCTGCACCGCGCGATCCGCGCGCGCGGGCTCCTCACCGCCATGGTGCTCGTGCCTTGGGCCATTCCGACGGTGGTTGCGGCAAAGACATGGCAATGGCTCTACGACGCCGACGTCGGCCTCGTCGCGCGCGCTCTCCCGTTGCAGGACGTCGATCTCCTCGGAATGCCCGGGTGGGCAATGCACGCGGCCATCGTCGTCGATGTTTGGAAGTCGACGCCCTTCGTCGCCTTGCTCCTTTATGCAGGGCTCTCGACGATCCCCGAGGATCTGTATCGTGCAGCCGCGATCGACGGGGCGCGCGGCTTCACCACGTTCACCAAGATCACTTTGCCCAACCTGCGGTCGACGCTCGTCGTCACCGCCCTGCTCCGCTCGCTCGATGCATTTCGAGTCTTCGACGCCGTGTACGTCCTGACCGAAGGCGGACCCGCCAATACGACCGAGACACTATCCATTTATGCGTACAAGACGCTCATGCGCTCCGGTGACTTCGGGTACGGAAGCACCCTGGCCGTCGCCACCTTCATCGCGCTTGCCCTGCTCGCGGCGGTGATGCTGACCGCGTTCGGAAGGCAGGCGCTGCGATGAAGCGCGCGGGCCTTGCAGGAGGCGCCGTCTTGATGGTCGTCTTTTGCCTCGGACCATTCCTGTCGCTCGCGTTTGCGTCGCTGCGCCCCGGCGGTGCTCCGTTCGGGGCCCCGGGTGAATACAGCTTCGACCAATACACGGCGGTCTTCGAGACACGCCCGTTCGCGCGCGTCCTTCTGCGAAGCTTCGTCGTGGCATCGCTGACGACGGTCGCCGCGGTCGCGCTCGCTGCATCCGCCGCATTCGTTCTCGCCAAGATGGAGCTGCGTGGCAGACGCGCGCTCTTGGCGCTCTCCCTCGGCGTATCGATGTTTCCGCCGATCGCCATTGCGAGCCCGCTCTTCCTGGTCATTCGCGCCTTGGGTTGGCGCGATACCGTCCAAGGGCTCGTCGTTCCGTATACGACGTTTGCGTTGCCCCTCGCGTTGTGGATCTTGACCAGCTTTTTTCGAGAGATCCCCGACGACCTCTATCGAGCCGCGCGCATCGACGGCTGCTCCCCGTTCGGAGCATTTCGTCGCGTCGTCTTGCCGGTCGCCGCCCCGGGGATCGCCACCAGCGCAATTTTGGTCTTCATCTTCGCCTGGAACGAGCTTTTGTTCGCCTTGACGTTCACGTCGGCCCCCGAGGCGAGGACCGTCCCCGCGGCGATTGCGTTGTTCGCGGCGGAGCATCGCGAGCCTTGGGGTGAAATCGCGGCCGCAAGCACGGTGGCGACCTTGCCGCTGGTGGCGATCACCCTTCTCTTCCAACGCCGAATCGTGCGCGGGCTCACGGCCGGCGCAATCAAAGGTTGAACGATGGCGGCGATCGAATTCGAAAGCGTCGAAAAGGTCTATCGAGGCGGGGTGCGCGTCCTCTCCGGGATCGATCTCTCGATCGAACGCGGCGAGCTCGTCACGATCGTCGGCCCTTCGGGGTGTGGCAAGTCGACGCTTCTTTCGCTGATTGCCGGGTTCGAGCAGCCGACCGCGGGACACGTCAAGATCGACGGCACCGTCGTCGACGATCAGCCGCCGCAAGCGCGCGGGCTCGCGATGGTCTTTCAGAGCTATGCGCTCTACCCGCACCTCGACGTCTACGAAAACATCGCATTTCCGCTTCGCATCGGACGCACGGCCAAAGACGAGATCGACCGCCGCGTGCGCGAGACGGCGGAGCGCCTCGGTCTCGCGCCGCTCTTGCGCCGTCGCCCCGCGGAGCTCTCGGGTGGACAGCGCCAGCGCGTCGCGCTCGCCCGCGCATTGGTGCGAAAGCCGTCTATTTGCCTGTTCGACGAGCCTCTGTCGAACCTCGACGCCGCGCTCCGACACGAGATGCGCGCCGAGATCAAGCGCCTCCACGAAGACCTCGGCGCAACCTTCGTCTATGTCACCCACGACCAAGCCGAGGCGATGACGCTGTCGGACCGCATCATCGTGCTCAATGCGGGATCGATCGAGCAACAGGGGCCGCCGATGGACGTCTATGAGCGACCGGTGACGAAGTTCGTCGCGGCATTCCTGGGCTCGCCGTCGATCCGCTTCGTTCGTCCCGGCGCACTCGGCATTTCGGCCGGGTCGGGCGTCATCGTCGGGCTGCGGCCGGAGGATGTCGCGGTCGAAAGCGAAGCATCGAATGGCGCGGTCGAAGCCGTCGTCACCGTGGTCGAGCCCGTCGGCTCGGAAACGTGGGTGACGTGCGCCGTCGGGGACGAAACACTGGTCGGTCGAGCGCCGCCGCGCTTCGCACAAAAGCGCGGCGACCGGGTCTCCTTGCGGTTCGACCCGGCGCGCGCGCACCATTTCGACGAAAAGACGGGACGACGACTCTAGTCCGCCCGAAGGGCGGCCAAGGGACAATGAAGGGGCTGTCCAGACTTCGGCGTTCCGCTCGGCGTTCGGCCCGGCCTTCACGTGCGCGCGTCAGCGCGGGCCGGGCAGAACGACGAGCCGAAACTTGGGACAGCCCCTAAATCAGGAGTCCCCTCGCGGGCCGGGCACGACCTGCGCCACGACCGGAGAGCCGTCCGGCTGTACCGCAATCGCGCGCTCTTGGAGCCCGCCGCCGACGCGATTGGGCGCCGTGCGGAACTCGTCGACGAAGTGATACTCGGCCGGATAGGTCCTCGACAGCCACGCCTCGCACGTACGCGAGTGCTCGTCGAAGTATTGGAATTTGACGGACCGATCGAGGCAGTCTTGGTATGCCGCCTTGGCCGCGAGCTTGTCGGGCTCGCTCACGCGGTCGAGCTCGGCGAGATACGCGCCGCGAATCTCTTCCCAGAGCAGGTCGCCGTACGGGCTCGGCCCGTTCTGCTTCCACTCTTTCGGAATCGGGGCCGCGCGGAACTGCGCCACGAATTTGCCCTTCATCTGACCGACGCGCGAGCCGGCGGCGATGACCCACCGAGGCGGCGCTTCGGGCGTGAGCTTCAGGACCTCTTGATAGGAGCGATCGGCATCTTCGATGGCTGCCCGCTTCTTCTTTTGCCAATCTGCGACCTTCGTCGCGATGAACTGCTCGACCTCTTTGCGCTCACCCGAGCCCTTGTATTCGGGGAACACGATCCGGTCCGTGACATCGCGCTTCTGCTCCGCAGCGAAGAAGAGCGCTTCGCCGACGGCCTCGAGCGTCTTGCCGAGCCGCCTCTCGGCATTGGGACTGTCACCGGCCACCTTCTTGATGCTTTCGACGGCGGCGGTCGGGTCTTTCCAGCTGGCGCGCACGCGCTCGTATTCTTGTTTGGCGCGTGCGCTCGAGCCGAGCTTGTCGTGGGCTCGACCGAGCGCGGCGTGCGCCTGAATCTTCACGTCGAGGGTCGCGTTCTTGTCGATGGAGGACATATCGCGCTCGAGCTGCTTGCGCGCAGCAGCCCAATCGCCCTTGTCTGCGTGATAGGCACCGATGGCATAAGCGACCTGCGCCGCCTGCGCTCCACGCCCCGTGAACACCCGCGCGAAGAGCTCGGCGTCCTTGAGCGCAACGTCTTTCTGGCCGAGCCCCAGCCGCATGACGACGGCATCCGACAATGCCTGCGGAGCCTTTTCGTCTTTCGAGCTCTCCGCCGCGAATCGCTCGTAGAAGGCCGCGGCCTCGTCGTAGACGGCAATTGCTTGGTAGTTGGCGCCGATCTCGTAGACGGCTTTTTTCGCGCTCGGCGTCTCGTGGAGGTTGTACTTCGGATTGATGAGCACCTTCTTGATGGCGATGCTCTTCGCGAGTAGGCGCGCGGCCTGGAACGCACGGGACGCGTCGTAGAGGATCTCGTCGTTGCGGGCGCACCCCTGTTTGTCGTTCGCCTCGCAAGCGGCCTTGCCGAATTTCTCCCAGAGGCCGACATAGGTATTGGCGGCCGTTCGGTACTTCTCGAGCGAATCGGCGGTGCCGGGGTTCTTGTCGGCCTCGCGAACCAATGCGTCCGCCACGGACCATTGCGAGTCTCGTTGGACCCGGCGCAGGACGGTGCAATCCTGGTCTTCGGCGCGCTTCTTCTCGCCGCAATACAGCTCGGCGAGCGCTGGCACGTCGTCGCCCAGGCGCTTGAAGCACGCCACGCCGCCACCGTTGGCGTCGTTGGGGAAATGGGTGCCGAGGACGTTCAGCGCCTCGAGGTAGCGGTGCGCGGCCTGAACGCCGAGCTCGTGATCGGGGTGCTCGAGCGCGATGGATCGGAAGACGGTGGCCGCCTCTTCCCAATGATGCGCCTCGAAGTAGGTATAGCCGCGCGCGTATTTCACGCTCACGAGCCGGTCGATCCCCGCGGTGTCGTTCGCGGCAGGTTTGGCCGTGCAGACGAAGCGTCGGAAGGCCTTGAGCATGCCGTTTTGCTCCGGCACGAAGTCCTTCGGCGCCAGCTTCTGCGCGAGCGACTGGGGCGTGCCGGATGTGGTGCCGAGCGCCCGCTGGTCGGACTTGTCCTTGTGGCGTGACGCATAGAGGTTTTGATAACAAGCCGCGGACGCGAACGCCGCGTCGGCCGCCGTCGGGCCCTTCGGATCTGCGTCGACCACGGCGTCGAACGCCGGCCCGCACTTCTCCCAATCTTTTTGGAAGAAGAGGAGATCGGCCATCAAGAAACGAATCTTTCCGAGCGTCGGCCAATCGTCTTTGAGGATGCGCGGGAACGTGAAGGACGCGAAAGCCTCGGCGTCGAAGCGGTCGACGACACGCTGGTAGAGCGCGGCGGCCAGCTTCATCGTCTTTTCGTCGCCCGTGCCGCGAACGTTCCCCGTCCCTTGCGCCTCGATGTGCCACGCCATCGCGGTCTCCGTCGCGACGGCCGCCGTCAGGTTGGCGCATTTGGTCTTGGCCGCGTTCGGGGCCTTTCCTGCGGCAAACTCCTTTTCGACTTCGAACTGCCGATTCAGCGCCTTGACGACTGCATCCTTGTCGCTCGACTTTCGCCCGAAGACACCGTCGACGATGTGCGCATGATACGAGCACCAGCGGTCGCCTTTGTCGCGGCCCATCAGGTCACCGTAGAGAGCGATCGCCTCGTCGTAGTGCCCGGTGTCGAGATAAGCCTGCCCCAGGCTGTCCAACAGAACGTAGGTCTTCTCGTTCTCCGAACCTGTATCGCCCGATAGCGGCCGGAAGAAGGTAAACGCCTTCTTCGGCTCGCCCCAAACGGCATAAACGGGGACGAGATCTCGGCGTGCCGCGTTCGCGAGGCCGGCGGCGCCCGCTTCTTTCGGATAGCTGCCGGCGTGCTCGATCACCTTTTTGAACGCGTCCACGGCCTCTTCGTGCTCGCCGAGGTTCCAGTGCACGTAGCCGAGCTTGTAGACGGCATACGCGTAGGCACGATTCCCGGGTGGGGGAGTCTTCGCCGCCTCTTCATAGGCCGCCTTCGCGGGCTCCCATTTCGCCGGGTCGCTCTGCGCCTCGCTGAAGAACAGCTCGCCGAAGGCCAAATAGGCCTGTGGCCGATATTTCGAAGTCTTGTGATTCTCGATCAGGTCGAAATAGACCTTCCGGGCCTCCTCGGGCTGTTTTGCGGCCTCGTGCTCGAAGGCCAAATAGTAGAGAACTTCGTCACCGCACCCGGTGCTCGAAGCCGGGTTTTTGGCGTTCGGGGCGAGGCACCATTTCGGATATTCGCTGCGCAGGAGTGAGTAGTATTTGATGGCGCTCTTGCGAGCGGCGGCGTTCACCCCGTCGGCTTTCGCCGCGGCGTCGCGCTCCTTCTTCGCCTCGTCGTCCTTCTTCTTCTTTTTTGCGTCTTCTGCGCGAATTTGGGCTTGGATTTTCGTCCTGCCCGCCGCCGACTCCAGCTCGACGTAGGACTCGGCGAGGCGCCGCGCGAGCTTCGGCCGATCCGGATCGTTCTTCTTGGTTTCGGAAAACAGCGTCTCCAGCGTCTGGATCTCCGCCACGAGGAGCTGGACGGACTTCGTCGTGAGCGCACGACCGTCGCGAATCGCGATATCCGTCGGGGCCTCGGGCTTCGGGGGTTTTCTCTCCTTTACCGTATTGGGTTTTCCAGTCGTGGGCGCGATACGCGGCTTGTCGCGTCCACCCTGGGCCGGGGTTTCTGGGCATTCGAGGACCGCTTGGGCGGTCTTCGAGGCGATACACTCTTGTGCGAACGCGCCGTCCACCGGGCACGCCGCCGCGACAAACGTCGCGAGCGCGGCGAGCACACGGAGCCGACGGCACCGCAACTTGGCGTGCGTCATGGGTCCCTCGTTTTGCGGCGATGGACGTCGGCGGGCCGGTCGGCCTTGGGTCGGTGCCGACGAAAGGGGTAGTACAGCCGGCCGGAAGTCCCTTCCGGATCCGGCTGTACCCAGGAGCAACGAGTCCGCCGGCCGGACGTATCGCCTCGTGCCTGGATCTGCTTCGGCCCGCACTCCGCCGCGCTTGCGCGGGGGCCGAAGCAGATCCAGGCACGAATTTGCGGCCGGAAGTACTAGACTGCTTGGATCGCGCCGATGTCGACGAACCCGGGCTTGTGGAAAGAGGCGCCCTGGAGCAGCCCGCTCGACGGCGACGCGCTCGTCCGGGCCGTACCCGAAGACGCGACGATGACGGGCATGTTCCTCGACGCCGTCGCGAAGATGGCGCGGGACAAGGGCGTCAAGCTGGTGTCGACACGCGACCGCTACGTGGCGTTTCAGCCGTACCCTCTGCGCGAGCATTGCGCCGTCCTCGTCGAGGTGGCGCGCACGGCGATGCCCGAGCTATCGCTCCGCGCAGCCCTGCGCAAGATCGGCCGGGGCGCACCACACGTCCTCATGCAGTCGACGGTCGGCCGTGTCGTCCTCGGCTCGGCCGAAGGGCCGATCGACATGTTGCGCGCCATGGCGACGTCCTACTCGATGCACATGCGCCCGAGCTCGCTGGTCGTCGAGCGCGCCGACGAGCGAAGCGCCGTGGTTCGCCTGAGCGACATTCACAACTTCCTCGACTCGCACAACGTCGGCGTATTCGAGGGGGTGCTGCGCCACGCGGGCGTGCACGGCAATCTCCTCATTCGGTCGTACTCGCGCACCGCGGCGGATTTCCTGTGCACGTGGTGACTGCGCTTTTGCCTACGCTCTTGTGGCGCGCGGACCCCGAACGCGCTCGAAGATAGAAAACGCAAAAGAGCAGAGGGCTTATGACCCTCTGCTCTCTTCTTCCTCTTTCTTCCCTTGGCGCCCTTGGCGACCCCTCTCTCGCCTTTCGGACGCTACTCGGGGCTAAACGCTGGCGAACGCCGCGACGGGGATGTCCAGCGCGGAGGTGTCTTCGCGGCCGAGGATCTCCGCGGT
>JABFXY010000011.1 GCA_013361525.1 Polyangiaceae bacterium | reverse complement strand
GTAGTCGACACCGTTCGCGGACGGCAGGGCACCGAGGGTCACCGCGGTCCCGCCCTTGAAGCCGAGGCTCAGCAGCCAGTTGAAGGTCCCGCTGCCGAACAGTCCGCAAGCGGGCAAGTGGGGCAACACACTGCTCGATATCAGGGCACCGAGCGGACCTTCCTTCAAGACAGTAGGCTTTTCGATGTCGAGCCAGCTGATCCGAAAGAGGACACCGTCGATCCCGCTTTCATCGGTGTTCAGACACGTCCTGCCGGCCGTGCATTCGTCACCCGGTGTACACGTTAGCGCCGGACCGGATCCACCTGCTCCGCCGCCACCACCCATTCCTCCGCCAGCGTGATCGGTCCCGCCTGCTCCAGCGATTGGAGGCATTCCGCCCGCGCCGCCGGACGCTCCGGGTCCACTGTCGTCCCCGCATCCGAGACTCACGGTTAGACCAACGACCGCTACGAGCAGGCTTTGATGTCTCATGATCGAACCTAGCTCACTCCACCGCGCTGGCCGCGAACCTTCCATTGAAGCGCACGGCGTCGCTGCACGTGGTGCCGTCGGCCGGCTCGTTCGTCGCGGAGCACCAGTCGCCTTCGTAGTCGATGACCCCGTCTGTGCGCCTGCACTTTGCCGGGTTACCGCCGTCACCGTACGCCGTCGCGTCGCCTGAGATGAGCACGCAGAGCGATTGCTGGAGCTGCGCGACGATGATCTGATCCGCGTCCTCGAGCGTTATATAGGAGTCGAACGACGCGCCTGTGACGAATGCGGGCGTCGTTGCGGTCGGCTTGCATTCGTCGTCGGGGCTCAGGCCTTCTGCGTTGTAGTGGCCGATACAGTTTTGATCGGGCGAATACGTGCCTTCGAAACGCAGCTCGCGGAGCGGAAGGAGGAGCGCGGAGCTGCCCTGCGCGTCGAGGTAGAGCGGCAGCAGGACCTCGCCTGCCAAGGTATCGAACGATCCCGTCGCGGTGTCGAAGACCGCCGGGAGCTCGGCCGGCACAACTGGAAAGTTGTCGATCGTGGCCTGAGTGAATACGTAGTTGATGCCGTTTGCGGGCTGCGGCGCTCCACCCGTCACGATGGCTGGTGTCTCGAGCGCGAAACGCAGGAGCCAGTTGAAGGTACCCGAGCCCAGCAGGTTGCAGGTCGGAAGGGAGGGCAAGAAGCTCCCCTGAAACAGCTGGGGAAAGAGCCCTTCGTTGAAGGTGCTCGGGTTCTCGATTTCCACCCAGCTCATGCGCATCAAAAAGCTGTCCTGCGCGCCCGAGTTGTCGGCGACGTTGATGCACTCTTTGCCGGCCATGCATTGGTCCGTCGGCGTGCACGGGAAGACCTCGGCGCCACCGCCGCCGCCTTCTGCACCTCCGCCCTGCGCGCCTCCGCCCTCGGGGCCGCCGCCGTTCGCGCCCGCGCCGCCTGTGGAGGGCGTGCCGCCCGCGCCGCCGGAAGCCCCCGTTCCGGTGTCGTCACCACATCCGAAACAAGGGGTAAGACTGACCACCGCTACCAGCAGGCTTAGAAGTCTCATGGTTCAACCCTGCAGATTGCCCGATGAGCAACCCGCTGCACCATCAAATTCTCACATCGCCCGCCTCATTGGAGAAGCGGCCCCGGTTCGGTATGCGATCGGCGCGGGCGCCCCGCCCGGGCGTGCGGAGCCCAACACGGCTCTACTGCGGGTCGGTCATCTTCCAGGCATCCGTGTCGCTCAGGCGCGAAAACCAGGATTGGATGTTGCGGAACTCGAGGAGCGGCGCGCCCGTTCGGTTCGCGTACATGAGTGAAGAGGCGATCGTCAAATCGGCGATCGTGAGAGATTCGCCCACGATGTATTGCTTGCCGTCGAGTCGCTCGTCGAGCACGGCGGCGAAACGGCGGAAGCTCGTGATGGCCTCCTCGATCTTCCGCTGATCGGGCTCGCCCATGCCCATCATGGCCTTGATGACTTTTTCGAATACGAGCGTGCCGAGCGGCGGCGAGAAATGCGCGGCGTCCCAGAACTGCCACCGCGTCACCTCGGCGCGCGCCTGTTCGTCTCGCGGAAGCAGGCCCGACTCGGGCCGCTTGGAAGCGAGGTACTGCATGATCGCGCGCGACTCGGTGAGCGCGAAGTCACCATCTACCAACGTCGGCACTGCGCCGTTCGGATTGAGCGCCAGATAGTCGGGGTGCTTGTGCTCGCCCTCGGTGAAATCGAGCCGTTTCTCCTCGAGCCGGAGCTCGAGCACGGCCGCGGTGAGTCGGACGCGCCGGACGTTCGGGGACAACGGGTTCATGTAAAGCTTCATGGTGGTCTCCAGGTGCCTGCGATGCCGGAGCACGGAAGTCGGATATGGCTTCTCGTATGCTCGGTGGACGCGACGCGCGCCCATACCCATGTCGCCGGAGGCCGACCGATTTCTACATGCCGTCGCGGTTTGCGCCCGACACGTCCGCCGTAGCTCCGAGCGCGCGCTTTCTGGCCAGAAGCCAGCGACGTACCCCGTCCTCCTCCGTCAGGCCGATCGCGCGGTCATATGCGTCGCGGGCGTCGTCGAGTCGGCCGATCCGCTCGAGCAGGTGTGCGCGGGCCGACCAATAGGGCTGGTAGTCATCGGACCTCGACGGCTCGATCGCATCGAGCCGCTCCAACCCGCGCGCCGGGCCCTCCGTTTTCGACACCGCGACCGCATGCGCTACGCGCACCCCGAGGGTCGGCGCCATTTGGACGAGTGCCTCGTACAGCAACGAGAGTGCACGGTCATCGCGGGCTCCCGAGCGCCGCGCATCGAGATGCGCCGATTGAATGGCGGCCTCGAGTTGCAATGGCCCGACGCGCCCCATCCGCGCCGCCTCCGTGAGGATTGCCTCGGCTTCGGCGATGCGATGTGGATCCCAGCGCGACGGGTCTTGTTCGGTGAGGGGTATGTACGCACCGTCTTCGCCCCTCCGCGCTTCTGCACGCGCCTCCGCATACAGCATCAGCGCGAGCAGCCCGCGAGCCTCGGGTTCTTCCGGCAACAGGCGCACCGTGAGTCGTGCGAGCCAAATGGCTTCCTCGGTGAGCCCGCGCGAAGCCGCGGCCCGGCCGGAAACATCCTCCCAGCCGCTGCCGTACGCCGCATAGATCGCCTCGAGCACCGCGAAAGAACGCGCGGAGAGCTCCTCCGCGGGCACGTCGAACGAGATACGTGCGTCGCGGATCTTGGTCTTTGCGCGCCAGAGCCGCTGGCCCATCGTCTTCGGAGCCACGCGCAGCGCGGTCGCGATTCGAGCGGCGTCCAGTCCGAGCACCGTCTGCAACATGAGCGGCGTTCTCACGGCGGCGTCGATGGCGGGATGCGCGCACACGAACAGCAAGCGCAAACGCTCGTCACCGAAGAAGTCGCCGTCCGCGGCGTCGCCGACGTTCACTTGAAGAAGGACGTGCTTCTCGTCCTGTGTGCGCCGCCGACGTGCGGCGTCGACGAGCTTTCGTCGCGCGGCCGTGAGCAGCCAGGCCTCTGGATTTCGCGGAACCCCTTCACTCGGCCACTGCGTCACGGCTGCGAGAAATGCCTCTGCGAGCGCGTCCTCCGCGCCCGCGAGATCGTGTGTCCGGACCGCCAGAATCGACAGAAGCCGCCCGTACGAGGCGCGTGCCGCCAGCTCGGCGGGGTCCATCGTCACTGCGGCTGTTCGAGCGCGGGGCGAACCTCGACGATTCCCCCTCTTGCCGTGGATGGGCAACGAGCGGCCCACTCGAGTGCCTTGTCGAGGTTGGGAACATCAATCAGGAAGAAGCCGGCCAGCTGCTCCTTCGTGTCGGCGAAGGGGCCGTCCTGAATGTGTCGTTCACCACCGACGAGCCGGAACGTCGTCGTCGTCGCGGCATCTTGAAGCCCGGACCCGCCGACTGCGACCCCCGAGCCGTAGATCGCCTTGATGTACGCGGTGTACGCGGCTTGATACTCGGGGTCGTCGCGCCCCTTCACGCAAGCTTCGGTTTCGTAAACGAGGAGGGCATACCGCATGGGGAGCTCCCTGGTGGAGGTGGATGACCGAATGTCGCGCGAGCGAAGCACGCTTCTACCGCCGCGCGATGGAATGACGAAAGCCGGAGGTGTCCTTCGGACCGCTCCGGCTCTCGACATTTCCCCTCTCCACGACGTGGAGCGGGCCGGGGAGGGAGCTGGCGGCCCTACCGTTGAAACGGTCGAGACCTACCAGTTACCTCCGTGCCGTCACTTCTTGCCCGCGACCTTGGCCTTCTTGTCGCCCGAGTGACCGTGGAAGGTCCGCGTCGGAGCGAACTCGCCGAGCTTGTGGCCGACCATGTTCTCCGTCACGAAGACGGGGACGAACTTGCGGCCGTTGTGCACGGCGAACGTGAGCGAGACCGCCTCGGGGACGATCGTGCTGCGGCGCGACCAGGTCTTGATGACCTTCTTCGGCGTCTGACCCTGGGCAGCCAGGATCTTCTCCATCAGGTGGCCGTCGACGAACGGGCCCTTCTTTACGCTTCGCGGCATGTCTATCAGCCCTTCTGCTTACGACGGCGCACGATCATCGAATCGGTACGCTTGTTGTTACGGGTCTTGAGGCCCTTCGACAGCTGACCCCACGGCGAGCACGGGTGACGGCCACCGGAGGTGCGCCCTTCACCACCGCCCATCGGGTGGTCGACCGGGTTCATCGTGACGCCGCGGTTGTGCGGGCGGAAGCCCAACCAACGCGTGCGACCCGCCTTACCGAGGCTGATGTTCGCGTGCTCGATGTTCGACACCTGGCCGATGGTCGCGCGGCACTCGACGTGGACCTTGCGGATTTCACCGCTGGGGAGACGGACCTGCGCCCACTCCCCGTCCTTCGCCATGAGCTGCGCGGCAGAGCCGGCCGAGCGAACGAGCTGACCGCCCTTGCCCTTCTTGAGCTCGACGTTGTGAATCGTCGTTCCCGGCGGGATGTAGCGGAGCGTCAGCGAGTTGCCGACCTTGATGTCCGCATGGCGGCTCGCCACGATCGTCTGGCCCACCGTGAGGCCGTCGGGCGCGAGGATGTAGCGCTTCTCGCCGTCGGCGTAGTGGAGCAGCGCGATGCGCGCGGTGCGGTTGGGATCGTATTCGATCGCCGCGACGTTCGCGGGGACGCCGATCTTGTTCCGCTTGAAGTCGATGATGCGGTAGCGCTGCTTGTGCCCGCCGCCGCGGAAGCGCGACGTGATGCGGCCGAGGTTGTTGCGCCCACCGGTCGAGGTCTGGATGTCGGTGAGCTTCTTCTCCGGCGTCGACTTCGTGATGTCTTTGAAGTCGCTGACCGAATAGAAGCGCCTGCCCGGGGAGGTCGGCTTGAAGGTCTTGATACCCATCTGACTACTCCGCCTTGTCGTCGAAGAACTTGATCTCGTCGCCCTTCTTCAGGGAGACGATCGCCTTCTTCCAGTTGCGCAGCTTCGCGTAGCCGCGACCCATCCGCTTGTCCTTGCCGCGAACGAGCGCCGTGTTCACGTCGGTGACCGTCACGTTGAAGAGGGCCTGGACCGCGTTCTTGATCTCGATCTTGTTGGCCGTACGCGAGACCTCGAAGATCACCTTGTTCTCACCTTCACTCAGACGCGTCGCCTTGTCCGTCATGAAGATGGGACGCTTGATGATGTTTTCGTTGGTACGCAGCATGGTCACTTCTCCCCGCTATCAGCAGAGCCGAGGCAGCGAGCCTCGAGCGCCTTCGCCGCGCCCTTCGACACGATGAGGTGGTCGTGGCGGAGCAAGTCGTAGACGTTGACGCCCTCGGGCGGCAGGAACTGATGCGCTTGGACGTTGCGGATCGACTTCTGGAGCTTGTCGTTCGCCTTGTCGTCGACGACGAGCGCCTTCTTGTCGGCCTTGAGCGCGCCCAGCGTGCCGAGGAGCGCCTTCGTCTTGATCTCCGGAAGGTCGAGCGAGTCGACGACGATGAGGCGGTTCTCCTTCGCGAAGAAGGAGAGCGCGCTCTTCAGCGCGGCGATGCGCACCTTGCGCGGCGGACGGTAGGACCAGTCCTTCGGCTCGAGCGCGTGCGCCATACCGCCGCCCGCGTGGTGGGGAGCGCGGATCGAGCCCTGGCGAGCGCGACCGGTGCCCTTTTGCTTGTAGAGCTTCTTCGAGGAGCCACGAACGGCGCTGCGCTCTTTCGTCGCCTTGGTGCCGGCGCGACGGGACGCGAGCTGCGCTTTGACCACTTCGTAGAAGAGGTGCTCTTTGACTTCCGAGCCGAAGACTTCGTCGGAAAGCTCGAGCTTGCCGACCTCTTCGCGCTTCAGGTTGTAAATGGTGACCTGCATGGCGTCTCTCCCTAGCTCTTGATCTCGACGTCGACGCCAGCCGAAAGATCCAGCTTCATCAGGGCGTCGAGGGTCTGCTGGGTGGGATCGATGATGTCGAGCAGGCGCTTGTGCGTACGCACCTCGAACTGCTCGCGCGACTTCTTGTCCACGTGGGGACCACGCAGGACGGTGTAGCGACGCACGTCGGTGGGCAGCGGGATGGGACCCGCCACGCGTGCACCGGTGCGCTTCGCCGTTTCGACGATGTCCGTCGTCGACTTGTCGAGAAGCTGGCTGTCGAACGCCTTGAGGCGAATTCGGATCTTGGTTCCGTCGGCCATTGTGGAATTCCTTACTCGACGATCTTGGTGACGATGCCCGCGCCGACGGTCTTGCCGCCCTCGCGGATCGCGAAGCGCATCTGCTCTTCGAGGGCGAC
>JABFXY010000075.1 GCA_013361525.1 Polyangiaceae bacterium | reverse complement strand
CGGCGGGGCGGGGCGGCGGCGGGCCGAGCGGCGCGGCGGACCGAAGCCGGGAGGCTCGGATTGAGTACCCCCAGTTCGGTCCGCTCAATCCCGCCAGACCACCGAGTTATGGCACGCGCTCGCCCCCAGACTTGCCACTTACGTCCCGAGTGGCGCGAGGTGGCGACGGCTGGCGGACCGAACCCTGAGGGCTCGATTTGAGCACCCCCACTTCGGTCCGGCGAAGGGCGTCAGACCCGCGAGTTATGGCAGGTGCTTACACCCCGACCTGCCACTTACGTCGCCGGCGGCGCGATGTCGCGCCGCCAAGCGGACCGAACCCTGAGGGCTCGATTTGAGCACGCCGACTTCGGTCCGGCGAAGGGCGCCAGACCATTGAGTTATCGCGCGCGGGCCCCGCCAGACTTGCCACTTACATCCGGCCCGGCCCCCGCCCCCGGACCGAACCCGGGGGGCTCGGGGTGAGTCCGCCGACTTCGGTCCGTGTGGCTCGCTTCGGCGGCCGCTGCAGGCCAGCCGAATGGGTCCGTTGGAGTCGCGTCTTCAAACGCGACGAGCGCTTCATCGGACGAGTGCACCGGGCATGCTGCGAACCACACCCTCGCGCGAATCTGCCTGGCAACTGCGCGCACAATCGAATCGTTTGGTGCACGATCTCGGAGGCGGCGCACCGATCGCTCATCCACTCCGAGGAGGTCGGCGACGCGCCTGACGCCGAGTCGTGGCACCCCGACGTGCACAGCAGCAAGCCGTGCTACATCGGCCGCTCGACGCTTCAAATCAGGAAGACCGAGACTCGCTGCCGCCGCATCGGCGAGATGCGTCGCCAACGCGAGCTCGTCGACGTCCGGCGCAGGGCCGCGTGCCCAATCGAGCAGCTCCCAAAGCGCGGCACCGCGGAGCCGCGGCAGGAGCTGGCGGAGGTGCGCGTCGTCACCCAAAACACGCATCCCGAGCAAGTCCGAGAGATTACTGGCATCGCAGAACGGGTCGTCGTCGAGACCGTGATGGGGCCGCTGCCGGAGGGCGTAGCGCACCACATTGGTCAAATGACGCTGGTCGACAATTGGGCCGATGCGCGCGGGCTCGAAAGACACGGGCAATGACAATCGCATCCGGAGCGAGACCTCCACGTCGTGAGCAAAGCGGCCCGCCTCCCGGCGGTCGCCGGCCAGGACGAGATGCGCATGCGTGTCCGCCAGCCCGAAAGCGAGCAGTCGACGGCCACGCGCCACATGGTGAATTGCCCGAGCCGCCAGGCGGCGTGTTTCGACGGTCGGCGCAATCACTCTTCGGTCGGTGAGCGCACATACGATGTGATGGCCGAGGGCCACCCCCGTCGGCGGGGGACCATGAGCCAGAGTCGGAGCCATGCCCTCTATGTCGTGCCGAACGGCCGCCAGTTGCCTAAGAAAAGGGAGCGCGCGATCCCGCCGCGGCGGCGCGGCGACGACGCCGGCGGACCGATCCCGAGGGTGTCGGATTCACCACCCCCACTTCGGTCCGCGCAAGACCGTTAAACTACCGAGTTGTGTCACGCGCGCACGGCCAAACCGGCCAGACCGACCACTTATGTCCGCGCGCCGCCTGCTGCAGGCCAAAGTGCGGACCGATCCTGGGAGTCTCGGTTCGAGCCAGCCAACTTCGGTCCGCCGGCCGCCAAGGAACGCATGGCAAACAAGCCGTTTACCTCACGCTTTTTGGCGTAACGGAACCCAATGCTCCTTGCGCCGCATGCACGTGCGCCGCGCCGGAAGCACGTGCGCCGCCGCGCCGGAAGCACGTGCGGCGCGCCGCATGAACGGTCGCGAGGCCGGGACTCGCGCCCGCCGCGCCTCACCTCCCACGCCGATCGAACATCGCAAACCCACATTCGATATCCCCATTCATCAGCGTAATGACCTTTTCAGGCCGCGCGCGAATGGCATCGAGCATGTCGGGGTGACCGAGCAACAATCCAATCCTCGCATCGGGGACGGCCATGAGAGCCTTCACCGCTTTTCGCCAATCCTCGGGGCTCATGGTCATGCGTTCGCCGTACGGGGGATTGGTGACGATGGTCGCGGGCTCATAGAGCACGAGGTCGCGGACGTCGCGCCGATCGAACCGAATGTGGACGCCGGCTCGTTTTGCATTGGCGCGCGCGACCTCGACGGCGCCTGAATCGATGTCGAAGCCGACAATGGACGGGCGGGGGGATTGTTTGGCCTGTTGGTATCGCTCTTCCGCGAGCTGTCGCAGCCGCTGATAGGCAGCGCGGCGCTCGTCCGAATAGCTGGCCCAGCGCTCGAATCCGAATGGATGTTGCGTCAGCGAGCCGGGCGCTCTCGCGTCGGCGAGGAGCGCGGCTTCGATCGCAATGGTGCCGGAGCCGCACATGGGATCGACGAAATCGGTGCGGTCGCGCGGCCACCCGACGAGGTAGAGCATCGACGCGGCGAGGGTCTCTTTGAGGGGCGCGCCGTGGTGTTCGGTTCGGTACCCGCGCATGAACAGCGGCGAACCGGCGAGGTCGAGGTAGATGGTTGCGAGGTTCTTTGCGAGGTGTACCGAGACGAGGATGTCGGGATCGGCGAGATCGACGTCGGGCCTTTGGCCGAAGCGTTCGCGAAGGCGATCGACGATTGCGTCTTTGGTCTTCTGCGCGATGTATTGGGTATGGGTGAGGTTGCTCGATCGCGCGCTCGCGCGGACGGCGAGCTCCGTCTTCGGGGAGGCGTGCTCCTCCCACTCGACGGCGCGGACGCCGTCGTAGAGCGACGCTTCGTCCTCGGCCTCGAACCGCGCCATCTCGAGGAGGACGCGCATGGGCGTCCGCAGCTCGAGGCATGCGCGGTAGCCGTCTTCGATGTTGCCCTCGAAATGGACGCCGCCTCGATCCGCGCGGACCTTGCGGAAGCGCAGCATCCGAAGCTCGTCCCGGACCGCGCCTTCGGTGCCCTTCGCCGCCGTCGCAAAAAACGCGTGCACGAGACGTTCGTAGTACGACCGCCCGTTCGGGCGGTAGCGATTCCTGAAAATCAGGGATTTGCGTCTTTGCAGCAGCGAAAGCCGACTTCGTAGCCGTAGTCGCTCTCACCGTGGAAGGTGGTAATGGGTCGGCAGCGGTCGCGCACCGGGCCCCACCATCCGCCTTTGAGCCCGGCTCGCTTGGAGAATCCTTTATTGGGCAACGCGACCCACTCGTTGACGTTGCCATTGAGGTCGTAGACGCCGTGGTCGGACACGCAGTCCGGCATCGACCCGGCAGGGAGCCTCTGATCGATGGCGGCGAGCGCCTCTTTGCAGGCGGGATCGGCGAGGCAGGCGTCGTGTTTCTCGAAGTTGAACGTGCGCGGTTTGTAGGGCAGATCGTAAGAGCACTTGGTGCCGTCGCGCTCGAAGCCGGTGACGTGGGGGCGCATAGCCTCGCCTTCACACGCGAAGGTGAATTCGTCGTCGGTGCAGAGGCGTTTGCCGATCCCTTCGCACGCGTCCTTCGCCTCCTGCCAGCTCGTGAGGTTGCGGGGGACGATGCCTTTTTGGTTCGGCCACTCGAAGGTATCCATGCAAAACCGCATCGGCTGGCGTCGCTCCTCGATGCAGCGGGAGGGCTCGCGGTAGCGTTTGCATTGATTGCGCTCGACCTTGCCGCTCACGTTCACTTCGTTCCACGCGAGGCAGAGTTGCTCGGGCGAGAGGCAATGATTGCCCGAGACGAGGCGCATGTCGGTCGGGCACGCCGTCCCGGGATCGCCGCGGGAAGCGCCCGTCGCAACAGCCGACACCGTCGTCATCGGCGCTCGAGCAATAGCGTCGTTGGAGAAAACTGCAGCGGGCGCGGCGCTCATCAGAACGACGGCGCTTTCGCCCGGCGCGGCTTCCGCTCCGCCACTGCCCGACGGGGCACAACCGCAAAGAAGCGTGATCGCGAGCGCCGCGCCTCTGAGGCGAAATGGTCGCTCTTTGGTCACGGTGCCATCATGCGTCGAACCTGGTCGCCGGGCCAAGCGCGAGGAGCATTGTGGGGAACCGGATTCGGCGCGTAGCCTCCCCGCCAGCATCGAGGCCGCCGCGGTACGAGGCTGCTCGAGGAGGGACCAAAACCATGCTCGATTCGAAGACCATCTCCGCAACGCTGCTCATTGGTTTGCTCGGTTGCTCGGGTGGGCAAACCGAGGCGCAAACCACGGAGGAAACCTCCGCTCCCGCAACCGCCGCGACGTCCGACATGCCGCCTCCCGAACCGACGGCGGAGGCCACCGCGGCGCCGACGGAAACGGCCGCAGCCACCGCCGTCGCGAGCGCCGAGGTGAAACCGCTGCCGATGGGGCGCACCGAGCCTCTGCCGGCAGCGAACAAGGCGAAAATCGGCTCGCCGAAGGAGAGCGTTCGCAAGGGCACCGAGGCCTGTTGCGGTGAAGGCACCTGTGGCGAATGCAAGCCGCTGCCGGCGAAGCGCACGACACCGAAACCGGCGAAGGACGGCAAGGCGATGCCGGCGAGCCAGAGCAAGCGAACCGGCAAAGAGCAATGCTGTGGCGAGGGCACCTGCGGGCCCTGCTGACACGCGACGCCGACACGCGGCACCGATACGATTGGGCGCGACGAGGGCCTGCCCGCCCGCGCGGCTGCACGCTATGAGCAGCCGATGAAACGGGAATGGTCTTTCGTTGCGCCTCTCGTCGTCATGGGGCTCGGGTGCGCCTCGCCGAGCCCGTCGAACGAGGCGGCCAACAAGCAGGAGCCGCCCAGCGCGCGCCCGGAAGCAACCGGGGAGAGCGTCGTCGCTCAAAACGCACCGCCACCTTGGCCGGACCGCGCGAAGCCGCGCCGCAAGGACGGGCCTCCTCTAGACCCGACGAGCCTCGCGCTCTGCAATGCGGATTGCGAGGACGCATCGACGAAATGCAAATCGGAGCAGACGGCGAACCCCGCGCACGGGCACCGGTGCGAGATCCTTCGTATCCAATGCCGCGCGGCCTGCAACGAGGGTCGCTGATCGATCTCGAAATACGAACCGCGGCCCTACGCTCCTACGCGTCGAGCGCGCGGCTTCGGGTCTCGCCGGCCGGCCGCTGCCTTCGACCCCCACGGCGTTTGCTTGAGCAACGCCCAGCCGCGTGATCGGGTGGCGTCATCGAGCTCGCCGCGCTCGGCCATGATCAGCGCAGCGGCGAGCGCCTCGACGGACTCGAAACGATCCTCGGGAGTTTTGGCGAGGCCGATCGCCAGCACCAGCTCGACGTCGACGGGGATGCGGACGAAGTCGCGCGGGCTCTCCGGCATCGTCCAGAGCACGTCGAGCAGCACCTTCGGGACGTCGTCGCCCACGAAAGGCGGGCGCCCGGTAATGGCGCGGTAGGCGATCGCCGTGAGCGCGTAGAGGTCCGCGAGGTGATCGACCGAGTCGCCGCGGATCTGCTCGGGCGACATGTACGAAGGGGTTCCGACGGCTTGGTCTTTGGTGATGCTCTCCGAGCCTTGCACCTTGGAGAGGCCGAAATCGAGCACCTTCCAGCGACGCGGAAGCGTGTCGGTGAGGAAGATGTTTCCGGGTTTGAGATCGCGGTGGACGATCCCCGCATCGCGCACCGCGGCGAGCGCGCGCGAGGTGTGCTCGACCATTTCGATGACGTGGCGGAGCGGTAACTGCGGCGACCGTCGCAGATGAAACGCGAGGTCGTGCCCTTCGAGCAGCTCCATCACGATGTACGGGACACCGTTCATCGCGGTGCCGACCGAGAGCACCTGCGCGACGTGCTCGCACGGCACGCTCGCGGCCGCGCGCGCCTCGCGCAAGAAACGCTGCACGTTGGTTGGCTCCGCGAGCATGTTCGGGTGCAGGACTTTGATCGCGACGTGCCCCGGCGCACCCTCGCGCTCGACGAGCGGAGGCCGCTGGCTGGTCGGCGAGGAGGCGACGATCTCCGCCGAATACACCTCGCCCATTCCTCCGCGACCGAGCAGCGGACCGAGTCGATAGCGATCGAGGATCTCCCCCGAGAGTCGCCCCTCGCCGGGACGGAGCGCGCGATCGAGCTCGCCCTTCGCTTCGAGCAGCTGCGCCTCGCGCTGCCGGAGCATTCGATCGCCCTCGCGGGCGCGCTCGACGGCGGCTTGGGTCGCGCGCCGCACGCTCCGCGCGAGGTAGAAGGTCATCCCGAAGATCGCCTGCTGCATCAGCACCCGGTAGAAGCGTGACGAACGCCCCACGCGCTCGACCGAGAAGACGGCGAGGTCGGGGATGACATCCAATGCGATGGCGAGCGTCACGACAAAGTAGAGCGCGCTCGTCGTGATGTACGCGGCGCGCGCTACACGCCGGCTCTCACTCGAGCCATAGAAGTAGATCCCGACCGAAAGCAGCGTCGCCGAGGCCGAGTACAGGCCGAGGTAATACATGACGACGATCGCGAGCGAGCTCAGCGCGACTGCCCCTGCGGCGGCGACATTCGGCGTGTAGCGCGCGCGATCGCGGCTCACGAGCAAGAGGCCGAGGCAGGTCGCGCCGGCGAGAAAACACGCGACGGCGGTCTGCGCGCGAAGCCACGTGCGCCCCGGCAGAAGCGGCAGCGCAATCAGCACGAGCACCGCCACGACGAGCATCGCGCGGTAGAACACCGCCGTGCGGAGCGCCTCCGACTCGCGCAGAACCGCGGCGGCGTCGGGAGGTTCCTCCGGCGCTACGCTCGAGGCCGGCGCAGACGACGACTCCGCGCGGGCCCCGGAGGGC
>JABFXY010000031.1 GCA_013361525.1 Polyangiaceae bacterium | reverse complement strand
CGGCCAAGGCGGCCATCGGGCCGGCCGAGCGCGCGCGCGACAGCGCCAAGACGAGCTTCGAGACGAAAAAGGCGGAGGCCGATCGGGCCGAGCAGGACCTCTCGCGATGCAAGTCACAAGCGAATGGGCAAGCCGGCGCCTGCGCGGCGGAAGAGCAGCGCAAGACCCGCGCGGACCAGGACGAGAAGCTCGCGGACGACGAGGCACGAAACACCGAGAGCGCCCTTCAGAAAGCCAAGTCGGAGCTCTCCAACGCCGAGAGTGATCTGCAATCGAAAAAGTCCGACGCGAGCTCGAAGAAATTCACCTTCGAGCAGACGCCGCCGAAGGTCGAGGTCGACAAGCATTGCCTCCACACCTACGCGGTCGACACGGTCGTGGTGGCCGGCGAGGTCGAGTGCCTTCTCAGCGGCGAAGGCCTGTATGACACGCAGAACGTCCTGAACCGCAGCGTGGTGGGTCGGGTCACCCGAACCGATCAGACCTTCCCGGCCCAGGGCGGTGTCTGCGCCGAAGTCGCCAAAGGCGATCCGCTGATCGTGCCGAGCCGAGCCGAGGCGAAGAAGCTCGCGCTGGCGTCGGCCATCGCCTCGACGCAGAAAGAGCTGCTCGCGGCGTATGGCCGTTACCAGGAGGGTTATCTCACCAACGGCCGCACGCGCTCGGCGGACGGAAGGTCGGACGATGCCGTGGACGCCTTCGTGCGCTATCTGTTGACCCTCGCCGCCGAGGACGGCGGCGCGGCGACGAGCGAGGCCCTCTCGAAGGCTGCGAAGCTGCGCAACGTCGACGATACCGCCGTTCGTATCGGCGTATTCGAAGGAGCAAAACCTTGAAACAATATCTGGAGCTCCTCTCGCGAATCCTCGACGAAGGTGTCGAGCGCGAGGACCGGACGAAGACGGGCACGCTGGCCGTCTTCGGCCATCAAATGCGGTTCGACCTGTCGAAAGGGTTTCCGCTCGTCACCACGAAGAAGGTTCATTTCACGAGCATCGTCCACGAGCTCCTGTGGTTCCTCAGCGGCTCGACGGATGTCCGCCCTTTGCAGGAAAAAGGGGTTCGCATTTGGAACGAGTGGGCGACCCCGGAGCAATGTGCTCGGTTCGGCAGGCAAGAGGGTGACCTCGGCCCGGTCTATGGCCATCAATGGCGAAACTTCGGGGGCACGCCGCGCCCGGATGGATCCTACGAATCCGACGGGGTGGATCAGGTCGCAAGGGTCGTCTCCGAGATCCGGACGAATCCGACCTCGCGGCGCCTGATCGTGTCGGGCTGGAATCCGAAGGAGGCGGACCAGGTCGCGCTGCCGCCCTGCCATACCCTGTTTCAATTCTTCGTCGCGCGCGGCAAGCTGTCGTGTCAGCTCTATCAACGCTCGGGGGACGTCTTCCTCGGGGTCCCGTTCAATATTGCGAGCTACGCGCTCCTCACGATGCTCGTCGCCCACGTGACCGGGCTACAGCCGGGGCATTTCGTCCACACGTTCGGCGACGTCCACCTCTACAAGAACCATATCGAGCAGGCGAAGCTACAGCTCTCGCGCGAGCCGCGCGCGCTCCCGACGGTGACGATCGATCCTGCCGTGCGCGACCTCTTCGAGGCTCGATTCGAGCACATCCAATTGAAGGATTACGATCCCCACCCGCTCATCAAAGCGGAGGTCAGCGTATGAGCGAGGCGCCCGAGCTGCATATCGTCGTCGCCGTCGCCAACGACCTCTGCATCGGAAAAGACGGCGGGCTTCCCTGGCGCGTGCCCGAGGATATGAAGCACTTCAAGGCCGTCACCATCGGCCACGCGGTCATCATGGGCCGCAAGACGTTCGAGTCGATTGGAAAGCCCCTCGCCCTGCGCACCAACATCGTGGTGACCAGTCGAGCCCCGGAGACGTTTCCGGAAGGTGTCGTCGCAGTCGGCTCGTTCCTCGAGGCTCTCGAGCGAGCGCGCGCGGCCGACGCCGCTCCCCGCGTCATCGGGGGCGGTGAGATCTACCGGGCAGCGATGCCCTTGGCGACGCACCTGCACGTGACCCATATCGATACGGTCGTCCCCGGCGGTGACACCTATTTCCCCACCATCGATCCCGTCCGGTTCAGAGTGCGCGAGCGCCGAACCGGACAATCGCAGGGTGTCGAGTTCGTCGAGTACGTGACGACTAGGTGAAAAGTGTATGATGCGCGGCCATGAGCAACGCCGGCATCGCTTATCCCCATCACAAAGCGCTCCTTCCCTTGCTGATTGCCCTGCTTGGCGCCCCGCTCGTCGCCGCTTGCGGTGACGATACGGAGACAGGTGGCTCGGGTGGCGCGGGAGGCAATCCCTCGACCGGCGGCTCCGGCGGGACGGCGGATGGTGGCGCCGCGGAAGGCGGCGCCGGCGGCGTCGGCGGCGGCGAAGGCGGCGTGGCGACGACCGGCCCGATCGATGCGCCCGCCGACCAGTGGACCTTCGTCGAGTTCCCCGGCGCGACGTGCATGGACGGGTCGCCGACCGGCATCGGCATCAACCCGCACGCGACATCCGACGACGTCGTCATCTTCCTGATGGGCGGCAATGCGTGCTTCAACTTCGCGAGCTGTCTTATCGTGGCGAACCCCGACGGGTACGGCAGCGAGAAGTTCGACAACGACGTCGCCGACTTCCTCTCGGCGAGCCCCTATTTCGATCGGCAGAACCCGGACAACCCGTTCCGCGATTACAGCTACGTCTTCGTGCCGTATTGCACGGGCGACGTGCACGCGGGCGACAAGGCCGACGTCGTCATCAACGACAAGACCTACCAGTTCCACGGGTTCTCGAACATGCGCCAATACCTCGAGCGCATCGTGCCGACGTTCACCGATGCATCCAGTGTCGTCCTCACCGGCGTGAGCGCAGGCGGCTTCGGCGCCGCGTACAATTACGATCAAGTCGCGTCGGCGTTCGGCAACGACGTGAACGTGACCCTCATCGACGACTCCGGTCCTCCGATGGCCGAGGAGTTCGTTCCGCAATGCCTCCAGCAACACTTCGTCGACACGTGGGGTATCGAGAACACCCTCCCGGAGGATTGCGCGGAGTGCGGCGTGAACGGCATCTTCCTCGAGCCGTTCATCAACTACGTCTTCGACAAATACCCCGATCGCAGCCTGGGCCTCGTCTCGAGCGAGGGCGACGCGACGATTCGCCAATTCTGGGGCTTCGGGGAGAACGACTGCGCGAGCATCAACGGCGCGCCGGCCGCCTACCCGGAAGACAAGTACCTCGCGGGCCTCGAAGACCTGCGCGATCGAATCGGCGCAGACGGCAGGTTCAAGATGTTCCTGGTTCCGGGCACCGAGCACGTCTTCGTGGACAACGGCCTCGACGCGGTGACGGTGAACGGCGTCGCGCTCGAGGATTGGATCGTGCAGGGCATCGAGGGCGACCCGAACTGGGCCAACGTCTCCGAGCCCTGATCACCTCAGCCTGCTGATCACACCGAGCTCGGCCTGCGATCCCGCGGGCCGAGCTTCTTTTTTGGGGACGAAAGTGAACGTCGGGCGCAGCGCTGCGCTGCGGCCACGCGCTCGCTTGCCCCGACACGGCTCCGGCCGTGTACGATGGTCGATGCTTTTTTGGATCCTTCGCTAACGACCCTTTCGACGAGGTCTGAATGACACGCGTCAGCTGTCGTTGTCTGGCCGCTGTTGGATTCGCCACCGCCCTGCTTTCTGCTCCCCTGAAACAAGCAGCTGCGCAGCAGGTGCAGACGGCGGAAATCGATCTTCCCAAGTTCCAGCCTTCGCCGGCCGGCGATCGTTTCTTCGGCGTACCGTCGCCGTACGCCGCGGGAGATCTGACGTTCCACGCGATGACGATGCTCGACTATTCGCGCGAGCCGTTCACGCTGACGCGCGAAGGCGCGGACGGGTCGGAAGACGTTGGAGCCGTGGTCTCCGACCAGATGTTCGTCCACGTCGGCATCGCCTTCTCGATGGCGAGCTACGTGATGTTGAGCGCGAGCATGCCGTTCGTCGTGCTCAGCCAGGGCGAAGCGCCCACGGGCGAAGCGCTCGCGTTCCCGGAGCCCTCGGGTGCGGGATTCGGCGACCTGCGCCTCGGCATGCGCATTCGACTCTTCGGCAAGTACCACGACCCCTTCCAGCTGGCGGCGGGCGGGTATGTCTGGGCCCCGACCGGGACGACGGATTCGTACGTCTCCGATCATCACGTGCACGGCCAACCGCATTTGCTGTTCGGCGGGCGCGCAGATCGCTTCGTGTGGAGCGCCACCGTCGGTCCGCATTTCCGTCAATTCACGCAGGTCGGCGCCGTCACGATGGGTCATCAGATGACCTGGGGCTTCGGCGCGGGCGTGCTCCTCCTCGAAGAGCGGACGCTCCAGATCCACGTCGAGTCGACCGGCGCCGTCGACGTGTCGACGCCCGATTCCCAAACGACCAACGCCGAAATCATCGGCGGCTGGAAGCTGCGCATTCCCGGCGCAGAGTTCCTGGAGATCGGTGCCGGCGCCGGGCCGGGTATTTCGACGGGCATCGGCACACCGGTCGTTCGGGGCCTCTTTCAATTTGCCTATACGCCCGTCATCGAGATCGAAAAGAAGGACTTCGACAAGGACGGTATCGTCGACGACGTCGACGCGTGCCCGAACGTCCCCGGCCCGCCGAATGCGGATCCCGCGAAACACGGCTGCCCGCCGGGCGCCGACCGCGACAAGGACGGAATCCTCGACAAGCTCGATGCTTGCCCCGACGAGCCCGGCTTGCCGAGCGAAGACCCGACGAAGAACGGCTGCCCCGAGCGCGACTCCGACAAGGACGGGTTCCTCGATCCCGTCGACGCGTGCCCGACCGTCGCCGGTATCGCCAGCACCGATCCCAAGAAACACGGCTGCCCCGACACCGACAAGGACGGCATCTTCGACTCCGACGACGCATGCCCGCAGGAGGCAGGTGTCGCGAGCGACGATCCGAAGAAGAACGGCTGCCCACAGCGCGACAAGGATCAGGACGGGATCGCCGACGACTCCGACGCCTGCCCCGACATCGCGGGCGTGAAGACCGACGATCCGAAGACCAATGGTTGCCCGCCGGACACCGACGGCGACGGCTTCCGCGACGACCAGGACGCTTGCCCGCGCGAAAAAGGTGTCGACGATCCGGATCCTGCCAAGCGCGGTTGTCCGAAGCTCGTCCGCGTCACCGAAAAAGAAATCGTCATTTTGGAGCAGGTCCAATTCGACACCGGCAAAGCGACGATTCGCAAAGTGAGCGACGCACTGCTCGACTCCGTCGCGCAGGTCTTGAAGGAGCACCCGGAGATCGTGAAGCTCGAGGTCCAAGGCCATACCGACAACAAGGGCGCGAAGGCATTGAACGAGAAGCTCTCCGACGATCGCGCAAAATCGGTGAAAGAGGCGCTCGTCAAGCGCGGCGTCGATGCCAATCGGCTGCAATCGAAGGGCTACGGAATGGATAAGCCCATTGCCGACAACAAGACGGAGGCCGGCCGCCAACAGAACCGCCGCGTCCAGTTCATCGTCGTCGAAAAGAAGGCTGTTCCGATGACGCCTGCCCCTGGGCCTGCTCCGACTCCGACCCCGGCTCCGAACCCGTGACCTTCCGTCCGCACCACCCATACCGTTGAGGCAACGCTCCGAAAGCACGGCGGCGGATCTCGCCGCCTGCCGCCTCTTCGTGCGCACCCACTCGCCGGAGGTTTATTGGCTGAGCGCCGCCCTCCCGCCGCGCATCCGCGAGCCCACCCTGGCGTACCTCGCATTCCAGGGCAGCCTCACGGACATGGTGAACGAGCGCGAGGTGTCGGCGACGACGATCGCCGACCTGAGCGCTCGGGTGCGCGCAGCCACGAGCGGGGCTCCGAGCGCGGAGCCGATCGATCGGGCGCTGTCCAGAGCGGCGGCGGATCATGCCCTCTCGCCGGCGCTCCTCGAGGCGCTCTTGGAGGCCCTCATTTGGGAGGTGGAAGGTCGCCGCTTCGCGACGTACGAAGGGCTCCTCGACGCTTGCGTGCGCCGGCGAGGAACGACCGCGATGGCGATCTCCACGTTCATGGGGCGCCGAAAACGTGTGGTCCTGGAGCGAGCAGCGGATCTCGGCGTCGCGATCGAGCTCACCCTGGTCGCCCGCGACGTCGCGGCCGACGCGCGCCGCGGGCGCGTGCGCCTGCCGCTCGAATGGCTCGAAGAGGCAGGGGTCGATCCCGACCGAATCGTCGAGGCCCCCCGCGGTGCTCCCGGTCTCGATGCTGTCGTCGTGCGCCTTGCGCGCGCTGCGGACGGCTTCTACCGCCGCTCCGATCCGGGCATCGCTGCATTGCCCTTCGATTGCCGCCCCGCCGTTCGCTGCGCGCGCTACGCCTTCCGCGCGCTCGGCGCTGCCATCGAGCGCGGCGAAGAGAGCCCATCGCCGTCGATTCCCCATTTGGCGCGCCTGGCAGCGAGGGCGTTGCGCGCTTCGCGCTCCGAGGCGCGGCCGCTGGCGGCGCCGCCGCTGCGCGAAGCACGAGAGCTCGTCGCCGCGATCGCGGCGGACGAGTGAAACGTCACCGGGGAATGCCGCCCGCCTGCATCGCCGAACCGACGGCACGGCGCGACGTGGGTGCGCTCGTGGGCTCGCTGCCGTCCCACGAGACATCTTCGAAGTAGGCCTTCTTCAGGTCCATCTTGCGCTCGTGTTTACCGGCAAGCTTCCGGCGATAGGCGATCACGCGACCGTAGGAGAACACCTGATAGACGGCGGGCTTCCAGTCATCGCGATCGGTCACGACCTCTTTCGCGTCGGAGAAGAGGTATTTGGCATCTTCTTTCGCTTCGTCGACGTGGAGAATCATGTCGCGAAGGAGCGCAATTGCGTATTTGCGCCGCACCCCGGGAGGGACGACGCGAAGCTCGCGGCCGCGCTCGTCGAGGAGCGCCGCTTCGAGCATGTCGGGGCTCATCATGTGGACACCGGCGGTCGGGCGCGGATTGCACTCGATCAACACCATTCCCCGGGGAGTCTCTATCATGTCGAAAGACAGCTGTCCGTGGTAGTGCGTCGCGGCGGCGATGCGCTGCGCGATGGTCACGCACTCCGGAATATCGACCGACTCGAAGGCGATACCGCCCGAGTGCTCGATCTCACGGGGATGGATGTACGTCGCGTGTCCCGTCACGACCCCGTGTTGCACGATGCTGAAGGTACACACATCCCGCCCCTCCACGTACGGCTGGACGAGCCACGGAGACGCCTTCGACACGTCGCAGTCTTCGATCGTGAGCATGCCTGCGCGCGCACCCGCATTGGTGAGGAGATCGACGCCGCCGCGCGAGTTGACGGGCTTCGCGAAATAGTCGCCGAATCGAGCGGCGGCTCGGCGAAGGTCTTCGCGGCTCGTGACGACGACGGCCTCCGGCGCGTTCAGCCCGAGGCGCCGCGCGAGCGCACCGAAACGATACTTGTCCTGCAGCGTCTCGAGCACGTGGAACGACGGGAAAAACCGCCTCGACCTCGGCATCGGGACGTCGTGCTTCGCGAGGAACAGGACCTCCTCGAACGCGGGTAGGACGAGATCGACCTGCTCCGTATCCACGATACGGGCAATCTCGGCGACGAACCGTTCGGTATCGTGGCGTGGCGACGGGGTGACGAATCGCTTCGTCGCGTACCGCGAATGGTTGCCCGGCGCGGAAAAGAACGTATCGGAGGCAATGATTTCATGCCCCCTTTCGCCGAGCTTGCGAATCTCGTCGATGGCACAGGGCATTCGGGATGTCGTAATGAGAAACCGCATAACGCTCTCGAATCGACTCCAATCTTTCTTTAACCATCAAACCCGCTCGTAGGTAAGCCTGTAAACGAGCTCTTTCGGAAGGCGCGAGGCGTAGACGCGGACGCGCAACGAAAGCTCCTTTGCGTCCGTTTTGAACGTATTCACCCGCCCCCGCTCCTCTCCTTTGAAGCTCTGGTCGATCGCGTCCTTTCGAACGGCAAAGCTCATATCCATCTCGTCCCCGGTGAGGACCTTCACCTTGACGACTTTGCCGTCGACCGGCGCGGTATAAGAGCGTTTGTCCATCGCCACCGTGAGCGCCTTCTTCGCCTCGTCGATGGTGAGCACTTCGGGGATGACGTTCGACTCTCGGAGTCGGTCGCGCGCGATGCCGCGCGTGAGGACGTTCATCGTCGATACGACGTCTGCGATCGCCTTCTCGAGCGCGGCACGCTCCTTCTCTCCGCCTTTGAAGCGGTACTTGCCCAAGAAGGGTTTGCAGACCGGTTCCTCGGCGAGCGCGTCGGGTGCGACGGCGACCGCGGCCACCGCGATGCTCACTGCAACGAACGACCGACGCGACGTGGACGCATCAGTTTGCGCGTCCGCCTCGGGGCGCTCCGACCCGGCCGTGCGGGGCTCCGTGCCGTCGGGCGCAGGCTGCGGCGCATCTGCCGGCGGCGTCTTCGGGGAGGCCATACAACTACCACCAGCAGCCCGCGTGCCAGCCACCTAGCCCGGCCGAGCGTGGCGGTCGGCAGCGGGGCGCACAGCTTTTGTAGGCGAAATCCCCCAGTCGTATCGAGTCGCTGCGCCACGATGCCACGCCGGCGGGCGCCCGCGCTCGACCATCCGTCATCCAAGACAAACCGTCGACATACTAGAAATGGCCTTGCGCTCATCCGTTATGTGAGCAAGATTGTCCAGCGAAACAACGGCTCGTTCTTGGAGGCTGGCATGCGCATCGCAGTCATCGGGGGGCACGATCGAAGCGAAGTTGCGCTGGGCGCCGTCGCGCGGGAGTCGGGCCACGAGCTCGAGTTTCATCCCGGGCACGTCGGGGGCCGCGGCGCGAACGAGATCCGCCGAATCGTCGCGCGCGCCGATCTCGTCGTCGTGGTCACGGACGTGAACAGCCACGGCGCGGTCAACGTCGCGCGCGGCGAGGCGCGCAAGCACCATCATCGCGTCGTCTATACGAAGCGATTCGGAACGCATCAGCTCGAGCGCCTGTTGATGGCGGGCTGAGGTGCGCGCGGCCGAAGTATTGGTATAAGGCGACCGGCTCCGCTCACGCGAACCTCGCCTCAATGATCTCAGCGCAGAACCTTACGAAGAGCTTCGGCCCGAACCTGATCGTCGACGACGTCACGTTCGAGGCCGCCGACGGGGAAGTGCTCGCGCTGCTCGGACCGAGCGGCGGCGGAAAGAGCACCGTGCTGCGTATCGTCGCTGGCCTCGAGGTGCCGGACAAAGGCACGGTCGTCATTCGCGGCGCGGACGCGACGAACATCAAGATCCAGGAGCGTGGCCTGGGGTTCGTCTTTCAACACTACGCGCTCTTCAAACACATGACGGTGCGCGACAACATCGCGTTCGGCCTCGAGATCAAGAAGGTCCCGAAGCGCGAGATCGACGGCCGCGTGGAAGAGCTGCTGGAGCTCGTCCAGCTCAAAGGGCTCGGCCCCCGCTATCCGGCGCAGCTCTCGGGCGGGCAGCGCCAGCGCGTCGCGCTCGCGCGCGCCCTCGCGCCGAAGCCGTCGATCCTTCTCCTCGACGAGCCGTTCGGTGCGCTCGACGCGAAGGTGCGCCTCGAGCTTCGGTCGTGGCTGCGCTCGCTCCAGAAGAGCCAGGGAATCACCTGCGTCTTCGTCACGCACGATCAAGAAGAGGCAATGGAGCTCGCGGACCGAGTGGTGATCATCCACCGCGGAAAGGTCGAGCAGATCGGCACGCCCGAGGCCGTCTACGATCGCCCCGCGACGCCCTTCGTCGCGAGCTTCATCGGGTCGAGCAACATCCTTCGCGGCGTGGTTCAGCGCGGTAAAGCGGAGCTCGGCGCGAGCCTCAGCGTCGAAGGTTCGGGCGCATCGCTGCAAGACGGTGCGGACGTGAAGGCCTTCATCCGACATCACCAGGTCGAGGTCGTCGCCATCGCGGAGGGCCCCGCGCCAGACGGCTTCTCCAACGCCCGTGTGCGGCGGGTGACGCGTGTAGGCTGGGTCGCCAAGCTGGATCTCGAGCTCGCGGACGGGCAAAGCCTCGTCGCCGAGCTACCGAAGGAGCGCTTGGACGAGTTGGGGATCAGCGATGGATCCGACGTGCGCGTCTCGCTTCGGAACGCGACCGTGTTCGTCGAGGACTACGTGATCTGACCGACCCCGGTCAGCCTCGATCCATCGGAGGGCTCACACCTCGCCACCAAAATCACGATACGGGCTCACATCGAGGAGCGACGTCGATAGCGAGCTGTTAGCTTCGATTGGCCGGCACTCCCGCGTCCACCGAACCCGGCGATCTGCTGCTCGAAGAAGAGGCCAACATGATCTTCAACCTCACCTGTAGCGCCATCCCGCCCAACGCCAAGGTCGCAGGCTTCCGCGGTAGCGAGAGGATCTCCGCTCCCTATGCGTTCGATGTCTATTTCACCATCGACATCGATCCGATCCTCCCGCAGCTCGACATCGAGCTGTCGGACGCCGTCTACTCGAAGGCGACGCTCACGGTTCAGCTCGGCGACGAGCTGCCGTTTTCGTACAGCGGCATCCTCGCGTCGGTGCGGCTCGTCCGCGCGGGTGAGAACAGCGCCCTCTTCCAGGCCAAGCTCGTCCCGCAGCTGTGGCAGCTGACGCTGACGAAGCACAGCCGCATCTGGACGAAGAAGTCGGCCACCGACGTCATCAAAGAGCTGCTCGACGAAGCGGGGATTCCGCACGAGTTCCGACCGCTGCCGAGCCTCCCCGTCGAAGAGCAGATCAGCCAATACAAGGAGAGCGATCTCGCGTTCATCCAGCGATGGCTGGAGCGCGAGGGCATGTACTACTTCTTCGAGCAGACGGACGCAGGCGACGTGATGATCATCACGAGCGACAAAGCGTCGCACACGTCGCTCCGGCTGACGCCGGTACGCTACTGGCCGCAAAACGACGGCCCGCAAGACAGCGCCGTCAAGCAAGCCTTCGACAACTTCACGGCGACGCACAACGCGCTGCCGGCGCGCGTGAAGCTCATCGACTACGACTACTCGCGTCCGCTCCTCGACGTCTCGAGCGCCGTCGCCGTCGAGGACAACGCGACGGGCGAGATTGCCGAGTACGGAGGGCGCTTCTTCAGCCCCGAGGACGCGCAGCGTCTCGCACAAATCCGCGCCGAGGATCAGCTCGTTCGGCGCGCGATGTTCTACTCGACGGGCTCGGCCACGATGTTGTCCGCGGGCTACAAGTTCACGCTCGAACAGCACCCGATGGGGCAATACAACGTCGAGTATCTGATCGTCGATATCGAGCATTACGGATACGACGCTCAGCTCAGCGCGGCCTGGGGCTCGCTCATCGAGAAGAAGTACAAAGAGGTCTACAAGGTCGAGGTCGGATCCATTCCGTCCGAGACCCAATATCGACATGGTCTCGTGACGCCCTGGCCGCGAATCGACGGCTACGAGAACGCGGTCGTCGACGGCCCGGCGACGAGCATCTATGCCCAAATCGACGAGCAAGGCCGCTATGCGGTGAAGTTCAAATTCGACGAGGGCACGTTCAAAGACGGCAAGGCCTCCGCGCTCGTCCGCATGATGCAACCGCACGGCGGCGCACAAGAGGGCTTCCACTTCCCGCTGCGCAAAGGCGTGGAGGTCATCTGCTCGTTCCTCGGCGGCGATCCGGATCGGCCGGTGATCGTCGGCGTGGTCCACAATGCGCTCAACGCCAGCGTCGTCACGCAGAGCAACTACACACAGAACGTGATCCGCACCGGCAGCCTCAATCACATCGTGATGGAGGACCAGTCGGGCTCGATGTACATCGACATGTTCTGCCCGATCTTCACCTCGACGCTGTTCCTCGGACACGGCGAGTGGAACTTCCACCTCACGACGATGGGCCAGGGGCGCATCCACACCGAGGTGAACCTCGAGATCGACGTCAACAACGAGTGGGACGTCGATGTCGTCAACAACGTCACGTGGGCCTTCCACAACCAGCTCGACTGGACGGTCGACTCCAACGTCACGATTCAGTTCAAGGCCGAGCTCGATTGGCAGGTGATCTCCCGCGTGGGGATCGAATTCCTCTCGACGTTCGACTTCCACGTCGTGGGCGCCGTCACCGTGGCGTTCGACGCGACGCTCGACGTACGCGTGACGGGCGTGGCGAACTTCCTCTACCTCGCGGACGTGAACGTCAATATCGCGGCCAACCTCAACGTGACCGTCGGCGCGAACGAGACGCTGGAGGTCGGCGCCAACCGGTCCCGCAAGGTCGGTGGCAACGAGACCGTCGAGATCGGCGGCAACCAGAGCATCACGATCGCCGGCAACCAGGACGTCCAGGTCAACGGCCCCTACAACTGGTTGAAGAAGGCGGACGCGTTCACGCTGACCTATGGCGCCGCGACCGAGGTCTTCCTCGGCATGAAGAACTCGATCCAGGCGGGTCTCTTCAACGAGTTCACCGGCGGCATCAAGAACACGCTGCAGGTCGGCATGTTCAACGAGCTCACCGTCGCGATGAAGAACTCGCTCACGTTCGGGCTCAACTTCGAGCTCTCGGGCGCGACGAAGATCGGCGTGACCTCGGCGCTGCAGCTCGCGCTCGCTGCGTCGATGGTCAACCTCACCGGTTTGAGCGTCAGCCTGACGGGCGTCAGCCTTTCGCACAACGCGGTCGAGCTGAAGCTCGTCGGACCGCAGGTCACGACGAGCGTGATCGAGATACACATCTGACGACCTGGACGGGCTGGCGCCGCAGAGAGCTGCGGCGCTAGGCTCCCTGCCACGAGTGCGGCGGCGAGGATCCCGAACCTAATCTGACGGGGTCGCTCGCGCCGGGCGTGCAGCAGGGTTTCCCGGACACGGAGCTTGCGTGAAGGTCATCAAACCGCTTCGTTTGAGTCTGATCCATCGGGTCTTCGACCATCGCAAGAAGCACATCATGGTCATGACGGTCGCATATTGCTTCCCGTTCTCTCGGCCTCGGTCCCCCGTGACCGAGGTCGAGATGTGGAAGATGGCCGGGACGGACCTGGGGCGGTTCGGTGTGCTCGACAACTGGATGTTCAAGCCGCAGGCCGAGGTGCTCGTCACTGGCTCGTGCTTCACCGGCGAGCGCGCGAAGGGTTCGGAGTTCGTGCGGCTGTCCGTGGGCCCGTCGGAAAAACGCGTCGTCGACAAGAAGCTGTACGTATTCGGCGACCGCAAGTGGACGCTGCTCGGCGCCAGCGAGCCACAAATGTTCTCGCGCATGCCAATCGACTACGCGCACGCGTTCGGCGGCGAGAAATACGACCACAACCCGATCGGAAAGGGCATCGCGCCGCTGAAGGACGAAGCGGGCACGGAGACGCATCCGCTGCCGAACGTCGAGGATCCGAAACACGTCATCAAGTCGAAGGGCGACAAACCGCCGCCTGCGAGTTTGTCCGCGTGGGACATGACGTGGCCCGTCCATTTTCAGAAGAAGATGGGCACCTACGACGCGAAGTGGGTCGAGAAGAACGGGTTTGCGCTCGCGGACGACATCGACTTTTCGCTCTTCAACGTCGCAGCGCCCGACCAGCGTGTCGATCGAATGTGGGACGGCACGGAGGACATCCGCGTCGAGAACATGCATCCGGACAAGCGTGTCGTCGAAACGAAGCTCCCCGGCTTCAAGGCGCGCTGTCTCGTTCGCTTCAAGAGCGAATACGAAAAAGAGCAGAAGCTGCATGATTTGCCGCTCCGCGCCGACACGATTCACGTGTTCCCCCACCAGGAGCGCGCGATCGTCTTCATGCGGGCGACGACCGAGATCCACACGACCGACGCGACGGACATCGAGCTCGCGCTCGCCGCGCTCGAAGACCGCGACGAGCCCAAGCCGATTGCCCACTACGAGGACGTGATCGCGCTTCGCTCCGACCCCGACAAGGGCGCGCTCTATTCGCTGCGTGACCACGACCTGATGCCGAACGCGGCCGAGCTGTCCGCGACCTTCCCGAAGCTCGGCGACCCGCTGGAGGTCGCGCTCGAGCGCGAAGGCCTGCTCGAGCAGAATCAATATCAGCGCGTTCTTCGCGAATACGCCGCGAACCGCGAGCGATTGCTCGCGCAGAACGTCGAGCCCGACAAAATCCCGCCGCCGCCCAAACCACCGGAGAAGCCGGGCGACATCAACCTCGAAGAGCTGCCCGCAATCCTGGATCGAGTCGAGCGCGAGCGTACGCAGGCCGAGGAGCACGCCGCCGCGCAGCGAGCGCAAGCGGAGAGTCAGCTCGAGTCGATCTCCAAAGAGCACAACCTCGATCTCGACGCGCTCAAGAAGCAGGCAAAGGCAGAAGGCCTCGGCCCGCCGAAGTTCACCGCCGAGGGTGAGCTCGAGCGCCTCGGCCAACTTGCTGACCTCGCCGAGAGCCAGGGCGTCGACCCGAAAGAGCTCCGCGAGCGCATCGACGATCCGAACTTCCGCGCGAAGCTCCTCGATGCCGAGCAGCAGTTCCGCGTCAAATACCGATTGAGCGGGCACATGCAGGACGCGGCGCCGACCCTCACGCCGGAGGCGTCGGAGGCACTGCGCGAAGAGATCCTCTCGATGAAGCGCGGGGCCGTGCGGACACGCCGCGACTTCACCGGCGCGGATCTCGCCGGCATGGATTTGTCGGGCCTCGACCTCGAAGGCGTGTTCTTCGAGAGCGCGAATCTTCGCGGCGCGAACCTCTCCGGTGCACGGCTCAAAGACGCGGTCCTCGCGCGCGCCGACTTGACCGACGCCGTTCTGCGCGACGCGAGGCTGCCGCACGCGAACCTCGGACGAGCCAAGCTCGTCAACGCCGATCTCACGTCTGCCGACCTGACGGAGGCGATCCTCTACGAAGCGGATCTGTCACGCGCGAAGCTCGCCAAGGCGAACCTCACGAAGGCGAACACGTTCGGCCTCACCTGCGACCGGACGGACTTCAGCGGCGCTGAAGCGGCCAACATGTTCTTCCACAAGACGAACTTGAAGGGCGCGCTCTTTCGCGGGGCCAAGATCAACCTCTGCGTCTTCACCGAGTGCGACGCGACGGGAATCGACGCGTCGAGCTCCGACTTTGCGCAATCGGTCTTCCTCAACTCCAAGGCCGACGGCGCCGTCTTCACCGACTCGGTCTTGGACAACTTCCGTATCGTCCAATCGTCCTTCGAGAAGGCGGACTTCAAGAACGCGAGGATGCCCGGTTCGAACCTCCGCGGGGCGAAGCTGGCAGGCGCGCGCTTCGACAACGTGAACCTGCGGCGCAGCGATCTCTCCACCGCGGATCTGAAGGGCGCGAGCCTCGAGCGCGCGCTCCTCGTCGAGTGCCTCATGCTCGACGTCGTCCTCGAAGAGGCGAAGCTTTCCGGCGCGAACCTGATGCTCGCAATCATGCATCGCGCGAATCTGCGCGGCGCCGACGTCACGAATGCCAATCTGTTCTGCGCCGATCTCACGGGCGCCGCAGGTGACAAGCGGACGAGCTTTGCCGGCGCGAACGTAAAGCGCGCGCTGGTGGCGGGGGTGTTCCATGGATAAGGCCGCCCTCATCGAGCTCGTGAAGTCCGGCGAGATGATCGCCGGCCACGATCTTTCGGGGAAAGACCTCTCCGGAGCGGACCTCGGCGGCGGGCTTTTCGAGAACGTGCGTTTCGCCGGCGCGAACCTGTCGGGCGCGACCCTGGCTGAGGGCGTCTTCTCGGGATGCGACTTCTCCGGCGTCTCGGCCCAAGAGACGAAGATCCGACACGTCACCTTCCAAGGCTGCACGGGTCGGAGCGCCGACTTCTCCAAAGCACATGCGCACATGGCGAGGTTCTTCCACTCGAACTTCTCTGCCGCGAAGTTCGATGAAGCGGACCTTCTGACGGTCGCGTTCGCGAAGAGCGAGCTGGTCATGACCTCGTTCGCCAAGGCGAACATGGACCGAACGCAAATCGTCGAGACCTCGGTCGACGGCGCCATCTTCACCGGCGCGACGATGAAGCAAACGGTCTTGCTCGGCGCCGACCTCCGCAAAGCCAACGTTCGCAACACGAAGCTCGACACCGTCGTCCTCGTGAAAGCAAACCTCGCCGGCATGGATCTGTCCGGCATGGATATGGAGCTGTGCCAGTTCATGGACGGCAACATGGAGGGGGCGCTCTTGTCCGGCGCGAACCTCACCCAATGCAACTTCAAAGGGGTCAACCTCCGGGGAGCGAAGCTCGACGGCGCGCTGGCACCGAAGGCGATGTTTGCCAATGCGATCCTCGAGGGGGCGAGCTTCCACAAAGCCAAATGCCGAGAAGCGTTGTTCTTCGAGGCGGCCGCCGCGCGCGCCGACTTCTCCGGCGCGGACCTCGCGATGTGTGTCCTGCTCAGAGGGCAATTCCCTTCTGCGCGGTTCGACAATGCCGATTTGACGTATGCCGATCTCTCGCACGCCGACGTGAGCGGGGCGGATTTCACCGGTGCGACGCTTCATCGGGCGCGCATGCACAGGACGAAGGAAGACGGCGCGAAGTTCGGGCTGAACCGCGCCGCAGCCTTCAATACCGACAACGACATCGCGCAGGCGGAGGAGTGGCAACCGCCCGCCTGATTCGCACCGAGGATTGCGGCCGGGCGTGGTGGCCCCCGGCTCGAAGAATTACAGTTGAGAGACTCGCACGGGAAGGATCGAAGGAGCGCATCATGAAGAAGAACGTCGCGGCGAAGCTGGATGAAGACATCGTCTTTCAAGCCGTGGGCACCGTCGTGCGCGTCGAAGGGACGACATTCATCGTCCGATCCGATCGCGGCGACCTTCGATGTCGCCGCGCGGTGAGCTGCCTCGTCGAGCCGATGCTGCACGACTTCGTCATGGCGGGCGGCCAGCTCTCCGGGGCTTCGGGGGCCGGCGCGACGTACGTGCTGGCGGTCCTCGAGCGAGAGAGCCCCAATGCCCAATTGTCGTGCGAGGGTGATCTATCCCTGAAGGTCGGCGCCAAGCTCCAGGTCGTCGCATCCGAAGGGCTCGATCTCGTGACGCCGCGACACATGAACATGACCGCCGCGGAGGTCGGAATTCACACCTCACGCGCGAAGGTCTTCGCCAGCGAGATTCTCGCCATCGGCTCGGAGATCGTCGGCGAGCTCGCAAACGTGAAGCTGAAGGGCACCTTCTTCGACAAGGTCTTCGAGCGCGTGACCGAGCGTGTGCAGCGCAGCTTCCGCCGCGTCGACGAGATCGACCAGCTGAAGGCGAAGCAGATGGACTACCTCGCGGAAGAGACGCTCTGCTTGCGCAGCGAAAACATGGTCGCCGTCGCAAAGGAGCTCGTGAAGGTCGACGGCGAACAGATCCACTTCGGTTGAGGAGGACGTCCCATGTTCGGTAATTCTCAAATGGGCGGGCTGAACCTCGGGTTCCCCGATATCTGCCTCACGCCGCCTGCGGCCCTACCGATCCCCTATCCGAACATTTCCCTCGGACCGGTCGGTTTCCCGCCAGCATTCAAGATCTTCTGGATGTGCACGCCCTCGCACAACATCCTGACGATGCCGCTGTTTTCGTTGGGGGACACGCCGGGCGTGATGGGATTCGGCGTCGTATCGCACTTGATCATGTCGCCGACACGTCCGGTCATCGGCGCATTCACGATGTTGCTGATGGGTCTGCCGGCGACGCGCCTCACGACCATCAACATTCAAAACACGCTGAACTCACCCGGCATGACGATCGTCCCCGCGCAGGTCAAGGTCATCATCTTGAAGCCCTGACCTGGCGCTGGGCCGCCTTCAGGGCAGGCCATTGGGGATCGGAATCGGCCATACCGACGCAGGCGCGCCGCCGTCGACATCGAGAATGGCTCCCGTCACCCAGCTCGACGCGGGCGACGCCAAATAGAGGGCAGCGAGCGCGATGTCCTCCGGCTCGCCGAGGCGGGCGAGCGGAGTCCGCGCGGCCATGTGCTCTTTCACGCCTTCGATGCTCGAGACGGCCTCCAGCGCCTGCGTGAGCGTCGCACCGGCGGCGATTGCATTCACGCGGATCTTCGGCGCCCATTCGTAGGCGAGAAGACGCGTCATGTGGTTCAGCGCGGCCTTCGCGGCGCCGTAAGCGACGAAGCCCGAGTCGACCCGGTGGGACATCGCGCTCGAGATGTTCACGATCGAGCCACCGCCGCTCTTCACCATGTGCGGGACGGCGGCGCGCGACAGATGGAGCGCCGAGGTCACGTTGAAATGGTACGCCTCCTCGAACTCCGCGTCGGTGAGGCCCATCGCCGCCGTCGGAGGTGTCCCGCCTGCGACGTTGACGAGGATGTCGATGCGTCCGAGCTCCGACATCGTCCGTGAGACGAGCGCGTCGAGCTGCGAGGGGAAGGTCACGTCGGTGGGGATCGCGAATGCGTAGTGCCCCATCTTGCGGATCTCGTCCGAGACGGCGAACAGTTTCTGTGCGCCGCGTGCGGCGAGCACGACCGTCGCGCCCGCTTCGGAGAGCAAGAGCGCCGTCGCTCGGCCGATCCCGCTCGAGGCGCCGGTCACGATCGCGACCTGCCCCTGAACCAAAAAGCGCTGCAAAGCCATGCGCGCACCGTACCTGTTTTATCGCTTCGGCGGGAGGCCTCGGCCGCTCCGCCGCGCGATTGCGATCCACGTCGCGAGGTGCCGAAACGATCGTACGTGGCAAGATGCGGTGGTGCTGTCCGAGGTGTTCCCAGTCTTCTTGCGCCTGCGCGGGCGCGGCGTCGTCGTCGCGGGCGGCGGAGACGTTGCAGAGCGCAAGGTGCGAAGCCTGCTCGACGCAGGCGCCGACGTGCACGTCGTCGCGCCGGAGACGACGGAGGCGCTGCGCTCGCTCGCGAACACCGGAGCGATTCGAATATCGAAACGAAGATTCGAAGACCGAGATCTCGACGGCGTGTGGTTCGTGGTCGCGTGCACCGACGACCCGGCGGTGCAGCGCACCGTCGCCGACGCGTGTGACGCGCGCCGCTTGTTTTGCCTCGCGGTGGACGACGTCGCGCATGCGAGCGCGTTCGGAGGCTCCGTCGTCAGGCGACCGCCGTTTTTGATCGCCATCTCGTCGTCCGGAAAGACGCCGGCGCTCACCCGTTTGGTGCGCGAGATCCTCGAGTCGGCGCTCCCGCCGTCACATTGGGTTCGACGCGCGAGGGAGCTTCGCCGCTCGTGGAAAGAGCGCGGCGTGCCGATGGAAGATCGCTTTCTGGAGCTCGTTCGAGCGCTGCACGCGCCCGAACGAGAAGCCGGAGACGGTCACTCCCCCAACGGGACGTAGACCTTTCCGGTCAGACCGATCTGCCAGAGCTCCGAGAAGACGCTCGCGTCGAGATCCTCGTCGGACAATGCGGGCAATCCGAAGAGCGGGAAGTTCACGGCACCGATGATGTCGAGAAGCATGTCGTCCCCGAGATCCACCGTTCCGCCGATCGACGCGCCGAGCGGGAAATACACGGTGTCTTCATTCTCGACGTCCAACACGCCGAGACCACTGTTCAGCCCGATGAAGAGTTGTTCGATAACTTGAAAGTTGAACCGGAAGGGAATGCCCGGCTCGGGACCTGATGGATTCGTGTTCACGTCGGTAATGCCGAAGGAGCCGTCGTCGCTCCGGGCGTTCACGCGGCCCGTGAAATTGAAGCCGGTGTCGAAGCGAAGGATACCGGGCGCGCGAAGCCGAATGGGTAACCCGGCGTTGAAACCGATCGTCGCGTTGTTGTCGACGAGGAAGCGGAAGCGACCCGCCATCTCGACGACGTCTTCGGCAAGGAAGCGAACCGTCACGCCGACGCGCGCAGTTCCCCAGTCGGCGCCGTCGACCGCCTCGAACGTCGACATCGGCATCACGCCGAAATCCTCGGTCACGAGACTCAGCACCACGGCCTCGACCTCGATGTCGTCGAGGATGCCGAAGTTGCCACCGATATCGATGTTGGCGCCGTTCGCGTCGATGTCGAAGAAACCATCTCCGTCCTCGAAGTGGTTGAACGAAACATCGAGACCGGCACCCAGCGTCATCTTCGGCAACGTGAGCGGCCGATCGACATACTCGACTGGCAGCTTATCGAGCTTCCGACCGGTGATTTGCGCGTAGCTGGTGGAAGCGAACGTGACAACGGCGACTGCGGCGAGAGGGGCGAGCATTCGTCGAAGGGTCATCGGGGCTAGGCTATTCGGATCCGGACGGTTTTCGGAAGATCTCAACGGATCACGGAGCACGGACGCGACAACGTCGCACGGTGGGCTACCCTTGTCGGACCCATGCATCGACGTGACCTGCTGCAACTCGGAACGGCGCTCGGCGCGGCCTCCGCCTCGCTCGCGCTCGGGTGCAACAAGACGACCGGACCTGACGCCGAGGAGCCTCATCCGAAGATGAAGACAGACACGCACCCGCCTGCTCAACCCGCGGCCATTCGGTACTTCAGCCGCTTCGGTGTCGACGAAGCGCTCATCCGAGAGACGCTCGCGGTCGCGATGGCGAAGGGTGGCGAGCGCGCCGACGTCTTCATCCAACATCGCGTGTCGCACACGATGGCGCTCGAGGACGGCGAGGTGAATCGCGCCTTCGCATCCGTCGAGCTCGGCGCGGGTGTGCGCGTCGTGTCCGGTGATCAGACCGGCTACGGCTACACCGAGGATTTGACGCTCGAGTCGCTGAAGAATGCCGCCGCGATGGCCGCTGCGATCGCGAGCGGTCCGGCAACGCCCGCGCCGAAGGCGTTCCGCGCCGACCCCGGCAAACACGCCGCGTTTCCCTCGCGGTACGCGCTCGCGCGCTCCTGGGAAGAGGTGCGTCCGGAGGAGAAGCTGCCGCTTCTCGCGAAGCTCAACGAGCGATCGCTGGCGGCGGACGCGCGCATCAAGAAGGTGTCGACCGGCATCTCCGACGAGCACGGCGCTGTCCTCATCGCGGACTCCGATGGCAGGCTCGTCGAAGACGTGCAGCCGATGACGCGGCTCTGGCTGTCCCTCACGGCGGAGGACAAGGGCCGTCGAGAGACGAACGCGTACAACGTCGCCGGCCGCGAAGACATGGCCTTCTACTCGAAGGATCGAATGGATCGCGTCCTGAAAGAGGCGGTCGATCGCACGCTGATCCTCTTCGAGGCGGTGCAACCGCCGGCCGGGGAGATGCCGATCGTCATGGCCGCGGGCTCGTCCGGCATCTTGCTGCACGAAGCGATCGGCCACGGCATGGAGGCGGACTTCAATCGAAAGAACGTCTCCATCTACGCGGACAAGCTCAACAAGCCCATCGCGAAACCGTTCGTGAGCATCGTCGACGACGCGTCGATCGATCGGGCGCGCGGCGCCATCAACGTCGACGACGAAGGCAACGTCGGTGAAAAGACGACGTTGGTGGAAGGCGGCACGCTCGCGACGTACCTCCACGACTCCATCTCTGCGAAGCATTACGGGGTAAACCCGACCGGCAATGGACGGCGCGAGAGCTACAAACACGTCCCCATGCCGCGCATGCGCTCTACCTATATGTTGCCGGGGCCGCACAAGCGCGACGAGATCATCGCGAGCGTGAAGAAGGGTATCTACTGCAGCGGCTTTTCGAACGGCCAAGTGCAGATCGGTGCCGGCGACTTCACGTTCTACGTCAAGAACGGCTACCTCATCGAAGACGGCAAGCTGACGCAACCCATCAAAGACGTGAACATCATCGGTAATGGTCCCAAGGTGCTCGAACGAATCGACATGGTCGCGGACGATCTGACCATCGACGAGGGTGGCTGGACGTGCGGCAAAGACGGCCAGAGCGTGCCGGTGTCCCAAGGGATGCCGACCGTGCGCGTCTCGGCCATCACGGTTGGAGGGCGCAAGGGATGAGCAGTCTCCTCGATACGGCGAAGAGCACCGTCGCTCTCGCACAGAAGAAGGGCGCGAAGGACGCCGTCGCCAGCACCTACAAGAGCCGCGACGTCGAGCTTCAATGGCGTGACGGCAAGGTCGAGAAAGTCAGCGAGGCGACGACGCGAGGCCTGTCGCTTTCGCTGTACGTCGACGGCCGCTACTCGGCAGTCTCGACGAGCGATCTGCGGCCCGAGGCCCTCGAGCGGTTCGTCGAAGACTCGATCGCCATGGCGCGCACGCTGGCGAAAGACGACTTCCGCAGCCTGCCGGATCCGAAGCTCTACGAGGGTCGGTCATCGGAAGACCTGGAGGTGTACGACCCGAAGCACAGCAGCGTCACCCCCGAGGCGCGCATCGCCCTCGCGAAAGAGCTCGAGGCTTCGGCTCGCAGCCATCCGAAAGCGGACGGTATCGTGAGCGTCACGACGAACGTCTGGGATTCGGAGTCGACGAGCGCGCGTGTCGCCTCGAACGGCTTTTTGGGCGAGCGGCAGGGGACCTCGTTCGGCATGAGCGCGAGCGTCACGGCGAAAGATCCGGACGGCCGCCGTCCCGCCGGCAGCTCGAGCAAAGGCTCGCGCTATCAGGCAGAGCTCACGGGCGCGGACGAGGTCGGTCGAAAGGCCTCCGATCGCGCGCTCGGCGCCATCGGCTCCAAGAAGATTCCGAGCGCGGTCGTTCCTCTCGTGGTCGAAAACCGCGTCGCGAGCCGCCTCATCGGCGCGCTGCTCGGCCCGGCCCAAGCGCGAGCGCTGCAGCAGAAGCAATCGTTCCTCGAAGGCAAGCTCGGCAAACCAATCGCGAGCAAGCTCCTCACGATCGTGGACGACCCGCTCCTCAAAAGAGGGTTTTCGTCGCGCCATTTCGACAGCGACGGCATCTCCGCGAAGCGATTCACCGTCATCGACGGCGGCGTCCTCAAAGCCTATTACGTGGACGACTATTACGGGCGAAAGCTCAAGATGGCGCCGACCACCGGTGGCGCGTCCAACCTCGTCTTCACGACCGGAAAAAAGAGCCTGGAAGAGCTCCTTCGCTCGATCGGTGAAGGCGTGTTCGTCACGTCGTTCCTCGGCGGAAACTCCAACGGCACGACGGGCGACTATTCGTTCGGCGTCCAAGGATTCCGAGTCGAGAAGGGCGCCCTCACGATTCCGATTGGCGAGATGAACATCTCCGGCAACCTCGGCGACCTTTGGAAGAAGCTAGTCGCCGTCGGCAACGACCCGTACCCCTACTCCAGCACGCGCACGCCGAGCCTCGTCTTCGACGCGGTTCAATTCGCGGGCGCCTGAGAAGGCGTTGTCAGGCTGCTCCTCGGCGGAGGCATCGCCAGCCGGGCCGAGGAGCACCATGGCGGCCGCGAGGGGGAACGTCGGCCGCATGAACCCGTAGACGATGGGCAGCCCGACGAGCGTGCGGGCGACGGCGAGGCCCAAGAACTCCCAGGAACGGGGCTCGATCTCCCGCGCCGGCGGGAAGCTCGTCCGCATCATGAAGCCGAGGAATCTGCCATAAAGGCGAATTACCGGAATGCGGAGGAGCGCCCGGACCAAGATTGGGGGCTTGGCGCCCGGGTCGTCTTCCGTCCGCCAGGCGTGCGCCGTCTTCGCGCAGGCGAGCACCATCGCCCAATAGATGGTCCAAGAGAAGGTCGCGATGCCGGACGCGCGTTGGGCTCCCGCGAGCGGCGAGAGAACGAAGCTCGCGGTGCCGATGAGAGGCATCACGCCGACGAACACGCGGACCCCTCGCCCCCATCGCTTGAATCGCCGGCCGATCCAGCGAAGGTCGAGACGGACGTGGGGCGTCTTCACTGCGTCCTCCGGCTCGACGCCCACGACGAGCGATGCCCGCCGCGTGAGCTGCTCGTGGTACTGCCGGCTGAGCGCGATCACCAACCACTCGACCGCGCCGAAGAGGGCGATGCTCCCGGTGACGGTCTCGATGACGAAGGATCGGCCGGAGCCGATATTCAATTTCACATTGGGGTTGCCGCGGAAGTGCTCGACGAGCGCGATGATGGCGAGCGTCGTCGCGCCGAGCACGATCGAGCCGACGACCAACGTCACCAGGCCCTGCACGACGGCGACCCGCCTCCAGACACGCCAATCGGCCTCGCTCCGGCGCGTGCGGCGAACGACGGCGAAAGGAAGCGCGAAGCCCCACGCAAATCTCTGCAAGCGGCCCGCGGGGGGTGGCGGGATCGGCGGAAGCGAGCCGGGAGTCAGCGCTCCAGCAACCATTGAATGTCGACGTCGCCGGTTTCCGTGCAAGGCGACCAGCAAAAGATCGGTGGCGGCTGATCCAACAGAACTTCGCTGTAGGAGTAGCTCAACGCCCCGTTGGGGATGAACCCGTTGATATGGTGAATCGTCCGCCAATTGCAGCCGTCTGGTCCCACGAGGTCGACGATGCCCTCGAGCGACAAGAACCCATTTTGAACGTCGCCGGTGAACTGGACCGTGCCGAGCGTCGCCGTCACGGGCCCGCCGTCGCAGGGATATTCGATCGAGCCCGTCGAGCCGGCCTCGACGGGGAAGTCTTTGCAATTGGGATTCGAAGGCGTCGAGCCCGTCACGAGGAGCGTAGGCTCGCAATCACCTACCTCGCAGTCGGAGTCGACCTCACCGTTGCAGTTATCGTCGACTCCATTGCACACCTCGACGAGATCGTCGCCGAACGTGCACCCCGCACACGTCATCACGTCGTCCAGGCAGGCGTCGGAGTCGGGGCCGTCACATGCCTGCCCGATGCCGAAGTCCTCGTCGATTGCGCCGTCGCAATCGTCGTCGAGGGCGTTGCATTGCTCGTCCAGCGGCTCGACCGCTCCGACGCAAAATCCGAAGACGCCGTTATGGCAAGTGCGCACGCCCGGCGAGCACTCCCCCACGTCGGTGCCGCAAACTTCCGTTTCGCCCTCGGTGCAGGGTGGCGCCACGCCTCCCTCACCGCCCTCACCGCCCTCACCGCCGGAGCCTCCCGCCCCGGAACCACCCCTCCCGCCCGAGCCGGCCGTCCCGCCGCCCTCGCCCTCCGCCCCGGGAAGGCCCGTGCGTGCTCCACAGGCGGCGCCGCACGCGAGCATCCAGGCGACGAGCGCAATACCGCGGCGAACGAACGGCTTCATTTGGCAACCCTCTTACGACAGGTTCGTCGCGCAAAGCCAGAAGACCTCAAGCGCCGGGCATCGTGGGGTTGAACCCGTCGTCAGGCCGTGGCAGTTTCGACGTCGCTTCGCCGACGAGCCCCCGTAGCTCAGTGGATAGAGCAGCGGTTTCCTAAACCGAAGGTCACAGATTCGAGTTCTGTCGGGGGCGCCA
>JABFXY010000180.1 GCA_013361525.1 Polyangiaceae bacterium | reverse complement strand
CTCGGCGTTCGGCCCGGCCTTCACTTGCGCGCGTCAGCGCGGGCCGGGCCGAAGGACGAGCCGAAACTTGGGACAGCCCCTAGTGCGACAGCTCGTATTCGTCGAGGAGGCTCGCGCGATAGGCTTCGTCGAGCGGAACGAGATCGATCTCGATCGGGCGAGCGTCCTCGGGTGGGGCGACCGCAAACGGTCTGTCGAGGCGCTCGGCGATCACGTCCCGAAGCTGATCGAGAGCAGCGCCGGGCGTTGCTCCTCGTCCGAATGATTCGAGCTCCTCACATTCGGCGATCCAGTCGGGGCCCTCCATGGCCATTCGGTAGAAGAAGCGCATTTTCTTCGTCTCCAATCGAGAACCAATCCCGCAATCGGGGTGCCAGCGGCGACGCAGCGCAATGTGCGGACGCGGGCGGCACGACCGGTGCACCGACGGTAAAGACGATGACGACCCCTCACGTTCCGAAAATTCCGGGCGACGTTCCCATTACGCCGCCGCCGGAGCCCGCCCCGCCGAAGACCCCGCCGATCCCGGAGCCGCCGCAACGCCCTCCGCCCCACGATCCGACGGTGCCGGCGCCGGTGACACCTCCCCCCGTGAACCCTCAGGATCCATTTCCGGCTCCGGTCGTCGACGATGCCGCCGACGATTCGTGAGTAGGCGCGGTGATTGCTACTTCAATCATTTATGGTTCTCGTTGCCGAAAACACGTTCGCGCGTTTCCACGATATGAGGGTTGTGCGGCAGTGCCTGCGGGAGCTGCGGCGGGGTCAGCTCTGGCGCGAGCACATGCGCGTCATCGTCCATACGACGAAGAAGGGCAGTGAAGAGCTCCCGCTTTCGCTCACGCATGCCCGCGGGGCGATGTTGCGCGGCGTGTTGACCGGCGCGGGGATCGGCCTCGCCGCCGGTATCGCCATCAGCCTCGTGGAGGCTGCTGGGCACGGCTTCGATGCGGTGTTCGTCGCGGCGTTCTGTCTGTTCGGCCTGGTAATGGGCGGCTTCGCCGGTGTCCTCACCGGCACGATGAGTCCGGACCCCGAGGTCGAAAAGATCGAAAAGAGCGGAGACCTGGTCATAGCCGTCGAGTCGACCGAAGCTGCCGACATCGATTGGGCTGCGTCCATTTTCAAGCGATGGGGATCGGAGCCGCAGTTCCGGACACGCGGCCCGCGGCTCGAGGACCACCCGGCGCGCGCGCAGCGCGCTTGATGGCGATCACCAGGTGACGAGCTGGTTACCGCATGTGAAGACCGCGACGCCGGTCTCGTCGTCGACGGCGATGTCCGAAATCGTGTCGCAGGCCACCGGCGCCGGGCTGCAATCGTCGCAGGCGCAGCGATAGACCGTCTGCGGGCCCGCTTGGCCCGACACGAATCCGTTTGCGTAGAGGATCTGCCGCTTCCGATCGAGCGCAACGAGCGAGCGCAATGGCGCGACGATCTCGACCGGATAAGGGTCCGGCTCCTCGGAATCCGGTACCCATTTGTAGAGCTTCGAGAGCTCTGCGCTGCTTCCAGCGGCGACGCGCACGTAAATGGTTCCGTCCTCGTCGAGCGCGATGCCGGATGGCGGGCCCAGCGTCGCCGTTCCGCTCGCGTAGCCGAAAATCGTCGAGGACCGGTGGATGGTGCCTGTCGCAAGGTCGCCCGTGAGCGTCGTCCACGCGAGCGATGTCTCGGTCGCAGTGTGTCGAATCGCATCGACCTCATAGCCGAGCTCGTCCGTGGTATCCGGGTCCGACTTCGGGATGAAGGTGCCCAGGGCGTCGAACTCGTAGACGGCCCCATTCGCCTTGTTTTGAACCGAGATGTAATAGGCGCCACCGACGGCGACGATGCCTCCCCAGTAGGCATTGCAGCCCGGGCATTGAGCGGAGATGGATTCGCCGTCGCCGATGTCCAGGATTTCTCCTCCTTGGGGGGCGTAGAAGACGTTGTCGGCGTCGCGTGCTGCGAGACCCAGGCCGGTCGCGAGCGGCACCTGCGCCGCATTGACGAATTCGGGGGCCACGAGACCCGTGTAATGGCCGATGGTGGCGCTGGCCGCGGGCGAGTCCGGGCAGCCGGCGCCGCGCACCACGAAGATCGAGGACCCCTCGACGGCGACCGCACTGCCTGGGCACATCATGTTGACGACGTTGACCTGCACCGGCGGCACGCACGTCCCGCCGCCGCCTTCGCCTCCGTCGCCTCCGCTGCCGCCGACATTGCTCCCACCGCCGCCGTTATCGTCGCCGCCGGAAGCCTGACCGCCCGCGGAGACTGTCCCGCCCGCCCCACCATTCGAAGAACCGCCCTGGCCGCCGCCGCCGACCTCTTCATAGAGGAGGATGCAGCCGCTCGTGGATGCGAGCACCAGCGCCATCGCAATGGTCGTCGTTCGCGGAATCACCATCGGAGCGGATCACCTTTGGAGGTCGCCGTCGCCGTCGGGCGCACCGTCGGCTTCGCGGTGGCTTTCGGAAGGCTCGGACGTGAGGATGTCGAAGGTTTCGAGGAGGTGTTCACGGCCGAGGACGCCTCGGCGGACGAGGATTCGGCTGAGGTCTCGGCAGGTGTGATTGAAAGAGGGCTCGTCGTGGGCGCGACCGTGGCGGTGCTCGTCGCCGTGCTCTCGGCTTTCGCCGACGCAATGGTCGCGGCCGACTGGGTCGTCGCAGGCGAGGGCTTCATTCGAAGGAAAACGACCACGAGGGCGGCCGCGCCGAGCGCGACACCGACGCCGATCATCGGGGCGAGCAGGGTCGTTCGCTTTCCGGCTTTCTTGGAGCTGCTCACCGGCACGAAGCTCGCGTTGCGCGGCTGCATCGGCACGCCTTGGACCGGGGTGCTCTGCAAGGTCGGCGAATAATGAGGAACGTTGTTCGAGCGCGCCGGCTCGACGCGCGTCGTGGCGTCGAATTCAATCGTGGCCCCAGCGGGGAGGCTGCCGACGAGACGCGCGGCGAGGCGCCAGGCTTCGAGCATTTTGCCTGCATCTTCCCAGCGGTCCTCACGCCGGAATTGCAGCGCACGATCCAGCACCGAAGCGAACGGCGCCGGCAATCCGGGAACGACCGACGCGACAGGCGCGGCCGGAACGGTCGAGGTCATGACCAGCAGCTCGGCGGGCGATCGCGCCTCGTGCACGAGCCGGCCCGACAGCAAGGTGAAGATCGACGCGCCGAGGGCATAGACGTCGCTTCGCGCGTCGACCTCGTCCCAATGGGCGAGCGCTTGCTCGCGCGGCATGAAGGCGGGCGTCCCCATTGGAATGCCGGCGACGGTCAGCCTGCGCTGGCTCGATATTTCGCGGACGCTCGCGATGCCGAAATCGAGCACTTTGACCGCTCCGCCTTCGCACAGAAAGACGTTCTCCGGCTTGAGATCGCGGTGCACGATGCCCTTGTGGTGAGCGATCGCCACGACCTCGAGCCAGGCGTCGACGATGCGGACCAGGTCGGCGAACGGCAACACGCCGCCGTGCGCATCGGCAATGGCTTCGAGCGATTGGCCGACGAGTCGCTCCATGACGAGGTAAGGCAGCCCGTCCGGCGTCGTCCCGTCGTCGAGGATTTTGACGACGCCTGGATGTTCGACACGGTTCGCCGCATACCCTTCGTGAAAGAAGCGCGCTCGCGTCGCTTCGTCCTTCGCCACCTCGGGCTTGAGCATCTTGATGGCGACGCGCGCACCATTGCGAGCGTGGGCCGCCGCGTAGACGAAGCCCATTCCGCCCTCCCCGAGGAGGGATTCGATTCGCCATTTCCCGTCGAGGATCGTCCCGGACGCGAGCGTCATGGCCGGCCGAAGCTCCAGGCGATTCCGATCCCCACATCGCCGGGGCCTGCGACGATTGCGACGTCTTCGGAACCGCTCTTTTGGGTGAACCCCGCAATGAGCAGACCGACGCCGACCCCCAGGCCCGCGATCCCGACGCCGAGCGTCACGGCATTGCCGACGAGCAGGCCCTGCGAGCCGCTCGGGCAGCCATTGCCGTCGAGAGGCTCACCGTCGGCATTGGTGCCCTCGAGATCGCAACGATCCGCAATCACGCCGGCCGTCGCGCCGAACGCCGCGGCGCCGCCGAGGCCGATGGCGCCGGTGATCCAACCGGCGATCTTCAAGGTCGAAGCGGAGGAATCGGTCGGCGCTTCCGGTCGGGGCTCGATGGGCCGCGACGGCGCATTCGTCGTCTCGGCGGCCGGCGCGAAGACCACGACAGTTTCGCTCTTGCTCTCGACGGCTTGGACGGTCTTCGTCTCCGCCTTCATTCCGTCGGCGGTTGCCGTGACGATGTGATCACCCGGGTCGACCAGAACCGGATCCGATCCCAGCTGAATGGCTTTGCCATCGATCGTGATCTTCGCGTTCTGGGCAGCGGGATTTCCGACCGAAATGGTCCAGGCCGGTACCCGCGGTTTCAGCGCGTTGATGCGGCTCGCGACGTAATCGCGTCGATCCGTCTCGTTCGCGACCCGACGCCCGCCGTCTTCCCAAAGGCGGAGCGCCGTCGCGAGGCGACCGCGCTGCTCCTCGCAGTCGGCCCACGAAAGGAGGGCGCCGACGTTCTGGCTCACCCGATGGCTCGCCTCGAACTTGGGACAGGCTTCGTCCAGCCTGCCGGCCTGCACGTCGGCCTTCGCCTCCAAGAAGAGCTGCTCGGAGGTCTTCTCCGACTGGGCGGCCGCAGGGAGCGCCACGCTGAATAAGGCGAGCGCCGGTAGCCAAGCAAAGCGACGAGTCATCGTCATCCGGAACGCCCTAGCGTAACGGTTGTGCTCCCGGCGGGCGATCGTGCACGCGTCGAATTCACCGTGCCGAGTCTAGCCAAGACGCGTCGCTGCTCACCACAAAGCCTATTCAAAATCACGGGTTAACCGAACTATCGGCGCATGGTCAAAGTTTTGAGCGCCAGGTTTCGACCAGCTCGGGAAGGAGCGCCAGGTGGGCGCAGTGCGCACCTTTGTCGCTCCCTCCGTAGCCGCGGACGATAAAACCCCGCTCCTCCGCGACGCGCGTCATGCCCCGCTCCTGCGCCGTCTTCACGAGCGAAGAGCGGACGACGAGGCGATCGAGGAGCGTTGTCGCGACCTCGGCGGTGTTGGCGTAGCCGTCGGTCTTCACGTCGCTGTGGGTGAGCAAGAACGCGTAGTGCGGCTGCTCCAGGGCCCGGCGCGCAGCGGCCTCGAAAGGGGCGAGTTGGTCGGGGTCGACGGTGTGCGAGCCGGGACGGAAGCTGCCGTAGAGCGAGTCGAGGAGGAGCACACCGCGAACCGCGGGGTGGTTCGGTGACGCGACCAGGATCTCGCGGACCGCTTGATATCCCGCGCTGAACGACGAGACGAGGACGCGCGAAGCTTTTGCCTGCCGACCCACGGTCTTGCCGACGGCGCCGTCGATCGAGCCCAGCAGCGCATCGAACGCGGCCGCGTTCGCGAAGAGCCCCTTGTAGTCGCCCGACGAGTCTCCGCGGTCGATCGACGCAAGCACCACCGGTTTGCCGAGTGGCGCGAGGATTCGGTTCATCGCGAGGCCGCCGTGGAAATGCAGCACGAGGTCGTACGAGCCGTCGGGAGCGACGGCCGCCTCGCGCGTCAGCACGACGGCGCCGGACTCAGCCTTGTCGCGGACGTAGTCGCCGACCCCTTTGTCCTCGAAGTCGCAATCGCGATCGACCAGGCGAAGCGACGCAGGGACCGACGCCTCGCGTTCGCGCCCGGGCGGGATCGCAGACGCGACCGCTGCGCTCGTCGTGGCTTCGGCAGCGCTCGCAGCGGGCGCGGGCTTCGCCGGCAACAGGCGAACGCCGAGGACGACGCCAGCGAGGCTCAGCGCGACGAGTGCCGCGTCACGAACGCGCCCGAGCGCCGCCATCCTCGTTCCTGTGAGTGCGCCGTCGAGCGGACATCCAGGACGTTCTACGCGGCTCGACGCGGTTTTGCCAGCGATGCACCGCGCTGGGTGGGCCAACCTCGGCGCGCTCAGGGCTCGTCGATCGGCTCGCCTTTGGCGTCGGGCTGCGAGGCGTCGTGGAGGTAGTTCTCCTCCCACGCCGCCCATCCAGGCGGGTCCGCCACGTACCCGGGACCGTAGCCGGTTCCGCTGAGTCGATTGTCTACGGCCGACATGTTCGCGCCGTAAGCGTTGCCGAAACCCGCGGAGAGCACGAGCTGGTAGCCACCACCTTCGAGGAGGTTGCCCTCGATCTTCACCTGGTCGATGTCCCCGCCATACGTCTGGATGAAGAACGCGCCCGTGTCGTTGCCGGAGCTGCAATCGATCCGATTGTTCTGCACCACGAGCCGCCGGTCCGGCGTCGATTGCGTATCGAAATCGCGGACGGTGAAGCCGTCGCTATGGTTGCCGTCGCCGGCAGGATCCCCATACGCGGTTAGACCGGTGACGTAGTTGCCTTCGATCGTCGCGTCGAGAGAGTCACCGCTGTTGAAGATTGCGATGCCGCTGCCCATGCCGTGGATGTAGTTCCGCTGAAGGGTGCCGACGCCGATGAACGCCGTCGAGAAGGCGCTCTCGTAGTCATCCAATGCCGAGCCATCGATGTCACAGTCGCGGATGGTCACCATCGACGACGCGACGGGACAGCCGGCGTCGGTGCACGCGTCGTAGTTGGTCGTCGTCAGAATGGGTAGGCCGGCGCCGATGCTCGCGGGGCGAATACAGCTTCGCTCGATCACGATGTCGCCATTCGACAGATCGATGCCGCTCTCGATCCGTTGCTCCGAAACGACCGTGCCCGCGGCGGGCTTCGTGCCCCCGTCGTAAAGGGGCAGCTCGTCGCAAATCAGGCCGACACGCGCGAGGCCGACGTTCGACGCGTCGAGCTCCCAACCCTTCAGCGCGACGGGCGCGCCGCCGTCTCCGCCGCCCGCTCCGCCGTCGGCCGAGCCGCCGGGGCCGCCTGCGCCGCCCGCTCCGTTTGCGTTCT
>JABFXY010000116.1 GCA_013361525.1 Polyangiaceae bacterium | reverse complement strand
ACCCTCGTACGCAAGCCACGCCTCATCGAGGCGCACAAGGGCGGGCTCGTTTGGAACGAGGATTCGCCCGGTTTCGTGTGCCTCACCACGTGGATCGAAGGGGACGTCGACGAAGAGGCCTGCGAGGCCGAGCTCGAAATCCCCTGATCGCGCGCGATCGATTCCCATCGAGGCTTGTCGTCACGCGCGCGCCCGCTTAGAGCGCATCCCCGAAAACGGGTCGGGAAGCTTCGGGATCGGGCCTTCGTACCAAGCGCGACCCAGACCGCCAGGAGATCTCTCACATGCGTAAAGCCGTCGTTCGCTCCGTTGCCGCGCTCGCGTTCATCGCGCCGCTCACCGTCCTCATCGCTGCGTGCGGCAAGAGCCCCGAAGCCGTCTGCAAGCGCTTCGACGAGCTCAGCAAGGACGACAAGGACAAGCAGTCGATCGACGACTGCAAGAAGGAGATGGAGGAGATCAAGAAGGCGAGCCCGAAGGGCTTCGACTGCATCGCGAAGTGCAGCGATCTCTCCTCCGGCGAAGCGGCGGGTCTCTGCATGTTCGGCTGTGTCGGCACCGACAAGGCCCTCGAAGAGGTCCTCGAGAAGAGCTCGAAAGAGAAGCAGGAGAAGCGCGACAAGGAAGAAGCCGAGAAGATGGTCGGCTGGAGCAAGAAGGCGGACAAGGCCTTCGAAGGCGCGCTCAAGGACTTCAGCGACAAAGAGACGAAGTACTCGATCACGCTCGTCGAGGGCTTCAAGGAAGACGCGGCAGGCGGCGGCTTCATGAAGGGCTACGAGTTCGACGCCGGCGAGAAGTCGTTCGGCGGCCCGCACATCACGGTCACGTCCGGTTCCAGCGAAGAGCCCGCGAAGGCGCTCGAGGACGCGGTTTCGACGGCCGGCATCACCAAGGACAAGGTCGTGAAGAAGGAGAGCAACGACACGGGCTACCTCCTCCACACCGAGGGTGAGTTCGGCATCGGCGTCGAGACGATGACGAAGGCGGGCGAGTCGAACCTGAAGTGCAGCGCGCGCATGAGCTCGTCCGCGGCCGTCCAGAAGAAGGACGAGCTGTTCCCGTGGCTCGAGAAGATGTGCAAGTCGCTGAAGGCGAAGTGACCCTGTAGCCGAATCGCGCTCCGCGATTCAGCTTCCTTCGAGCTCGCGATCGACCGCGGGCTCGAAGACGGGTTCGCCGCGACGCCAGCGCTCTTCTGCTTTTGGATCGTCGAGCGCCACGCGCAACGCGGCGACGAGCTCGAGGATCCTGCCGTCGAGCCCGCGCTCGAACAATGCAGCCGCCGCGCCTGCTCGCGCTGCGGCTGCCGTTCTTGGTTGAAGGCCGTAGTACTCGATATCGACATCTCCCCTCGTCGACTCGAAGCCGGCCCGACACTGCTCCCTATCGAAGGAGTTTGCGCCCGCGCATGCGACGGGGCGCGCTTCATAGGCGATGCAGCGCTTGTCTTCGCCGAGGAGCGGACATGGCTCTTTCGCGAGGACACGCGCATCCGTCGTGAGCCCGTGGGTGCGAGCATCGGCGTCGCGAATCTTTGCCGCGAGCGCTGCGAGGGCGGCGCCATCCAGACTCTTTCGCAACGCGGATACGACGCGAAGCGCTTCGAGCGGCGTGACGGCGACCTTCAAATGGCAGCAATACGCGCAGCCGGTCTCACACGCGCGCGGGCGCGTCGGCGGAATTCTCTCTTCGACCTGCGCGAGCGCCTCCTCGAAAAAGCGGAAGGCGTCGTCACCGAGTGATTGGGTCGTCGGGTTGGTTCGAAGGACGTCGCTCACGCCGTCGCGGACGGCGTGAGCGATGTTTGCCTCGTTGAGGCGACCCAAAAGGGGCAGGGACCGGTTGGTCGTCGAGCTCACTTCTTCGGTGCCGGCTCCGGCTTTTTTGCAGGCTCGGCCTTCTTCTCACCAGCCGGCGGCTCGGGAGCGTGCGCGTGATCGGCGGGGGGCGGGGCCTTCGAGTTCACCGTGAAATCGCGGGTCGTGTCGTTCCACGCGCCCGGGACCGGTTTGCCATCTTTGTCGAGGAGCGCAAGGCGAAGCTTGTAGGCGCCGTCGCGCGGGTTCTTGATGCGCCACGGGCCCCACGACTTGATCGAAGCCTTCACGCCCTGCTCCGCGCCGGGGCCGGTGAGCGTTGCCTCGACCGAGTGCTTGCCGTCACCGAGCTCGACGTTGGCGAGGTAGAAGTCGACGAGGATGCCTTCGGACGGCGGCGGGCCGTCGTTCGCGCCCTTCGGACGGCTGTAGACGAGCGTCGGGTCGGTCGGCTTCCACGTCGCTTCACCCTTCTTGCCGACGAAGAACGACGTGACCGCCAGGGGAACGGCCTTGCCGATGGGCTTCACCGATTCGTGCGTCGAGCGGCTCGGGAACGCGACGAGCACGTGTTGTCCTTCCGAAAGCGTATAGCTCGGATCGAGATCCTTCAGCTTGATCGGCGCCTTCGCGTCGTCGATTCGCTTGTAAGGACGGCCGTCCAGGATGAGATGGACGTGGTTGCCGCCCGCGGGAACGTCCCACCCCTTGAGGTCCAGCTTCACCTCGAAGTCGCCCGCCTTGTCGGCCGGAATAACCTGATTCGCCGTAGGGGCCTTGATGGCGATCGTCGGCGCCTTGGGCGGAGCCTCTGCAGGTGTGCCCGCGACGAGCTCGACGGGCGGAAGTTGCGGCTCCTGCGCCGTGGGGGCCGTCGTGGCCGCCGTGTCCGGAGCCGTCGACGTCGGCTCGGTGGACGTCGGCTCGGAGGTCGCGATGGGCTCTTCGGTCGTTCGCTGGTCACTGCCGCAGCCCAGCGCAAACATGAAGATGCCACCGATGAGCAGAATGGAGTGGGAACGAATCATGGCGGCACCATTGTCACCCATGAAATCCGCCCGCAAGACAAAACGAGGTGTCCAAGGCGCCTGCGAGGTCGAAAACTAGAGCTAGGATCCCGGCCGCGACGAAGCGTCGCTCGCTGTGGCATTCATGCAGCAATCCCGGACAAATCCTTCTCAACGGCCCGTTGCTATCGGTTGTATGCGCATTGCCGATAGCGAGGTCGTGGTGGCGGCGCTCTCCGCCGGCGCGACGCTGCTCGATACGGCGGATATTTACAATGGCAATGAGGCGATCGTCGCGCGCGGGCTCGCAGCGTGGGGAGGCGATCGAAGCCGCATCATCGTCGCCACCAAAGCGGGGCTCGTTCGAGACGGTGCCGGTTATCGACGCGACGGTCGCGCTCGGCACCTCGTCTCGAGCTCCGAGTCCAGCCGAGCGGCGCTGGGGGTCGACACGCTCGATCTGCTGCAGCTGCATGCGCCCGATCCTCGCGTCCCGCTGGAGACGAGCGTGCGCGCGCTCGCGGGGCTCGTCGACAAGGGGCATGTGCGCCGTATCGGGCTATCGAATGTCCGCGCCGACGACATCGAAGTCGCCGTTCGCGTCGCGCCCGTTCACAGCGTGCAGCTCGCGCTCGGACCGTTCGACGACGGTGCGGTTCGCGATGGTGCCGTGCAAGCCGCGCTTGCACGCGGGGTGACGGTCATCGCGTATGCACCTTTCGGTGGTCCTATGGGGATGCGCCGCATTGCCGCCGACGAGACGATTGTCGCTGTCGCGACACGCCTAGGCGTTACCCCGTTCGAGGTCGTGCTCGCGTACCTCGCCGATCTCCATTCGAGCATCGTTCCGCTTCCGGGGCCGTCGCGCGCCGCCACCGCAACGAGCGCCGTCCGCACCATGTCGCTCGGGCTCGACGACGACGCTCGTAAAGCGCTCGATACGAGGTTTCCACGGCTCGCGACGCTTCGCGTGAACGCCCCAATCACTGCGCAAGCTCCACGTGCGGCGACGGTTGGAACAGCGGACGTCGTCGTCCTGATGGGGACGCCCGGCGCGGGGAAGTCGACCCTCGTCCGCTCGTTCGTCGACGAAGGCTACGAGCGCCTCAATCGCGATCTTCTCAGCGGCAAGCTGGATCGACTCGCGCGTATGCTCGACGAGCGGCTCGCGGCGGGCGCGCAAAAGGTGGTGCTCGACAACACGTACGGCACACGGCGATCCCGTTATGCCCTCGTCGAGGCCGCGATGAAACACGGCGCTTCGATCCGATGCATTTGGTTGACCACGTCGGTCGAGGACGCGCAAATCAACGCCTGCCTTCGAATGCTCGATCGTTATGGTCGCATTCTGTCGCCGGAAGAAATGGCGCTGGCGCAAAAGAAGGATCCCAATGCGTTCGCGCCACACGTCATCTATCGATACGTGCGCACCTTCGAGCCACCCGACGAAGCCGAGGGGTTTACGTCGATCGAGGCGCGGCCATTCGAGCGAGCCGTGAAAGCGGCACGAGACGTGGAGACAGCGGCGCCGCGACCTGGACGGGCTTTCCTCCTCGACTTGGACGCCGCGCTCTGGAAGAGCAAGTCGGGCGCACGCGCTCCCGTCGACGCGGGCGACATCGACGTGTCCGGCGGGGATCTCGAGCACCTGCGCGCGCTGCGTGAAGGCGGTGCATCGATCGGCGGGATCGCGTGGCAGCCGCCCGACGCCGTCGCGACGAACACCGCGGAGCTATCGGCTCGCTTGAACGAGGTCGCGGGGTTTCCGATCGATGTTCGCTTCTGCGTTCATCCGGCGGGCCCGCCGATCTGCTGGTGCAGAAAGCCAATGCCCGGCTTGGCGCTCGCCTTCCTGCGCGAGCACGGCGTCGAGGCGAGAGACGTCGTTCACGTCGGTGCCTCGACGATCGACGCGACCTTCGCGCGCCGCCTCGGATTCGGATACCAGGACGCGGTCACCTTCTTTCGTCGGTGACCGGAGGCATCGTCGTGCCGGTGGTCGGCGACAGCTGCTCCCGAATGGTCTGCGCCTCCTCGAGGTGCGCTTGCGCCTCTGCGCGCGTCGTCTCGAGCACCTGTACGAGCGTCGGATCAGCCGCCTCGACGATGAGCCGGAAATCGATCAGCGACACCAGGTATTCGTGTGTCGATACCTGCGACTCCATATAGACGTCGTCGAGGATCTCGTCGTCCGTCATACCGAGCAGTGTGATCGTTTGCTCCGACGCTGTTCGCAAATCGAAGCTCACCGGGTTGTTCTTCGGATCGAGCCCCAAATCGTCGATGGTGCGCTCCAGCGCCTCGTTCGCCGCCGTATGCCGCTCGATCATCTCCTGCGCGAACGCTGCAACCACCGGAAGTCGCACGCGTTCGATGACCACGGTCGCTTGCGCCACTTCGGCTTCGTTCGCCGTCACGAGGACGTGTGCGATCTCCGAGTCGGTCAGACCCACCTCTTCGACGCCCGGCTCTGCGCCTCCGCCCCCAACACCTGCGCCGCCTTCGCCCGGGCCGGCACCGCCGGTCGTGGCGACGGCATCGTCGTCATCGCAGCCGAGAAGGCTCGCAGCTGCGAGACAGCTCGCAGCCGCGACTCGGAATGCACCATCGAAACGCCACATGGGGACCTCCGCGCACTGTGACGGAGGTTTGCAACGCCTATGCCGGCTGTGGAAAAGCGCTTCGTCCGGGTGAGGCGGCAGGTCGCTGTGGCACCGATGTTCGGTCACTCACACGGAGGGTTGCAGTTGTCGCTGACTTCCGCGACGCACGTCGCATCCCAAGCCGTGTCACAGCAGTAGGGATCCAGCTCGCAGATGGAGGCTGCACACTCGCCGCACTCCGCTCCCATTGCGGCGCCCTCGGAGCATTCGTCGTGGCACGTTCCGGCGCCGCACGCGCTCGCCGCTTCGTCGACGCAGACGTCGTCCCACTCGGTGTCACAGCAATAGTTGTCGAATGCGCAGACTTCTTCCGCGCAGGTGTCGCAGCTCGGATCGAGCGCGGTGCCCGCCTCTTCCGGCGGGTGATCGCAGCTTCCGCCTCCGCCGCCGCTCGACCCGGGCGCGCAATCGTTGATGAGGCCGGGGCAGGGGACGCAGACGCCGTAGCCGGCGGCGACCGATTCGCAATACATGTGCAGCGCGTGCTCGTTCGGCCCGAAGATCTGGTCGAACAGGAAGGCGATCACCGCGCCGCCGACGCCCGGGAAGAGCTCACCTGCGAAGTCGTCGAGGTTGATGTCCTGGCAGTCGTCGTCCACGCGGCAGGGCACGCAGACCCCGCACGAGAGGTCCGCGAGCGTGATCGACGCGCAAACGTTCATTCCGTACTCGACATTGGCGTCGCCGATCTCCTGGCCGAAGATGTTGTCGGTGCCGAGCAGGTCGCGGAGCGCTTTACCGACGTTGTACGTGATACCGACGCCGTCGCAGTTCGCGTCGGAGGAGCACGTGTTGGTGATTTGATTGTAGGGGTCGGGCAGCGTCAGCGCACCGGCCGAGCCGAGATCTTCACACCCGCCGGCAGCCGGGCCGCAGGTGCCGGGGCCGCCGTTGATCGGCTGATGGCATTCGGTTTGGTTGCCGATGCACCCGCCGCAATCGTCGTCACCGTCGCAAACGCCGGGCGCGGTGGGGTCACCGCAGTTCTCCTCACAGGTGCCTGTTTGGAGATTGCAATGCTCGCCGGCCGGGCAGGCGTACGTGGCGCTGCACTCGGAGCATTTGTGGTTGTTGCAGGCTTTTGCGCCGTTGCAGCTTCCGCAGTCGTTGTCGACGGTGCAATCGGCGGCGCACGCCGGCTTGCATTGGTTGTCGACGCAGATGTCCGTCGATTGGCACTCGGCGGTGTCGTTTTCGGTGCACGCGACGCAGGTTTGCGTGGTCGTGTCGCAGACCTGATGGGCCGGATCACAGGCGGCGCAGTCTCCGCTGTTCGAGCAGCCGATCTGCGGCGTACCCGTCGCGTCGGTTGGACACTCTTGCCCGACCGGGACGCAATTGCCCCAGCTCGAGCACTGCTGCCCTTCGGGACAGCCGGTGCCGGTGTCCGCGTCGCACGAGACACAGCGACCCGACGATGCGCCGGGCTCGATGAAGCAGGTATTGCGGCCGTCGCTACAGCCTGCGCAATGGGCGTCCTCGCTGCAGTTGTGAAGGATGCAGACCCCGTCGACGGGCGGCCCGCCGCCGGCCGAGCTTCCGCCCGCGCCGCCTCCGCCGGTCAGCCCGTCGTCGCCACACGCCGCGAGGCTCAGCACAACGAGGGGCAGGGTGGTCAGCAGGGCCAACGCCGGCGTCCGCCGCGTGGTTTGCAAGGATCTCATCCTTGCCACCATACCCCGAATGGACGGCCGGCCGGTATGCCGCGCGTGGTGCTCGCCTGTCCTTCGCCGCCTCTTCGTGGTAGCTGAAGCCGCTTTCTACGGCTCTGTGCGGCCGCGGCTCGATGGACGACCAAGATCGATCGGACGACCCTGATTTCGCATCTCGACCGGTGTCGAGACGCCGCATTCTCGTTCGCCTCGGCGTCGCCGGCGCATTGGTGGTCGGGGGCGGAGCCGTCGCCGCGGCGTTCTTTACGCGCCGCTCGCGCGAGGATGCGATCGCAGAAGCGAAGCGCCTCGTGCAGGAGTCCTATGCGGCCCTGCGCGCTGGGAACATCGCGGTCGCCGCCGATCACGCGTCGAAGGCGCGTGCGCTCGACGAGGAATCGCAGGAGGCGAAGGTCGCGTGGGTCCACACGACCGGAATGAGCCTGATGGAGGCCGACGGCGACGGGGCGCGTGCGGTCGGGTTCGTCTCCGAGGTTCGGAGGTTGGGCCTTCGCGGAACCCATCACGCCTTCGCGAACCTCGCGGCAGCGGTCGCGATGAAGAACGATCGCTTCGCGCGACGGCTCGTCGATCAGCACAAAGAGCAGAACGTCCCCGGCGACGCGTTTTACGATTTTGCGGCGGGCGCAGCGCTCGACCTCGATTGTGACCCGGCCCTCGCCGAGGCGGCGTTTTCACGAAGCGCATCGCAATGGCAAGACGCCGTCCTGCCGAGGCTCCGGCGTGTCCGCTCGCTCCTCTTCGACGAGCGATTCGAAGAGGCTCGCGTCGCGCTCTCCGAGGTTCGAGGCGCGGACGCCGCGGCGGTCGTGCTTGCTGCAGCGCTCGGACGTATGCAGGGGGACGCTTCCGTTCAAGCCCACGTCGATCCGGCGACCGTCGTCGACCTACCCCGTTCGGTTCGCCCGCTCGCGCAGGCGCTGCTCCTCGGCGGCGACGACGCGGCGTTCGGCATCGACGCCGCGCTCGGGGACATCGACAGCGCGCTCGTCGCGACGACCTGCGCGCAAATCGCCCTGGTTGCCGGTGATTTGCAGGCCGCGCACGCCGCGGCGGAGGCGGCCCAGCGGTTCCGTCCGGAGCTCACGCGCGCCACGGTGATGCTGGTCCGCGTGAAGCTTTTGCGCGGCGATCTCGCGGGGGCAAAACAAGCCGCCGATCACAGCGGCGAGGCGGAGCCGCTTTCGATCGTTCACGCCATCGGCGCGTACGAAGAGCGCCGCACCGAAGACCTCGTGAAAATCGACGAAGAAGCGAAGTCGACGGGGCTGCGCGGTTGGGCTCTGCTTCCTTCCGCGCTCGGGCTGCTCGGTGTCGGCAAGATGCCGACCGAGCCCGAGCTCCAGGCAGCCATCGACGCCCGTGAGCCTTGGGCGGACGTGCTTCTGGTCGACCTCGCGCTCGCTGCTTCCGATGTGCCGCGCGCCAAGCGCGTGATGGATCGGTGGTCGGACGTGACCGAGCCTCGCACGCGCCGTCGCAAGCGCGTGGCCGACCGCTGACCGCCGCTATCGCCTTAGCAAGGCATGATACGGTCGGGCCCGTGGTATCGGAATGGCGCTTCGGGCGCGGGCTATCGATTGCAATTCTTTGTATCGCGCCGTTGGGGACCGCGCTCGAACCACAGGTAGGTTGGGCGCAAGGCGCTCCGACCGATCCACCGCCGAGCCAGCCGCCGGCGCGCCAACCTCCAGAGCAAGGCGGCGCAGACGCCGCGCCTCAACCGCCCGCCGATCGCCCGCCGGAGGGCGGCGGCGGCGGCGGGGCCGGGACGGGCGGCGAGGCGCAAGGCGGCGCCCCCGAGGGAGGCCCCGGGCCGACCGCGAAGCCGCTTCCGGACAAAGACGCAGCCACGAAAAAGAAGGCCGAGACGGCGCCCACGGCGCCGCCCGAACCTCCCAAAGAGCCGGAGCACAAGGGCTCCTTCGAGTTCGGCTCGTACGGTCGCGTCGTCGCCGCCGTGAACGGCGACGGGGGCCCGGGTCACGACGCCGATATCGTCTCCCACGGTTCTCGTATGGACGAGGACAACTACGCGGAGGCGGAGCTCCGGCGCGAAGACGATTGGGGCAAGACGGGGATCCACACCAACGTCGTCGTCACCCTCGCCATTGCGAGCCCCGTCTTTCATTGGAGCGGGGACTTCGAGCTCAATGCCGCAATCCGAAACCTCTACCTCGAGGCGCGCGATATCGGCGTCAAAGGCCTGGCGGCGTGGGCCGGTTCGCGAATGGTGCGCGGCGACGACATCTACCTTCTCGATTGGTGGCCGCTCGACAATTTGAACCTGCTCGGTGCGGGCGTCAGCTATGCCCACGAGGTAGGCACGGCGGGGCAGCTCGTCGTCGGAGCCACGCAGCCGAACGTGCCTTTTTTCAAGCAGACCGTCGAGCGCCCCGCGCCGCTCGACCAATTCGGGAGTGTGTCGGTCCCGCTGCTCGATCGCCAAAAGCTGATTGGCGCTTTGCGACTGTCTCACAATCAGAAATTCGGTGACCGTGACAAGCCCGGCCCCGGGGTGAAAGCCGTCCTTTACGGTGAGGGGTATACGCTTCCGGAGGGCAAGCACGAGCCCGAGCCCGGCGCCGAGCTCGAGCAGCTCCCGAGCGACGGCGGCTTTTCGATCGGCGGCCAAGTGACGCTCTATTCGGGCAAGCGCGACACGTTCGTGCACGTGTTCGCGCGCTACAGCAGCAACCTCGCCGCCTACGGGCAATTCACGGCGCCGGGGCAGCTCAACCTCGAAAAGACGACGAGCGGCGCGCGGGAGATCGTCGTCGCCACCGCAGGCAACGCGGAGATCGAGTTCTTCGGCGTCATGATGGGCGCCTACTTCCGAAGCTTTCGAGACGCGAGCGAGGCCCTCAACTTCGAAGACGTCGACGAAGGCGCGGTCGTGCTCCGCCCCACATTTTTCCTCGGCGACATCGCGGGCATCTCTCTCGAGGGGACGTTCGAGATGGCCCAGCGCGGCGTCCTCCACCAAAACCCCGACGCGCCGGAAGGGGCACCCGAGGGGCCTGCGATCGGCAGCATCTGGCGGGTCGGTATCATCCCGTACATCTCGCCCGCGGGCCGCGGCGATTACGTTCGCCCGCATCTACGCGCGATTTACAACCTCGCCGTCCGCGACGAGACCGCGCGCCAGTTCTACCCGGTCGATCATCCCTTCCGAGAGCACAAGCTCGAGCATTTCTTCGGCCTCGGTGCGGAGTGGTGGTTCAACTCGAGCTCGTACGGGTTCTGACAATGAAGCAACATCGAAAGCGACGTACTTGGGTGGCGTTCGCGGCGATCGCGGGCGCGGCGATGTTCCATCACGCCTCGGGCTGTATGAGCTTCGACGAGGGCCTCCAAGGCGACATCGAGCTCACCTCGCAGGTAGAGGACTGGCGTGACGAGGTCATCTATCAGGTGCTCGTCGATCGCTTTGCCGACGGTGAGCGCGGCAACAACTACCGCGTCGACCTGAGCGCGATGGGCAAATACCACGGCGGCGATTGGAAGGGCCTCGAGGACAACCTCGACTACCTTCAAGAGCTCGGCGTCACGACGTTGTGGATCTCGCCCATCATCAAGAACGTCGACACCGACGCGGGCTTCGACGGATACCACGGATATTGGGCGCAGGACCTCACCGCGCTCAATCCCCATTTCGGTGATCTCGCCGCGCTTCGTAGTCTGGTCAACGCCGCGCACGAGCGAAAGATGAAGGTGATCGTCGACATCGTCACGAATCACCTCGGGCAGATCTTCTATTACGACATCAACATGAACGGGGAGCCCGACGAGCGGGTCGCCGGGGACGGCGTCAGCTCGGGCGTGACGCACATCAACGAATACGATCCCGATTTCGATCCCCGCGGCGTCCAATCGCGAACCTCTTTGGGAGAGGCGGGGCCGGCGCCGGTCGTCTTCGTCTACGACCCCGCGACCAACCACGTGCCCCCCCAGCCCGAGGTCTTCCAGGATCCGCGTGCCTACAATCGAAAGGGCCGCACGGTGAACTTCGAGGATCCCGAGCAGCTCATCATGGGGGACTTCCCCGGTGGCCTCAAAGACGTGAACACCAAGCTCTGCGGACCGCGCGATGGCATCGCCGTCAAAGAGGCAATGGTCGAGTCGTACGCCCGCTGGGTCGAGCTCACCGACATCGACGGCTTCCGCATCGATACGGTGAAGCACGTGGAGCGCGAGTTCTGGCGCTATTTCACGCAGAAGGTCCGCCAGCGCCTCGCCGACAAGGGCAAGACGAACTTCATCATGTTCGGGGAGGCGTTCGACGGGCGCGACAATCTGATTGGCGCGTTCACGAAGGCCGACGTCCCGCCGGAGGATCAGCTCGCCTACGAGAACGAGTGCGTGACCGATGGCCGGACGCTCACCGGCGACCAGCTCGACAGCGTGTTCTACTTCTCCCAATACTTCACCGCGATACGTGACGTTTTTCAGCTCAATCAATCGACGAAGCGCATCGAAGATCTCTGGAATCTCCGCCCCGTGCATTGGGGGACACAGGCGATGGAGCTCGGGACCGGCGTCGCGCCGTCCGACATGCCGATCAACTTCATCGACAACCACGACGTCCCGCGCTTTCTCTGGACGGGGTCGGTCGAGGGCCTGCACAACGCGCTGACCTTCATCTTCACGGCGCAAGGTGTTCCCTGCATCTATTACGGCACCGAGCAGGAGTTTTCGGGCGGTAATGATCCTTCCAATCGCGAGGACCTGTGGCCCAGCGGGTTCGCGACCGACGGGGGCACGTTTACGTTCATCAAGAGGCTGGCCGCGATTCGCAAAGAGAGCGCGGCGCTACGCAAAGGGGCGGTGCAGGTCGTCTGGTCGAGCGAGCGCACGGGCGAAGAGGAAGATGCCGGTGTGTTCGCCTTCGAACGAAAAGGCGGAGACGCGGGCGACGATTATGCGCTCGTGGTCTTCAATGCTCACCCGGACAAGGAGAGCGCTCCGACGTTCGGCGGCTCGCCGATGAAGACCACACTTCCCGAAGGCACGAAGCTCGTCGACGCGCTGAACGGCGACCGCTCATTCACCGTCGGGCCGGACGGCGATCTCGTGATCAGCCCCGGCCTCGAGCCGCAGTCGGCGCTGATTCTGGTGCGCGAGTAAGCCCAGAGCTCACTTGCGTTGACCTCGCAAACCGGCCCGCCCTAACGGGCGAGCGGGCCGGTTGCTCGGGCGTTTGGCACAGGTCTGAGCTCCGAGCTTTGTTGTTTTCGGCCAAACCCAGCTGAGCGCTGGGTTTAGCGATTACCGATAGCCGGGCGCGCGCGACGAGGGGGTCGCGCGTGCCAGCGCGGCCGTCTCGAAATCCCCGAGGATGCGCGCGAGCTCCGCGAGCTCGCGCCGCTCGTCGCCGGGTAGCGCGCAAGGGTCGACGCGCGCGAGCTTCACCAGGGTGAAGCGCAGCAACTTGCCGAGGTTCGTCGTGTCGGATTCCGTGATTCCGTGGCGTGCCCAGTCGTCGGCCATCCGGCTCAGCCGAACGCCGTCGTGCCACGTTCCTTCGACGCTGATTTGCGCGATGCGCTCGTCGATATCGAGGGCTCCCGTCGGGAACGCGTTGAGCGCGCAGACCATCGCGGTTTTGGTGTCGGACCAGGACCGCGCGACGAGCGCACGGACGGCCTCGACCATGCGGCGCTCGTCGGTGTGAAGCTGCTCGACGTCGAGGTTCGACAGCGCATCGTGCGCGCCGCGGGCGTCGCCGCGGCGGATCCGGTCGACGGCGAGCGCGAGCTCTTGGAGCGGTCGAGCCGGGAGCAGCTTCGGCGCCGTGACGTTCGACGACGACAGCGCCTCGAAGCTCCCGAGCTCACGCGTCGCGACGTCGTAGAGCGCGGCGCGCGCCTTCGCGCGCGCGATGAACGCGGCGAGCCCGCCGGCGAGCAGCGTCGAAATCAGCACCGTCGCGACGATCGGATTCGCGAGGCCCCACGACGTGAGGAACACGAGCGTCAGCACGACGAGCACGCGCAAGAGCGCGAACATCGCGAATCGCCTTCGCGGCGGACCCCAGTCGGCGCCGAGGCCACCGACGCAGAACCAGACGAGAAAACGACCCGAGCCGCGAACGAGGGTCGCAGCGAAATCCCTCGTACCGGCCGAGGCTCCCGATGCCGGGAGCGCGAGCCGGCGATCGTGGTGGCGGGCATCGTCGCTCATGCGATCGTTTTTCTGTTTGCCACACTATCAGCACGACTCAAGCCGCGGCGCGGTCCTTGCCGCTCGTTGGGGAGCGTCGCGTCGACGCCAGGCGGATCGCACGTGTGACGAGCATCGGCCCCCTCGAGATTTTCATGTGCGGCGACGTCATGACCGGCCGTGGCGTCGATCAGATCCTCGCGCACCCATCGGACCCGATCCTCTACGAGAGCTATTCACACGACGCGCGAGACTATATCGAGCTCGCGGAGCGGGTGAACGGGCCGGTGCCGCGACAGGTCTCGTCGGCGTATGTCTGGGGCGCAGCGCTCGACGTCCTGAGGGAAGCTCGGCCAGCGGCTCGCGTCGTCAACCTGGAGACGAGCGTGACGTGCAGCCGGAGCCCATGGGTACCAAAGGGCATCAACTATCGAATGCACCCGGACAACGTCTCGTGCCTCACGGCGGCGGGAATCGACGTCTGCGCTCTCGCGAACAACCACGTGCTCGACTGGGGATACGCCGGGCTCCTCGAGACGCTCGACGTGCTCCACGGCGCACGAATCGCGACTTGCGGGGCCGGCGCCGATCGCGCCCAGGCCGAGGACGCCGCGGCCGTTTTGGTCGGCCGCGCCGCCCGGGTGCTCGTGCTCGCGTTCGGTCATGAATCGAGCGGCGTCCCTCCGGAGTGGGGAGCCCGGAAACATGCCGCCGGGGTCGCACGGATCGAAGACCTCTCGGCATCGGAGGCGAGGGCGATCGGCGATCGCATCGACCGGCATCGCCGGCCCGGGGACATCGTCGTCGTGTCGATCCATTGGGGTGGCAATTGGGGTTATCGCGTGCCGGATGCGCACGTGCGGTTCGCTCATGCGTTGATCGACGCGGGGGCCGACGTCATACACGGCCATTCGTCGCACCACCCGCGGCCCATCGAAGTCCACGCCGGCAAGCTCGTTCTCTATGGCTGTGGTGATCTGATCAACGACTATGAGGGAATTCGCGGACACGAGGAGTATAGAGGCGAGCTCGGCATCATGTATTTCGCCGCCGTCGACCCGACGAGCGGCCTCTTGATCGAGCTGAGGATGGTGCCGCTACGGCTGTCACGGATGCAGCTCGTCCCCTGCAACGAGGAGGAACGCAGCTTCGTCCTCCACACCCTCGCCGTCTCGAGCGCGCCGTTCGGAACCCAAATCGCCGCCGGGCCGCGCGGCACGATCGTCGTTCATCCTTGAGCACGCGAGGTATCCCAGGGCTGCCGCGCGAACGTGGTATCCATCGAACATGGCCGATGCCGCGCACCCGTCGCCGTACCGCGCGCTCGTGCCGTCGCTCTGGGTATGCGCCGATTGCGGTTATCGCGCGGAGCAGCGCCGAGGTTGCCCGACCTGTCACGACGAGGTCCTGCTCGACGGAATGGACCCCGATATTCGCTTGTGGCTCCTCGACGAAGACGCGCGACGCCGCGACGCTCGGCAGACCAAGTTACTTTGGGTGTCGGTCGTCAGCGTCGTCGGATTCGCGATCGGCGCCGTGCTGGTCGAGCCGGTCGTGGGGGTCACCCTGTTCTTTTCGATCCCCGGCGTCGTGGGGCTGATTGCGATGACGCTGTTCATTTGGTCGCTCCTCGGTCGCGTGTTTCCTTATCGCGAGCGGTTTCCGTATTTGCGGGGTTGAAGAGGTGTCGGGGGGAGGTCGCGCGACGCGGCGGGCGGTTCGATAGGACGCGGCGGGCGCCACGTCGCGGGTGTGCGATAGGGATGCAGCGGGCGGCCCGTCGCGGGTGCGCGATAGGGATGCAGCGGCCACGTCGCGGGTGCGCGATAGGGATGCAGCGGGCGCCACGTCGCGGGTGCGCGATAGGGACGCGGCGGGCGGGGCGCCGTCGCTGTGCGGGGGCGGGGCGAACGAATCGGCCTGGGTTGCGATGTCCTGTGCCGATTCGTTCGCGTTTTCGCGGGCGGCCGGGCGACGACCAACGAGCATATGGGCGCTTAGCGGCTTTCTCGGCACGGAATGCGCGGATTCGCTACCCGAAGCGCGAACAACCAGGGGGAGGATGCCGCAAGCCCCAGCGATTCATTCGCGCTCGGCCGCCGTCGCCGCGCGCCGACGACGCGCCTGCCGCTGCGTTCCTCGCGCGTGTGCCCTCACATGGGCCGCCACCTGCAGCGTCATCCGCGCCGGCTGCACCGTCTCCGTTGCCGTCGCAGCGGTCGCATCGTTGACGCGCATCCGATCGCCGCCGAGCTTTTGCGACACGGAGCTGGAGGGACGGGTTGGCCCGGAGGGCGGACCGAAGTGGGGGCGTCAATTCGAGCATAGGCACTTCGGTCCGCGTGGGTGCGTTTCGGACCTCGAATCGACGGTCGAAATGGACCGAAGTGGGGTGGCTCGAGCGTGACGGAGGGGGATCGGTCCGCGCGCCGAGCCATTCGACCATGTCGGCGACGGCAAAGCCGGACCAAAGTGGGGGTACTCAATTCGAGAGTACCCACTTCGGTCCGCTGCGCCTCCGTGTCCCGATAGAGACGTGGTGGTCACCGGCCCTCGCGTGGGGGGCGAGCGAACAAATCGGCCTAGGTTGCAATGTCCTATGTCGATTCGTTCGCGTCTTCATGGGCGGCTAAGCGGCGACCAACCAGCTTTCGGTCACTTCGCGGCTTCCCCCGCGCGGACCATGTTGTTCCGGCACCCGAGGCGCGAACAATTCCTGGGAGGATGCCGCAACCCTTCCCGATTCATTCGCGCCCACCCTCTGATTCACCGCCCGAGGGATGTGACGCGTTCTACGCGCTGTCGCCCCTTCCGCATCTCCACGCCGATGTCGACTGGGCGCGGGAGACCGAGCGCTACCGTCCCTGCGGCCAACCCTTCCCGATTCATTCGCGTCCGGCCCTGCGATTCACCGTCCTCGCGGCCATCCCCCCCGATTCGTTCGCGCCGCCTCGCCGCCGTGGTTGCCGCCCGCCGCGGTTGTCGGCGCCGCGGTTGCCGCCCCCGCCCCCGCCACCTCAACCCCCAAACCGCCCCCGAATCCACCTTCCAAGCCGGTCGACCCCCGCCTGCGCCTCTGGCGACCAATGCGCAAAGAACAGCGGGGCATGAGGATGATTCGCGATCGAATCGACCTCGGCCGCGCCGCCGGCTTTTCGCACTTTGTCGGCGAGCTCGAGGTTCTCGTCGCGCAGTCGCTCGAGCGCGCCGAATTGCAAGTAGAGTGGCGGAAGACCGCGCAGATCCGCGAACAGTGGTGAGATGCGCGGGTCGTCGAGCGGTATGTCGTTCGCGAACATTCGCGCCTGTTCGAGCAACATCTCGCGGTCTCCGTAATCGCCCGCTGCGTTCGTCGAATGGGACTGCCTGGTCGCGCCGAGGTCGACCCACGCGGAAATGGGCGCGGCGCCGGCAGGCATCGGCAAACCCCGCTCGCGCAATGCGATGAGCAATGTCAATGTTAGGTTTCCGCCGGCGCTTTCGCCTGCGACGACGATTTGCTCCGGCGCGTGCTTCTCGAGCAGGTAGCGATACACACGGAGAGCGTCGTCGAGCTGGGCAGGGTATGGGTGCTCGGGCGCCAATCGGTAGTCGGGGGCGAGCACACGTGCACCGGATGCGAGCGCGATGCGCGCGAGCGTGTCTGCGTGCGTTTCGTGCGAGCCGAACAGGTACGAACCGCCATGGAGATACAGGACGACGCGGTCTCGTTTCGCCGTGTCCGACTCTATCCAGGCTCCGGGTACGCCGCCGGCGTCGACACGTTCGACCCTGACGAGCTTGGTCGCGGATGTCGGTAGCGGCCTCGCAGCGAGGTCGGCACGCACGCGTTCGATCGGCCACCGCGCGAGGCCGCGCCAATCGAGCGCGAGGAAGGTAATCAGCATATCCATCGAGAAGCCGAGCCCGGGCCGCGGTGACCGCCCGAGGAGGCGTCGAACGACGGTCGTCCAGAACGCGCGTTGAAACAGGAGCCCGAGTCGAAGGAACCTTCCCATCGCCGACGAACCTAGGGATTTCCGTCATCGTCGGCGATGACAGCGCCCGCCAAGCGATGTGACACTGCTCGCCAATCCGCTATCGTCGCCGGCGGTATGGCGACCCCTTTTCGGAACGGCGAGCCCTGCGTCGCTGCGCGCATGGCCAAACGGGTCCTCGGCGTCGCGAGCGCCCTCGGCGCCGACGAGGCTCAGCTCCTCACGAAGAGCGGGCTCGACCGCGGGCTCCTGACGGACCCGAAGGGCCGGGTCCCTATTGCGCGTGTGCTCGACTTCCTCGCGCTTCTCCTCGAAAAAGCGAGCGTTGAACGATTGGGGATCATCCTCGCGACGACGTCCGAGCCGGACGCCTATCACACGCCCGCGCTGATCCTCCTCGCAAGTGAAACGCTCGCGCGCGGTTTTGCCCGCGCATTCGAGTACCAGCGCCTCTGGGGTGACGGAGATCGGTTCGCGATCGTGAGCGGCGCCGACGTTGGCCGGCCGCGGTCAGAAATGGCTGTCAGCTTTCGTGCCCCCGGGCGCAGGCACGCGGCGACGGGCGTTCTCGAGGTGTGTGCGCTCGCCGAGACGCTCATGGCCGTGCGTTTCCTCACCGGCGAGGCAGACGCCGCGCCTGTCGCTTGGGCGCTACCGTTTGCGCCCGCGGACGTCGATTCGCTGGTGGCATTTTTCAAACAGCCACCCGCGCGCGTGTCGTCTCCTGCTTATGTCGCATTCGAGCGCGACACGATGAACCGACCCGTTGCGACGGCGCACGCGCTATTTCGCGGGGTCTTCGAGCAGCAGGCGCGAAGCGAGATCGACGCACTGCCCGCTCTTTCCGAGCTTCGTGGAAGGGTGCGCGCGTTCCTCGCGCGTGCGCTCACGACCGGCAGCTTTTCGCTTCAGCGGTGCGCCGTGGAGCTGGCGCTGTCACCACGAACGCTGGAGCGCCGGCTCGCCGAAGAAGGGACGAGCTACGCCGCCGAGCTCGACGAGGCTCGTCGAGCCGCGGCCCAATCACTCCTCACCGAAGGCAGGACCGTCGACGAGGTCGCGTTCTTGACCGGATATTCGGAGCGCGCCGCGTTCCACCGTGCCTGCGTTCGTTGGTTCGACCGAACGCCGGGACAGATGCGGCGGCGCGCCATTCACGACGGCGCCTGACGGCTGGTCTGTCCGACGGCTACTCCATCTTGTAGCCGCTTCGTCCGGTGAACTCGAGCGAGCGAGCCCACGCTTGTGCCTCGGCCTTCAGGTCCGCCGAGTCTTTCGGGAAGCTGACCATGATCGCGTAATGCCAGACGTCACCCTGCGTCTCGCGCGCGACATCGATGAAATGGATCTCGACGGGGCCTTTCGGGCCTTCGCCGGCGCATTCGCCCTCTTTCGCGGCGAACCCGTTCTTTCCGACCTTGGTGAGCTTCGGCGCCGCGACCTCGGTGACGTTCTTGATCTTCGCGGGCGCCATCGAGAGCGGCGTCGAGATCTCTTTGCACCCGAGGCTCGTGACGACCGCCGAGGACGTATCGAGTCGGAAGACGGCGCTCTGATCTTTGCTTTGCGCCATGTAGTCGTTTCCAGGGAGCTTGCCGCCCGTCCAGCCTTCGACCGGCTGGAAGATGAGGACGTTGTCGTCCATCGCCGAAGCCTTGATGGCTTTGACCTTCACGGTCGCCGGGATCTCGCCTGCGAAGAAGGAGCCGCCGTCACCGCTCGCGGAGGTCGCCGAGGTGGCGGCGCTCGCCGTCGTCGCTGCGGATGCAGCCGCGCTCGCCGTTGCAGCTACGGTTGCAGTCGCGGTTGCAGTCGATGTTGCGGCGGACGTCGAGGTGGCACGTGCGGAGGCCGAGCGCGGCGCGCTGCTCTTCGAGGCCGAAGCCGAAGAACCGGTGTCGCCCGCAGGCTCCGTGCAGGCGGCGGCAGCGATGACCATGAGCGGTAGGAGCTTTTTCACGAGCCCTGCCTTGTCCACGGTGCGCGCGCGCATCAACCCATAATCGACGCACACATCGCTTGGAAAAAACGTTGCATTGTCGGGCGGCATGTCTTGTTGGCAAGTCCCATCGTGCCGTCGAGCTCGGAATCGAGACGGCACGAAGAGCGTACGAGCTCCGATCATGGGGCAGGGAAAAGCCTCTCGAATATCGCGCCGGGTCATGTCGTTCCTCGCCACAGCGCTCGGCATGCTCGGGTGCGCCGAGCCGGTCGCGCCGCGCGTCCCGGCGCCGGCTGCGCCCGCTCGATCGCTGCCGCCGATCGTTTGCCCGGGCGTCGTTCCTCCAGCGGTCGCCGAGGACGCCGCGCCGACCGCTCCGCTCACCGTCGTGCCCGCCGGTTTGATCTCGAAAGGAGAGCGGCACGCCGGCGAGCTCGCGTGGAACATCGGATTCGATGGTGGTCACGTGATGCTTTATCCGGATGGTGTGGGCGGTGTTCTCGTCGTGCCCTCGTTTCTCGGCGCGACGATGGAGGGGGACACACTCGGTCGCTTCTCACCATCAGGGCGCGTCGTCTGGTCGAAGCGGGCGCGCGTGACCGGCTATGGCGACGGAGGCGCATTGCCCGGGGGATCCGCCGCTCTTCCGGCCGTCGTTCCGCTCGACTGGCCAAAGACGGAGGATGCTTATGGCACGAGCGAGATTCATATCCTCGATTCGCGCGGCAACATTCAATCGATTCCGCTCGGCGGCGTGGTGACCGAAGCGCAAATCGCGACCGGCTCCGACGGCTCGAGCGTCATGACGGGTGTCGCCCGAGCGCCGTTGAAGATCGCGGGTCCGTCGTTCAAACCGACTCGGACGAGCCCGCAACGATTCATTCTGAGCTTAGGTCCCCATCGACGAGCTCGCTTCATCGCGCCGATTCAGGGGGATTACGTGCTTCAGCTCGCCGTCTCTCCGGAAGGCTCCGTGTCGGCCGTCACGGCATCATACCAGCAGGCGAGCCTCGTCCGTTTCGACGCCCGCGGGGCCGAGATTGGAAAATGGGAGCTGCCGAGTTGCATGACGACGGGCAGCTTCGAGTTTGCGCCGGACGGTGGATTTTACGCCGCCTCGTTTTGCAGCTTTGCCAACGGGCTCGGATACGAGCTGTCGAAATGGTCCCCGGAAGCGGAGATCGAATGGGCGGTGGACGCGAGGGCGGCCGATGACCAATCCGAAGCGCACCGCTCGCAACTCCATGTGTCTCCCGGCGGCGTTACGCTGGTGAGCGGAACGGCTGTCGTGACCTACGACACCGATGGCAAACAGCTTACGCAAATCGGGCTCGACCGCTTGTTTGCATCCATGAACTTTGCCGGCGCCGTCGCGACGCTGAACGACGGTCGATCGATCTACGTCGCGGACATCACCCAAGGCGACCGCATCGGGACCATGCTCAACAGCCTCTATTCGCGCGCCTATGGGCGAGCCTTTACCTATCTGCGCCGACATGACCTTCCGACGCCTTGACACGATCGCTGGCATTGGGTCCGCCCTCGTCGCGATCGCAATGTGTGCTTGCGCGCAGACCGAGCCGGTCGCGATTCCTCCCTCCACGCCGCCGCCACGGCAGAATCGCGAATGCACGACTCCGCCAGCACCTCCGGTGGTCTCGGCGGACCTTCCTCGAGAGCCGGAATATGGATTCGTCGATATCGAGCTGCTCGATCGTTCGAAGGCACCCCGCATCGAACCCAGGTGGATGGCGGAGCCCCGAACGATACCGGCGAGCGGTTCGCCGGTGACGAGCGGCGCAGATATCTGGTTCCTGTTCTACGAAAAGTCCGGAACCCTCGCGAAGCGCTTCTCTGGGGGCGTCATCCAGCAGACAGCGCGGCTTCCGAAGGGGTCGCGGGTATGGGCTTCGGCCGGTGACGGCAGGGGAGGGCTTTGGGTGTTCGACCTGCGCTATGCCGGCGAAGGCGCCCTCACCTCCGGGAATCCCATCGGGCTGACACACGTGCCCTATGCGGGGAGGGACGAGAAACCCAAGCTCGAGAGGGTTCGGCTCGATTGGCCCGGTGTGGAGCTCAGCCGCGTCGCCCCGGCACCCGATGGTGGCGTGTTTGCCGGCATTACCATCGCCGACTCCGTCGATTTCGGAAAGGGCCGCAAGATCGGCGCACCGAACGAACGCGTCGACGCTGTCGCGATGTTCGACAAGGAGGGCTCGCTCGCTTGGGTGACACCGCTGCCCGATCTTCTGCCGGACCGACTCGAATCGATCTCCGCGTCGCACGACGGAACGGTCTACGCGCAGAGCGTGTTTCGAGACGGGACGGGGAGTCGCGCCGTCGTCACGCTCGATGCCCGCGGAGCTCGAGCGAGCACGCGGGTCATCCGCCTGCGCGACTCGACGCTGCTGATTGCACCTCACTCCTTCGAGGGGCCACGTGCGCTCGATGAGGGCGGGTGGATCGCCGCCGGCAATCTGCTCAACTTGGACTTCGGTGCAGGCCCCTTGCGCGGGCCAGCCGCTTCGTCGGCTGCCGTCGTCGCGTTCGATGCCCAGGGACAGCCGGCGTGGGGACGCGCGCTCGACGAGACCGTTCTGCAGGCGAAGGCGCTCGGGAACGACGGCGTGCTGCTCACGCAGCCCGACGCAGACCACGTTCGTATTCAGGTCATCGGAGCTGCGGGCCTCCTGCGTTGGTCGGCCGTGCTATCCGTCCCCGAGCGCTGCCTTCTGGCCGAGCAAGAGTGGATCATGGCCCCTGCGTCCGACGCCATTCGCGTCGGGTTGCAATGCAGGACATACGTCGAGGGCGACTGGACACGCGACGGTCCGGTCCTGGTCGCCTTCGCCGACGTGTCCCCCCTCTGACGATCAGCCCGCCGTGCGAAAGATGAGGTCGGGGAGCGGCGTCAGCGACGAATAGTTCTTCCCGTGATCTTTCATGTGGTGCACGTGGTGCTTTCGCGTCAACGCATCCACCGGCCACAACATCGCGTTACCGAAGTAGATCCCCGAGTGGATGAGGATGTTCAACGTCGAGTAGACGAAGAACGCGACCGCGAATGCATAGATGTGGACCGGACCGATCACCCAGGTCGAGAACATCAACAGGGCGAGGCCCGCGAGCAGCTCTACCGGGTGCAGATAGAAGCTCTCGAGCGCGGAGGGGTTCTTCGCCCGGTGATGAACGCCGTGCACGAAGCGCATGAGCGACGCGATGTGCATCGTGCGGTGCAACCCGTAATAGACGAAGTCGTAAATGACGAGGATGCCGACGGCCTGCAGCGCGGCGATCCACACGGGCGTTTCGTGGGTGGTCACGAGCCGGTCATGAAACGCGTAGAGCACCCCGACGATGGTCGCGAGCGAGATGAAGCTGCTCGAGGCCATGGTAAGAAGTCGGTTGTTGCGCGAAACCCGAAGAGACACCGCGGGACTGATGCGTCGCGAAGCGAAGCGCGGCGAATGGAACGCCCACGCCAAGAATCCGAGCAAGACGGCGTCGAACAACAGCGTCGCGGCGATGAGGATGGTGAGCGCTAGCACGGCGTCTAATCGCCCGTTTTGCTCGCCCCAAGCGCGCACGTCAATCTTCCCGGCGTTTCGACGCGCCGCGCCGCTCTGCCTGTTCGCACTTCTCGGTGCGAGCGCCTGCGACGAGGCACCGGCACAGCCCCCCGCGACCCAGCCCCCGGATTTCGTGAGCGAGCTTCCTCTCGCGGTGGCCGAGGACGAAAACCCCGATCCCGATGTGCTGGAGGTGACGCTCCACGCCCGCGTCGAGAACATGGAGGTCGTCGCAGGCAAAACGACGCCGGTGTGGACCTACGGAGGCACCTTGCCCGGGCCGCTGCTTAGGCTGACCGCGGGTGATCGCCTCGTCGTCCATTTCGTGAACGACTTGCCGGAAGCGACGACCATTCATTGGCACGGGATCCGTCTCCCGGTCGAGATGGATGGCTCGCCGCATTCACAAGCTCCGGTCGAGCCGGGCGAAACGTTCACCTACGATTTCGTCGCACCGGATCCGGGCACGTATTGGTACCACCCGCACGTCCACGACGCCGCGCAGCTCGGTTTTGGCCTTTATGGCGCGCTCATCGTCGACCCGCCGGCGCCGCCGCCCGCGGAGCTGGGCGACGAGGTCGTGCTGGTCTTGAGCGACATCGCGGTTCGAGACGACGGGTCTCTCGCGCCGGGAGACGAGGGAGGCGATCTCGCGACGCTGTTCGGAAGGGAAGGGGGCGTATTGCTCGTCAACGGCGTCGTGCAGCCGACGCTCCACGCGCGAAATGGCAAGCGCCAGCGCTGGCGGATCGTCAATGCCGCGAAGAGCCGGTACTTCCTCCTGGGCCTGACGGGGCATTCCTTTCAGCGCATCGGCGGGCAGACTGGGATGTACGGCGACGCCGTTCCTTCGGACGAGCTGCTCCTCGCGCCCGGGGAGCGCGCGGACGTCGTCGTCGAGCCGAGGGGCGCGGACGGCGCGACGGAACAGCTCATGTGGTTGCCGTTCGATCGAGGCTATGGCTCGTTCGAGTTTCGCGATCCGATACCGATCCTCGATATGGAGATCGTCGGAGACGCGATCGAAGAAGCGCCGCTCGCGCTTCCGGCGGTCGCGCCCATCGAGCCGCTCGATCCCAATGGCGCCGAGGACGTGCACATCCGGTTGACGAAAGAGACGGATGCGGAAGGCGCGCTCCACATGGGCGTGAACGGCGTCGCATTCGATACCGCGATCCCAGCACAGGTCGGGCAAACGCAGCGGTGGCAAATCGACAACGAAATGGAGTGGGATCACCCATTTCATCTCCACGGGTTCTTCTTTCAACGTCTCGACGACGACGGTCGTCCCAGCGAGCCGGTCGAATGGCTCGACACGGTCAACGTGCCGAAGGAAGGCTCCGTGGAGATGCTCGTCCGGTACGACAACCGGCCCGGCCCGTGGATGTTCCATTGTCACATCCTCGACCACGCCGACGCCGGCATGATGGGGATGATCGATCTGATGCCGTGACCCCGCAGACGACACAGTGAAGTGCGGAAGGATCATGCCGCTCCAGATGCAAATGATTGCGACCACGAGTGACGAGCGGCGACAATCGCGCGCATGACTTCTTCCAAGCTCGTCGGTCTCGCGCTCGGTTTGCTGGTTGCGTCAGGTTGTGGTGATTCCGGCTCGGAGCCGACGAGCAACGACGGGGGAGGCGGAGCGGGTGCCGGTGCGAACCCCGGCGTCGGCGGCTCGGGCGCGTCGACCTCCGACGGTGGGCAGAGCGCGTCGGACGGCGGTGGTCCGGCCACCGGCGGCGGCGGCACCGGCGGCAATGGCGCGGAGATTCCCGAATACGCGACCTTCCACCTCAATTACACGCAAGAGATCGATTGGACGAAATGCGCCGAGCGCGACTTCGTCGTGTTCGACCTGGAGGAGACGCCCGCGGACAGCATTGCCCAATGCAAAGGAATGGGCGCGCACATGCTCTGCTACTTCTCGTCTCAATACGAAGAGTGGCGGAGCGACGCCGGGGACTTCGGCGCGCTGGCGGAGCCCATCGACGGCTGGCCGGGGGAGAACTACGTCGACCCGAGCGACCCGAAGAACTTCGAGGTCATGAAGGCGCGCCTCGACGTCGCCGCCGACAAGGGGTGTGACGGCGTCGACATCGATCTCATCGATCACGACGGCCACGAGGACTACGTCATTTCGATCTTCACCGAGGCACGCAATCGAGGATTGTGGGTCTCGCAGAAGAACGCGCCCGGGAAGATCGACCTCTTCTTCGATTACGTCGATCTCTACCAGAACGAGCAATGCCAGGAGTACGACGAGTGCGCGGCGTACGAGGGCCTGGGCCGGCCAGTCCACAACATCGAATACACGCCGTGCCACACCCTTCCGTATTTGTATTCACACCGGAAGGACGTGGAGGCGATGGACGCTTGGGAAGAGCCCTGCGCGCCCTGAGCGGGACGAGCGCTCTTCAGCGCGGGTTCGTCGCGGACCAGGCTATCGCTCGCCGCCGGAACCCCGGATGCTCCGAAGCGCCGGCCTTTTCCCAAGCGGCGACATCGCTGTAGGCGCGTGCGGTCACCGTCCCGATGACGAGGTTGGCGACGTTGATGGCCATCTCCATCAGCTTCGAGTCGAGCAGGATGTGCACACGCACGCGGTCTCGATTCGCGGTGAGCCATTTCGTCATTTGCTCGCGAAACTCGGTGCTCATCCGCTTGCTCTCGAACGCATCCACCATGAAGACGCAGCGCCCGAACGTCTTCAGCATTCGCTCTCCGTCGTCGATGACGACCTTCGCGAAGACGCCGGGCGCCGGCCCCAGCGAGCTGTGCACGAGGACGCCGCGGCCGAGCTCGCGGGCGTGCAGCTCGCTGGTGCCGTCGATGTAGAGGCGACAGCCGTCTTCCAGTTGACGCGTTTCCATGCGCCAGCGGAGGCTAGATCAATTCGTGCAGCCGGTGGCGAGATCCATCGTGAGCGCCGGATCGGCGAAGCGAACCTGGACGCGGCGTGCTTGTCCCGCCTTGCCCGCGGCGTCGCGAATGAAGGCGACCTTCTTCGTCGGGTCGATCTCCTCGGTGACGCTGTAGACACGAAGCATCGACAGGATCCGCTGCAGCTCGTCGTCGGTCGGCGGGGACGACACCAATCCGGCGAGCGGGTCCGATCCGTATTCGCCCTTCTTGGTGTCCCATGCCGCGAGGATCGGCTTCTTGTTGGTGATCGGCATCGCATCGGTGCTGCCGATGAAGACCAAATGCGACGGGTTCTTCGCGGCGATACCACCGAGCAGGGTGCGGAAACCCTGATCGATGCATCCCTTCGACGGGCACCGCCAGATCGCGTCGACCGGCAGCTTCGGTGACGACTCCGGGAACGGGATGTCCGCTCGGATCGTCACGAATCTCTGCTCGCAGAGCTCGTCGTGGCTCACCGTGACACCGGTGAACTTCGTCGGGTAGACCGCGCTCAACGATTTGGCGGTATCCCACGAGCCGGCGCATCCGCCGAAGCTGACGCCGAGCTGCTCGCGGGCGAACGTGGTGCGTTCGGTCATGACCTTGCGGACGTAGTCCGCGCAGCGCGGAGCATTCGTCTTCTTCGGCAATTGGGCGCTGATACGCGATTCCACATCGCGCAGCTGCTTCGGCAGACCTTCGGCGCCGCCCTTGTCGAGGGCCTCGCGGTACGTCTTCCACATCTCCTGATCGGATTGCGCCATCGAGCGATAAGACCCGCTCAGCTCGTCATAGCGGTGCTCGAGCGCTTCGAATCGGCTCGCGAGGTTTGCATAACTTCCCTCGAGCGAGACCACGCGCGCTTCAATCGCGGAGAAGCCGTCGGCGCGACCATTGTTCTCTTTGCGAAGCTCCGCGAGCATGCTCGCGACCGTCGCCACACGGTCGAGGCCGCAGGCACCGGGGTCGTCGGCGCTCTGAACGCACATCGTCGATGCGTCGCGGAATGCTTTCAGGTGCTCCGTCGATACCTTCGTCGGCAGCGACGCGAGAAGCTCCGCCGGCGGTGTCGGATCCACCGCGGCGGCGAACGCCTCGGTCGCTTGCGCTTCGTCGAGGCCGAGCTGTTCTTCGAGGATCTCCTCGCAGACAGCGTCGCCGCCCTTCTGCTCGGAGAGCTCTTTGCACGCCGCCTCCATTCCGGACGACTTCGCATAACTGCCGACCGAGAAACGTAAGATCGCGCGGCGAAGGACGCGTCCGGTCACCTGCGCGGACGGGTCGATGCGCTTGTAGGCATGGCACGCCTCCACGGCGACGCTGCCTGCGCTGACGAGGTTCTTCTTCTCCAGCTCGCGCAGGACCGCGTCCATTCCGACGGCGATCAGCTCGGCGGACACGCGCTTCAAAAGCGGGCTGGCGAATGCTTTGAAATACCCGACGCTGTCGGAGACGTCGTCGACCATTCCCTCCACGAGCTGGGCGACTTGAATCAATCCGAGGACGGTCGCTTGTGCGAATTGGAAGTTTGCTGCGAGGACGCGGAGATTGGTCATCAATGCGGCAGGCGTGAGCCCCGCACCGAGCGACGCCTCGAGGACCTTCGCGACATCCCCCGCCGGCGCGATTTGCGCTTTGGTGGCGAGCGATTCGGCGACTTTGGCGCAGCTCTGGGGGTCGGGGCAATCGAGGAGGGCGTCGAGCTCCGTCTCCGCGACGGCCGACACACCCGCGACCTCGAGGAGCGCGCTCGCGCGACCGCGCAGGTCGGCGCGCAGATGTTTCTCAAGCGCGAGCGCTTTCTCCGAGGCATTGGCGTCTTGCGCACCGGCCGCCGGGGTGGCGCTCTTCGGCATCTGAGCCCGCTCGATCGCGGCGCACGTCGAGAGGATTTCGTCCTCCTCCTCCACGTACGAGACGCCGACCGTCCGCGCGAGATCCTCCGGTTTGCCGAGCGACCCTCCGCAGCCGCCGATGCCGATCGTCAACACGGCGGCGTGCATCCATTGCGTAGTCTTCACGATGCGCTTCTCCTCGGTGTCGCAGGAGAACGCAGCGGCCGCCCTATGTCACGCCTCGTTTCGAGGCTCAGCCCCCGCTCGCTCCGCCTTCCTCTTCCTTCGGGGGGTCGGGGCACTTTTCGCCTGTATGGCCTTTTTCACCCTTCGGAATTTTGCAGGGGTGCACCTCGAGGAGGCGGGGCTTGCCGGTGTACTTCACCGTCCGCTTCTCCTCTTTTCGCGACCCGTCGGGCAGCGTGATGATCCGCGTCGTGATGACGCTGAAGCCGTGCGAGCCCGCGTCCTTCACCTTCTCGTCGTCGGGCTCGCGGTTCTTGTTGGCGAGGTATTCGATGCGCGGGTCGGTGTATTCGAACGGTTGTGATACGCGCCGATCGATGCGGCGGCCGCCGTTGTCGCCGAAGAGCCGCACGCGGATGTGCGTCTCGGAGTAATCGCAACGAAGCAAGATCGCCGCCGAGGTGTCGTTGAAGAACACGAGATCCGGCGAGGGATACGAGAGCGTCGCTTCGAGCCCCATCGGATACCGATTGAAATAGAAGCTGTGCGGCTTTCGCTCGCGGATGACGTAGCCGCCGTCGAACAGCGCATTGTAGAGCGTCGTCGCGAACTGGCTCACGCCGCCGCCCGGCGTCTCCGTCATCTCACCGTCGCCGATGCTCGGCGCGACGAGGAACCCTCGCTCGAGCGTGCGCGGGCCGACGGCCGCATTGACGCTGAAGGTCTCGCCCGTCTTGACGATTGCACCGTCGAGCATGTCGCAGATGCGATGAATGTTCTTCACGCGCGGCTGGCAGCAGGAATGGTGCGTCGCGTACTCCGACACGAGGCCCCGGATGCCGAGGGCCTCGGCGGCCTTCGTCGTGAACTTCGGCTCCGCGTTTTTATCGACGGGCAGGGGACCCCGCCGCCCGGCCGTGAGCGTCGCTTGATAAAGCGCCTCCACGAGGCGCGTCGGGTCGACCCGCGTGCCGGGACGGCTCGGGACGATGGTGACTTTTCCGTCCTCGGAGATCTCGAATCGAGCGTCCCGCGCCGCGTCGTAGAGCTTCGAGACGACCGGCGCGAGCTTCTTCTTCACCTCGGCCTCGTCGAGCTCGACGACGAATTGAGGCACCGGGTCGTCGATGCGTTTTGCGCGGAAGGCGGTGCGCAGCGCCTCCTTGTCGAACACCACCTCGATGGGCTCGGGCATCGGGAAGCGCGAAGGCTGTTTGGTGCTCTCTTTGTCCTCGACGAGGCGCCGGCCTTTGCGCTTCATGCGGCTCTTCTTCTTCGGGAGCCGCTGTTTCTCCCGCTGCTCCGAGTCGGCCCGGCGCTTCGCCGCTTCTTCGTTCTCCTGGCGGGCGAGCGCGATCTCCTCGTCGGTCGGCGTGTAGTAGAGCGTGATCGGCCCTTGTACGATCGCGCGCGCCCTATCGGCTGCGCGCTCCACGTCCTGGGCGGTGAGCGGCGGAACGACCTCGATGACGGGGACGGTGATCGGCGCCGTCTTTCCCCACGCGAGCTGCGCTTCGATTGCCTTCTTCAGCGCCGGGCCGTCGAGCTTGTGCCCACGATTGGGCGGCTTCGCGACGATCTCGCCGTCTTTGAGCTCGACCGAGCCGTCGAAGGGGAGGACCTCGATGAGCGCGTGCTCCCACGAAGGCAAGAGCTCACCCATTGCGCTCTCGTCGAGGGAGAACACCAGCGGCACGTCGATGCGCGTGCGGTTCAAGGACTGCATCGCGCCTTTGAGGCCACCCTCTCGACCGACCGCGAGCACCGCGGCTGTCGTCGCGTCGACGTCCAGCGCGAAGCCGAGCTGGCCGAGCGTGACGCTGAGCTCCTTGCCGTCGCGAACGAGCAACAGCTCGCGCTTCTCGAGCTCCGCTGCGAGCGTCGTCAGCGACTGTCGAACGTCGTCCTCGCTTCGACCTCCGACGACGACCTCACCGACGACGACGCCGGGCGCCGCTGCGCCCTCCTTCGGACCGAGCGCGCTCACCACGACGACGATCGCGATCAACACGGCGAGCGCTGCGCCGAGGACACGCAACGAAGAGAAGGTCCCCCTCTTTCGCTGAACTTCCACGTCCCTCGACACGACGAATGCTCCGTCGAGGTCGTTAGCGAGTTCAGCGGTCGGCGGAAAGAGGTAGGTTCTCCCGTTCGAACGTGATGAAACGTTTCTTCGCTCGACGCAGATACAAACGCGCCGTCGATGAGGCGCTCGAGCATCTAGCCGAACGTCGCACCGACCAGGCCCGCGCCGCGATGCGCCGGGCTGCAGAGGCTGCGGACGCTGCCTTCGACGGTCGAGGGGTCGACGTCGCGACGGTGCGCTTTGCGCTCGCGTCGAAAGGGCTCGAGGCAGGCGCCCTGGAGGAAGCTCTCGACGACGCACACACCGCCGAGCGCGCGCTTTCGTCGATGACGGTCGACGAGCGAAGCCAGAGTGCGCCTGAAGAGGCTCCTTCGCTATCGCAGGTTCGGGGGCTCATCGCCGCGATCCTCGAGCGCCAGGGCGTCACCGGTCCCGACTACGACGCAGCCCTGTCCGCGTGGGCCGAAGCGGCGAGCGCCGACAAAGACGACGAGGCCGCCGGCGCGGCGCACAACCAGCTCGGCCTTTCGTTCGCGAGGCGTGGGGATCGCGAAGGCGCGGCTCCACACTTCCTGTCGGCGCTCGAGAAGCGCACGCGCAAGTTTGGTCCGCGCGGACTACCGACGCTGGAAACGCTCTACAACGCCGCGACCTTCCGTGATTCGTCGCGGACGCTCGACGTGGTCGCCGTCGACCTCGAGCGCATCGTCACGGCGTTGGACCGAAAGCGCGACAAGCGCGAATCGGAGCTCTTCGAATCGGCGCTTCACAACCTCGCCGCATTGAAAGAGGAGCAAGGCGACACCGACGCGGCCCAGGGGATCTTCGAGCGCGCCCTCTCCGCCAAAGAGGCACGTCTCGGACGCGACCACATCGCGCTTCGTGCGACGCTCGTGCGGCTGGCGCAGATTCACCACCGAGACGGGCGGCTCATCCACGCGCTCGATCTTTACGAGCGAGCGCTGGTCCTCGCGCGAAAGGAACACGGCGACGAGCATCCGATCGTCGTCGCCATCGAGGCCTGGCGCGCAGAGCTCACGCAGGGGATCGGCCCCGAGGCGATCGCGCGCAAAAAGAATTAAGGCTCTACTTTCTCGCGTGCGCCTTCGGCGCACCGAGCCTCGTGGGAGCCGCCCCGGCCGGTCTCGCTTCGCTCGACGTGGCCTGCCCCACTCGGCTCTACTTTCTCGCGTGCGCCTTCGGCGCACCGAGCCTCGTGGGAGCCGCCCCGGCCGGTCTCGCTTCGCTCGACGTGGCCTGCCCCACTCGGCTCTACTTTCTCGCGTGCGCCTTCGGCGCACCGAGCCTCGTGGGAGCCGCCCCGGCCGGTCTCGCTTCGCTCGACGTGGCCTGCCCCACTCGGCTCGCTACTCCCCCGCGGTCTCTTCCGGCTCACTCCCCTCGCAGGAGTAGTGGATGGGGCAGCCCTCTTCGATGAGCGCGTCGTCCCCGCACTCCTCGAAAGCGGCGACGCACTCCTGGAACGAGGAGTTGGTGAAGCAGCCACTGGCCTCGCGCGCGTCGAGCTCCTGCGTGCAACGCGCTTCCGCGTCTTCCGTGCTGAATCCTCCACACGCGGCAGCGCCGAGGGCGGACAACGCGACGAACGACACGACGTACATGGCGGACCGAAGCTTCATAATGGCGGCTCTCCTCGTTGGTGCAGCGGCCGACGCCTATAACACGTTCACGGGTCCGACGGCTCGATGAGACCGAACGTGCCGGCCCCCGTAACCTGGACCCAACCTCGGACGAGGCGGATCGGAAAGCCCATCTTCTTCACGGCATCCACCGCCGCCAGGAGGTCCGCCTTCGAGCGCTCGAGGAGGTGATCCACGTTCTCCCCGGGTTGGGCCGTCCGCCGGATCCACAAGCAGTTCGCAGGCATCTTCTTGCCCTCGAACCGATCGTTGTAACGCCGGCCGACGAGCTCCGCGACGAGGAGCTTCTGCGCTTCGCGAGGGGTCGTGGGATCGAGCTCGTAGGCGAGCGTCGCGACGAACATGCGCGACGCGTCGCACGCCTTCAGGAGCGGATCAAGGACGGCACCGCATCAAGGACGCCCAGGGAGCATCGAGGCGAGCCGCCCCATCACGTCGTCCATATTGGGCTTCGTCGAAAGGAGCGGGCACATCGGGTCGCCGAGCTTCCCAATGCGGTCCAAAACGGTGCGAATCGTGAATGCACCCGGATCGACGCCCGCCTCGAGCTCCGCCCACGTAATGGGGGTCGAGACGCGCGCCCCCCTCGTCGCGCGCACCGAATAGGGGGCGACGATCGTCCGCGAAGGGCCGGTCTGTCCCGTGTCGACGTAGACGCGAGGTCCGCGCTTTTGGACCGTCCTTTCCATCGTCGCGATGTCGGGGTGGCGGTCCACGATCATCCTTCCGAGCAGATCCGCGAGCGTCCGCGCGGCGCTCGGCGTGACCCCCGCGCCGAGGGGCACGAACACGTGAAGGCCCGTCTGGCCGCTCGTCTTTGGGAAGCCGACCAGCCCGGCCTCGGCGAGGAGCCCGCGAAGGGTCGTCGCGAGCCTGGTGGCCGCGGCGAGCGTCGACAGATGTAGATCGAAATCGATCGTCAAAAAATCGCATTGGTTCGGCGAGCCGACGCGCGACGCCAGCACGTGAATCGGAATGCACGCGAGGTTCGCGATGTAAATGAGGCTCTCCGGGCGATCGATGAGGAAGACGTGTTTCTTGTGGTCGCTCTCGTCGGCGCTCGAAACATGCTTGCCGAGGACGACCGAGCGGACCCACGTCGGCATCCCGTGAGGGACGTTCCATTGATAGAAATTCTTGTTGTCGATGCCGTCCGGATACCGGACCAGCATGACGGGTCGGTCCTCGAGATAGGGCAGCAGCACCGGCGCGATTGCCGCGTAGTAATCGACGAGATCGCCTTTGGTGTATTTCTCTTCCGGCCAGAAGACCTTGTTTCGATTCGTGACCTTCACGACGATCTCCGGCTCGGGAGGCTCCTCCGCCGCGGGCAGCTCTGCCTCCACTGCGCCGACGACGTGGTCTTCGTCATGAGGGGCGGCGCGACACGACTTCGGATCCAGGTCCGGCTCGATTCCGAGAAAAACGGAGTGCCGAAGGACGCCGTCTTCGCTCCATTCGAGGAAGCGGACGCGCACGACGATCTTGGGCTCGACGTGAAAGAGCTTCCGCGGTGCGGGGACGGGCTCGTATTCGCCTTTGGCGGTCGGTACGTCGGAAGCGAGCGGACCGAGGAGCGCGAGAAGCTTGTCGACGCGGTCTTCGTTGAGGCCCGAGCCTACGCGCCCCCGCCTCACCAGATCGTCGCCTTCGTAGCTCGCGAGCTCCAGCGCGCCGAGCCGGCGCCTCGTCCCTTCACCCTCGGTGTATCCGACGACGACGAATTCGGCTTCCGTCGTGCACTTCGTCTTGATCCAATGCGCCGTGCGCGCCGGTCCGTCGACGTACGGTGAATCCATCCGTTTCGCGACGACCCCTTCGAGGCCATTTTCGCGGCAAAACGCGAGTAGGACGTCACCCTTGCCCTCGAGGTGGTCGAGCACGCGCAGCACACCCGGCGCGGGCAACAGCTCGCGCAGCAACGCCTTTCGTGCGACGAGCGGCAATGGGCGCAGATCCAAATCGCCGATGCCCAAGAGGTCGAACACCATATAAACGACGGGCACGTCGGCGAGCGCGTGTTTCAGGTCGGTCTTGGGGGCGCGGTGAATCCGCGTCGCGAGGCGCTCGAAGCTCGGTTTGCCCTTGTCGTCGAATGCGAGGATTTCGCCGTCGAGCACGACACTCCGCGCTGCGAGCCCCCCGACCGCACGCGCAATCTCCGGATAGGAAGCCGTCGCCGGTCGCCCGCTTCGATAATAAAGGCTCACGCCGCTCTCCGACTTTTGCGCGAGCACGCGGACGCCATCCATCTTGAGCTCGTAGAGGTAACGACCTGCGCTCGGAAGGTCGTCCGGGGTGCACAACATCGGCGACACCTTGCGCACGTCGACGGGACGCTTCCTCGCACCGGCGGCTCGCGCGGCGTCCTCCACGGCGCGTGCGCGTCCCTCGCTGCCGAGCAGCTCTTTCACGGTGAGGCCGGAAAGGACGCTCCGCGGTTGCTCCGCCGCAAGATCACGCCCCGAAGCGTGTGCATCCTGCTTCTTCATGAAGAGCCAATCGCGACCGAGCGGGACGCTCTTGTCCTTCGGCTTCAATCGCACGAGACCGAAGCGACCTCGGAGCTTGCGCCCTTCGAGCACGAAATGGAGCTTCCCCTCGACGAGGCCCTCCTCCGCCGACATGTCGAGGTATCGAACCGAGCCGAGGTCCCACGCGATCATCGGCCCCGCGCCGTACGTGCCGTCGGGGATCACCGCCTCGAAGTCGAGGTATTCGATGGGATGATCCTCGGTGTGGACGGCGAGGTGCTTGGCCTGAGGGTCCAGCGTCGGGCCATGTGGAATGGCGAAGCTCGCGAGGACACCGCCCACCTCGAGGCGGAGGTCGTAATGCATGCGGGTCGCGTCGTGCTGGTGCATCACGAATGCGCCACGCCAAGTCGGACCGGAGCCCCGCGCGTCGCTCTCGTCGCCGAGGGGCTCGTTGGTCTTCGTCTGATCGCGCTTGTGGCGGTAATCGTGGAGCGAACGCGGCACGGCGCCGCGAGTCTAGCGCGAAGAACCGACCGTCCCTGGGCAGGCGGCGGCTCGCGCCGGACAAATGATCAGCTATCTGACAAATGATCAGGGTCGGCCCGAGTTTTTCGACAAGAAACCTCGCGCTTTGTAGGGTGTACCAATGGCGGCGCGCTCCATCGGATCGGGCACGGTCTCGTTCGGCCTCGTTTCGATCCCCATCAAGCTCTTCACGGCGACCTCGCCGCAAAGCGTCTCGTTCAACCAGCTCCACAAGAAATGCGGCGGTCGCATTCGCCAGCAGCTCTTCTGTCCGCTCGACAACGAGATCGTCCAGCGCACCGATATCGTCAAAGGCTTCGAGTACACGAAGGACCGCTACGTGCAGTTCTCCGAGGACGAGCTGAAGAAGCTCGAGGCCGAACGCACCGACCGCATCGACATCGTCGAGTTCGTCCCCGAAGACACGGTCGACCTCATGTACATCGACCGCACCTATTATCTCGGGCCCGATCGAGGCGGCGATCGAGCCTATCGATTGCTGTCCGATGCGATGACACGGATGGGACGCATCGCGGTCGGCCGATTCGGAACGCGAGGCAAAGAGCACCTCGTCCTCTTGCGCCCGTACAAGGGCGGCCTCGTCATGCACTACGTCTTTTATGCCGACGAGGTACGTAGCTTCGACGACGTGGAGCGACCCGGCGAGATCGAATTCAAGCCGGTCGAAGCGGATCTCGCGGACAAGCTCATCGAGCAGCTCTCCAAGGACGAGTTCGACGCCGAGCAGTACCAGGACGACTACCGCGTTCGCGTCATGCAAGCCGTCGAGCAGAAGGCTGCGGGCGAGGAAGTCACCGTCGTGCCCGAGGCTCCCCAGGCGCAAATCATCGATCTCTTCGAGGCGCTCAAGCGCAGTCTGAAGTCGGAGACCGCGGCTTCCGTCGAGAAAGACGGCGCCCCGAGCGAGCGTAAGCCCGAGGTAAAGAAGGCCGGTCCGAAGGCCCGCGAGTCGAAATCGAAGAAAGCGACCGGCTGAGCGATTTCGAACGCAACTGGCGACGCCGGTCGTCGACAGGAGGGCATGAAACGAACATGCCCGTTCCTGGTTTGCATGGCTGTCGTGGTGTCTTCGATGGTCGCCGGTTGCGTCGGTGATCCGAAGCTCGGGACGCTGGTCCACGAAGACACGGCTCGGCCGCCGGCCATCTCGCTCGAGCGCGCGCCGGCGATGGATACGCTCGCCGCACGCGGAGCGGACGGGCGCGTCCATTTCATCGATGTTCCGACGTATGGATTCGTCGGCGCGGTGTCACCCCCGGAGGGCGAAGGCCCGCTCGATATGAGCGCGTGGGTCGACGACGACGGCTCGTTCTCCCTGGCGCTCTTGGCCCGCGATGAAGAAGAGCAGAGCGGCACGCTCGCCTTGCGTGCCTATGATCCGCCGCTGTCCATTTTCGTTCGACCGAGGCTGCTCGGCACGTTCGAAGGATCGACGAACGTGCTCTCGGTCGATCGCGGCGCCGTCGTCTTTCAGGAAGACCTCGGCCAGCGCTGGATCCTCGCGCGCTCCGATGGGCAGTGGCTGCCGAGCAAACCTTGTCCAATCCCCACCTCGCTCCTTCGCGTCGTGCCGACCGAAGACGGTTTGGAGGTGACGGCGCTCGCGCGCTCCGCCGACGACGAGCCGGTCGTCGTGCACGCGGTCATCACCGACGAGGGTGTCGTCACGTGCGAGCAGGAGCTGGTAGCGACGCCACTCTCGCCGTCGGCGCGCGCGGTCTCGCTCGGCGAAGGCGACGTCGTCTTCGACGTCGCCGACGGCTCACTGGTGATGGGCGAGCTCGGCGAGCAGCTTTTGCCGGTCGCGTTCGAGACGGACCACATCGAGACCGCCGTCGCCTACGACAGCGACGGGGCCACGTTCGTCGCGGTGCTGAGCTCGTCACCGTCGCGGATCGGACTCGTCACCATCGGGCAATCGCCGGACGGTGAGACGGTGGCGCTCGAGGTTCGATCGCACGATGTGAACGGCACGATCGAGCCGGCAAATGCCTTCTTCTCGCGCAGTGTGGCATTCGTGTCGGATCGGTTGTTCGTTGCAACGAGGGAACGGCTCGAAGCCTTCGATCTGTCCGAAGACGACGTGCTCGCACCCATCGAGCTACCGCCGCTGATGCAAAAACTCCGCGCTCCGCTCACGGCGCTGCCCGTGCTTCGTCGCCCTCGGTCGCCCTGACTGAGGATATGCTCCAAGCTCGATGCCTATCGTTCTTCGAGCTTGGCTTCCGGCCGTGATGCTCGCCCTCGCGGGTGGGTGCGATCCAGGAAACGGCGACAACTCCGATCCTCTGCCGCTGCCGAGCGGCGGTGCGGGCGGCGGCGGGGGTGAACAAGTCGGCGGTGGAGGCTCGCCCTCGAACGGCGGTTCCGGCGGCATCGGCCCGAGCGGAGGCGGCGGCGAAGGTGGCCAAGTCTCGACCGGTGGCGGCGGAAGCGGCGAGGGGGCATGCGACTCCGGCGGACCGGTGCTCGAAACGGCCGGAGCGACGGACGCCTACCTGCTCAAAGGCACGCTGTTGCTCCCAGGCGGTCCGACCGAAGGCGAGCTCTTGATCGCGGGTAACCTCATCGCCTGTGTCGGCGCCTCGTGCTCCGGTGAGCCCGAGGCCGACGGCGCGACGGTCATCGACACGAAAGGGGTGATTGCCCCGGGGCTCATCGACGCTCACAACCACATCCTGTTCGACATCTTCGACGAGGACGATTGGGCGCCGACGCAGACCTATACGAACCACGACCAATGGCCGAACGACGATCGCTACGGCGCCATGGTCGACGCCAAACAGTACCTCGCGGGTGAAGGATCTTCCCCGGTCGATTTCGGCTGCGAGCTCGACAAATATGGAGAGATCAAGGCGCTCGTCGCCGGGACGACCAGCGTTCAAGGCTCCCCGGGCGCGACGAATCGGGGTTGTTATCGCACCGTCGCGCGAACGATCGATCAGACCTACAACGGCCTCCCCGACGACAACATGCAGACGGCGACCGTGTTTCCGTCGACGTCGAGCGCCGACGGCGTCTGCAACAACTTCAATGACGGAGACACGACCGCCTACGTCATTCATATCGGCGAGGGCGTCGACGCGACCGCGCGCGACGAGTTCAACGATCTATTCACCGTGACGTCGACGGACGGCTGTCTCTACGACGACAAGACCACGATCGTCCATGGCACGGCGCTCGACGATGCGCAGCTCACGACGATGGGCGACAACGGGATGAGCCTCGTCTGGTCGCCGCGCTCCAATGTGTTCCTTTACGGCGCAGGGACCGATACCTCGAAGACGACCAACATCCCGAAGGCGCTCGCCGAAGGCATCAATGTCGCGATCGCGCCCGACTGGTCGATCGGTGGTAGCCAGAACATGCTCGACGAGCTGCGCTACGCGGACTTCGTCGACGACGCCGAGTTCGGCAATATGCTCGACTCGAGAGACCTCTTCGAGATGGCGACGAGCCACGCGGCGATCGCGCTCGGCGTCGAGGCCTACGTCGGATCGCTCGTCGAAGGCAAACGAGCCGACATCGCAGTCTTCCTCCCGTCGGGTGCGGACCCTTATGAGGCCGTCCTCGCCGCGTCGCCACGCGAGGTGACGCTCGTGTTCGTGGACGGCCGGCTGCTCTATGGCGATGCCGATCTCGTCGACGTCGGGCCCAGCGACGGCATTTGCGAAACCGTCGACATGTGCTGTCGCGATAAATTCCTCTGTATTGCTCAATCGGGTGGCAGCGCCGCGGACATGCTCGGCCAAACGCTCGCCGACATTCAGCAGGCCCTCGGCGACGCGATGACCGACTACGACGATTTGAACCTGACCGAGTGGGATTTCGCGCCCATTACCCCGGTCGTGAAATGCCCATGAAGCAACCCGGCTCCGCGAATGACGCTGCGCTCGCGCGCGCAGAGGAGGCCTGCCTCGACGGTGAGGCTTGGGCCGAAGAAATCGAGGACTGGTTACGATCGCGGTCCCACGACGGGCTGCGCGGCTCCTCCGCACGCGAGGCGGATCGCGTCGCCGAAATGGGCAGTATCTCGCGCATGCTCCGAGCGCTCGTCCAATCCATCCGTCTGTCGATCGTCGCCGACGAGAGCACCGAAGATCGGACGTGCCTCGTCGAAGAGCTCGAGTCGACGATAGCGAATGCGCGGACCGCCGCCTCCGGTGCAGGAGCCGCCGCGCTCGTCGAGCGACGCGACCGCGCTCGGACGACACCGCTCCCCGCCATTCTGCGGAGTGACACTGACGCTGACGCCGCCCGCACGGCGCCGCCGCCGCCGGGGGCCTCGCCTCGCGAGCTCTTCGAGCGAGCACCGATTTCGGATCTACCGTTTCCTCCAAAGCGGCGCTGACATCGTGTGAGGCGAAGCGCCTCAGCGCCTCTCGATAGCTCGCAATCGCGCCACGGAGCGCGCGATTTCCACCTTGTTTCGCGGTCGGCACGGAGCGTGCCGTGCGTACCCCGCGATGCTTGGTCGCGCTGGTTTTTCTGCCGCCGTTATTGTCGCGGCGCTCTTGGCTTCGAGCTCGGCCTCGGCGGACGAACCTGCGCCTGCGCCTGCGCCTCCGCCTCCTGCCGCTCCCGCAGACAACGAGGATTGGCGTCAACGCAATCGCGTTCATCCCTCCGACGATGGGCAAGAACATCGAGCGGACCCCCAGAACGTCCGGCCGGTCGAGACGGAGCCGTCGACCGTCGCGACCGACGTCGCCCTCGCCGTACCTCGGATCATTCTCGCACCGCCGCGTGTGGTGCTCGAGACTGCGTATCTACCGATCCGTGGCCTTTTGTATCTGATGGGCCGCTACCAAATCCCGGAACGTATCGTCGAGTTTCTCTACAACGACGACCGCACTGCCGCGATCATCCCATCGATCAGTTTTATCGGTGGGCAAGGCTTCACGGCCGGTGTCCACATGTTTCACGAGGGTTGGGGGCGGCACAAAGAGCGAATCGACTTCTCCGCGAAGTTCGGTGGACGGTTCGTCCAAGCCTACGAGCTCGAGATGTCCGCGCCGAACGTCGCGGGCACACCGTTCGGGATCGAGGTGACGACGCGCTTCGAGATCCAGCCGCACCTCCGGTTTTGGGGTTACGGCCCCCAGGAGGCGCAGGAGTTCGAGGGCGCGCCGCCGCAAGGGCCGCGCGACGCGCACGTCGAGACTCGCTTCCGACAACAACGCGGAATGGTTCGAGCGCGTATGGGGTGGAGCTTCACCGACGAAATCAACCTCGGTGTCATCGGCGTGCTGAATCGACGCGACTTCGGCCCCAAAGAAACGGAAGACGACCCGGAGCCGAGCATCGAGCGCGTCTACGACACGTCCCAAATCCCCGGGTTCAATTTCGGATACACCCTCGTCGAGCCGCTCCTCGACTTTCGCATCGATAGCCGGTTCCCCGCGGGCACCACGTCGGAAGGCATCTACTTCAACGCCTTCGGCGGCGGCGCACCGCCCCAGAACGGGTTCCGATTCATCCACTACGGGGCCGAGATCGCGGGATTCATCAATTTGTTCAACGAAGACCGAATCCTCGTTTTGCACGCAGCGCACGAGTCGGTCTTGGGAAGCGATGACGAGATCCCGTTCGCGGACATGCCGCGCCTCGGCGGGCCCACACGGCTGCGCGGGTTCGATCTACATCGCTTTCGCGACAACCATACGGCCGTCGTCACCGTGCAATATGAATGGCCCATTCACGAATTCGTGAGCGGCGTGGGCTTCTTCGAGCTCGGCAGCGTCGGAGAGGACTACGAGGAGCTGGTCCAGCCCGACAACTACAGGCCGAGCGGCGGCGGCGGGCTCATCTTTCGCGACCGCCACACGAAGTTCTTTACGGTGCAAATGGCCTATGGCGACAGCTTTCAGGTGTTCCTGACGAGCGACCCGCTGGTCGCATTCGACAAACGTGGGGGGGAAGAACTGTGAACGCGCGGGGTGTTTGGTGCTGTATCGTGCTGTCGACGCTCGTCGGCGGCGCTTGTGCGACCGAGACGGTTTTTCGAGATGCTCCCGTCGTTTGGGAGGTAGCGGACGATCAACCGATCGCCGAGCCCGAAGAGAACGAATACAACAAGTTCGTACACTACCCGCAAATCCTGGCGGTCGACCCCGTCCAGCGAACGCTGTCGATCCCGACCTCGTCGCGCGCCCGCGACATCAACGCGCTCGACGAGGTGCCCGACTCGACCTGGTTCGAGAACCGAATGGGCCGCTACGATCTCAGCCCCGACGATGTCGCCCGCGGGCCCGGAGGCGGGCCGCCCAAGTTGCCGCTCACGATCACGAAAGGGAAAAGCTTCGGCTCGAATCCCGGGTTCTTCGCGAAGGACGCGGACGGCCGAAGGTTTCTCATCAAGTTCGATTTGCACCCGGAGATGGAGACGGGGAACGCGGCGATCGTCTCACGGCTCTTGTGGGCAGTCGGGTACCACGCCCCGAGCGAGAACGTCTTCTGGTTCTCGCCCGACGACGTCGTGATCGATCCCAAGGCGACGATGGATACGGACCTCGAGAGCGATTTGCCGTTTACCCGGGCGATGCTCGAACAGGTCCTGTCGCGCAGCGTCTCTCACAACGATGGAAAACACCGCTCGCTCGCGAGCGAGCTCTTGCCCGGCTCGCCCAAAGGCGGCTGGTCCGACCGCGGCGTCCGAAAGGACGATGCCAACGACATCATTCCGCACGAGCACCGGCGCAGCCTGCGCGCGTTGCAGGTGTTCGGCGCGTGGCTCGAGCACAGCGACATCAACATCCGAAACACGCTGGATGTCTACGTCGAAGAAGACGGCCGTAAGTTCCTTCGACACTACCTCGTGGACTTCGGCGAGACCCTCGGGGCTCACGGTATCGATCACGCGTGGATCGGGTATGCGCACCTGTTCGACTACGAGTACCAATTCCTGTCACTCGTCTCGTTCGGGATGTGGGTACGCCCTTGGGAGGACAAGCCTCAGCGTCCCTTCCAATCCGTCGGATCGTACATCCCGGACATCGACCCGCGGAGCTGGCGCGAGAAGAAACCCTATTATCCATTTCGCGAGCGCACCGACGCAGACAGCTTCTGGGCCGCCAAGATCATCATGCGATTGTCGCGTGATCACATCGAGGCGGCGGTAAAGGCGGCGAAGCTGAGCGACCCCGCTGCGGCCGGATATCTCGTCGAGACGATCCTCGCCCGCGGAAGGAGCATCGGCCGCTCGTACATGACGGAGGTGACCGCGCTCGATCGTTTCGGGGTCACGCCCGACGGCCTCTGTATGACCGACTTGGCGGTCCATCATCGCCTCGCCCAGGGCGGCATCGTGGAGAGAATCGTCGACGGGGAGGTGGCCGAGCGCGAGCGGATCGCGCCCGACGGCGAGCTCTGTCTGGCCGGGCCGAAGGAGGACGCCTACGTCCGATATACGCTTCGGACGGTCCGCGGCTCGAAGGAGCTCGAGCCGATCGAGGTTCACGTCAGAGGTGGGGCCGAGCCCCGTGTCGTCGGCGTCGTCAGGGATTTTTGAGGGTCGACATGATCGAACGAGCGCGGGGACAACCGATCGAGATCGTCGCGAGGCTCTTCTTCCTCGCCGCGCTCTCGGGTTGCGCGACCGAGACGCTGTTCGAGGACAAGCCCATCGTGTGGCGGGTCGACGATGACCGTTCCATCGCAGAGCCGAAGGAACGGCATTACAACCGTTATACCCATTACGGGGACGTGTTCTTCGGGCGGGCGGTCGACCGCGCTCTCTCTTTGCCGTACGCGAAGCCGCCGCGCGACATCAATGCGCTCGACGAGGTCCCCGACTCGACCTGGTTCGAGAACCGGATTGGCCGGTACGACTTGACCCCTGCCGATGTGGCGCGCGGCCCCGGCGGCGATCCACCGATGCTCCCGCTCACGATCGTCAAAGGCAAAGCGGACGGGTCGAACCCTGGTTTCGTGGTCGTCGACGCGAAGAAGCGCCGATACCTGATCAAGCTGGACCCGGTGGCTCAGCCCGAGATGCAAACGTCGAACTCCGCGATTGCCTCGCGCTTATTCTGGGCGCTGGGTTACCACGTGCCGAGCGAGCACGTCGTCGGCTTCTCCCGCGCGGATCTGAAGATCGACCCCAAAGCGACGTACGACGACAAGCTCGACGAGGATCTGCCGCTTACCTGGAAATACGTGGATCATGCCCTGTCGCTCAGCGCCGGCCCGACGGGGGATGTCTACCGCGCCACCGCGAGCATGATGCTGTCGGGCAAGCCGAAGGGTGGTTTTCCAGACAAGGGAGTTCGCGAGGACGATCCCAACGACATCATCCCGCACGAGAGCCGCCGCTCCCTCCGCGGGCTCCAGGTGTTCTGCGCCTGGCTCGACCACACCGACATGAACCCTCAAAACACGATGGACATGTACGTCGAGGAAGACGGCCGCAAGTTTCTGCGGCATCACCTCCTCGACTTCGGCGAGACGCTCGGCGCACACGCGCTCGACCACCCTTGGGTCAGCTACGCGTACCTCGTCGATGGCGAGTACTTCTTCGGCTCGCTGTTCTCGTTCGGTCTTTGGAAGCGTCCGTGGGAGGGTGAGCCGGGAAGGCCTTTTCAGTCGGTCGGCCTCTACTTCCCGACCTTCGACCCGACCACTTGGAAAGAGGCGAAGCCGTATTACCCGTTCGCCGAGCGCACGCGGGCCGACGAGTATTGGGCCGCGAAGATCGTCATGCGCTTATCACGCGCGCACATCGAGGCGGCGGTCGGGACGGCGAAGATGAGCGACGCGGCCGCCACCGGTTACCTCGTGGAGACGCTGCTGGCCCGCCAGCGGAGCATCGGCCGGGCTTATCTGAATACCGTGACGTCCGTCGACTGGTTCGAGGTGACCCGCGAGCGCCTGTGTATGGTCGACCTTTCGGTGCATTACGCGCTCGCGCGCGGCGGCGTCGCGGAGAAGATGGTCGACGGGCACGTCGTCGAACGCGCGCAGATTACCAAAGACGGGCGCGCCTGCTTCGACGGCCCGGGCGACGAGCCCTATATGCGTTATCAGCTCCGGGTCGTGCGCGATCAAGAAGAGCTGCCCGGGATCGAGGTCCACGTCCACGGCGGACGCGAGCCTCGGATCCAGGGCGTCGTTCGCGACTTTTGAACCGCAAAGTCGCAAAGGGGAGAAAGAGCGCGCGAAGGGAGAAAGAGGGTTTGAACGCGCTTTTGAAACCCTTCGCGAACTTATTCTGCCCTTCGCGTCTTCGCGGTTTTCTTGTTTTGACTACTTCGAGATGACCAGCTGATCGAACTCTTGGCCCGTGCCGTCGATGGCGTGGACCGAGAGCTGGCTTTCGTCGGCCGTGATGTAGAGGAACTCGATGACCTGTTCTGCGAACGCGGTGAAGTCGCTCTCCGAGACCGCGTAGGTCGACGCGCCGCCGCCGCCCGATACGATGTAATAGACGCCGTTTTGCGGCTTGGTTCGTTCGTAGTGGTGATCGTGCCCGGTGAGGACCAGCGACACCCCGTACTTCTCGAAGATGGGCGAGAAGGCGCGGCGGGCCGCCTTTTCCGATCCGTGCGAGCCGGACGAGTACGGCGGCTTGTGCATGAAGGCGATCTTCCACGGTTGATTGGACTTCGCGAGATCCTCCTTCAGCCAATTGGCCTGCTTGTCGCCGATCTGCTCGGTGTCGATCGCCGCGAAATGGACCGGGCCCCAGTCGAACGAGTACCAGCGCTCGTTGTTCGGAAGATCGAAGACGGCGCGGTACGGGCCTGCGTCGTCGGTCTCGTATTCGTGATTGCCGGGGACGGGGAAGACCGCGAAGTTCTTCATCAGGCTCTCGTAGACCTGGAAGAAGTTCTTATCGAACTCCGCAAATGTCCCGGAGTCGTAGGCCATATCGCCGACGTGGAGCATGAAGTCGAACGGCACCGTCGGGAGCTGCTCGAGCAGCGCATATTGATCCTCGCTGCCCTCGCCGGAGTCACCGAGAACGATGAAGCGCGCGGGTGCGCCGCTGTCTTGCGTCGGCGCCGTGCGGAAGCCGACGTGCTCGATCAATGCGTCGTCCGGACCATTGAAGATCGAATAGCAATAGATGTTATCGGGCTCGAGGCCGTCCACCTTGACGGCCCATGACGCTGCGTTCTGCAGGCCGTTGGACGCACCTTTGCTCGCTTCGATGGTGTCCACGACCTCGCCGTCCGGCGTGGCGACTTCGAGGTACGGGCTACTGTTGCCCCGCGCGGAGCTCCAAAGAACGTGCGTCGACGTCGTGCCGAGCTGTTGGAGATACGGCTGCCGGCGAAGGCTGTCGCCTCCGTCAGGGCTCGCCGGCTTGCCACACGCTTCGATGAGCTCCGCGTCTGCATCGGCGCGCGTGGCGGTGGGATTGGAGAGGTCCCCCGTCTGGGACGCCTCGAGGAGCCCGGTGGCTTCTTGGCGACAGGCGAGGAGGAACGCAGGAACGAGAATGAGGGGCAGGGGTGCGAGGTACTTCCGCATCGGCGAGGAAGTAATTAAGCAGGGCGTTTTTGCCTCGCAAGCACACGCCGAATCCTCGATGATGCACACTTCGCGGGGCGGATTGCCTCGAATTCGTCTGCTGTACGGTGGATTTTCACCGGTTGAACGCTCGGTCCACGTTGCAGGGTGCGCGATTTTTTCTCGAATCGTGACAATCTTCTGACCCTCGATGGACGACCAAGACGAAGTGGTGGACCCGACCGTGACGTGCGACCGCTGCAACGCAGCGTGTTGTCGCGACGTCCCCGATGGGACCGCGCTCGTCTCTGCGGAGGACCTCGTCCGTTGGCGCCGTGACGGGCGGAAAGACATCCTCGATTCGCTCGTCCCGGGGCACTTCAGCCAGCAGGGGTTCGCAACCCACGCGAACGGCACCTGCGTGCACCTCGGGATCACCGGCAACGCGCACGCGTGCTCGATCTACGAGACACGCGGGGAAGCGTGCCGTGCTCTCGTTCCCGGCAGTCGCCAATGTCTGACGTATCGTCGCGCGAAGCTCGACCTGGCCGCTGGTTGACGGATCCGGTCTCGCGGGCTACCTCATTGGTTTCGCGTGACCACGAGTCGTCATCATCCGCCGCGCTTCGAGCGACTTCGCGTCCTCGCGGTGTTGCGTCGAATGACCGTGATGGTGGTGGCGCTCTGCATGTGGATCATGGGAGCGGCGGCCATGCTGCTCTCCTCGGTGCCTGTGGCGGAAGCGGCCGAGCTGTCGTCTTCCGTGCGCGATGAACGTGATCTGCAGATCGATGTGGACGCGCCGCTGGACGGCGACGCCGATTCGGCTGCGGATTCGATCGAAGACGACGCGAGCGAGACGTTGATCCCCGATGCGCGCGTCGTGACACGACGCCGCGCGTCCGCTCGCGCCCGAAGCGACGTCGCTGCACCCCCCATCGATCCCCTGCGCACGACGCATACACGGCCCCCAGCTTGAGGACCCGCCGGCGAGAGCCGGCGAGCAACCGTCACGGGCCCCGGCGCGTCGCGCCGGCGGCTCGAGGTCTCGATCCTCAGCCTCGGAGGGCATGTGCTTCACGGATGGGAAAATCCCGAAACTTGGGTCGCGCTGGTCTCGCTCTGCGCGATGGAAATCGTTCTCGGCATCGACAACATCGTCTTCATCTCGATCCTCACGTCGCGGCTCCCGGCCGAGCAGCGAACCCGCATCGCACGGGTCGGGCTCTCCCTCGCGATGGGCATGCGGATCGCTCTCCTATTCGCGATTGGCTGGATCATGAGCCTCAAGGCCGAGCTCTTTTCGGTCTTCGGAAAAGGGTTCTCCGGTCGTGATTTGGTGCTCCTCGTCGGCGGATTGTTCCTGGTCGCCAAAGCCACGACGGAGATTCACAGCAAGGTCGAGGATCACGAAGAGCACGGCAAGACGACGAAAGCGTCTGCGGCCGTCGGGTTGGTGCTCGTTCAAATCCTCGCGCTCGATATCGTGTTTTCGCTCGATTCGGTCATCACCGCCGTCGGCATGGTTCCTCCCGAGCAGATGTGGATCATGATCAGCGCCGTCATCGTCTCGGTCGTCGTGATGCTCGCGTTCGCCGGGCGCCTGTCGGATTTCGTGATGGCTCATCCGAGCGTGAAGATCCTCGCCCTCGCGTTCCTTCTTCTCATCGGCGTCATGCTGGTGGCGGATGGGCTCGGGCAGAAGATTCCGAAGGGGTACATCTACTTCGCGATGGCGTTCTCCCTCGGCGTCGAGCTCCTCAACATGCGCTTTCGCGCAAAGAAGAAGGCCGAAAAAGACGAGCCTGCACCCGTTTCGGCCGATGGCGCGCCCGGCGCCGTGACCGATCCATAAGCAGGCCGATTTCATCGAAAACGCCGCCCTGCCGCCACCGGCGTACGCGCGTTACGCCTCTTTCATGAACATGAAGAGCATGAACGAGGAATACGACGTCGTGATCGCCGGCGGCGGGCCGTCGGGGCTCTCCGCTGCGCTGGTGCTCGGGCGCGCGCGCAAGCGCGTGCTCCTCTGTGATTCGGGGCCGCGCCGAAACGCGGCCGCGGAGCGGATTCACGGTTTCGTTACGCGGGATGGGACGCCGCCTTCGGAATTTCGACATATCGGGCGCGAGCAGCTGAGGCACTACCCGAACGTCTCGGTACGCGACGTCCGCGTCGAGGATGTTCGGGGCGACAAAGGCGCATTCGAGGTCTCGCTTGAGGACGGCGTCGTCCGTGCGCGGCGGGTGATTGTCGGCGTCGGAATGGTCGACGAGCTGCCGCCGATACCTGGGTATCGCGAGCTCTGGGGCAAAGCGATCTTCCAATGTCCTTATTGCCACGGGTGGGAAGTCCAAGACGGTGCCTTTGCGCTCATCGCTTCAGGCCCGCCGATGGTCGAGTTTTCCCTCTTTCTGCGCGGGTGGACGAAGGATCTGGTCGTCTTCACGGACGCGCGATTCGAGGTCGCCGACGACTTGCGTCGGCGTGTGCTCGGAGCGGGGATCACGATCGAGGAACGCGCCATTGCGAAGCTCATCCCCGACGCGAGCGGACAGCACCTCGAAGCGATCGAGCTCGCCGACGGCGCGCGCATCGCGCGACGTGTGGTCTTCGCGCGACCCGCGCAGCGTCAGCCCGCGCTCGTCACGCGGCTCGACCTCGCGCTCGACGAAAATGGCTTCGTGCGTCTGAGCGAGCACCGAGAGACGTCTCGCCCCGGCATCTACGCGGCCGGCGATTCCACGACGATGATGCAAGGAGCGCTCGTCGCGGCCTCGAGCGGAGCGCACGCGGCCTACATGCTCAATCACGAGCTCACCATGGAGCTCGCCGCTTCCGGTCTACTTTGAGCGCCGCTCCGCCCGCCAAGCGGCGGGCGTCTGGCCGTGCTCGCGTCGAAAGATCCGGATGAAGTGCGTCGGATCGGCGTAACCGACGCGCTCGGCGATGATATCGACGCGCTCGTCGGAATGCAGAAGGTGTCTGCGCGCCTCCGCCATTCGCCCCGCGATGATCCATTCCACTGCGCTCTTGCCGGTAGCGCGCCGGAGCGCCGTCGTGACGTACGCGGGCGAGCGATGCACCGCGCGTGCGACGTCGGCGAGCGTGAGCGGCCCGAGGCATCGCCGTTCAATCACCTTCAGGCTCTCCCCGACGACTCCCGCGTTGGTCGCGCCGTCCTCCGGCCAGGATGCGGCCTGCGATACCTCGTTGAGTATCAGGGTGAGTAGGCTGCGATCGACCGCGGCGCTCGAGTTCTGCTTCGACGTGTGATCGCGGAGCTCCTCGAACAGGCGGAGCAGAAACGGCCGGCGCTGCTCGGGGATATGCACGACCGCCGAGGCGCCTGCGCGAACGCGCTCGAATGGCTCGAGCAGCGATGCTGGGTCGTCTGCGGCGAAGCACGGAACACAGAATCCGACACCCCAAAGCTCAGCGTGCTCGAGGTCGACGACGCGATGCGGGGTGCCCGCCGGGACCAACAAGGCGTCACCCGGGCCGAGCGTCCAGCGCCCATTCTGTTCGACGCACGAAGAACCGCCGACGTAATACGCGACCACCGCATGCTCGTGGGTCACCGCGGCGTGTGCGCTGCTTCGCTTCGGCGAGCAATGCTCGAAGGAGCGGTGCATCACGAACACCGTGCGGTCGCTCGGCGCTCTCTCTACGGCTTGGGCGTCGGCGTGCTTCATGCGCGTCCGGGGCACGATAGCACCGGCCCCGCGATCGGCGATGGGCGGGTATCGGACTCGTGGTATGCGAAAGAAGCGATGACCCAGCCGAGGAAGCGCAAGCTCGCCAAGGAGGTTGAACCCGTCACGGTCGCTCCCGATAGCGACGTGGGCGAGGGCGCAATCCGGGTTCGAAGGATGCACCGCCGCGACGTGAACAAGGCTTGGGAGTTTCTCAAGCGCGTGTTTCGCGACGTGAACCGACAGACGCTCGAGTACCAGCGGCCGCGCAGCAAACAGCGCTTCGTCGAGCAATACGACGACGAAGGTGTCGAACAGCTGATCTTCGAGGTAGGCGGGGACATCGTCGGCTACGCGGAGTGCGCGTTCGAGGTCACCGGGAGCGACAACTGGATCAATCCGCGCTTCTTCGAGTCGCGCGACATGCGGCCCCTGTTCGTGGAAGAGCTCGCGTCGCACCCCGACTACCAAGGCCGCGGCGTCGGATCCTTCATGCTCGAGCAGCTCCAACACCTGGCGCGCGTGCGCGGTTGCACGCACCTCGTCCTCGAGGTCGCCGAGAACAACGAGAACGCGCTCCGTTTCTATCGGAAGCGCAACTTCTACAAGCTCGACGCGGCGATCTTCCTCGCGCAGAAAGTCGAGAGCGAGCCGGAGCTGTTGCCGCCCAGGGTGCTCAAGCCGGCCGGCACGGGGCCCGACAGCACCTGACGGTCGGGCCGACGGCGCGCCCAGCAGCAGAGCGCGCGCTCAGAAGCCTTTTCGCGCTTCGTTGATGTAGGCGACGATCCCCGGCCCGACGCCGGCGACGATTGCGCGCTGCGGGTCCACGGACTTGACGATCAGCGGACGAGGCTCGATCGCCTTTTGTGCGAAGCCTCGGCCGACTATGACGGCCAGAAAGACCATCGTGAAGAGGTGATTCGACGATAGCATCATGAACGCGAACGCGGCCCAGTAGACGGGTGCGCCCAAAAGTCGGAACAGGCGCCCACGTCGGCGCTGCGCGCCGCAAGTTGGGCAATGGGGAAGCACGAGCTTCACCTCTCGGAAGAAGTCGATGGCCGAGAACGTCGCCACGCCGGCGATGTACCCGAGGGTGAGCAGCGTGTCGTCGACGCGGCCTCGCAGTAGAAAGAAGCCGGCGAGGAGAACCGCAATCCCGACACAAGAGACCCTCGACATACGGCGCACTCCGAGGATCAGCGGCTCGTGTGCATGGACCCCGCAGCCCAGGCAGATCGGCGGCAGCTCGATATTGCGTTCGACGACCAGGTCCTGCGCGGGGGGCGGCGCCTGCTGGGCCTGCTCGGCCGGAGGCGCATAAGGATTGGTCGGAGGCGGAACGTTCACCGGCAACGTCGTAATGCAGCGCCGGGTTCGCCGCTACACACGGTTTTGGCGGCCGTGCGTCACTCCACGCAATTGCAGCAAATGGACCCGGCGACGTCGGACAATGCCGCGCTGAGTGCGGCGCCGTCGCTCGCCTGCAGATACAGGGTCGGCCCATTCGGATCGACTGCCACGTAGCCGTCGGTCCCCATCATGCAGTTGTCGTCGAAGTCGACCGCCGTCATTCCGGCGCAGGCCATGTTGTTGAGGAAGGGCGCGCCGACGCCGTTCGGCATGAGGTCTTCCGTCGCCGAGAACCCGAGCACGAACGTCTTGATGCCGCCGGCGGCGAGCTGTTGGGTAACCGCGAGCGGGTCGGGCGTCGGACAGCTCGCATCCCAATCGGCGCCGTCGGTGACGAGCAAGATGTATTGATCGCGGCCCTCGACGCGGACCTCTTCGAGGTGGGTCGACGCGGTGAGGAGCGCGCTGCCCGTGGGCGTCGAGACGCAGATCTTGGTCGTCAGCGGATCCAAGATGTCGTGGAGAGCGTCGCTCGTATCGAGATCGGGCGACAGGACGACCTCTCCTTCTTCGCAAAACGGATTCGTCGCTTGGACCGTGTCTTCCACGCGCTCGACGAGGGTGATGCACCCGGGCTCTTCCTTCGGCCAGAGCTCGAGCCCGAAGCGGATCGTCCCGTCGAGCTCGGGGGTGACGAGACCCTCGATGGCCGTGATGGCTTGAGACCACTTCGAGCTCTGGTAATCGGGTGCGTCGGTCGGCGTGCCCCCGTTCGGCAATCGGTGCATCGTGAGCGTGCGGTCGAGCGCGATGAGCATGTCGGGCGGCTCGCAGACGTCACCGCCACCGGTGCCTTGATCGTGGCCGCCCTCGAACCCCGACGAGCCTCCGCCGCCCGCTCCACCCGGTGTGCCTCCACCCGTGACCGAATTGGAGCCACCGCCGCCGTTGGGCCCTGCACCGCCGTCGCCGGAATCGGAGCACGCGGCTTGTGCCGAGAGGAGGACGAACGCGAGAGGGACAAGCGAGGAGCGAGCGACATTCATGGCGGGACAAAGGCTAGTCGACGCCGGCCCCGTCGGATACTTCCCTTCGTGGAACAGGGATGTCCCTCGCGTGATGCAAGCTCGAATCACCCTCCGGGGGGCAATTGCCCGAGCGCCTCGCGCCACCAGGCAGTCGGCTGCGCTGTAGAGCGCTCGAGCGGCTCGCCGATGCGCGGTGTCCATAGCGGGGCTCCGTCGCCCGTCGCGCGCACGAAAAGCGACTCGGCCGGCTCTTCCCACGGGTGGAGGCCGAGATCGAACGTGCTCCAATGCACGGGCAAGAGCGCCCTAGCCCCGCATTGGATGAATGCCTCGTACGCCGCGTCGGGCCCGAGATGAATATCGCCCCACGACGGGTGGAAGGCCCCAATCTCGAACATGGCGACGTCGAAAGGTCCAAACGAGGCGCCGATATCTCGATGTTCGTTCGTCGGCCCAGTATCGCCGGAGAAGAAGGCGCGATGTTTCGGACCCACGACGGCGAAGCCCGCCCATAACGTGTGATTGCGGTCCATCGCGCCCCGCCCGGAGAAGTGTTGTGCGGGGACGGCGACGACGTCGATCGCACCGACCTTCGTCCCTTGTCCCCAATCGAGCTCCACGATTTGCTCGGGGCCGACACCGCAGCGCTCGAGGTGCGCGCCGACGCCGAGCGCCGTCACGAATCGCCCCGAGAAGCCCGGTGACTCGCCGCGGGCGAGCGCCCGAATGGTGGGCGCGCACAAATGATCGTAATGGTCGTGCGACAGGAGCACCGCATCGATCGGCGGAAGATCGGCGAGCGAGATTGGTGGCCTGTGGAAGCGCTTGGGACCTGCGAACGAGACCGGGCTCGCGCGTTCGCCCCACACCGGATCCGTGAGGAAACGCACGCCGTCGATCTCCACGAGCACCGTCGAATGCCCCAGCCACGTGAGGCGCAGCCCGCCGGACGGCGGCGTCGACAGCGCGCGGAGCCCGCCGTCGAACACGGGCAATTCGCTCTTCGGAGACCGTCGCGCGCGCCCGGCCACGAAGTCGAGCGCCATCGACGCGCTGAACGGCTCACGCATCATCTGCGTCGGCGTCGTGTTCCAGAACTTGCCGTCCCGGAACCGGGGCGACTGCGAAATCCGACGTTCTCGCTCGGTGCGAGAGACGGCGAGCGCGTGGGTCATGGGCGCAGCGTGGCGATCACCTGTCGTTCGCGCAAGGCCGCGTCACCGACTTGAGGTAAAACAGGCGCCCTCTTTCACACTTCTTCATGCCCAGCGGCCGGAGGAATGCTCCTCATGCGAAGGTCGAGCCTTACCCTGCTCGGTGTTGTCGTCGTGCTTGTCGGCTGTGGTGCCCGGACGTCCCTCGACGTCGACGAAAACGAGGGCGGCGGCGGCTCCCAAAACGAGGGCGGCGGCGGCTCGAATGTCGGACCGTCCGTCTGCCCGGCATTCGGCGACGCGACCGTCGACATCACCCAGACGGTTCAATTCATGGGCAACATCGCGTCGGCAGGTTGTTCGTTCGGCGCGACGTGGGCCGAAAACCAAAACGGGTCCGTCATGATCGTCGCGACCACGTTCCAGGTCGTCGACGGAACATGGCAATCGTCCGCCGTCGTGACGCTCGGCCCCCAGGGCGGTGCCAACAACACGCCCGAGATCACCTGGGATGGGTCGTCGTATGTGATCGCTTGGGTCGACGAGCGATTGTTCCTCCAACGAATGACGGAGGAAGGAACGCTGGTCGGAGCGCCTGTTTCGTCGTTCGAGGCGCCGGGCAACGTCTATCTTCATTGGCTCCAGCCGGCGCCCGACGGCTCCCTGCGCATCGGGATATCCAGCGATACCGGTGGGGGCGGATACGAGCTCTTCTTTGCGCGCGTAACGGGCGACGGCGGTGTCGCGGTACCCCCGGTACAGCTCACGTCCGCGGAGAATACGGACATCGTCGGGTTCGCAGGTGGACAGGGCACCAATACAGTGCTCTGGACGACACGAATCGCGCAGGACAGCGACGTGGTGTCGACGACCTTCGACGACGCAGGCAATATCGTCGCCGAGACCAATCCCTTGCTCACGCTGCCCGACCTCTTCGTGTCGAGGCACGGCGCAGTCGAGCTCGACGGCGAAACCTATTTCAGTGTTCTGCGATATGGAGAGCCGGGTGAGCTCATCTTTGGGCGAGCAACCGACAGCTTCGCACCCATCGGCGGCGCGATCGGAGGGGACGTGCCGGTGGTCGCTGCGACGCAGAATGGACTGATCGGTATCGTCGCGCGCAAAGAACGGAGCACCGCGTACGAGGAGCTCGAGCTTTCGGTCGTGGACGGCGATACCATCACATCGACGATCGGCGTCCCGATTGCGACGACCTCGTATACCTATGTCATGGCAGGCGGCGAAGAGGCGTTCGGCATCCTCGCCGCGACCCAGACGGGCCTCGCATTCACGGCGCGGAGGCCGTGAGCGCTTCGCGAGACGAATTGGCCCCCCGCGCGGAGACACCCATTCGCAGCCCGTGCTTGAAGCGGAGCGTAATCGACGGATCGGGCTCCACACGGGGGCCGGAGGCGTCGTTCCGCAGCGAGAATCGTTGCACGATGGTCGCGAGGAGCAACACCGCCTCCATCATGGCGAACTGGTTGCCGATGCAGATGCGCGGGCCGGCGCCGAATGGCAAATAGGCGCCTTTGGGCAATCGCTTGGCGAGGCCGTCCGCCCATCGCGTCGGGCGAAACGCGAGCGGGTCCGAAAACCAACGGGCGTCGCGGTGCAGCGCAAACGGGATGATCCAGAGCCAATCACCAGGCTGGAATGGATAACCCCCAAGCGTAAAAGGCTCGATCGCCTGCCGGCCGAGCGACCACGCAGGTGGATAGAGGCGCAACGTCTCTTGCACGATTTGCTCGGCAACCCGAAGCTTCGGCAGGTCTTCGAGCGTGGGCGTGCGACCCTGCAAAACGGTCGCGAGCTCGTCGACCAGCGCCCTCTCGACCTCGGGATGATTGGCGAGCAAGTGGAACGTCCACGACAGGGCGAGCGCCGTCGTCTCGTGCCCGGCGAGAAACAGAATCAAGATCTCGTCGCGCACCTGCAGATCGGTCATGCGCGAGCCGTCTTCGTCCCGCGCGGCGAGCAACATCCCGAGGAGATCGCCGCCGGCCGCGTCTTTCGGCCGGGCACGGCCGCGCGCGATGAACTCCCCCACCACGGCGTCGAGCCGCGCGCGCACCTCACCCACCTTGCGATTACCTGGTAGTGGCAACTTGTTGAGAATGGGGAGCATCAAGTAAATCGGATCGCCGAAGCGCTCCATCATCGCCTCGATGCACCAGGCGACCTCGCTCGGGTCGGCCGCGTCGCCGCCGAAGAGCGCGTGCGCGACGATGTCGGAGGTCAGCTTCATCATCTCGTGGTGCAGATCGAGCGTCGTCTCGGGGCGCCAGCGATCGAGCATCCGCGTCGTGTGCTCGACCATGATCTTCGCGTAACCGGCAATGCGGTCGCGGTGGAAAGCCGGCTGAATCAGGCGGCGCTGGCGCTTCCAGAAGTCGCCCTCGCTCGTCAAAAGACCCTCGCCGAGCACCCGCTTCAGCTCGTTGGCGAACATGTCCTTGTGGAAGCTGCCGGGCGCTTTCACCAATACCTGCTCGATGAGAGCGGGCTCGTTGACGAGAAATGCCCGATGGTGAAAGAACCGAAGGTCGACGATGTCGCCGAGCTTCGACGCCGCATCCATGAATGCGAGCGGCTCACGGAAGTAATGGAAGGTCGAGCCTGCGATCGGGATCCCCGGGCCGCGCGGAAGCTTCGCGGACGTCGCCATGGTCGCTACCGTATCGTTCGCCCGGGTGCGTGTCATGGCTAGCTCAACGGGCCGTGGCGTCGATATGCTCCCGCGCATGGTGCGGGCGAACCTCGCTGCGGCGTTGGGGATTGGGGTCGTCGCTGCGTGCTCGACGCCGGCGCCCAACGAGCCACAGGGCGAAACGGCGATGGTCGTGATGTCGGCTGAGCTGCCGGCGACCTGGACCGCGCAGCCCGCGGCCACGGGGTCGGCAAGCGTGCGGCCCGTGGACACCGACGGCGACGGGGTGCCCGACGAACGCGACGTCTGCCCCCGAGAGCGTGGTGCCGACGATGAAAACCCTGCGTGGGCGGGCTGCCCTTACGACGCCCCGCCACGGCCGAGCCGCCACGGCGAACGGGACCTCATCGTCGACTTCGGCGATGTCCCGCACAAGCTCGACGCGAACGAGGAGACCGCCATGCGCCAGGTTGCACGCATGGTCATCGACGAACCGAGGCTCATCGTTCAAACGCGCGCGCCCGTCAAAGCCACGGCGACCGCATGGCAGAAGTTGCTCGTGCCGCAGCTCGTCGCCGCCGGCATCCCCGAAGAGCGCATCAAAACCGTCGTCTGCCTCGCAAAGGGAAAGGTCAAAACCCTCCTCGTCGCGAAGGAGCGCGCTTGCGACGTCGCCAACTTCGGCGACTAGCTCTTATGTCGTGGCGTCGAGCGGCGCCGTCTCGATCACCACTTCGGTCGTCGTCATCAGCTTGTGCACCGGGCATTTGCCCACCGCCGCATAAAGGCGCTTGCGATCTTCGTCGCTGAGCGGCCCGTGGAACGCGAGCCGCACCTTCAGGACGTACTTGCCAGCGCGCTCCTGCGAATCGTCGCGCTCGACGAACGTCTCCACACGTTCGAGCGGGATGTTGTTCTTCTTCGCGAACCACGTGGCCGTCAGCGCCTTGCACGCCGAAAGCGCCGCATCGAAGTACTCGTGCGCGCCCGGCCCGGTGTCGTGGCCACCGGACTTCTCGTCCATATCGGCGTGGAGCGTGTGCTTGCCGACGTGAAGGAGCTGCGCGTATTCGCCGGCGGTCTCGGTCTCGCAACGGATCGTCATGGTGGCGATGGGGTAGCGCGGGTTTTGCCGGGTCGCCATGTCGGCGAGGGGCGCAGGGGTGGAAGGGCGGTGGTGCGGGCTCCGGCGATGGGTGGCGGCTGGTCTTGCGGAGGAGGGCGCGGGAGGGGTGGCGGCCGGCGTGCGAATGAATTGGGGAGGGATCGCGCAGCAATGCGGAGTGCAGCGGGCGGTCGGCAGTGCGCCCGGGCTCGCGGAGGTCGATGCAATGAATCGGGGAGGGATCCAGGCCGAAATGGAGCGCGCGGCGGCGGCTGGCGAACAAATCGAGGAGGGTTGCAGTATGCCCCCGCGAACTGTTCGCCATTCGAGACCTCTTGATGTCGACCCCGCCGCCCGAGCGCAGCCAAGTGCCAGAGTGTTCGTCGCGAGCACTCATCGAGCTATCCCGCACCGCGAATGAATCGGGATGGGATATTGCAACCTTCCGCCATTTGTTCGCAGGGTCCACCTATAGATGTTTGACCCGATCTCGGTCTCACCAATGCCGGTGCAACAGAGGTTAATGCCGCTATGGTCGGGCTGTCGGGTAGGCCGGCTCACGGCTGCATGTGACGACCGAACCAGGCTGCCATGCGCTCGATGCGATCTCGTCGGTGTGCGGGCGAGGAGAAGCCGTGCGACTCGCCGGGGTATACCGCGAGCTCCGTCGGTATGCCGAGCGCGGCGAGCGCCTGCCAGAACTCACGTGATTGCGGTGCCGGACAGTCGGTGTCCCGCTCCCCCACGATGAGCGCCGTCGGCGTCGTCACCTGCTTGGCGAACAGGATGGGCGAGCGTTTTGAGTAGACGGTTGGGTCGTCATACACCGACGCGCCGAAGTACGGCGGCATCCATCCCGTTACGTCCGTTTGCCCGTAGTAGCTCTGCCAATCGGCGATCGGTGCGCCCGCAACGGCTGCGCGAAACTCGCGCCCCTGTGTCACGGCCCACAGCGTTAGAAAGCCACCATAGCTCCACCCGGTGACACCGACGCGCTTCGGGTCGATCGGCGCCGCCTCGAGCGCCGCTTGCACGCTCGCGCGAACGTCACGCAAATCGCCGCCGCCCAGGTCTCCCACGTTTGCCTCTTGGAACTCCACACCTCGTCCGAAGCTACCGCGCGGGTTGGGGAGCAATACGAAGTAGCCGTCGGCGGCGAGCGCCAAATACTCGTTGATCGCCGCAGTCGCCGATGCAGCCGGGCCGCCGTGGAGGCGCACGATGAGCGGTAGCGTCACGCCCTGCGCCGGACGTGCGGGCAGCGCGCTTTCCGGCGGCCACACGAGGAAGCTCTGGATCATTCTCCCGTCGCTCTCGGCATGAATCACCTCCACCTTTCCCCAGGGCTCGGAGAAACGCTGCTGCGTCGATGCAATGGGCGCCGGAGCGCGGAGCGCGCCGGTCCAGACCGAGGGCGGCGCATTGAACGAAGTGTGAATGAAGGCGACTTGCTCGCCGTCGGCGGTGAGGTCGAACCCGAAGAACGAGGCTTGGGCCTCGAACAGCGTCTCGGGGGTGCCGTCGTCGACGGGGATCGCACTGAGCGCGAAACGATCCTCGATGATTTCGTCGACGACGAGCGAGCGCCCGTCGGGCCTCCAGCGCGCAGCGGTGATCGTCGCCTTGCGGCCGGGGGTGACGTTCTTCGCAGCGCCGCCGTCGAGCGGCACGACGAACAGATCGCCACCCGTATTGCCCTCGTCGCTCATCAGGCCCTCGATGAACGAGACCCGCTTGCCGTCCGGTGAGACGCGTGGATCGCCGATCTGGCGCTTCGGTTCGTGAATGACGCGTGCAGCGCCGCCGTCGGCGGGGAAGGCGTAGAGCTTGGCGGCGAAGTAGTTTGGGCGGACGCCGCTCGATGCGACACCGACGAGCGTGCGGCCGTCGGGTGCCCAGGCGAAGGAGTGCACGTGCAGGTCGGTCGGCGACGCGCGGCTCGTCGAACCCGACGCGAGATCGAGGACATCGACGCGACGGCTCGGGACGTGCGCGCTCCGATCGTAGACGGTGGGCGCGGTCGGGTCCTGCGGCGTCTTCGACGAGCGGTCCGAGAACAGAAAGGCGATGCGCGCTCCGTCGGGCGACCACATCGGAGCGTCGACGGACCCCGGGATGGTGGCGAGGACGCGCGGGGCGCCGCCTCCCTCGATGTCCGCGACCCAGACCTGCGGGGGCCCGCCATCCGTAGGCTGCGAGACGAACGAGAGGCGTTTGCCGTCGGGGGAGAACGCGGGCCAGCGCTCGCTCGCGGTATCGCTGCCCGCGGCCGTGATGCGCTCGGGCGCGGCGGCCTGGCTCGCGAGGTGGATCACGAACACCGAGCGACGCGAAGGCGCGCCGATGGGATCGAGCGCGACGCTGTAAGCGATGCGCTTGCCGTCCGGCGAGAGCGCGAGGTCGCGGTAGCTCCGGAGCGCGAGCAACGCGTCGAGCGCCCGGCCCGCAGCGGTTTGAGGTGTGTTTTCAGCCGGCGACGTCGATGAGGAAGGGGCGCTCGCCGATTGGCCCGACTGCACCGCAGGGCCCGTGGGCGCGAGCTTCGATTCGTCGCAAGCTACGAGCGCGACGGCGAGCGCAAGGCGAAGAAAGAGTGCTGACGGAGAGCGCATGGAGCCCATCCTTTTCCCGATCGGCGGGAACGGCGCGAGTGCAACGGTCGGACCCGAACGCTTTCCGCGGAAGCACCGTCCAGCGGCCTTCGCAGTGTGCCGTCGTGTGCCGGGTCGGGGCTTCGGCTCGAGCTTCGGCGATTTGACCCGAAGCTTGCCTTTGCCGCGATTGGGAGGGACGTCTTGGCGGGCGGGGGAGGGGCGCGAATGAATCGGGGAGGGATGGTGTCGCAATGACGGACGCGACCGGCCTGTGCGAACGAATCGGGGAGGTTTGCAAGATGCCCGCGCGAATCGTTCGCGTTTGGAGCGCCTTGACCCACGACGGCCGGTCTTCAAGGGCTGTTATGTGCCTGAATGCTCGTCGTCCGACCCCACCGGCCTGCGATAAGGCGCGAACGAATCCGTTAGGGACGTTGCAACCTCCCTCGATTTGTTCGCGCGCGCGGTTTGCAAGTGGCTATGGCCTCGCCTCCAAGTCGGCCATGGAACCCCTCGCGTTGATGCCTTCCTCGTAGCTCGTCGCGTCGTCGTAGTCGGTGACGTGCATCGAATACGTACGATGAAGGATATCTCCGTCCTGGACTTGCAGGTCGATGAATTCTTCCGGCAGCTGCGGGAATCGGATCTCTGTTGTGCCCGGCGGAAGTGTCGCACGAAACTCGGTTTCTTCGTCGTCGCGGATGTAGGCCCAGCTCAGCCTCATGACGTCTCCCGGATGACCGTCACCCATCGTCCAGGAAAAGCGCGGTCGCTCCACTGTTTCGAAGTCTGCCATCTGGATGCTTTCGAACTGCGCGAGCTCGATGCCCTGGAAATGTAGGTTCGGAACGACCTGCATGGGCGCCCAAACTCGATTGAAGAAACGGTTGTTCGGCAACCAAAAGCGAATCCGAGCGACCGTCTCTCCGCTCGAGTGGTAGGTGATTGCCCGCGAGCCCGCCTGTCCCGCTAGGACCACGGCCGGCGTTGCCTCGAACAACCGCCGCCCGTCGACATAGGTCTCGCTCCATGCGCTGGGAGTGATTGCATCGGCCGGGAGGGGGTCCCAACTCAAGATTGAGTAGGTCGGCGCGTCGTATGAGGCGATGCCGACCCAGAGCTTCGACCCAGGCTGATAACGATGGCCGTTGGTGACCTTCATCCCGACGGGATCCAGATCGGCTCCCGTGTAGATGACGGTGATCGGAAAGAAGGGCTTGTCACAACCGAAGCTCGGCGGCGCGACCTCGAGCACACCCGAAGCGGGAATGTCGTTGCCGCCCAACTGCTGACCGCATGCAAAGAGATACGCCATCGTCGCGGTCGGCGGCACCTCGCTCAAGGTCACCGTCAGGTCCATCGGGGCAGGCTGCGGATAAACGATGAAGTCGTCTCCCTCGAACTCGACCGCCGTCCCCTGCGGCACCGCGTAGATCGTATTCAAGACCCTGAGATGAACGGTCTCTCCGTTGAATTGATAGCCCTCGTGCCAGATGGCGGACACCGCACCGCCCGGGGGGACGTCGACCTCTGCCGTCCCTTCGGCGTCCGTCTCGGACATGGTCAGCGGCAGTCCGTCGGCGTCGTGTACGATGATGGGAACGCCTGCCTGCAAACCCTCCTCGGTCCGAAACCGAATCGTTTCGAGCACGGGCTCCGGCGCCTCGCCACCTGCTCCGCCACCGCCCGATCCCCCACCGCCGGCAACATCCTGGCCGCCTCCGCCGGGTTGCGAACCGCCGACGGAGGCGCCTCCTTCCCCGTTGGTGTCGGCGCCACCTGTCGGTCCGGCGTCGTCGCCGCAGCATGTGAGGGCGGCGAAGAGGACGAAGGCGGTGGTGAGCTTGAAGGCACTTGGTTGGAGCGGACGATTTTGCGTCGAGGTCATGCCTCAGGAGTCGGCGGCTCCCGTGCGGCATGGACATCCAAAGTTCGCTGGTCCCTCGAATCGAGCGGGCTCGGCCCGTTCGCAGTCCTTATGGAGTCGAGTGTGGCTTGCCTAGGGCGGTCCCAAGTCTCGTCACACGACTGAGTTCCCCCGCTCGAGCAGAGCTTGCCGCGAAACGGCGACGAAATCGTCCTATGCCTGCAGCCGCTGCTGAATCACGCGCTGGATGTATTCAGCTGCATCTTGGTCACGCACGTCCGTGAGCAGCACCACCTCCGGCCCCTGCGTCGTGTCCGCGACGATCTCATATGCACGCATCCGGAACCGATCGTTCACGGGCTTCAGGCGCACGTCGCGTATCTCGGATAGGGGCAGCTTTACGGGCCGACCCCGCAGCGGTCGATCCCACGCCTCCACGTCGTCGGACACGACGACTCGCCGAGGGCCAATGAGCCCCCAAAGCGCGGCCGACGCCATAAATGCACCCACCAGCCAAATGCCGTGCACGGGCGACGCGAGTGCGATCAGTGTCCAAATTGAGCTGAACGCGAGGAATGGGGCGTACCGGAGGTCGGTTGGCAGATCGATGCGAACCACCGGGCGATCGGACGCGAGCGCCACGGTGCGATAAGTGGCCAACGCAGCTTGTGGCTTCGGTTCGAGGATGGACACCACGAGTCGACCGGGCGGCGCAGGTGCCGGCAGCTCAGGCGGCTCGGCGGGCAGCTCCGGCGGCGCAGGTGCGGGCAGCCGCGGTGGTGCAGGTGCGGGCAGCTCCGGCAACGCGGCCAGCTCGGGGGGCGTGGAGACTGCCATACATTCGCGGCAACGCACCTGTCGAAGTTGCCCGCTCAATCGGTAGACGGCGTCGGCCCCGCAGTTCGTGCACACCATCCTCATGATGACCGCCTCCCGCCTCAGCCGTCCTTTCTCTTAGGGATCGCCCTGGCCCCTCGCAAGCCGCCAAGGTCGCTTTCCCCGAGGCAAGCTTCGCTTTTCGTGTCGCAAAGGAGGAGGCACTTCCCCGAGCGAAGGTGTTCCGGTTCTGCGCGCCGTGACGGGCGCCTGGCTCGGCCGAGGCAAGGTTACAGCGTCGCGAGGGCGTGACTGAATCATTGCGCAAGCTCTTCACACGGCCGCCGGCGTTGCCGGGCGGGCCGAGGCCGCCGGCGAATGAATCGGGAGCGATCGAGCCCGCCATGATGTGTGGCGCGGCGGTCAGCGAACGAATCGGGGAGGGTTGCGCTATTCCCCCTTCAGTTGTTCGCGATTTACGCTCATCACGTCGGGTGCGCGACGTTGGGGGAGCGGCTAAGTGCTTGAGTGTTGGTCACCCGGCCATCGAGCTATGGCAAGGAGCCGAACGAATCGGGTAGGGACGTTGCAACCTTCCGCAATTTGTTCGCACCCTGCCGGCCCGGGCGGCCGACCAATTGTGTCGCGGCGCACGATTGCGGGGCCGACGCGAATCAATCGAGGAGGGCTGCAATACCCCGCCATGAGTCGTTCGCGCTTCCGCCTGCGCTGGGACGCTCACCCGTTGCGAACAAAGCAAGCTCGCAGGCTCTGCCACGCCTCGTCGGTCATCGTCCATTCACTGTAGGTCGCGATTCCCCGGTAGTGCTCGGGCAGCACTTCGAATTGGCTCAACGCCTCGTGCACGCCGAGCAACGAGTCGTCGAGGTTCTCGACGTCGGGGTCGTGATACCCGACGCCATTGTCGCCGTATGCCGGTAGACCCAAGAGCACCTCGGTCGGCCCGCACCAAGCGAGCACCTCGCGCGCCCAATCACGCACCAGCGCTCGATAGGGCTGTCGGAGGAAGAGGCCGGTATTGTAGAGCATGGGGACGATCTGGTCGCATCGGGCCGCGATGTCGCGATAGAACCGTTCTCCCCAATGCACGTCCGAGTGCGGATGAAGTATGGATGGAGGGGGAAACGCCGCGACGGAGAGGAGCTTGCCGGGCGCCGCTGCACGCAATGCTTCGAGCAGAAGAAGAAAACCCGGGTGTCCGTCCGGGCAGGGCTCCACGTTGAGGTGCACACCTGCCAACCGCGGATGATCCGCGAGCAAGCGCGCAGTGGAAGACACGAATGCCGCCTGCCACTGCTCGTCGTCCAAGAATACCGATGCCCCTAAAACACCGCCAATCCACGGCATCACGCGCATGCCGTCGAACACGTCGAGGAACGCTCTCGTCGCATCGGCGTCGACTGGCATCAGTGCGCCGCCCGGCAGCGCCGGGCATAGATGCGGAAACAGGTCGCGGATATTGTGTTTATCGAGGCGAGCTCGCAGCTCCTCCACCGGTGCGCGATCACGGAAGAATGCGCGCCGGTCTTCTTTGTGATTCAACACGAACCAGGTGTCGTCTCCGAGCCAACCGTGCTGTAGCCAAATGCCGTTTTCACCCCGGTCGTGCCGGCCGTCGCGCACGTCGAGCCCTCGCGGCCACAGCGCATAGATTGCCGGCCCACCGACGAGCGTGCCGTACACCGCGGCGCGGAGCAGGTTTCGTCGGTTGAAGGCGGGCGGTTTCGGCATCCGGAGGCATCGTATCAGGATCCCTCTCGCGGACGTTCGCGGCCGTTATGGAGTCGAGTGCGGCTTTACGTGGTACTTGAGCTGGACGAGGCCGCTCTCGAACGCGCGGTGCTCAACGAGCTCGAGGTGCACGTCGGCACCGATCTTCGGCGCGAGTGCTGTCCCCTCGCCAAGAAGGATTGGGATGATGGACAGCGTAATGTCGTCGACGAGCCCCGCCTTCAGCGCCTGCGCGATGACGGCGCCGCCATCGATGTAGACGCGCTTCGAGCCCTCCGCTCCGAGGCGGTCGAACAACGCGGCGAGCTCGCCCGCAAAGAACTCCTCGCCGTGCCGTGCCGTTCTTGCCGTATCGCTCGTGACGACCACGCACCGTTTGCCGGCGTACGGCCAGGCATCGAAGCCGAGCGCCGTCTCGTAGGTCTTCCGCCCCATCACGAGGGTGTCGACTGTGTCGTAGAAAGCCTTGAAGCCGTAGTCTTCGCCTTCGCACGCAACGATCGCGAGCCAATCTATCGCACCATCGACCCGAGCGATGAAGCCGTCGAGGCTGGCAGCGATGTACCCGGAGGTCTGGGGCCGGGCCATGACCCTCGTTACCACGGCGTTGGTACCTCCCACCACGCCCCGCATGGGTGCTCACGGCGCGCGCCTGAGTCTGTCAGTCTCGTGTCCTTGACATGCAAGCGATCGCTTGCATATTGTGCGAGCCATGAGCGACGCCGACGATCTGCTGTTCAAGGCCCTCGCCGACCCCGGCCGTCGCAAGCTCATGGACCGTCTGCATGCGCATGACGGGCAGACGTTGGGTGAGCTCTGCGAGCACCTCGACATGACCCGCCAGGGCGTGACGCAGCACCTCGCGCTGCTCGAAGCCGCGAACCTCATCGCGGTCGAGTGGCGCGGTCGCGAGAAGCTGCACTTCCTCAACCCGGTCCCGCTCCAGGAAATCTACGACCGTTGGATTGCCAAGTTCGAGCGCCGCCGCCTCAAGGCGCTGAGCGACTTGAAGCACCGACTCGAAGACAGCGACGCCCCCAAACCACCCCGCAGGAGACCTTCATGAGCGCAGAGAAAAGCGAGTTTGTCTATGTCACATATATTCGCACGACGCCCGAGAGGCTCTGGTTCGCCCTGACGGAGGACACGGAGTTCATGAAGCAGTACTGGTTCGGCACGCATTGCGAGAGCGCGTGGACCGCAGGGTCTCCGTGGAAGATGGTGCAGCCGAGCGGATACGTCTGCGACGCGGGGGAAATCGTCGAGTCCGAGCCGAACAAGCGCCTCGTCATCCGCTGGCAGCATCAAGACCCTGACTTGAAGGCCGAGGGTTTCTCGCTCTGCACGATAGAGATCGAGCCGAGCGGTTCGGCGGTGAAGCTGTCGATCCGGCACACGATGGAGCGCGAAGGATCGAGGCTGATTCAGAAGGTCTCGGGCGGCTGGCCGAAGATCCTCGCGAACCTGAAGTCGCTCCTCGAGACGGGCGCGGTCGCGCTGACCGAGGCGTACCCCACCGAGGGAGCGCTGCTCGGCGCGTCTGGAAAGGCGGCGGAGGTCGCGGCGTGAAAGCGCAGGACTACACGAAGACCATCCGCGCGAAGACCTCGGCGAGGAAGGCGACCCAAGCGATCGACGACGTCGGCGCGTGGTGGTCGACGAGCTTCGAGGGCTCGGCGGAGCGAGCGGGCGACACCTTTGGCGTGCGCTTCGGCGAGACGTTCGTGGACTTCGAAGTCACCGAGCACTCGGCATCGAAGATCGTCTGGCACGTCACCCGCTCGCGCCTCCCGTGGCTCGAGGACAAGACGGAGTGGACAGGGACGGACGTCATCTTCGAGATCTCGACGGATGGCGACGAGGCCATTGTTCAGATGACCCACAAAGGGCTCTTGCCAACCGTCGAGTGCTTCGACAACTGTGAACAAGGCTGGAACTTCTACATCGGCAAGAGCCTGCCTCGACTTCTCGCGAGCGGCGCTGGCCTCCCCGACAGTCGCCGAGCAGCGAACGCAGACTGACGGATCGTCGGCGCTCTCGAATAGCTCGAGCGCCGGCGTGCGAGCGCGCCAACCGACGGACCTTTCGGTGGTAATGTCGGTCGCGCGGAGGTCCGACGGAGGAATGGTCAAGAACAGCGGCGACCAGACCGAGCGAACTTCGCCGGAGGAAGCGGCCGAGCTACGGCAGTCCCCGTTTGCCCGGGTAACTGTGCTCCTTTATCAACGCGACGGGGCCACGACGGTCTACCTGAGGGCGGGAGTCCCGGTCGTCATCGGACGTGATGCCGCTGCCGACGTCTGCCTCGACGACCGCAGCTTGTCGCGCAAGCACGCGTCCTTCCTGCTCTCCGAGGACGGCTCGGTCACCATCGAAGATCTGGGTTCGACGAATGGGACCTGGGTCGGGGGTCGTCGCGTCACGAAACAAACAATCGCTTTCGGAGCGGAAGCCGCTTTCGGGAGCGTCATCGCCTCCGTTCACACCACGACCCGCGCCGATGGTGGCTCTTCGTCGATTCTCGGTCACGAGCAGCTCCGAATGGTCTTGGACGCCGAGCTCGTGCGAGCGCGCTTCTTCGGCCGCCCCCTCGGCTTCGCGCTCATGCGGCCCCTCGGCAATGACGGAGCGCCGCCGAGAAAATGGATCCCTCTCATTCAGCAGAGGCTCCGTCCGGTCGATCAAGTCGCGGTCTACGGCAGGGACACACTGGAGCTCGTCATCCCCGAAATGGACGAGGCTCAGGCGCAGAGATTCCTCCTCGCCGTCATTGATGGCATCGGCTCGCCAGGCCTCGTCTGCGGTGTCGCGTCGTCGCCGGTCTCGGGCCGATCCGCCGACGAGCTCGTCGAAGCAGCCCGAAACGCGATGCTTCGAGCGGACAGCACGACGCGTGTCGTGTCGATTCCGGCGGAAGGGGCGGCGGGCGTACGAAGCTCGGTCGCGTCGCGGTCGGGCGGGATCCTCACCGAAAACCCTGCGATGCGCGCCGCGATCCAGACACTCGAGCGCGCTGCCAAGAGCACGATACCGGTGCTTCTCATCGGGGAGACCGGCAGCGGCAAAGAGGTCCTCGCCCGACATCTGCACCAGGCGAGCAATCGGCGCGACGCACCGATGATCTCCGTGAATTGCGGCGCAATCCCTGAGACGCTCGTCGAAAGTACGCTCTTCGGTCACGAGCGAGGCGCATTCACCGGAGCGTCGCAACAGCAGAACGGCGTGTTCGCAGCCGCTTCGGGCGGCATCGTCTTCCTCGACGAGGTCGGTGAGTTGCCGGCGGCGGCGCAGGCCGCGCTGCTGCGGGTACTCGAGACGAAGAAGATCGTGCGCGTCGGCTCGACGAAGGAATTAAGCGTCGACGTTCGAATCGTGGCCGCGACCCACCGTGACCTGACTGCAATGGTTCGCGACGGGCGTTTCCGGCAGGATTTGCTCTACCGCCTCAATGCGCTCGTGGTCACGGTCCCCTCGCTCCGCGAGCGGCCCGAAGACATCGCTCCGCTTTCGCGCCGGCTCCTCGCGGAGGCTACCGCGGAGACGGGGGCGCCGATCGACGACATCGAGCCCGACGCGCTCGCGCTCCTCAGGCGGTATCGATGGCCGGGCAACGTTCGAGAGCTGAAGAACGCAATCGAGCGCGCGCTCGTCCTGGCGGACGGCCGCACCATCCGGGTCGAAGATCTGCCGATGGACCTCGTCGCGGCCGGGTGCCCCGACGCTTCCGACGAAGCGGGCACGCCCATCGCCGAGGTCGGTGAGAACGAAGACTTTCGTACGCGCGTGGATCGCTTCGAGGCAGAGATCCTGAGCGAGGCCCTGCGACGCGCCGACTGGAACCAGCGCGTCGCTGCACGGCGGCTCGGGCTTCCTTTGAGAACGCTGGTCTACAAGATTCGCGTCCTCAATCTACGGCGCCCCAACGCGGTCCCCGTCCGACCGTCTCGCTGAGCGGCGGAGCAACAAGTTGCTTCGGCGACGCAACCGATTGCGTCGCCCGGCGCAGCCGGCGGCCCGCGCCAAGCCGAGATTGCCCGCAGTGGCGTTGGTGTGTCGTTTGCCAATCGCCGCGACATGCAGAGTCGCCTTTCGCACCGCTTTACACCGCTACTTTTACTCGCTTCGTTGCACTCCGTTGCATGCAACGAGCCAGTGCAACCAGTCGATGCAACGTGTGACGAAGTAGCGGCGCACGTTCTCGATCTTCAAATGCGAGCCGTACCCGACACGGTCGGCGCCGAAACGCAGACGGCCTATCGAGCAGCGCTCGCCCAAGCCTCCACGGACAGCCCGAGAATCGCCTGCGAGGAGCTGACCCGCACCGCGCGTGCTTGCGCGGTCCGCGCGGACTCGTTCGAGGCGATCGCCGCGTGCGGCGTGCGTTTCGACTCGACCGGTAAGCGCGCAGCGCAGCCGATTGCCGATCGCGAGCTCGACGGGCCGACCGCGGCACCGCCGTTGCCGCCGCCGAACCAGCTCCCGACCCGAGCTCGTCACGAAGGGGTGAGGCCGTGAGGAAGACGCGATTTCTATCTGCCATTGCGATCGTTACCGCATCATCGCTGTTGGGCCAGTCTCTGGCGGGCGCCTACCCATCCGACGTGTTCGCGACCGCATCGCCGGTACCGTCGCCGAACACGACGGACCCGGCCGATCCGGCCCACGCCCCGGAGAACGTCGATGCGACAGGCGCCGTGACGTATTCGATCCCGGTTCCGACCGCGCCCAACCGCCAGGGGCTCGTGCCTTCCCTCGCGCTCACGTACTCGTCGCGTAACCCAGTAAGGGGCGGCGTCGCGATGGGGTGGGAGCTGAATATCCCGCGTATCGAGGTCGATACATCGCACGGTCACACCGGCGACCCTCGGTATCGCGCCTCCGGCGGCGGCAAACTGATACTCGTGGAGGAGCCGGTCGAAGCGGGGTGGGAGTCGTATCGCGGGGAAGAAGACGGCTCTTTCACCCGATACGAGCGGGCCGTCGCCAAGCGAAAGGACGGTTGGCGAGCGCGTACGCCCGACGGCATGATTCACTACTTCGGCCAGACGGACGAATCGAGAGACATGGGGCATCCGCGGGCGGAGCCGGGCGCCACGGAGGGCCGTTGGTTCATCACACGCACGGTCGACAAGTTCGGTAACGAGATTGTCTACAACTACACGAAGACAATGGCCCCTCCGCCGGAGGGGGGAAACCCCATTCCCGTCGATATCACGCTGGCGTCGGTCGAATATGGCGCCAATCCGGGGGCCGGGCTGACCCACCATAGCCGGATCGTGTTCGAGTACAACGGAGCGGGGGAGGTCGCCACGACGGATCTGTGTCCCGGAAGCAACGTGCCAATCGGCGCACGCTTCGACTTTCGCACGGGCATACCAATCTACGAAGGAGCGCGCCGCCTGACCCGCGTCACGCTCGAGACGCGTTCTGCGGGCGCATCGCTGCAAGAACGCCGGCGGCTCGACCTCGGCTACGACACAAGTGAGCTCCAATGTCCCGGCGGCGTCGCGCACGCACCGCTCCGGATTCTCACGTCGGTGCAGGAGACGGGGTTTGCCGAAGACGGTACCGCCACCGTCCTTCCGGCCCAGACATTCGATTACAATCGGCTCGAGCGGACCTTCGACTCGTCGATCCAGCTCCAGGGAGGAATCGGTGACGGCGTACAGGGAAACCTTCACGACGTCGAACGGCTTCATCGCAGCATCACCAACAAGATGCTCCTCGACGTGGACGGCGACAGTCGCGCGGATCGCTTGGAGGTGGGGCCGCTCTCCGGAGCCAACGAGTGCACGGCCAGCTGGGAAAAGAACGTCGGCCTGTCCTTCGAGCAGCCCGCGTCCCTCGGCGTGAACGGGGTCATGCCGACCCTCCCGTGGGAGGATGGTGTATCGCCATCTTCCGAAGAGGTCTGCAGCCTGACACACCAGATCTCGTTCGTCAGCAATAGGTCTCAATTCGAGCCGTACGACCCCGACACGTGCACCCTGCCACCCCCCCAAACAACCGCCGACACCCAGAACATTTATCGTTTCCTCGATTGGGATCGCGACGGGTTGGTGGACCTGGTGACGTCGGTCGAGTCGAAGGCGAACAGGTATCGGCCCGAGCTCGACAGTCGCATTGGTCCCGATCCCACCTGCTCGGGGTACGTGTGCCCCGGAATCGAGGTCGCGGGCCTCGGGTGCATCAATACGAACGAGAACGTGTGCGCACGACGCAGCGAGCGCGCGTGCGGACACACCGTGTATCGCGTTCATCGCAACGAGGGCGGCGGCGCGTTTTCCGACCCGGTGCCGGTCCTCGCGCCGGTGCCGCTGGACGGACCCGACGGACCGGGACCGTTGCTGATGGATCTCAACGGAGATGGGTATCTGGATGGCGTGACCCGAGCCGGAACGGAATACCCCGGTTCCGACCCGCAGCATTTCCACGTCTATCTGGGCCACCCCGACGGCTCCTTCGACGACGTGGAAACACCGTTCCCGCTACCATTGGTGCAAGGCCCCGACGAGCCGGGCTCCGCGCTCGACTGGCTCAAGCTATATCCGTCGTATCCCCGTAGCGAGCCCCAAGAAGTCGGCTTCTGCGTCTCGAACTGCGGTGGAGATCCGCAGGACGACAATGAGCACCCGGTGGTACTGATGACCGAGCTGCTCCATTGGGGGCGCTTGACAGACGTGAACGGCGACGGGCTCGAGGACTATGTCCTTTCGCACAACACCGGACTACGTGTCTTCTACAACACGGGCCGAGCTTTCGAGCAGTACGCGGCCTTCGCCCCCGAGGAGCGAGGGAGCGTCCTCAGTGACGAGATCGATTCGCTCGACCTCACGCAGCAGCGGCCGAAGCTCCATATGGGTCCGCTCTTCCCGGAGAAGATCAACGACGGCTTCTCGCGGGCCGTGTTGCGCTACGTCGATTTCGACAACGACGGGCTCACCGACGTCGTCCGGCTGCCCCCGGTGCGCACCGACGACCCGGACGAGCCCGACTACCAATGGGACTACCACGAGCCGTATATCGCGCCCGGCGACGCTGCACCGGAGCTCTTCGTGAATGTCGGTGACCGTTTCGTCAACGTCGGATTCAGCGCGCCTCTCGACCGCGCGCAACAGGGTCTTTCGCGTGCGGTCGTGAGCACGGGAAATCAATCGATCTCGGCTTGGGCGGTTCGAAGCGACTTCGTCGACCTCGACGGCGACGGTCTGTCGGAGGCATACGGAGGCCGGAACTCCGTCGCCGCACGATTCGACAGCGACACGCAGCCGATGCGTTACCTCAAGGCAGTCCACAACGGGCGCGGAGGCCACACCGCTTACCACTATCGACTCGTAACCGGCGAAGCTGTCCCGCACCCCGTGTGGGTGGCAGACGCGGTCACGTCGTACGCCGACATCGGCGCGGAGAGTCAAGATCCGCCGCTGACGACTCAATACGCGTACGAAACACCCGTCTACGGGCCCGACAAGGCGGGCGACTATGCCTTCCGCGGATTCGAGACAGTGACCGTCACCACGCCGGGCGGTGCCGAGCAAGTCGTGTCTCGCGACTACAGCCAATATTACGGCGGGCTCGTCACGCTCGAGCGGACCTACGACGAAGGCGGCCAGCTGATTCGCCGGACGAGCACGACGTACGAGCAGCGCTTGCTGTTCGACGACGACGCGCTCCCTGGCGCGGTAACGACCTTCCACCCCGCCGAAAGCATGACGAGGACCTGCCGCGTCGGGCAGGACGAAGCACAATGCGAGGCGAGCGGCGATCTGGCGACGCACGAGACGTTCTATGTCGGCGTCGCGCCCGTTCCGGGCGGCCCGACCGTTCTGCACACCGTCCAAATGGAGAGGACGGGTCTCCAGATCGGGGCCCAGCCGGGTTCGACCATCGTCTGGCACGTCCCACAGGTGCTGAGCGACGAGTCCACCTACCTCCAGTATTCCGATGGGGAGGAGGGCAAACAGTACGACGCGAATGGCGTGCTGCAGACGATCGACGCGGTCTGGCATTACTACGACGCATCGAAGCGTTGCGAGCTATGGACGAGCCACCAAGTCGACGCTACACCGTCCTACGCCGTCTCTACGCAGCTATGCGACGGTGCGACGGGCAACCTGGTGCACGCCATTTCGCCCCGCTTCTACGGGTCCGGCCCCGGGACCTCCTACGAGTACGACGCCGACATGCGTTTCCTGAAGGCGGTCGTAAACCCGCTGGGACACCGTGTCGAGTCGACGACCGACGCCGCAACCGGGACGGTCACCAGCGAACGAGGGCCGAATCGGAAGACGGCTGCAAACGGGGTGCTCGTCGCCGAAGGATGGGTGAAGACCCTCGACGGCCTGGGCCGCGAGCTCACCCACAGCGTGTTTCTCGACGACCCGACGCTCGGATACGCGCCGGAGATCATCTCCCGCTACACATATATCGATACTGCGAGCCCGCGCCTCAAGGTGACGGAGGAGCATATCGTCCATGGCCCGAGTGACCCGTGGACGAAGCGCGAGACGGAGATCGACGGCCTCGGCCGGTCTGTGCTCGAGGCGACGTACGAAGTTGGTGTCGTCAAAGCCGTCACGAAGTCCTTCTATGACGGCTCGGGCAACCTGACGCGCGTGCTCTCACCAAAGCCGAGCAGCCATGTGGTCGCCAGCGTCGAATGGCAATATGCCTATGACTCCCTGGGCCGGCTCCTCGCGGCGCGAGAACCCACGCGGCCGGGCTGCGAGGGTGCGTTGACGACACAACCTCCGTTTGGCTGGTGTGGGACGCGCTACACGTACGACGGGCTCTCGACGACGGCCGAGGACGTCGTCGGGACGATTGGCGGGCAAGCGGGTAGAACGCGGACCACGCTCGATCCGCTCGGCCGGCTCGTGCTCGTCGAGGAAGAGCTCGACGCGGGGGTATGGGCCGTAACCGAGTACGAGCACGACGGCCGGGGCCGGGTGCTCCGAACCACGAACGCCGACGGCGTCGAAACCGAGGCCCAGTTCGACATGTTGGGTCGCCGCACGCAATCGAGCCGTAGCGGCAAGACGTGGGGCTTCGGGTATGACCCCAACGGCAATCTCGTCAGCGTCGCCTCGCCCGTACCGGCCGGTGAGGACCCGACCAAGTATGTCACACACCAACAGTTCGACGAGCTCGACCGCCTCCAGCATCTCGAGGTCGCGCCCCGCGCGCTGTCCCCGTCGGAGATCGACTCGATGGGCGACCTGGTCGTCGAGCGAACCTACGATGGCGGAGACAACGGTATCGGCCGGCTGACACGGGTCGAGAACGACAATGGGTGGATCGACTACGAGTATGAAGGGCGCGGCTTCGTCGCGAAGGAGACGCACCACTATTCGATCTTCGGCGGCCAGTACGAGGACGAGCGGACCATCGAGCGAGACTACCTCCCCTCCGGCCGGCCGCGCAGCGTCGCCGCCGCCGACGCGCTGCTGTCGGCGGACAAGACGCGCTTCTACTACCACTACGATCCGCGCGGGTTGCCGAAGTGGGTCGGCTGGTCTGCGGGGTCCGCAAACGAGCAGTTGCTCTACATCATGGCACGCTTCACGTCGGGGCTCCCTTATCGGTACTACACGTGGGAAAACGGGGCGCTGACGCAGGACGCACTCCGAGGCTTCGACGACGCGGGTAGACCATCTGGCATGCTCGTGCGTGCCATTCCGCCTGGCGCGACCGCTCTCCAAGATCGTGCGTGGGAGAGCTTCCAGTTCGACGGCGCGGGGGACGTTGCCCGGCTCCGGACGCAGCTCACGGACGGAACGTACCCGTTGGTCACGCACACGGCGAGCTACCAATACGATCGAATGCACCGCCTGATCTCGGCCACCGCACCGCAGGGCTACCAGGGCACGTTTGCGTATTCGCCCGGCGGCCGCATCACCGCGGCGACCGTGAGCGCGGACCCGACGGCGGAGCGCGTTCACGAACGTGACGTGACCTATGTCTACGGCGGTGACATCGGAGACCCGGTTGCGGACCCGGACGCGCCGGTGGAGCTCGTGAACGCAGGGACGACCAACACGTACATGGCAATCGAATACGACCTGTTCGGCAATGCGATCCAGCGAGACATCAAAGCCGAAGGTTCCTTCGAGCACCTGTATGACGGCCTCGATCGGCAGCGCATCGCGGCGAACCCGGACGGCAGCATGGACGTCTACTTCTATGGGCCGGACGGGATGCGGTCGATCGTCGTGACCCAGAACCGCGATGACTCTCTTTCGCGGGTCAAGTGGTCGCTCGGCGAGACGGAGATCATCTACGACGGAGAGGGTGGCCTCGAGACGGAGATCGCCTATGCAAACCTCGACGGCTCCACCATTCGCGTGGTCGACCACCAAGATCGCGAGTACCTCTACAACGACTCGCGCGGACACCTGCTCGCAGCGTTCGACGAGGCGGGGAACATGAAGGCTGGTTTCCGCTACGGCCCGTACGGCGAGCTGCTCGAAGCCGTCGGCTCCGACGAGGAGGACTTCGAGCACCGATTCAACAACAAGGAGAGGGACGCGACGTCCGGGCTCAGCTATTATGGATACCGCTATTATGATGAACGGTCGCTGGCCTGGACCCAGGCGGATCCGAAGTACAGGATGGTCGTCGAGAAGGCGGGCGCGGAGCCACTACGTGCGTCGCTCTATAGCTTCAGCCTCGGCAATCCCGTCGGCGTGGTGGACCCGGATGGACGCGAGGGCGAAGACCCCATCGACATTCAGGTCTTGTACAACGGAGCCATTCCTACCGATCACTTCCACAAGACGACCGGGAACGTCTCCACCGTGAGGGTCCCCGATCAGGGAGTGCAAATCATCGTGGCGGAAAAGCTGTTCGTCGCGAAGATCGGGAGCAACTACGTAAGCACCAAGGTCTATACGTCCATCTCCGTGGTCGATGGAGTCGCTGTTAGTGCGGACATCGAATACAGCGGCGAGTACCTCGTTACCGACTCCCGCGGGGAAGTCACGGATTTTACCAACGACCCGGGGGTCGACTTCCGCGCATCCGTCGGGTGCAACGACGGCGTGTGCAGCTTCGGCGCAGAGTGGGGAGGGCGCGGGGATGAGGTAACGACGACACGCGAAAGAGGAGGATCCGGCGCAGGGCATGGGGCCGTCACTGTCGGGCCCGTCGAGGTCGAGCTGAGCAAATCCGTCGAGGACAAGACCGGATCTCAGCGGCTCGTGCGCAGGGGCTCGATGTCGCGAACGACCGACACCCAGATCATCATCATCAAACCGGAAAAGGAGGTGAAGAAGAAGAACCAACCGCTCTTCATGAGCAACTTCGCCCCCGGGTGCTTCCGAGAGCATACGCAGGACTGCTTGCGAGTTCGGCCCCCTCGGCGCCGACCCGCCACCGACGAACCCTGACGCAACCTCTTGCTCTACCCGTGGCGCAACTTGTTGCGCCACGGGTGGGGTAGCACCCGTTCCTCCCCATAAATGCCTTCCAATTTCGGTCGCCGGCGGCCCTGAGGCGCTGGCCCGAGCGTTGCTCAACGTCGGTAACCTTCTTCCGGTTGGCTCGCGCCGTGAACGATGCGAGCAAGGAGATCCCCTCCGACACGTTTTCGGTTTCTTTGGCTGCGCCACCATCACCTTGGCTCTCGGCGCGGGCTGCGTCGACGACAGCGAGATCGACGACGAGATCGACGACGAGATCGCCGTCGAGGTGGAGACGCAGGGCGTTCAGAACCAACTTCCTCCGTGCTACGAAGGCATCTCTACGTCGCTGCACGTGATCGATGCGTCGGCTCCTCGATGCACGCTCGCCGATGTCCCTGCGTTCCGGGACCATGTGACAAGCGGTCCTCTCGAGCTCAAAGCGTTCGTGGCTTATCTCAACGGGCACGCGACGCTTCAATGCCACCCTTACGTCGCCGAAGATGGAACCGACGCGTTCTGCGTCGACGTCGTGGATCGCTATGGCGACAACTCGACGCTCGAGAAGGGCCAGCTGGGTGTCGACTCGCGCAACTTCTTCATTGCGTACGCCGACGACCAGCCGAGGAGCGCAGAGATCCAATATTGGGACACCGCCCTCGGCACGGGCACCTTCACGAACGCACCGGTATCGCTCAGCGAGGCGGGGTACGTCCGAGAAACGGGCGACGTCGTTCATGCCGAAGACGGTCGACCGTCCGACCCCGCGTTCCGCCTGCTCAAGTTCGATCCGAGGACGTGCCCGAGCTGCGGCATCTACAACGGCCCCAACATGGAGTACGTCAGCAATCCGCTGCAGCTTCAGACTTGGTTTCCCGTCTTCATCGAGGAGGACTGCACGTTCCAGCCGACGAGCACGGCGCTTCCTGCGGACTACGTCAAGCTCGACGGACGAGCGTGTATGGCCGAGTTGACGTACCGCTCGACGGGTCGTTGACGCCTTTCCCACGCGGCTCGTAGCATCGCGCCTTCGCGATGTTACGAGCCGATCGACATTTCCGACCATGACGGGCCCCGCCGCACTCGGCGGGCTCATCGGGGTTCGGATCGGTGGACGTTTCGAGCTCGTCGCGGAGCTCGAGCCCGCAAATGGCGCGGCCCGCTACGAGGCTCTGGACGTCGACGGCTCGCGTTGCCTGGTGGCGCTCTTCGCCGACGGTCAGCTCGAGGAGCGGCTTCGAGCGAGCGGCTCGGCCGTTCTCGACTTTGGGATCGATGAATCGGTCCACTGCGGCTACGTGGTAGAGCCGCTCTCCAAAGCGTCGCGCCCGAGCGGCGACGAATCGCGCCTCGGGACGACAATCGGCGGGCAATACCTGCTCGTCGCGCTGCTCGGTCAAGGTGGAATGGGCACGGTGTACGAGGCCCAAACCACGCGAGGCGAGCGCGTGGCCGTGAAGATCGTGCGTGCGGACTCCACGAGACCCGAGGACAAGCGCCGGTTCTTGCGCGAGGCACGCGCTGCCATGCAGCTGAGATCCGAGCACGTCGTCAACGTCCACGCCTCGGGCGTCGACGACGCAACCTCGCTCCCGTTCATCGCAATGGAGCTCTTGCGTGGCGAGGATCTGGCCCACGTGGTCGCCCGTGAAGGGGCGCTCCATCCATCCGTGGCGGTGAGGATCGCGGTCGATGCGTGCCGCGGCCTTGCAGCCGCGCACACGGCCGGCCTCGTCCACCGCGACGTCAAGCCGAGCAATATCTTCCTGCACCGCGAGGGCGATGCGGTCGTCGTCAAGGTATGCGACTTCGGCATCGTCAAAGACCTCGTACTCACGCAGTCCGAAACGTTGCTCACCCGAACGGGCGCGCTCATCGGCTCGCCGGGCTACATGTCCCCCGAGCAGGCCCATGATTCGAGCGTCGTCGACCAGCGCACCGACGTGTGGAGCCTCGGGGCCACACTCTACGAGGCGCTCACGGGCACGGCGCCATGGGCTTCCTGCAAAACGATTGGCGAGGTGTTGCTCACCCTGCACACGCGCGACGTCAGCGCCGTGCAGGACTCGGCTCCGTGGATCGAAGATCGGCTCGCAAAGGTCGTTCACCGCGCGCTCGCTCGCGATCCCGCTTCGCGCTACGCCAACGCTGCCGAGTTTTTAGAGGCGCTCGAGGGGTTCGCGAGCCCTGTCCCGCTGCGGGTGGAGGACATCAAGCCCATTGCCCCCGAGTTGCGGGGCGCCTCCGTCGCGCGCATCAATGGTGCCGCATTGGGGCTTACGTCGACCGCGCTCGACAGCGCTGTCAGGCCGACGCCGATCCAGCGCAAGTCTCGTCGATGGCTCGCCGGCGCGTTGGCCCTACTCGCATTGGGCGGCGTCGCGCTGTGGCGCATCAGAGGCGCGCCGGGCCCGAACCCCTCATTGCATTCCACGTCGGCCGTGCCTCGGTGTACACAAGAGTCCTGTACGAGCGCGGCCGGCGGCAAAGTCTCTCGATGCTCGGCCGACGCAACCTGCGTCGAGCTGGAGAACGACGCATGCACGATCATCGCTGACGAGGCCACGAAGGCCGACGAACGGACGGTCTGGATCGGAGCGATGTTTCCGACCCGCGACCAGGACCCCTACATGGCGGAGCTCGGCCGTGCATCCCGACGCGCCATGGAGTTGGCGCGGCGCGATTTCATGTCGGTAAGCGGCGGTTTACCTCCGAAACGAAATGGTCAGACCGCGCGCCCGATCGGAATCATCGCCTGCGATGACGCGGCGGACGCACCGGCGGCGGCGAGGCACCTGGTGCGCGCGGGCGTTTCCGCGGTCGTAGGCTTTCGCTCGAGCAAGGACGTCATCAGTCTCGCAACGCATGAGTTCATTCCCAACGACGTCCTCGTCGTCCCGGCGCTCAACTCGAGCGCGCTGATCTCCACCATCCCCTATCCGGAAGGGTCCGTGCGGCTCGTGTATCGAACGGCCATTCCGACCGGCGATGCGATGCGAGCGCTTTCGGCTTTCATCGAGGGCCACGTCGAGCCGCAAATGAGCGCTCGACCCGGCGAGCGCAGCCTATTGCTGCTGCGGGCCCACGATGCGGTCGGCCTCGCGCTCTCCGAGAGCGCGTTAAACTCCTTGCGATTCAATGGGCGCTCGATACCCGAAAACGGCCGGCTCTTTCGCGAGCTGAGCTACGACGACGCAGACGGCAGCGCCTCGCTCGAGCGTGCAGTCACAACGACGCTCGAGCAAACACCCGACATCGTCGTATTTCATGCGGTGACGGATCAAATCATCGACGGGTTCATCGGGCCGCTCGAAGCGCGATGGCCGCAAGACCGCCCGCGCCCGGTCTACGTCGTGCCCGGAACCCTCGACGGAGCCCCGCTCGGTCGAGCGATCACCCGCCGACCCGATCTCTCCGCCAGGCTGTTCGGTTTGACTCCTCTTTCGACGACGCCCGCAAACCTGAGATTTACCAATAGCTACAATGCTGCATTCGGCGAACAGCTGGCGCCCGCCGATGCACCCGGCGCGCCCTACGACTCGTTCTACCTGATTGCATATGCCGCGCACGCCGCTGAAACGGAGGCGCCGCGCGGCAGCGATCTCGCGCGGGCGATCACACGGCTGAGGGCGCCGGGCACGCCCATCGAGGTCGGGCCCACCTCGATCCTGCGAGCCTTCGGCGAGCTCGAGCGTGGCAAGTCGATCGACCTCCAAGGCACCTACAGCCGCATGGATTTCGACCCGACGACCGGCGAGTCCCCCGCGGACTATGCATTTCTGTGTGTACACGCGCCCGACGGTCGTGAGCGCGTCGAAAGTATCGAGTCTGGTCTCGTTTATGACGCCGCCTCTCGAGGCGTGCGTGGGAGCTTCGACTGCTCAACATCGCGCTGAGGTCAGGATCAGCGCAAGAACGAGTCCTTTCCAAAGTAGACTCCACCCGCGTTGGACCCATTCGCGTAGAAGCTCACGTGTGGGTGTCCTTCATAGGGAATCGTGGTCGCGAGATCGAACTCTCCCGAGCCGCGCTGCACCTTGATTGAAGCGCGCTCGATACCTGTCGTGCATCCTTCATTGGAAGCGGTTGCGGTGACTGAGAGGAGCAAGGTGGCCTCGGCCGCAGAACGGAGCGTGTAATGCCCGCGCACGCGGTACATTCCACCAACTGCAAAGGCAGGGCGGGTCCCTTCGACGTTCGAGATCGTAATGGCGTCGCCCTCTGCGAGCGTCGTCGCGCCGGCGGCGAACTCCAGCGAGTACGGAAACGCGGTTTGCGACGGGACCGATGCGTCGCGAGATACACAGGCCCCGGTGGCGCGTCTCTGCAGCGAGCGGACGTCCTTATCGGTTAGGGCCATCTGCTGCTTTAGATCAGACACGGGTGACTTCGGGGCGACGGGTGGCTCTGAGGGCGCACAGCCTGCGGCTGCGCCCACGATAGCGGCCAGCGCGGCGATGCATCGCGCCTGCGTGATGCTCTTGGATGCTCGGGGCGGCAATGATCGCCACGTTGCTAGAAGCCGTTGCTGCGGTGACGCCGTCATCCGATCCAGATGCGTCCGCGGGTGCGCGGCCGTCAAGAGTGCGCGGCAATTGCCTGCTGCGCCGATGCTCGCAGCACAATGACGGCGCTCGCGAGGACTCGCTCTTCGAGCGTCCGCGCGGCCGCAGTTGCAGACAACTTGACCCATCTGCACGGCCACGCCTGCCAATCTGGCGCTCGCGAGACAGCCACTCGAGTGTGTTCCTCCGCGTCGCGTTGGTCCCATGCGCGGGCACACTCATTGCGGAGCAGCGCCGCATGAAGGTTCAGGTGAACGACACCGTCGTGGCGCTGGTCGAGGGCGACATCACGGATCAGGACACCGACGCCGTCGTCAACGCCGCGCACCCCGATCTGCTCGGCGGACAGGGCGTCGACGGCGCGATCCACACCAAGGGTGGGCCGGAGATCCTGGCCGAGTGTCGGCGCATCCGCGGATGCCCCGTCGGCGGCGCCGTCATCACGGGCGCAGGGAGGCTGCGCGCCCGCTTCGTCATCCATGCCGTCGGCCCCGTCTACGATCCCCAGCGACGAGACAATGCCTCGTTGCTCGCGAGCGCCTATCGCAACAGCCTCCGGATCGCGGCCGCGTATGGCCTCGAGAGCATCGCCTTCCCGGCCATCTCGACAGGGGCCTTCTGCTTCCCGATGGATGAGGGCGCGCGGATCGCGCTGGAAACCTCGCTCGGCTTCCTGGAGCGAGAAGAGCACGGCCTCAACCTGGTTCGCTTCGTCCTGTACCCGCGCGAAAATCCCCGAGCGTACGCACTCTTCGCGGCCGCGCTCCGCGCCGTCCTCGACGAGCGGCGCTCGGGCTGAGGACGGGTGGCTACGCGTCTTTCAGCTCTGTCAGCGGAGAGGTCGCTCAACGCGTCGATGCCCCCCCGACGGAACCTTTCTGTCGATCGGTCTCGAACCGCACGAAGCGAAGGCCCGCTGGTACGTGTACGAGCGCTTTCGCTCTCGGCCACGAAATGCGCTAGGGTGTGCCGCGTTGTGAGTCGTTTCTTGGACGTGCGCGTTTCAGGAGATTGAACGCCACTGGCGACGATTCACCGACGGGGCCGCAATCGAGCGGCCCTCCGTGGTGTAGGCAGCGGCGGCAGCGCAGACACCTCTCTCGCAGCAGCTCTTCGATGAGCGATGCGTCCGCCGCGCGAGACCTGTCCGTGACAACCCAACATTTTCGAAACCGACGCCACAAGCGCCCCGCTCACCGTTCTAATTCCCCCGTTCGCGTTCCCGCTCCGGCCCCCGCTCGCATCATCGAGCCGCGAGTCCCCGTGGTGCAGCCGCTCACCGAGTCGCAGCGCGAAACCCTGCGCGCGTCGCC
>JABFXY010000229.1 GCA_013361525.1 Polyangiaceae bacterium | reverse complement strand
GCCCCGAGCGTGCACGTCGGCTCTGCTTCGAGCGTCTGCGTCGTGCCCGCGAGCTGCGTGACCTTCTTGCTCGTTGCGCTCGAAGGGCTCATCGGGCCTTCGTTCGCTTGGCAGAGGCTCTCGACCTCGAGCTGACACGTGACGGGGGTCTTGCACTCGTTCGCGACCTCGACGGCGCATTTGCCGTCAGCGCAAAGGGCGCTCGCCTTCGCGCACTCGACGCTCGTCGCGACGGCGTCACCTGCATCGGCCTCGCTGGGATCACCGGCGGCACCGGAACAGCATAAGAGGAACGGCGTGAAGGCGAGCGCGGCATAGACGGATCTCATCATTGTCCACCGAATACACGGATCGGTGCGCCCGCTACCAGCCGTTGGACCCGGCGCGAACGAGTTTTAGGGGCGCTTGGGATCCGATGTAGACGCGCCGAGCTCACGCTCGCGGTCGCGCAGCTGACCGTCGACGAAGAACGGGCCGAACGGCAGGAGCGACGCGACGACCAACATCGGCGCTCGCGCTCCCGGCCATGCCTTGTTGCGCACGGCGAGGAAGATCACCGCGAGATAGGCCAAGAACAACACGCCGTGCGCCATCCCGACGATGCGCACCGCCATCGGGAGGTCTGCGAAGTATTTGAGCGGCATCGCAATGCCGAGGAGCGCGACGAACGACGCGCCCTCCACCATTCCAACGAGCCGCACGCGTCCGATGGGAGAGCTCAGCACGCCCGAGCCATGGCACGGATGACGGCTCGGGGCCAGCAACGACGCAAGGCTCGAATTCGTGCGTTCAGCCGATCTCGATCGAGACCTTCTCGGGATAAAAAGCGACCGCGTCCTTGATGACGGCGCAGACGGGGGTGGTTTCGTAATAGGTCCACGCGCCGTTCGCGATCCGTTGGTCGCCGACGATGACGTCGAGGTGCCGCCATTTCCCCTTCCACGGGCACACGCCCTCCCCGGTGCCGGGCTCGACCTGCGCTTTCAAATGCTCCTTTGGGAAGTAATACCGGGGCGGAAGCCCCGTCTCGTGCACGACATGTGCGGTGTGGCTCTCGGCGACGGGCGAGCCTCCAGAGGTGACGCGGATCGGATTGCCGGCGGGTTGGACGACGACGCGTTCGCTCATGTCGACCAGCGTAGCGCCGGGCCGTGCGATCCGCAGGTGCCGCGCGCGGAGCAAAAGCGCACACGCGCCAAGGACCGAGCTCCGTGTATTTTCGTGCGGTGCATGTTCCGGATGAGGACGGCGACCCGCCGGAGGAGGCGGAGCCCGAGCGCGAGCTGAAGGGTTGGTTCGGCAACGATCTCGCCAAGCAAGCGCGCGTCATGGCGACGACCGTCGGCCCCGGCAAAAAGACGGCGTGGTCGGGCGTCATGGTCGCTCCCCATGCCGCGCTCAAACCGGGGGGCGTTCTCCGGGGGTGGCAGGGGCGATCCTTCACGCTCGCCGAGCCCATCGGCTCCGGTGGCAGCGGGACCGTGTGGAAGGCTCATGCCGAGGACATCGCGGAAGCGGTGGCCGTCAAGGTCGTTCGCTTCGATCAGGGGCACGAGCAAGCGCGCCCCCGGTTCGCGCGCGAAGCGGCGATGTCCGCCCACCTCGAGGGTCCACACCTCGTCCGGATTATCGATTACGGACTCGAATCCACCTACGGCTTCATGGTGATGGAGCTTCTCGAAGGGGAGGATCTGCAACAACGCCTGAAGCGTCTCGGGCGCCTCACGGTCGCCGACGCCGAGACGATTATCGACGGGGTCGGTCGGGCGCTGTCCCGAGCGCACCGCGAAGGCGTCGTGCACCGCGACGTCAAGCCGGGCAACATCTTCTTTGCGCAGAGCGCCGAGGGGGAGACCGTGAAGGTCCTCGACTTCGGCATTGCCAAGATTCTCGATGACGACGCGCAACTCACGCGTATGGATGCGCGAATCGGCTCTGCTCTTTACATGAGCCCGGAGCAGATCATGGATCCCAAAAGCGTCGACGATAGAAGCGACGCGTTTTCACTCGCAGCGGTCCTCTATCGGTCGCTCACCGGGAGGCTCCCGCATACCGGCGATGGGGGCGCGGTCTTCCGCGCCATTCTTTATGAGCTGCCGTCGCCGCCGAGCGTCGTCGTGCCCGATCTTTGCATCGGCTTCGATTCCTTCTTTGCCAAAGCCCTGGCGAAGGACCCCGGCGAGCGTTTCGAGAGTACCGAGGCGATGGTGGCCGCGTTTCACGCAGCCGCCGAGGACAATCGAGCGGGCCACGCGACACTCGCTCGAATGGCACCACCCGTGTTGGAAACGCCGCCAGCGGCCCTGCCGGAGCCAGCGATGGCTCCCGCCGTGTTGGAAACGCCGCCGGCGGTTTTGCCGGAGCCACCGATGGCTCCAGCCGTCCTGGAAACGCCGCCAGCGGTTTTGCCCGAGACACCGGCGGTCATGCAGACCGATCGAGCGGTCGCCTCGAAGAAGAGCGCAGCAGCTGTTATCGCCGAGCGCACGCGGAACAGTCGCCTTCCGCCCGCGGCCGATGTCGAACCCGAAGCCGCAATCCCGCCTCCATTCGAGCGGGTCGACGACTCGATCGGCCCAACCAAACCAATCGCCGTTGCAACGCGGCGGGCGGCGAGAAAGGGACTCCTCGTTTGGGGCCTCGCGGTCCTCATCGTCGTCGTCGCGGCGGTGTTCGCCATTCTCCGAGCGCGCGGTCGCATCTGACCCGGCCCGCGCCCGCGACGACGGGTGAAGCCCGCTTGATGTGCGGGCGCGGGGGTGTTTGCATCGCCGTCATGAAAGCGCTCCTGTCTCTCACCTCCATCCTCGTGGTCTCGCTCTCGCTCACCGGCTGCAAAACGCCCGAGGAGAAGCTCTGCCCCCACCTCCAGAAGTTCGTCGACGACGGCAAGTACTCGGAAGGCGAGTGTGCGAAGGACAAAGAGCAGGTGAAGAAGCAATGCAAGAACCCCGACAAGGTGTTCGAGTGCATGCTCGAGAAGAACAGCGAGAAGGAGCTCGGGGACTGCGAGAAGGTCTGCGAAAAGACCGAGAAGAAGTAGATCGCTGCGCAGCGTTGCACGACCCGTTTCTCTGCGCCTGCATGCGCCGCACGGGTCGTGGCCCGCGACAGGATAATCCGCTGCTACTGACGGAACCGTCAGGTGTGGATCCCTAGGAGCCTCGAGCTCGCTCCGCATCGGGCAAGTCGGCTTGACTTGGACAGAACTGTCGCCGATCCTCGCAAGCGTCCCCCAAAGAGGAGCACGTTCGGTTCGCGGGGGACCGGTGGGGGTACGTGGGAACCGACCATCCGAAGCGAGGATATCCGTTCTCTCTCTCCTGACGCGCGTCACCTTCTTCCACTCCAGAGGATCAGATGGCCAAAGCTCGAACTGCTCGAAGTCTGCGCGACAAGATCAACGCGGAGCTCGATAAGGTCACGCTGCAGGGGATCAACAACAAACGCGTCGATTTGGAAGCGCTCAAGCGACGAGACACACCACTTGCGCGTGTCATCGGTGAGTTCATCCCGGGCTCTACATACCGCGATAACCCCGACGATCTGGCCCAAAAGATCGAGCTCGTCCTGACTGCTCGGGACGACACCAGCGCCCTCGCGAAGGCATTGGACGATCTCAAGAAAACACTCAAGTAACGTCGCGCCACGCCAGCTGCCCATTGGGCATTCGTGCGAGAGAAGCGATGCAGCCCAACACTTTCAAGAGCGCGCTCGTCAACCCGCCCGACCCGCGGACATTCGGGTATCAGGGCGAAAATGCGCCGCCGCCGCTCGGGTTGGGCTACATCGCTGCGTCGATGCGTCGAGAAGGGTTCCACGTGGACCTGTTCGACTTTGGCGAAGAGCGCGATATCGATACCGAACGTCTCGAATCACTCGGATTCTTCGATTACCAGTTGTACGGCTTTACCGCATACACGAAGAATTTTCCCGCTGCCATCGAGCTTCTGTCGGTCCTCCGTTCTCGCAATACCGACGCCGTCGTCGTTTTCGGCGGGCCACATGCGAGCCCCTGCGCGGCGGAGCTATTGAAGGAGTATCCGGGGATCGACTTCGTCGTGCGAAACGAAGGCGAGCGCCCAATGGTGCATCTGGCCCGACACCTCAGCCGTGGTGAGCCGGAGCTGCCGGCCATTCCGAACCTGACGTTTCGCAGGGTTCGCAACGTGGGGCGCAAGCACCTCACGACGCTCGGCGCCGACGGAGACGCCGTGAGCACGCCGGCTTCCTCGGACCTCCCGGGCCTGGATGATCTGCCCTTTCCTGCGCGGGATTTCCGCTTCGAGCCATCTCGGACGCGTTTCGAGTACCGACGCAAAGCGTCCCCGGTCGAAGTGGCCTACATCTGCAGTAGCCGCGGCTGTCCGAAAAAATGCTCGTTTTGCTCGATCGTCGTGATGAGCCCGCGCTATCGCCTGCGGTCCGCCTCCTCTCTGATGGAGGAAATTCAGCTCCTGTATTCGGCTCGGCCGTTCGGGCATATTAGTTTTCTCGACGCGAACTTCTTCGTTCATCCGGGTAGGACGCTGGATTTTGCCCGCGCCTTGTATGCGTGGAACCCGGAGATCACTTGGTCGGGGACGGGAACGGCCGATGCGATCTGCCGCCACGCCGAGGTCCTCGCCCAGATTGGCGCGCTGAACTGCTCCTTCATGGAAGTAGGCATCGAGAGCGGGAACCAGGAGACGCTCGCGCGTTTCAACAAATGGACGACGGTCGAGCAGAACCGCAAAGCGCTCGGGCTGTTGCGCGACGCGAACATCGATGTCGGACTCGATTTCATCATGTTCGACCCGGAAACGAGGGTCCGCGACCTGCGCGATAACTTCTCGTTTTTGCGTGAGTCCGAGCTCTTGGGCTATGGGCCACCCGAGTGTCTCTACAACGCGATGCGTTTGTATCCAGGGACGCCTGCGCGCGAGCGTTACATCGAGATGTTTCACCTGAATGGCCACCACCTCATGCCACTGGTCCCGCCCTTCGTCGACGCGGCGGTCGATCAGATCTTTCGCGTCATCACGACTTACCTGAATCGCTACCAGAAGCGGATCAACCGACTGATCGTCGAGCTGGATGCCGGGTACCGATCCCTCGCCGCACCTCCTCGAGCCCAACACCGGAGAAGACGTGCTCAGGAGATTGCGGCGCTGGTGCTGCGCCTGAACCACGAGCCATACATCTTTTTCGACCGACTCCTCACGATGGCCGAAGCGTCGCAGCTGCCTCGTGCTGTCGGCCTCGACGACTTGGCATCCGCACTGGAGATTCGACGAACCGAGGAGCTGATGGAGCTGTGCCAACAAGCGCTGACACGGCTGAATGCGGAGACGCTCGAGGAGTGGGAACCCATGGTGGACACCGGTACGTTCTCGACCGACGACATCGATTTGCAAACCCGGTTCCACGCTCTGAACGAGCTGGTCACCGTCGATATTCAAGGTACCGTGTACCTGATCCCGCCGCAGGCTCCGCCGCGCCGGCTCAACCACACCGCATCGGACATTTGGAGGCTACTGGTCCGAGGTGAGCCCCTCGTCATGACCATTCAGGCGTACGCGGCATCGTACGGTTGCTCGGTGGCCGAGGCAGGCGACGACGTCGTGCCCTTTCTGAGTGATATGGTCGAATCGGGCCTGCTTCGGCCTACCGGAAATGCCGATGGCACGAAATAGCCCTCGGTCACTACTTACCAGGCCCGCCCTCGCATCCATCGCCGAATGTGGAGGTCTGCCGGCTCCGAAGAACCCGAAACAGCCCCGACTGCGGGCCGCGCTCTTCAATCCGCCCGACCCGACCTCTTCCGAGACACGGAACCGATGGATACCACCGCTGGGGCTGGCGTATGTAGCCTCGGTTGCACGTAACCATGCATTTCACGTAGACCTTTTCGATTTCTCTCGCGAGCTGAGGCTGGATGTCGACACGCTCGAGCGTGCCGGCTCCTTCGACTATCGCGTTTTCGGAATCAGCTCGTACACGGAGACCTGGTCGTCCACGCTCCAGCTGGTCGCGGCCATCCGCGCGCGTGTCCCCGACGCGATCATCGTCGTCGGAGGCTATCACGCGTCGATCGTCAGCAAGGAGGTGATGCGAGACTATCCCGACATCGATCTGGTCGCGCGCAACGAAGGAGAAGAGTCCTTTACGCGCGCGCTCGCCACGCTCGCCGCGGGGCATCGCGACTTCTCCGGGATTCCAGGTCTCCTCTGGAGGCGAGGCTCGAACGACGTCGTCGTGAATGAAGATGCTACGAGGATCCTCGATGTCGATCGGCTTCCCCAGCCGGTGCTCGACTATCGGTATTCGCCCGAAAACCCGTGGTTCTTCACCGCATCCGAGCAGCAGTCGAACAAGAGGACGGTCGGGGTCGTAAGTAGTCGCGGCTGCCCGAAGCGGTGCTCCTTTTGCTCAATCATCGTCATGAGTCCCGATTACCGGTTGCGATCGGTCGAGTCGCTCATGGACGAGATTCGACACCGTCACGCGCAGGAGCCGTTCGGCCATGTAGCCTTCATGGACGCGAACTTTTTCGTCAAGGTCTCCCGCACGGTTGCGTTCGCCGAGGCGCTCCACGCATTCGATCCGACGATAACGTGGTCCGGAACGGCGACCGCGGATCAGGTGTGTCGCCACGCAGAGGTGTTGCGTCGCCTCGGGGCGTTGAACTGTGCCTATCTCGAGGTCGGGATTGAAAGCGGTAACACAAATAGCCTGCAACGCTTCAACAAGAAGACGAAGCTCTCCCATAACGAGCAGGCGATTGCGCTTCTGCGCGAAGCAGAAATCGGCATTTGCTTCGACTTTATTATGTTCGAGCCCGAAATGACGCTGGCCGACTTCGTGGAGAATGTTCGCTTTCTCTACCGGAACGATTTCTTCGGGTACTGGCCATGCGAGTTTCTCTTTCAGGAGCTGCGTCTATTCCCGGGCACCCCGCTGCGGGCCGTGTACGAAGAGCGA
>JABFXY010000028.1 GCA_013361525.1 Polyangiaceae bacterium | reverse complement strand
CGACGTCAAATCGATCAAGACGCAGATCGACGATGGCCTCGCGGTCATTCAGGTCGAGTTCACCGCGGGCGTCGATGCCGACGGCAAATACGACGAGGTGCTGCGCGAGACGACCGGCGCACGCTCCGAGCTGCCGAACGAGCTCGCGGTCCTCGACGTTCGCCGGTTCAACGCCGCGAACGTCAACATCGTGCAGCTCGCCCTCGTGAGCGAGACGGCGCCGTACCGCGTCCTCGAGGACCGCGCGCGCGATCTGGAGCGACGCCTCGAAGGTGTACCTGGGGTCGGCGACGCCGTGATTCGCGGCATTCCTGCGCAAGAAGTGACGGTGGCGCTCGATCTCGAGCGCATGACCGCGCTCGGCATCTCGCCGCTCGAGGTGGCCAACGCAATCGGCCTCGAGGCGACGAACATCCCCGCGGGGAGCGTCGACGCGGGCGCTCGCCGGCTGAACGTGAAGACCAGCGGCGACTACGAGTCGGTCGAGGAAATCGCCGAGACGCCCGTGCGCACCGGACCGAACGGCGATGTCGTGCGCGTGCGGGATCTCGCCGAGGTCGCGCTGCGCGACGCCGAGGCGCAGAGCTTCGCGCGCTACAACGGCAAGCGAGCCGTCATCGTCGCCGCGCCTCAAAAAGAAGGGCAGAACGTGTTCGCGGTGCGCGACCGCATCGCCACGGAGCTCGACGCCTGGCAGACGAGCTTGCCTCCGAGCATCACGCTCGAGCGCGGCTTCGATCAGTCGAAAAACGTCGAGCACAGGCTCCAGGGGTTCGTCCGAGACTTCGGGCTCGCGATCTTGCTCGTGCTCGTCACGCTGCTTCCGCTCGGCATGCGCGCGTCCGCCGTCGTCATGGTCGCGATCCCGCTGTCGCTCGCGATCGGCCTCTCGCTGCTCCACGCGTTCGGCTTCAGCATCAACCAGCTGTCGATCGTCGGCTTCGTCATCGCCCTCGGCCTGCTCGTCGACGACTCGGTCGTCGTGGTGGAGAACATCGCGCGCTGGATCCGCGGCGGGGCCGCGCCGGGCCACGCGGCCGTCGCGGCGACGAAACAGATCACGCTGAGTGTCCTCGGGTGCACGGCGACGCTCGTCCTCGCGTTCGTTCCGCTGCTCTTTTTGCCCGGCACCGCGGGCCAGTTCATCCGGAGCATGCCGGTCGCGGTCGTCGTCACGATCCTGGCGTCGCTCCTGGTGTCGCTGACGATCGTGCCCTTCCTCGCCAGCCGCATTTTGAAGCCGGAAAAGGAGCACGGGAACATCGTGTTCCGCGCGATGACGTGGGTCGTCGAGGGAAGCTTCCGCCCCGTCCTCTCCCGCGCGCTCAAGTACCCCAAGACGACAGCGGTGCTCGGCGGTGTGCTCTTCGTCGCGAGCCTCGCGCTCGTCCCGAAGATCGGGTTCAGCCTCTTTCCGAAGGCGAATACACCGCAGTTCCTCGTCACGATCGAGGCGCCGGAAGGCGCGAGCCTCGGCGAGACCGACCGCGCCGCACGTCACGTCGAACGTGTCCTTGCCGAACACGACGACATCCAGAACGTCGCGACCAGCGTCGGCCGCGGCAACCCGCAGATTTATTACAACGTGGCCTCGAAAGACGAGCGCCCCAACTACGCCGAGATCTTCGCGGAAGTGAAAGGCCACGGCGGCGAAGCCGTCGCGAAGACCCTCGACGGGATCCGCCGCGAGCTCGCGGGCTACCCGGGCGCACGCATCGAGGTGAAGGAGTTCGAGAACGGTCCTCCGGTCGACGCACCGATTGCGATCCGCGTCCTCGGCACGGACACGGCGAAGATCGAAGAGACGGCCGCACGCATCGAGGAGGTCGTCCGGGCCACCACCGGCACACGCGACGTGCGCAACCCTTCACGCGATCGCCGCACCGACCTTCGAGTCGTCGTGGACCGCGACAAGGCGGCTGCGCTCGGCGTCGCTCCCGGCAATGTCGACAAAGCCGTCAGGCTCGCGCTCGCCGGCATCGACGCGGCCGACTACCGGCTCGACGGGCGGGACGAGAGCATCGACGTTCGTCTCGTGATCGCGCGTGCGCATTCGCCCGTCACGAAGGCGGGCGCAGCCGAGACGCCCGACGGCAACGAGGCCACCGGGGTGCCGGGAGGCGCGCGCGCCACGCCCGAGATGTTCGAACGGATCCGCGTTCCTTCGTCCGCGGGCGGCGCCGTCCCGCTCTCGCAAGTCGCGTCGATCGAGCTTTACCCCTCGCCCACCACGATTCGTCACTACGGCCGCGAGCGCACGGCCGTCGTCTCCGCACATGTCCGAGACGGCTACAACACCGACGCCCTCACCAAGGCGATCCTCGCGGAGATCGCGAAGCTCCCCGCGACCGACGGTGTCCGCGTCGTTCCGGCCGGTGAGCTCGAGAGCCGCCAAGAGAGCTTCGGCGGTATCGGCGCCGCGAGTCTCATCGCTCTCTTCGGCGTGTTCGCGGTGCTGATTCTGGAGTTCCGAACCTTCAAGAGCACGCTCATCGTCGCGTCGGTGGTGCCGCTCGGCATCCTCGGCGGCCTGGTCGCCCTCTACGTAACCGGCAATACGCTGTCGTTCACGGCGACCATCGGCTTCGTCGCTTTGATGGGTATCGAGGTAAAAAACTCGATCCTCCTCGTCGACTTTACGAATCAACTGCGCGCCGAAGGTGCCCCGGTGGACGAGGCAATCCAGAAGGCGGGCGAGATCCGGTTCGTACCGATTCTTCTCACCACGCTGACGGCGCTCGGTGGCCTCGTGCCTCTCGCCCTCGAGCGTTCACCCCTGTATTCGCCCCTCGCGATCGTCCTCATGGGCGGCCTCATCAGCTCGACCATCCTGGCGCGCGTGGTGACGCCGGTCCTCTACAAGCTCGTCGCGCCCGAGGTCGAGCCCATCGCGGCCTCTTCGTCGCCCGACGCAGGCCCGCCCGCGCTCCCCGCGGCGGCGTGACCCTCGACGCCGCGAGCCGTGTACGACAAACCCTCGCGGATGGAGCTGAAGACCGTCCGCTACGAGACAACCGGCAGGATCGCGCGCATCACTCTCAACCGACCCGCGCGGGGTAACGGCATCACCCTCGACATGCCTCGCGACGTCGCGGCATGTGTGGAGCGCGCGAACCTCGACCCGAGCGTGCACGTCATCGCGCTGAGTGGCGAAGGAAAGGGCTTTTGCGGCGGCTACGACCTCGTCGCCAGCGCCGAAGGGCGTGACCCGCTGACGGCGGACGAGAGCCTCGACGGCTCACCGCTCGACCCGGCCGTCGTCGCGAAGAACCACGACCCCAACACCACGTGGGACCCGATGGTCGACTACGCGATGATGAGCCGGAACGTCCGCGGCTTCATGAGCCTGTTCTTCAGCGAAAAACCCGTGGTCTGCAAAGTCCACGGGTTCTGCGTCGCAGGCGGGACGGATATGGCGCTCTGCTCGGATCTCTTGATCATCGAGGACGACGCGAAGATCGGCTATCCGCCGGCGCGCGTTTGGGGCGTCCCCACGACGGCGCTCTGGGCCCATCGGATCGGCGCGCAGCGCGCGAAGCGGCTGCTGTTCACCGGGGATTGCCTCTCCGGAAAAGAGGCCGTGGAGTGGGGCCTGGCGATCGAGTCTGCGCCGCGCGCGTCGCTCGATGCTCGTTTCGAGGTCCTGCTCGAGCGCATCGCGCGGGTCCCGGTGAACCAGCTCGTGATGCATAAACACTCGGCATCGCCCCGGGCGATCGGGTGATGCACAAAGTGCTCTTGAACCAGACGCTGCACGCGTCGGGGCTCGCCGCCTCCCAAGCGCTCGGCACGGTGTTCGACGGCATCGCGCGCCACACGCCGGAGGGGTACGCGTTCCAGGCGAAGGCCATCCAAGACGGCTTCAAGACGGCGGTGCGCGACCGCGACGAACCCTTCGGCGACGCGGGACCTTCCACGTTCAAGGGGTGAACTCCTATCCTGGGGTCATGACCCGACAGTCCGCCGCTTCCTTGTTGCTCGCGTCGCTGCTGACGATGGGCCTCGTCTCCGGGTGCGGTGACAGCGGCTCCGACTCGGACACAGACGGCGAAGGCGGCGACTCCGCGGGGGGAAGCGGGGAAGGTGCAGGCAATCAGGGCGCCGGCGGGCCCGGCCCCAGCTGCAGCCCCAGCTCCGAACAACACGAAGGCGAAGCGACGTATTACGACTTCGCCGACGGCTCCGGCAATTGCAGCTTTCCCGCGACGCCGGACGATCTCCTGGTCGGCGCGATGAACCACGCCGACTACGCGGGATCTGCCGCGTGCGGCACGTGCGCAGAGGTTTCCGGGCCGAACGGCTCGGTCACCGTACGCGTCGTCGACCAGTGCCCCGAATGCCCACAAGGCGATATCGATCTCAGCCCCGAGGCGTTCGAGCAAATCGCCGCCCTCGAGGCCGGCCGCGTGCCGATCCAATGGAGATACGTCGCTTGCGACGTCGACGGGCCGATCGTCTACCACTTCAAAGAAGGGTCGAACCCGTGGTGGGTCGCGATCCAAATTCGCAATCACCGAACTCCCATTCAGTCGGTGGAGGCGAAGGATGAAAGTGGCAATTACGTCTCGCTCGTGCGCGCGGACTACAACTTCTTCCTGAAAGAAGACGGCCTCGGAGAAGGCCCCTTCAGTCTCCGAGTGACCGACACGCTCGGCGAGGTGCTCGAGGACACGGGTATCGCGCTGGTCGAGGCGGGAGACTCGCCGGGCGCTGCTCAGTTCGGCGGGTGCATCGAATAGGCGATCGGAGCCGCGTGCCCCGCGTGCCCGCCGCGCGAGCGTCCTCGCGCGGTCGGGCCCGATGGTCAATCGGGCATCGACGAGCCTCCTCCCCCTTCCGGGTCGAGCGCACCGGGCGCGATGCGCAGCGCGGCGAGCTCCGCGAGAAGCGCGGCCGTGTCGACCGACTTCGCGCGTTCGTCGTACGTCAAAAGCTCGACCTTCTCTGTCCCCGTACGGAAGACGACAATCTCCATTCCGTCGGAACGGAGCGCCTTGGCTTCGACGTAATCGCCGACGGTGCGTGTCCTTTTGCCATTTACCGCCAAAAGGACGTCACCATAACGGATCCCGGCGCGCGCGGCGGGCGAGCCGCTCAATGCGCCCAGCACCGGGATCCCTTCGAGGGCCTTCGCCAGAGCAAAGAGCGACGCCTTTCCGATCATTGCGACGTTCCTTGATCCGACGGCCGGGAAGCATGCCCGGCCGCCGTCAGACCTGGAGCTCCTTCTCGACGTCGGCGAGCGCGATGCGGGCCATCGCGAGGTTCGAGCGCTGGCGGTCGAGCACCACGTAGAAGAACAGCGTCGACCGGCTGCGAAGCGGGCGAATCAAATGGTACTGCTTCGACAAGCTGATGAGCATGTCCTCGATGCTCTCTTTGAGGTTGAGGTTGCTCATCGTCTTGCGCTTCGCGCGCACGACCTCGGTATTGCCGGCGGCGGCGACTTCCAGGTTCAGCCCGCCCCCACCCTCTTGTCCCAGGAGCATTCCGCTCTCCGAGTCCACGAGCGCCGCGCCCACGAAACCGTCGATCGAGTTGAGCTTGTTCAGGCTGTCTTTGATATTCATCGTCATCTCCGTTGTCTGTTCGGTTGGTTGAGTGCTCTCTACGGGCGCAGGCGGGACGAGGGTCACGCTAGGCTCGAATTCGGAAAAAGTCAGGTCGAAGCCGTCGTCGTCGAGGGGCGGCGGCGCGTGCGTCCATCCGGGGGCGCGGGACGGAGGCTCGTCCGAGCGGCGGTCCTCGTCGAGGCGGCGCATACTCTCCATCAGCAGCTCTTGCCAATTGGTATGTACGCTCCGCTCGGGGGCGGCGGTGCCTGCACGCATCGTGAACTCGCCGCCGCTCCACATCATGATTTCGTAAAAGGCATCGTCGCCGCGCGCATTCGCGGTCACCGCATGCAGGACGGCGCCGTTTGCAAAATAGAGATGTCCTTCGCTGTCGTCGTGCCTCACGACGAGGAGACCGGTCGCGCTGGATAATGCATAAAGCTGGACGACGTCCGGTAGCGTCTGCACCGAAATCGCGCCGGAGAAGCCGACGACCTCGGGTGCGAGCGCTTCGTCGACGAGCGCGCGGAGGCGCTCGAACTCGAACGGCTTCTCCAGGAGGCGCGTGAACGGGCCCCAATCGAGGCGCGCGACCTCGGCCGACTTGAACGCCGTCATCATGATGACGGGCAGATCCGGATATAGCCGTCTCACCGCGAGGACGAGGTCGATGCCGCTCATTCCGGGCATGCGGATATCCGCAATCAGCAGATCCACGCCGGATTCATGAACCATCTCGAGCGCACGTTCTCCGTCGTTGGCCGTCTGGATGCGGTCCGTCGGGCGCGCCTTCACGAGACGGCTCGCGAGCGACCACGCGAGCGCCTCCTCGTCGTCGACGAGGATGATGCGCCGAGCTTTCCGAGACGCCGCCATGCCGCCGACCAACTGCAGCCGCCGTGCCACGAGCGCCTCGACGATCGACGGCTCGGCGGCCGGATACGCGCGCGCGTCTCCCAGTCGGTCATTGCGACCGAAAGCGGAGTGTCCAGAACCTGGACGACGGGCGTGATTGTCCAGAACTGGAACGAGCCGGCATCCGAATCCTGGACGACGCCGCGCTCCTCCCCCGCAATTACGCGTCTATTCGCGGTGGTACGTGGGTTGCAGCTCGTCTCGGGCCGGCCGCACCAAGGCCGATATGGAGCGACGAGCGAACATGGCGTATCTGAATGTGCGACAGCGCAGGATCGAAGCGAAGATCGCTTATGTCGGTCCCGCGACCGCAGGCAAAGGTACGAATCTCGAGCGTCTTCGCGGCACCGTGTCCGATCCTCGAATCGGCAAGATCGAGTCGCCCGGCGACGGTGCCTCGAACCTCGTTTCGCTCACCTGGCAGCCGCCGGAGAGCGGGCGATTCCGTGATTGCGACGTACACGTGCAGGTCGTCGCCCACCATGGAGCGTTCGGTCGCGAAGCGTTCGAGGCGCTCGACGATGCGGACGGGGTCGTCGTCGTCGTGGACGCGCACCCGTCCGCGCAAGAACGAAACCGCATATCGTTCGACGCCGTTCGCACGGCGCTCGAGCGCGTGGACCGCGCGGACGTACCGGTCCTGTTGCAAATCAACAAGACCGATTTGCCCGAAGCCCTCGCGGCTGAAGACATCGCGCTCGGGCTCGGAGCAGAGGGCGCACGTCATGTCGTTGCCGCGGCGGCGCAAGGTCGAGGCGTCGTCGAGACGCTCGATGCGGCGCTGAACGAGGTTCTGGCCGCGCTTCGCGCGGAGGCAGAGCCGGACGACGAACGCGCACCCGATACCAACCGCCCCCCCAAATCCGTCTCACCCAACGACTCGGCGCACCCGCTCCTCGCGGCGCTTCGACAAGTGTTGCGCGAGACGGTGCGCGAGCATGTCGACGAGCTCGAAACACGAAGAACGGCGCGCCTACAAGCGTCGCTCGTTCGCATCGAGCAGCGGCTCGCGGCGGTGGAAGCAAGGAGCGTCGTGCTCAGCACGCAGCTCGAGACGCTGCATCGGTCGTCCCAAGCCGACGAGCTCCACGCGCTGCACATGGAGGTGCGGGATGCGTTCGCCGAGGCAGGCGCGCGGAGCAATGCGCTCCGTTCGCGCATCGACGAGATCGCCGAGAAGCTCAGGAAACAGAAGACGGGTTGGTTCACCTGACCCGAGGAACACAACAGGAGGAGAGACACATGGCCCACGAGACGAATGAGGTATTCGAACAGTTCTCCAATGACATTCCCGGCTTTATCGCGGTGTCGCTCGTCGACCTCGACTCGGGCATGACGCTGGCAGTGAAATCCACACGCGCCGACTTCGATCTTGCCGTTGCGAGCGCGTACAACAGCGAGCTCGTGAAGCAAAAGCTCAAGATCATGAAAGCGCTGAACCTCAAGACGACGCTCGAAGACATGATTTTGACGCTCGGCGATCAAATCCACTTCATCCGGGTTTTGTCGCCGACGATGTTCATCTATCTCGCGGCCGATCGCAGCCTGGCGAACATCGCCATCGTCCGCACCGTCGTGAACAAGCACAGCCACCGCGTGGGTTGAGAGGGGGAGTTGCGCCGATGGAAAGCGAACCTTGTATGAAGGACGCGCTCGTGGGCTCCGACGCAGTCGCCCTCGCGTGCATGGATACCCGCTCCGGTCTCCTCCTCGAGATCCAGACGCGGGGCGACGTGGCACGAGAAGACGTCGAGCTCGCGGCATTTTCCGCGGCGCAGCTGTGCACCGCCCCGCTCGAAGGGCTGCCCTGCGAGGAGGCGGAAGAGCCTTGTGAAGAGTCGTTCGTCGCCTCGGCCCACTGGATCCACGCGTTCGCGCGTGTGCCCAATCGGACCGATCTCGTCGTCGTCGGGCTCGCGCCCGGCGACGCGAACATCGCGCTGCTGCGGATGTGGATCCGCCGCGTCGCGGAGCGTGTCGATCTACGGCCCTGATTTCAGCTCGGCCTGGGGTCTTCGGGGGGAAACATTCAGTCGGCAGCGATATGGGGCTAGCGACCGCATTCGAGGCGTTTGCCATGGTGGACGAGCTCGAGCCGTCCGCCACGGGCGAGCTCGTCGTGAGCGGGTCGGAGGGGCCCCGAGGCGCGGTGTTCGTCGAGCGCGGTCGCGTCTGTTGGGCCGCGGCGCGCGGCTTGGCGCGAAGGCTGTCGCGCCTATTGGGGGCGCGTGCGTCGCTCGAGCCCTCGGCGATGGAGTCAATATTCCTATATTGCAAAGAGCGGCGCGTCCCGCTCGGCGAGCACCTGGTGACCCGGGGAGTCTTGAGGCCCGAAGACCTGCGCGTCGCGCTCTTGCAACACACGGTGGAGAGCCTCCACCACCTATGCGCGCACGACGCGCGCGCGGCGTGGTACCCGCGCGCCGGCGCCGGCTACAGCCCACAATTCACCTTCGCCACCGCGGAGCTCTTCGCGCATATCGGCGCCGTGACGCACGCCGCGACGGCATCGCGCCTCGAGCCGGTCCTTCGAGCGTCGTTCGGAGACGGGGATTGGGCAGCGGCGTTCGTCCGCACGAACACCCGCGGTTTTCCCGAGCCCGTCGCCACCCACGGAGCCGTGCCTGCCTCGGCGAGCACGTTGTTGCGAATCGGAAAATGGGCCGCGACCGCCCTCGATCTGACGCGGACGTTCACCGACGACGGCGCCCTCCTCGCCGTCACGCGCCGCACGCGCGGGGCAAACACCTGTCTCGTGGCGTTCCGGAGCGGAGACGCGTTCGTCGCCGGCGAGACCTGCGAGTACGGCCCGGGGCGGATCCTGAACCGACGGGCCCAACTTCGACGGATGAAAGGCGTGAGCGATGCCGACCTATGATCCGATCAAACAGCGGATGGCCGTGCGCGTCGTCTACGACGGTGTCGCGTGGGCAGGCAAGACCACCAACCTGCGACAGCTGTGTACGCTCTTCGCCGCGCAGCGGAGCGCGAAGCTGTACTCGCCCGCGGATGCCAACGGTCGCACCCTCTACTTCGATTGGATGCAGATCATGGCCGGCGTCGTGTGCGGCTACCCGCTCTTGTGCCAAGTGATGAGCGTTCCCGGGCAGGTGGTGCTGACCGCTCGGCGCAGGCATCTTTTGTCGACCGCCGACGTCATCGTCTATGTGTGCGAGAGCGGCGAACAGACCGCTGCCGCTGCAGCGGCGGGGCTCGCGCTCTACGACGAGGTCGCCCGCGAGCGCGGCGCGACGGTGCCGCTCGTCGTCCAGGCGAACAAACAGGACCGTGTGGGCGCGCTCGATGGGCCGTCGCTGTTGCGCGTGCTCGGCCGGGAAGGGACGCCCGTCGTCGAGGGGATCGCGAGCGAAGGCATCGGTGTCGTGGATACGTTCGTGACGGCGGTTCGCACCGTCGTGCGCGCGATTCAGACACGGTCGGAGGCGGACGGGTTTCGCGTGCGTGTGCGTCGCGCAGAGACCGCGGCGGAGGTGCTCACGCGCCTGGCGGCCGAGCATGTCGACCCCGCTTGGGCCGCGGAGCTGTTGCTCGAAGAGGCTCAAGCAGCCCTCGTCCTCGAGCGCGCGGTGCATACCATTGCAACCGACGACGACGCGCGCGCGGCGGCTCGGGCGGCGGCGATCGATCTCGCACCTCCGGCAGCGCAAGCTGCGGCTGCGTCCCCGTCGAAGGTCGTCGTCGACGCGTCGCGACCCACGACGCCTCCCCTGCCCTCGCCCGACGTCCCGACAGGGTTCATCTGGCCTGCGCATACGGGGCGCGCGACCGTGCGCGGCCTGTCTCTTCCGGCGAACGTCGCCCCCGCGTGGAACGACGACGGGGAGATGATCCACGTCGCGCTCGACCACGTGCTGCGCACGTCGCGGCGTTCGCGCTTCTCCGATCGGGAGTCGGCACGGCAGGCCCTCGTGCGACGCGCGCGCGAGTGCACGCAGCTCGATCGACTCCTCGTGCCCGAGACGGTGCTGATCGCCCAACCCGCCGAGGACGGTGCGTGTTGGTTGTGGACCGTGCGCCCCAAGCTGAAAACGCTCTCGAGCGCGCTCCAGGCAGGCACCGCGTCGTCGGATCTGGTCGCTTCGTTCGGCTCGGCCGTCGTCGACGGCATCCGAAGCTCGCTGCGTCACGGGTTCACGTTGTCGCTTTGCCCGGACCGCTTCGGAATCCAGCAGGGCATGATCCGGTACATCGGAGAGCTCTCCTCCGAGGCTCCGACGACGCACGAGGTCACGTCCGCCGTGTTCGCGAGCGTCGAGGCGCTCGAGCGCGCGGGCGCAGATGCCTCGGTGTTCCTCGACGCGTTCGAGCGAGAGTTGTCGCGCAAGCTCACGGCAGACGAGCGCGCGCGCGCCGGGGCGACGACGCGCCCGCCGGGAGCCAACGGGGCTGCGCGTGCCACGACGGAGCGCCTGGACGCCATCTTCGCGCGTGGATCCGGGGCTGCGTGATGTCGAACGAGCTCGTGGCGATCGACCTGCCGGCGCCGAGCGATCCGGCGACGCTCGCGATCTTCGGCGACGCTCGCGAAATTTCGAACGACGTCGTCGACGCGTTCGTCGTTCGCCTTCCCGTCCGGCCTCCCCCTTCGGGCACCCCGCTGCCGACCGCGCTCGTGTTCGATCTGCGGTCGGCACCGTTCTCCGAGTTTGCGGTCCTTCGCATGCAAGCGGAAATGATTGCCCAGCCGCTGCTGCTCCTCTCGTCGGTGGAGGTACCGGAGGTCGCGTTCGAGATCCTTCGGGCCGATGACGGAATTTGTGTTTCTGCCGGGTCGGCGGTGACCATGCGCCGGCGGTTGAACGTCCTCCTCGAGCTCGGGCGCTGCAGGCTGGAGATGGATGCCTTGAGCCGCTTCCTGATGGACAAGCAGCGGCTCGACGAACAGGTCGAGGCCGACCGACAGCGCTTCGAACGACTCGCGGCGATGGGCACGATGGTGGCCGGGTTCGCGCACGAGGTGCGCAACCCCGTCGCCGCGCTCCGCTCGATCGCCGAGGAGCTCGCCGAGGAGCTCAGCGACGTGGGCGTTACGATGCCGCACGTCGGACGCATGTTGCAGATGGTCGAGCGCATCGAGCGGCTCGTTCGCACGTCGCTGCAGTTCGGACGCCCGACGGCTCCGAAGCGCGCGCCTCAGCGACCTTGGGTGATCGTCGCGCATGCCCTGAGCGAGCTTCGACCGCGGATGCGCGGCTCTTCACACGAGCTCGTCATCGAGGCCGAGCCCGGTCTGCCCGACGTGAACGTGGACGAGCGACAGCTCGCGCAAGTGCTCGTCATCCTCATCAACAACGCGATCGACGCGACCGGTGAGCCTTCGCGCGTGCTCGTTCGGGTGCGCGCCGGCGCGAAGCGCGAGTCCGACGGGCGCACGCGCAACAGCGAGCCCCCTTCGATGCCCGCCGTCCGGTTCGAGGTCGTCGACGACGGGCCGGGAATCCCAGGTCACATCCTCAGCAGGATCTTCGATCCGTTCTTCACGACCAAGTCGACGGGGACCGGCCTCGGCCTCTCGATCGCGCAGCAGATCGTCAGTGAAAACGGCGCGCGGCTCGAGGTCGCGTCCACGCCGGGTCACGGCGCGGCCTTCAGCGTCGTCGTGCCGACGGAAGCGAGCGTGGCGTGAAGCCACGCTCTCGGGCCGACGAAATGGCTGTAGCCTCGTCGACCATGGGTCGGCTCCAGGGAGGGGAGCTCGCGCTCGTCGCCTACGCGCGCCGCGAGATCGATGCGGAGACGGCGCTCGACCGCGTCTGCGACGCCGTCGCGGCGAGCGTCGCGACGATCCGTTGCGTGCTCGCGACGGCGGACCCGACGCGGATCGAGGTCATCGCCGGCGCCGCCGACGAAAACGAGCGCCGGGTGCTCGCGGACGCTGTCGCCGACGCGCGCGGTCTGCGCTTGTTTCGTACGCGGGCGAGCGGCGAGCTTCGTTCGGACACCGAGCTACCCGGCTACGCCGATTGGATCGCAGTGGAGCCGATCACCACGCGCAAAGGTCAGCTGCTCGGGCTCCTCGCCGCGATGGGGTCGGATGCCGATCGCGACGACGTGCTCCCCATCCTTCCGAGCGCAGGGCTCTTCTGCTCGCAGATCGGCTTCGAGATCTTGTGGCTTCGGCGGCTGTCCCGACAGATGCACAAGTTCAACAACGCGCTCGCCGCGGTCGCGGCAAACGTCGAGCACGTCGCGGCGCTCTTGAGCACGGAGGAGGCACCGCGCTCGGGTGCGTCGCGCGAGCTCGTCGCCGCCTCGGGCTACGCCGTGAGCAACCTGACCGAGCTCCTCGCCGCCGGGCGTGATCTCAACGACGTGTTGTTCCATCCGCGGCGCTCGAGCTAGTAAGCCCGGAGGATGTTCAGCCCCGCCGCTCGATTGCTCGCCACGCTCTTCGCCATCATCGGGGGCGTTACATACGCAATGCGCGGCTCGTCGGCGGGCTGGCTGCTCGTGGCAGCCGGCCTTCTCGTTGGTAGCGGCTACTTTCGCTATGGGACAGTCTGGTCGGCCTTTCGAGCTTATCAACGAGGGGACGTCGGGACGACGGCGCAGCGTTTGGCGCAAACTCGATACCCCGCGCTTCTCACCGCGGAGAGCCGCGCCTATTTCGAGTTCCTCACCGGGGCGGTGCAACTACGCCGTGGAGACCCCGGCGTCGCTCGATCGCATTTGGAGATCGCCGCGCGTGGGCCCCTGAGGACCGAGAACATGCAATGCATCGTTCAATGTCATTTGGCCGAAGCGGCACTCGAGCTCGGCGAGCACAATCGCGCGCTCGACTACCTGGCCGCCGCGCGCAAGCTTCCGCACACCGATGCGCTCGAGGAGATCATCGGCCGCCTGGAGACGAAGTCCGCCGAAGGGCGAAGCACCCGTCGCGACGGGTCACCCTGATTTACGCACCGGGCTCGTCACCAGGGTCGCCGCCCGTCCCACCGCCCTTGCGCAGCTTCGAGACGTCGATCTGATACGTTCGCAGCTTCTGATACAGCGTGCTGCGCGGGATGCCGAGCACACGCGACGCGGCCTCGACGCGACCATTTTCGCGCGTGAGCGTCCGAACGATGTGCTCGCGCTCGAGGTCCTTCATCGTGTCGGGCGAGCGGTCGACCGTCACGACAGGCTTCGACCCGCGGGTGTCGAAGCGCAAGTCCTCCGCCTGAATCATGTCGCCGGAGCGGAGGAGCACCGCACGTTCGATGACGTTCTTCAGCTCGCGGATGTTGCCGGGCCAAGGATGGGCGAGCAGCACGTCGCGCGCATCGTCGGCGATGTCGACGTCCCCGGCGCCCAGACCACCGAGCACGTGGCGCGTGAGCGGAAGGACGTCTTCGGGACGATCTTTGAGCGACGGGATGGTGATGGTCACCGTGCTGATTCGGTAGAACAGGTCGGCGCGGAACGTCTTGTTCTCGATCGCGTCGAGCAGATCTTGGTGCGTCGCGGCGAGCAGACGCACGTCGACGGCGCGCTCGCGCACGTCGCCCATTCGGCGAAAGCGCTTGTCCTCGAGCACCTTCAAGATCTTCGGCTGCACGGCGAGATCGATGTCACCGATCTCGTCGAGGAAGAGCGAGCCGCCGTTCGCCGAGTCGAATAGTCCTTCCTTCGTTGCCTGTGCGCCGGTGAACGCGCCGCGCTCGTGCCCGAACAGCTCGCTCTCGACGAGCTCCCGGCTGAGCCCCGCACAGTTCACGTCGACGAAGGGCTTCGCGCCACGCGCGCCGACGCGATGAATGCGCCGCGCGAGCACGCTCTTGCCGGTACCCGTCTCGCCGAGGATGAGCACCGAGCAATCCGCGTCGCGCAGACGCTCGACTTGCGCCTCGATGCCGCGCATCGCGGGTGACGTCGACATGAAAGGGCCGGTCGTGATGCGCGGTCGCATGCCGGTCTGCACGCGGCCGCGCTCGTCGATCGCGTGGCGAACACCGGTGACGAGCGCGCCCACGTCGATCGGCTTCGTGAGAACGTTCTCCGCGCCGCCCTTCACGGCGCGCACGGCGACGTCGATCGTGCCGTACGCCGTGATGACGAAGATGGCGATCGCGGCGTCGATCCGGCGCAGGCGCGGCAACAGGCCGAGCGCGTTTCCATCGGGAAGGTTCAGGTCCGTGACGATGACGGACGGCCCCTCTTCACGCACCAGCCGCACCGCGTCCTCGCACGTCTCCGCCTCGACGACCGCGAGCCCCGCGGATCGGAGGTTCGTCGCGAGGTTCGACCGCAAGCTCGCGTCGTCCTCCAGGACGAGCACATCCGGTCGCTGCGATACGGCTTTGGCTTTGTTGAATCTCATAGAGGACCAACGCGAGAACGCGTCGTGTCGCGAAACACGGCAACGCTAGCGTCGCAAAGTCGATCGCCGCGCCGCAAGCGTCCTACGAGCCGCACCGCTCGAAGTGAGCGGTGCAAAACGCCTCACTACGAGGTGACAGGACCTCAGACTCCATCATCTGACACGAACGCCAGATGCCCTCGGCGCGCGCGGCGATCGACGGCGTTGCGCTTGTGCCACCACCGGCGCGACCACTGCTATCCTGGCGCGCGGGGAGGACGTGGTGGGCCACGAACGCTGGCACGCGCTCGCGCGCGATCTCGATTGGGAGCCGAGCTACGTCTCGGAACGCGCGCTGTTTCCCGAGGAGATCGCCGGATCTCCGTTCCGACCGCGCGCCGATTGGGAGGGCTGGGAGGAGCCGTACAAGACGACCTTCGCCGAGTACGTTGACATGCAGAGCGCGAAGGAGCGGTCGCTGCTGGCGGTGCGCGAAGCGTTCGGTTCCGCGCGCTATTTCCGTTCGCTCGATCGGTCCTGGCTGTCGGCGGTGAAGCTGCACGGCGCGACGCTCGCGCTCGCGGAGTTCACCGCTGTCGTCGGCAACCTTCGCGCAGCGCGGTTCGGGCGAACGAGCTCGTGGCGTACCGCTGCGTGTTTCGGAGCGCTGGACGAGATCCGGCACACGCAGATCCCGCTTTCGTTCATGAGCGAGCTGGTGCGGCACGACGCGCAGTTCGATTGGACGCACCGCCTCTACCACACGAACAACTGGGTCTCGGTCGCGGCCCGGAGCGTCTTCGACGATCTGCTCCTCGCGAGCACCGCGACCGAGCTCGCGGTCGGCGCGAACTTCGTCTTCGAGACGGGCTTCACCAACCTTCAATTCGTCGGGCTCACCGCGCTCGCGGATCGCGTCGGCGATCACCTGCTGCGAAGCATGCTCGCGAGCATCCAGACCGACGAAGCTCGGCACGCGCAGATCGGCCGGCCCACGCTCGAGAAGCTCGTCGCACACGCACCGGACGTCGCACAGCAACTCGTCGACAAGTGGTTCTGGCGAACGTGGCTCCTCTTCTCGGTCGTGACCGGGATCACGATGGACTACCTGACGCCGATCGAGCGGCGAACGCGCTCGTTCAAAGAGCTCGTCGAAGAGTGGGTGGTCGAGCAGTTCATTGCCGCGCTCGATGAGCTCGGGCTGAAACGCCCCTGGTATTGGCACGTCTTCGAGCGCTCCCTCGAGACCTATCACCACATGATCTATGCGAGCGCCTACAGCTATCGCACGACGGTGTGGTTCGACTTCGCGCTCCCTGGGCCCGAAGAGCGAGCGTGGCTCCGCTCGCATTACCCGACGTCGTGGCCCTCCTTCGAGCCGGTGTGGGATCGCATCACCGAGCTCTGGCGGGCGACGGATCCCGGCGTCGAGCTCGCGGTGCACGGGGCTGCGATTCCGACGTTCTGCAGCCTCTGCCATCTCGTGCTCGCGCACGGCTCGCCCGAGCGCAACGACGCCTGTCACCTGATGCATGGAGCGGAGCGCTTCGTCTTCTGCTCCGAGCCGTGCCGCTGGATCTTCGAGCAAGAGCCCGAGCGATACACGAAGACGCTAGACATCGTGAAACGCGTCCTCGCCGGCGTCGCGCCCGGCAACTTGATGGAGTTCGTGCGCCACTACAGCGAGCTTCGCCACGAGGTCTGGGGCAAGGACGTCCACGCCGGCGAATACCCGTGGCTCGAGCGAGGTGCGCGGTGATGGTGCCCCTCTATGGCTTCGTCGAGGGCGACACCATCGGTCTCCTCGTCATGGCGCGCGCCGACATGACGGTCTTCGAGATCGTCGCGAAGCTGAGCGACGCGGCGAGCGCACGCGTAGACCCGCGCGGACCGTGGCACCTCGTGGCGAAGAACCGCGTCGCCGACGAGGACGCGACCGTCGGAGATCTCGAGCTCGACGCCTTCGAGAGGGTCGACCTTCGTCGCGCGGAGGGCCGATGACGCCGGTGATTCACGCCTCGAAGCTCTGGGACGGCGAGATGTTGGGCGTGCGTATCGGCGGCGTGCCGATCCTGATTGCGCGGGTGGACGACGCAATCGTGGCGTACCGCGACGCGTGCCCGCACCTCGGGGTGGCGCTCAGCGACGGGACACTCTCCGGTACCACGCTCACCTGCAGCGCCCACGGCTGGACCTACGACGTGACCACCGGCCACGGAAAGAACCCACTGTCCGCACGCCTTCGTCCCGTTCGACTCGAAATCCGCGACGACACCGTGTTCGTCGACCCGGGCGAGGAAGCGTCGTGAGCGAGCGACGTGTCGGGCCGATCCTCGTCGACGGGGCGATCGCGCGCGCGATTGCCTGCGCGATCGAGAGCGAGAGCGACGAGGTCGTCGTCGTCGATCGCGGTGGATACCTCCGCGTCTCGTCGCGCTCGCCGTGCAGCGCTTCGCGCATCTCCATCGAGGATCGATTGGGCGCGCCGTTCTGCATGCGGCGAGACCTGGAGCCCGTGATGCCTTCGTACAGCGGCCGGCTCGAGCTCGACGACGAGGTGGTTCGATGGCGCTGAGATCGCTCGCCGGCCAGAAGTCGTATTGGCACTTGCTCGAACGAAGGCGCGTTCCGACGCGCTACGAGGTGACGACCAGCAAACTGCATTACTACACCGCGCACGGGCTCTCGGTCGCCACGCCGGTCGCCGCTTGGTACGACCGTCATCAGTCGAAGTCGCCGCTCGTCGTCGACGACTGGGAGCACTTCGCCGACCCGACCGAGACGACGTACACCTCTTATACGGAGTCCCGCAGCGAGCGAGAGCGCCACGTCGATCATGTCCTCGAGGCAGCCGGCTCGCGCGACGCGTCGCTCTCCGAGGCCTGGGCCGTCGCGCTCGATCGCGCGCTCGTCACGCTGCGCTACCCGCGCCATGGGCTGATGATGGCGGCAGCATACGCCGGCAGCATGGCTCCGTCGGGAAGGCTCACCGTCGCGCTCGCGTTCCAATCCGCCGACGAGACACGCCACGTTCATCGGCTGGCCGAGCGCCTCACGGCCCTGCGCGACGCACGCGCGGCGCACCGCGATGGAGAGGGACGCGACGCTCGGCGCGATTGGCTCGAAGACCCGCCGTGGCAACCGCTCCGGCGCGTCGTCGAAGAGCTTCTCGTCGCCTACGACTGGGGCGAGTGCCTCGTCGCCCTGAACGTCGTCCTCAAGCCGGCGATCGACGCGCTCGTGCTTCCGGTCCTCGCGTCGCGCGCCGAACGGGAGGCCGACGTCGTCACCGCGCAGATGCTCGCTTCCCTCGACAAAGACGCCGCATGGCACCGCGCATGGACGAAGGCGTTCGTCGACACGGCGCTCGCGCGAAGAGCCGACAACCGTGAAACGTTGGAGCGGTGGGTCGACCGCTGGACCCCACGTGTCGCCGAAGCCGCCGACGGCGTGGCCCGCGCGCTCGATCTCGACGGTACGCCCGCGCACACATCACGCGACGCATTTGCCGCCGCCTGCGGGCTCCGAGGCTGAAATGACCCCCGACCTGCTCCGTCATATCGAAGACATGTACGGCCGGACCACCGACGCGGTCGCGGCGATCGACGACGGAATGCGGGTGCGCAGCTGGAACGAAGCGATGACGGACCTGACGGAAATGTCACGTAACGACGTCATCGGCGTCAGCCTTCACGACCTCTTTCCGAGGTTGTGGGGCACACCGGCGGATCGCGCCCTCTCCGCCGCGCTTCGAGGCGAGCACCTCAAGGTCGACCAGCCCTTCTTCGCCGCGTCGACGCCGGTCCTCGCGAACGATGCGGAGTGGTTCGTCGCGCCGCTCTCGTCACGAGGAAAAATCCGCGGTTGCGTAGTCGTCGCCCGCTCGAGGAAGCGGGCTGCCCGCCTCGGCCGCGAGATCTTCGAAGTGGAGCAGCGCTTTCGCGCAATGGCCGACAGCTCGCCTGTCCTTTTGTGGATGTCAGGTTCAGACTCCCTCTGCACCTTCTTCAATCAGACCTGGCTCACCTTCTCGGGGCGCACGATGGAGGAGGAGCTCGGCGTCGGCTGGACCGAGGGCATTCACCCCGAGGACTTCCAACATTGCATGAACACGTACATGCGCGCGTTCTCGGCGCGACGGCCATTCGAGATGGAGTATCGCCTCCGCCGGCACGACGGGGAGTATCGGTGGCTCCTCGATCACGGCACGCCGCGATTCTCCGAAGGTGCGTTCATCGGCTTCATCGGGTCCTGCATCGACATCACCGATCGCCGCCGCGCCGAGCACGCGACACGTGCAGTCGCCAAAGAGCTCGAGCTCGCGACCTCGCACATGGAGCAGCTCTTGTATGCGGCGTCCCACGACCTTCACGAGCCGATCCGGATGGTCACGAACTTCCTCGAGCTGCTCCGGCGCCGCGCGGGACCGTCCCTCGACGAGACGAGCCTGCGGTACATCGAGTTCGCGCGCGAGGGAGGCTCTCGCATGGCGAGCCTCGTCGAAGGTCTCCTCGCGTTTTCGCGCACGCGTTCGGGCACGTCGACGTTCGAGGATGTCGACACGCGGCGGGTCGTGGACGTCGTCATCCAGGATCTCGCCTGCGCGATCACCGAGAACGACGCGCGGATCGACGTCGAAGAGCTTCCGGTCATCAAAGGCGATCCGGCGCTCTTGCGGAGCCTCTTTCACAACCTCCTCGGCAACGCGATCAAGTTCCGATCCGACGAGGGGCCGAAGATCCGCGTCGCGGCGCACCGCCACGCCAACGAGTGGCTGTTTTCGGTCCACGACAACGGCATCGGCTTCCGACAAGAGGACGCGACGCGGGTCTTCGAGATGTTCCGGCGGTTGAACCCGCGCGCCGAGCGCCCCGGCAACGGCATCGGGCTCGCGCTCGCCCGCGAGATCGTTCACCGCCACAAGGGCGAGATTTGGGCGCGTTCCGAGCTCGGTCGTGGCGCGACGTTCTCTTTCACCCTGGCGGACGAAAAGCCATGATCCTGCTCGTCGAGGACAATCCCGGGGACGCGCTTCTGCTCGAGACGGCGCTCGAGGCGGCAGCGACCGACGTCACGATGCACCTCGTCTCGTCGGCCGAATCGGCGCTCGCGATGTTGCGCGTGGCCCCTCGGGCCTACCGCCTCGTCGTCGTCGATCTGCGGCTCGCCGCCGTGGATGGGTGGGCCGTCCTCGCGGCGATCGCGAACGAGCCCTGGCTCCAGGGGTTGCGTTCCGCCGTGCTCACGTCGTCGTCCCGCGACGACGATCGCGCGCGCGCCCGGAGCTTCGGAATCGCCGGCTACTTCGTGAAACCCACCAGTGTCGATGCCTACCCGGCGCTCGTCGACGCGCTCGTGAACCTTCACCGAGGAGCCGTCGATGGGTGAACGTGCGGAGCTTCGAGGTGAGATCAAGCGAGCCGTCCTGTTCATCGAGGACAACACCGCCGACGTCGAATACGTCCGCGCGCTCCTCGCCGGGACCGCTTACGTCGTGACCGCTGCACAGACGCTCGCGGACGCGGAGCAGTGCCTGCGCGAGAAGGATTTCAACGTGGTGATGCTCGACTTACACCTGCCGGATTCGGCGCCGCTCGACGCCGTCGGACGCGTGCTCCGCTTCGTCGGGTGTGCGCCCGTCGTCGCGCTCACCCAGCTCGGCGACAGTCTCGCGTACGAGTGCCTGCACGCAGGTTTGCAGGACTTCATTCCGAAGGCCGGGCTGACGTCTGCGCATCTGGTGCGGGCGCTCGATCACGCGATCGTGCGCGCGCGAGGCGCAGAGATGGCTCGAAGGCTGGAGCTCGCGGAACGCAGGGCGACGCTCGGCTCGATTGCGTCGTACGTGGCGCACGAGATCCGCAATCAATGCTCCCTGCTCCTCGCCGGCTCGGAGAGCATGGCCGACAGCCTCGTCGCCTTGCGCATCGAGCATTCCGATGAGCGAGAAGGAGCGATCGAGAACGCAGCCTCGACCCTGGAAGAGTGCCAGCGCACCATCGGCCGAATCGCGACCATCGTCGAGCAGCTGCAGGTCCTCGGTGCGGCGAAGGGGCGCGACGTCGCCGCGCGGGCCGATGTCGCGAGCCTCGTGGAGCGGACAATTGCCACGATGCGCAATCGCCTCCGGCAGAGCGCGCTGCTGTCGTTGGATCTGCAGCCCTGTTCCCCGGCCGCGATCGACGAGCACCGGCTCGCGCAAGTCTTGGTCAACTTGCTCCGCAACGCCGCAGAAGCGACCGAAGGCGATCCGATGAAGCAGCGAATCACGATTTGCTTGTCGGAGACACGTGAGCACGTCGTGCTGGAGATCTCGGACACGGGGCGCGGGATCGCGCCGGAAGATCAGCCGCACGTATTCCGCCCGTTTTTCAGCACGAAGACGAACGGAACGGGCGTCGGCCTGGCCGTTTCTGCGGAGATCATCGCCGCCGCAGAAGGAGACCTCACGGTAGCCTCGAAGCTCGGCGTCGGAACGACGTTCACGGTGAAGCTTCCGCGCGCGGCGGCACCGCTGCGCCCGAAGGCTCCAGCTGCCGCCCCGAGCGACAAAGGGCGCCTTCGCATCCTGATGATCGACGACGACGCTCGTCTACTGGGTGCGCTGAGCCTGCTCGTTCGCGGGCGTCACGACGTGGTCGAAGCGACGAGCGGCGCAGAGGCGCTCCAGCTGCTTTCGCGCGATTGTCGGTTCGACATCATCCTCTGCGACTTGATGATGCCGGGTATGGACGGCGGGGCGGTGTACGCCGCAGTCGCGCGCCAATACCCGTCACTCGCGCCGCGGTTCGCCTTGTTGACGGGCGGTGCGTTCACGACCAACGCGCAGGCCATCATCGAATCGGGAGACGTCGTCGTGCTGACCAAACCCTGCAGCCGCAGCGACCTCCTCGCGACGATTCATCGGCTCGCGTCGGCGAGCTGCTCGACGCTCGCCGCTCCGTGATCCAAACCGTCACTCGATGACGGAGTCCGTGACGACGATCGGCGTGTCGTCGTGATTGGAGATTTGCGGATACGTCGGATACCACGAGCCGCCGATGTTGTTCGTGATGACACTCTTGTCGATGCGGATGTCGCCGGTGTGATCGTTCGTGACGAAGAAGATGGCGCTGCCGTGCTGGACCACCTCGTTGTCCGTGATGCTCACGCCGCACAGCGACAGCGTCATCGTGTTTCCGTCGTTGTAGATCGCGCCGCCGCTGCCGCCTCCGGGCGTGCCGCCCTGCGCCGGGTTGCCGCCGTTGCCGATTGCCTCATTGTGCGAAAAGAGGCTGTTGTAGATCGACCACGAGACCCCGATGCTGCTGATACCGCCGCCGTTCGAGCAGCGATTGCCGAACCCCTCGGCGCCGCCGAACGTGGTGTTCACCACATAGACGGGTAGACCCTCGTATTGACTGAAGACGCGAATTCCCGCGCCGCCCACGTCCGGGCCCACGTCGGCGCAAACGTTGTTGAAGAATCGCGAGTTCAGGATCTTGAAGCGGCCGCCGCGGACCCATATCGCACCGCCGCCGTCGAACTCGGTCTCGTTCTTCGAGCTCGCGTCGATGAACGTGAGGTTTTGCACGGTCAGCCGCGGGTGATCTTGGTTGTCGCAATTGGGCGTCGTCCAGTGCTGCGCCTCGTCGCATGTATTCATGTACAGGATGCGCGAGTTGCCTCCACCGCTGAGGCTGACGAGCCCGCCGCCGTCGATCACGATCTCGGGCCCGGTGTCGTTGAAGATCTTCGCGGGACGATCGACGGTGATGGTCACCGGATCGGGACCGCAGTCGAACGTGATGACGCCACCTTGAGCGACGGCGTCGATGAACGCGTCCGCCGTGCAGCTCTCGGGTGTACCCGAGCCGACGACCGTCGTCGGGCTGGAGCTGTCGGCGAGGCCCGCCTCGGCGGGGACTTCACACGTGCCGTCCGGATTGCCCGCGGGCGGGCCGTCTTCCGGATTCGTGAGCGGATTCGGAACCTCGACGCTCCCGCCTGTGCCCTCTCCCCCCTCCCCGCCGTCCTCGCCGCCCGCGCCGTCTTCACCGTCGGTCGCCGCGCTGTCGCCACAGCCGGGCAAAGCCGCGAAAAGGACGATCATCCCCTTGGCCACGATCGCGAGGTATCGATTCATCGGACTCCTCTTTTCCGCCCACCAGGAGAACCAAACGACGGGTTGAAAGCAACAACGAGCGCGCTGCCATGGAAGCACGAGGGGGCACGAGCGGTGCACCAGCGAAGGCATGCAGCGCCCGCAGATTCACTCGAACGTGCACCGAATGGACGCGATCGAAGCGTCGCGCATCGGTCGGCGAGCGCGCGCCGAAGCGAATTCGCACGACGATCTCGCCCAGACCGCGGCCAAGCAGCTCGCGACGCTGCGCGAAGGGCTCCTCGACGCCGAGCACCGCCACGCCGCGCTGATCGACGAGCGCGGTGAAGAGAGCGCGCTCAGCGTTCGCAACTTCGTCCACTACCTCGCGCTGAGACGCAGCGACGTCCGACCGCTCCAAGTCGATCTCGCGCGCCTCGGGCTTTCGTCGCTGGGGCGCTCGGAGTCCCATGTCCTTTCGAACATCGACGCGATCCTCCGCGCGATCGACGCGCTGACCCACACGGACAGGACGCTCTCGCCGAGCGCAGGTGCGCCGTCCCTCGACGAGGGTGAGCGCTTGCTCGAAGCCCATACGCTCGCGCTGCTCGGCGCGCGGCCGGCGCGTCGGGCGACGCACGTGATGGTGACGATGCCGGGCTCTGCCGCCGCCGACGAAGGGCTCATCCGACGGCTCCTCGAGGTGGGGATGGACGCCGCGCGCATCAACTGCGCGCACGACGACGCCGACGCGTGGGAGAAGATGGCGGGCACGCTGCGTCGACTCTCCGCCGAGCGAGGCAGGCCGTGCCGCATCCAGATGGATCTAGGAGGGCCGAAGGTGCGAACCGGGCCGTGTGCGCCGGAGATCGTCCTTCACGCCGGCGACCCGTTCGTATTGACCACAGAAAAGAGCCTCGGGGTACCGGCCCGGTTCGAGGCTGGAGGGGTCGTCGTGGCGGCAGAGGTGCCGTGCGTTCCGGCGCGCGCGCTCGACGATGTACGCGTCGGCGAGCGGGTGCTCCTCGACGACGGCAAGCTCAGCGGCGTCGTGGAAGCGATCGGGCCGGCAGGCGCAACCGTCAGGGTCACTCAGGCGAAGGCCAAAGGGATGCGCGTGCGCGCCGACCTCGGGATCAACCTGCCCGATACGGACCTGGCCCTGGACGCGCTTACGTCCAGTGATCGAGACGATCTAAAGACGGTCGCGCGGCTCGCGGACATCGTCGGGCTCTCGTTCGCCCAACGACCGGGGGACGTGGCGGACATCGAATCGGAGCTGCGAGGGCTCGGGGACGGCAAAACGAAGCTCGGGCTGGTGCTGAAAATCGAGACGCGGAGGGGCTTTTCCGAGCTCCCGAACCTGCTGCTCGCCGCTTTGGGGACGCGCCCGCTCGGTGTGATGATCGCCCGCGGAGACATGGCGGTCGAATGCGGATACGAGCGGCTTGCCGAGATCCAGGAAGAGATGTTGTGGCTCTGCGAAGCGGCGCACGTCCCGGTGATCTGGGCGACACAGGTGCTCGATCGGCTGGCCCGCAAAGGGCTGCCGACCCGCGCGGAGATCACGGACGCGGCCATGTCCGGGCGGGCGGAGTGCGTGATGCTCAACAAAGGCCCGTTCGTCGTCGAAGCGGTCGAGCTGCTCGATCACATTCTTTTGCGAATGGAGCGGCACCAGCACAAGAAGACTGCGACGATGCGGCCTCTATCGGTGTCGCGCGCCCTCGATTGACCGCCGGAAACAACGTCATGGACGTTGACGGATCGGGATCGCGTTTATTACCCTCGCGCGCGATTCGCGAGCGCGGGCAAAAATGGCGGCAAAACGCACCGGAAAAGCCAAGGGAAAGGCTGTGACGGCCAAGAAGAAGTCGGCCGGACGCACCGCTCAGAAGAAAGCCGCACCCACCAAGAAAGGGGCCGGTAAGAGCGCTGCCGCGCGGAAGAAACCTTCCGCCAAAGCGCCTGCCAAAAAATCGGCCTCCAAAAAGGTGAAACCGGCAGCGGCGAAGAAGCCTTCGAAGGCCTCCAAGCCCATCAAGGCGAAGGCGGCGGAGGCGCCCTCGAAGAAAGCGCCGGCGGCCGAGCCGTCGAAGCGCGGGCTCGAGGTTCGAGGCGCCGTCCCGAAGGCACCGCCTTCCAAGGCCGGGGCGTCGAAGGGAGACAGGGGCGTCTCGAAGAGCAACGGCGCGGCTGCTCCGTCGGGCCGCGGGATGCTTCCCCCGCCGAAGTCGCGAAAGGGCGGCGACGTCCTCACGCTGGTCCCCGCACGCTCGAGCCAAAGCGGCTCGGCGCATCCGGCGGGCGCACCCGCCCCGAAGGAGTCGGCGCGGGCTCGTACCGCCCCGCCGGGCCGCGGGGTCACCCTGGTTCGAAGGGCCAGCGACCGCCCTGCCCCGGGTGTCCAATCGACGGCGCTGCCGATCCCGGTCCGCAAGGTCGAGGCGCCGCCGAGCGTGGAAGAGCGGTTCTCCCGCATCGAAAAGCGCCTCGAAGCGCTCGACGAGGCGTCTCGCCGCGAGTTCTACGGGATGTTCGACCAGGCGTGGGTCAGCCACGACAGCGCCCTCGAAGGCACCGTTTACACGCGTGAGGAGATTCAGGCCGGCTTCAGCGCCGAGCCGATCCTCACCGATTCGAGCCTCCAGCCCGCCGCCGACGAGATCCGCCGGCACCGCGAGGCAATCGAATACGTCCGCGACTCGGGCCTGCGCAAGCGGCTGCCCGTCACCGTCGACGTGATGAAGAAGATCTTCCTCATCCTTCATCCGAGCGAGGGCGACCTGAAGACGGTGAAGTACCGCCGCGACGTCCCCCAACATCGCCTGTACTTCCACGAGTACGCGCCGCCCGACAAAATCGCCTACAAAGTCCGTCAGATCATCGACTGGCTCGGCGAGCCGGAGACGCGAAAGAAGAACGCCCTTCGCGTCGCGGCCCGCGTTCACTACGACCTCGTTCGCGTCTTCCCGTTCCAGTCGGACAGCGGCAAGGTCGCCCGCCTCTTCATGAACCTGCTGCTCTACCGGGCGGGCTACCCGCCGGCGATCATCCACGCCAAAGAGCGGCAGGGTTATTACGAAGCCCTCAAGGGGGAGCCCAACAGGATCCTGCGCATCGTGCAGGACTCGGTCGAAGATGGCCTTGCGAGCATCGAAAAGTTCCTCGACGAACAAGACGCGAGAAAGCGCCCGTTCGTCATCTAAAGCCCCCAACAAGGCAACCAAAGGGCGCGCACAGGCTTGGGTGCCCAGTGCGAGCGCAGCGAGCACCCCCCCCGGGCGGGACCCAAGCCGTCGTGCGCGCGCGGGGGAGCAAGCGAAACCAGCCCCGAAACGGAAGGTCGCACCCAGTGCGGCCTCCGTCCCGGGGCGGCCCATCGCCAAGGTGCCGAAGGGCCTCGCTGCGCAGAAAGAGCGCGCGGTGGAGATCTTTCAGAAGCTGCAGCAGCTCCACCCCGACGCGCACTGCGAGCTCGACCACAAAGACGCGTACCAGCTGATCGTCGCGACGGTCCTCAGCGCGCAGACGACGGACAAGCTCGTCAACAAGGTCACCCCTGCCCTCTTCGCGAAGTACCCGAGCGCGAAGACGCTCGCGGCAGCCGAGGTCGCGGAGGTCTCCGAGACGCTCCGGTCCGGCGGCCTCGGGATGTACAACCAGAAGGGCAAGAACATCGTCGGCCTCGCGAAAGGCATCGTCGAGCGACACGGCGGCGAGGTTCCAAGATCGATCGACGAGCTCGTGAAGCTCCCCGGTGTCGGGCGCAAGACGGCGAACGTCGTGCTCGGTGTGATGTGGAACATCCCCGACGGCGTCGTCGTCGACACGCACGTGCAGCGCCTCTCGCAGCGCCTCGGCTTCACCAAAGAGACGACGCCCGAGAAGATCGAGCCCGCGCTCTGCAAGCTCTTCCCGCGCGAGACATGGGACCCGCTCTCGCACGTGCTCATCTTCCACGGCCGGCGTGTCTGCTTCGCGATCAAGCCCGCGTGCAGCGCGTGCGGGGTCAACGAGCTGTGCCCGTCGGCCTTCCGCGCGGAGAACGTCGGCCGTAAGAACCGGCCGCCGCGATGAAGATCACCTCACCGTTTCGGTCGGTTCAGCGCGTCTACTTCGACGACCTCGACGCGCTCAACATCCTCCACAACGTGCGCTACTTGCTCTTCATCGAACGAGCGCGCGGCGAGCTCTTCAACGCGCTCGGTTTCCACTGGGACGACGGCCTCGAGAAGAACCCCGACAAGTGGCACGTCGTCGCGGAGCACCGGATCCAATACCGCGCGCCCTTCCGCGGCGAGGGTGAGGTCGGCGTCGAGCTCATGCCGACCCATCTCGGCAACTCGAGCCTGTCGATCGACGCGAAGGTCCACAGCGTCCACGGCAACGTCGTCTACGCCGAAGGCGCCACACGCCTCGTCCGCCTCGACCACACCACGAACCGCCCCACCCCGTGGTCCGACGCCTTCCGAGCCGCGTTCACCCCGCTCGTGCGCGCGCCTGCTCCCTGAGAGAAAAGACAGAGGGGTCGCCAAGGGCGCCAAGGGCAGAGAGAGGAAGAAGAGAGAGGTGAGACTACGAGGGGGTTCGGTTACCGAACAAAACCCTCTCGCTCCTCTTTCTCCTTCTGCCCTTGGCGCTCTTGGCGACCCCTCTCTCTCTATCTTCCGACGCCTCGCTCGTTACGGCGTAGCCATCGGCCAGGGGACCGACGCGAAGTGGCCCGGGCCGCCGAAGCCGGTGCCGAGCTGACCGGAGTCGGCGCTGCCCCAGCAGTAGGCGCCGCCCGACGCGACGCGGGCGCAGGTGAAGTGCGAGCCTGCCGAGATGTCGACGAAGCTCAGGTCGCCGGTGACCTCGACGAGCGAGGTGGAACCGTCGAGGGGGCCGTTACCGAGCTGGCCGTAGAAGCCGTCGCCTGCGCAATACGTCTCACCCGTCGTCGCGATCGCGCAGACGTGGTGCGCGCCAGCCGCGACCGCCGAGAACGTGCGTGTCGAGTCGAGGTCGAGCGGCTCGAGCGCGTGGTCGTAGGTGCCGTCGGCCAGTTGGCCGGTGTCGTTGCGACCCCAGCACCGCACGTGCTGGTCGGGCGCGACGCCGCAGAACGTCGAGCCGTACGCGTCGATGTTGGTGAGCTCGATGCCGCCGGAGACGAGCCCCGGAGACAGCGCCACCGTGCCGAGCGGCGTGCCGTTGCCGAGCTCGCCTTGCGCGTTTTCACCCCAGCAGAGGACCGCGTTGTCGCTGCGAACCGCGCACGTCGCCCAGAGGCTCGTCGCGACGTCGAGGAACGTCGAGCCCTCCGCGACGGGAACCGGCGCGAAACGATTCGTCGTGGTGCCGTCACCGACGGCGCCGTTGAAGTTGCCACCCCAGCAGTAGAGGGCTCCGGTCGGCGTGATGCCGCAGGTGTGCGAACCGCCGGCGGAGATCTGCGAGAACGTCAAACCGCCGACGACCTGGAACGGCGTCGGCGAGCCGAGGATGGTCGGATCACCCGTGCCGACCTCGCCTGACGAGCCGGAGCCCCAGCAATAGGCGGCACCGGCGGTGGTGAGGGCGCACGTGTGATAAAGGCCGGCCGTGACCGAGGCCCAGGTCTGGTCGCCCACGACGGGGACCGCGACGTCTTCGAACTCCGTCGAGCCGAGGAACTCGCCGTTGCCGAGCTGGCCGAAGTAGTTCCAGCCCCAGCAAGACAGGTCGCCCGCGCCATGGACCGCGCAGCCGTGCGGACCGCCGCCGGCGATACTCGACACGACCCACGGCTGACCGGTCGGCACCGGGCTCACGACGATCGCTTCGGCCCAGCCTTCGGCGAATCCGCTGCCCGCGAGGACGATCGTGTGACCCTGACCGACGCCGGTGAGCACGCCGTTCGCGTCGATCGATGCGACGTCGGGGTTGGCGGTGAGCCAGCTGATTTCTGCGTCCGGCAGCTCGTTGCCGTCTCCGTCGTACGCGACGGCAGTGAAGGCCTGCGTCTGCCCGACGGCGCCGAGCTGCGCGAGCTTCGGCGTGATCTCGATCGACGCAACCTCGGCCGGCAGCACCTCCATGTCGGCCGTCCCGCTGACGCCGCCGGCCGTCGCCGTGACGACCACGGGACCGGCAGTCAGGCCCTCGGTGAGCCCATTCGCATCGACGCTGAGAATCGCGTCGTCGTTGACGGACCAGGTGATCGGCAAGGTGAGCTCGTTGCCCGATTCATCGAGGACGTGCGCGATGAGCTGACGCGTCTCGCCGATGTGGAGCCAGAAGCAGCTCTCCGTGCAGAAGCCTTTGGCTTCGATGGTGATCTCGGCGACCTGCGGATCCGTTGTTCCACCGCCGTCACCACCCTCACCGCCTCCGCCGTTGATCGGTGTACCGGCGCCCTCGCCTTCGCCTCCGCCGCCGGACGCGCCGCTACCACCCGTCCCACCACCTTCGCCGCCGCCACCGACGGGGGCGGAGTCGTCACCACATGCCACGACGAAGCTCAACGCCAACACGCAAGCAAAGCGGGCTCGAATCGACTTCATGAAGAACCTCGCAGCTATCGCTCGGGCAGGCCGAGCAGTTCGTAAGGGAGATTGCCCGCTCGGGCGGGGAACGCCACAGCGGCACCGAAACGATGCCAACAAGCTGCAGATCGGCGTCTGAAACGATCTGAAAGGGAAACGAATCGGCGACGATTCGGCCCGTCGAACCCCGGAAATCGCGAATGGGCCGCGAGGAGGCGGCCCATTCGGAGGAGCGGTCGAACGACCAGCGCCCTCAGACTTTGCGAAGATCGGGAGCCAGACCGAACAGGTAGTCCAGGTACCCGTTCGACACCTTCTCCTGCACGCTGGACTGCTTGAGGCGCGCGTTGAGGTTGTCGAAGTCGACGCGGTCGAGCTCTTGATCCTGGTTGTAGCAAGTGAAGACGAAGGTCTCCTTGCCGGTCTCGGGATCGACGTGACGCTGGAGGCACTGCGCGCAGACCTCCTTCATCATGCATTGCATCGGCGAGTTGATGCTGCCGAGCCCGACGTGCCGCGGGTTCAAGTACGCCTGGAGCACACCGTGACGCGCCTCGCGAACGGCCTTCATCATGCGGTCCGAGCCGATCGCGATGATGCGTGACACCTCGGAGAGCTTCGCGACCTCGCCGCCGAGCTGGCCCTTCGCGTAGGCCGTCATCGCTTGCACGATGTTGCCCCGGAAGTGCCGATCTTGGTCGCGGCGCGGCCCGATCTCGTTGCCCGAGTCGGTGCACCACACGACCTGATCGGTCGCGACCTCGATGTCGTCCTGCTTGAAGAGGTCTTCGCCTTTGCGGTAGCCGGCGAAGTACACGACGCGGGCGCCGCGGCTCTTCAGCGCCTTGGCGATCGAGAAGAGCACCGCGTTGCCGAGCCCACCGCCGGCGAGCAGCACCGTCTCGCGCTCCGGGATCTCCGTCGGCGTGCCCGTCGGACCCATGACGATGACTCGCTCGCCGACCGTGAGGGTCGAAAGCAGGCGCGTCGAGGTGCCCATTTCGAGCGCGATGAGCGACAAAAGGCCCTTCTCCTTGTCGACCCACGCACCCGTGAGCGCGATGCCTTCCATCGCGAGGCGCGTCGTCGTCGCGTCGGCACCGAAGACCTCGCGCGCGGTGTCCTCGACGAGCGGGGAGAAGGCCTCGAAGTTCTGCAGCCGATAGAACTGGCCCGGGTGGAACTTCCGCGCGGCGGCGGGCGCTCGAACCACGACCTCGATGATCGTCGGCGTGAGGCGGTTCACCGCATGGACGGTCGCCGTCATATCGTCGTCGATCTTCGTGAAGAACGCTGCCAGCTGCGCGTCACGCGAAGCCTGCGGCGTCTCGTCGAGGCGCGCGAGATCGAGGCGGAAGAGCTCGCGCACCGAGGGGTACGCGTCCTTCGCGCTCGCCATCGCCTTGACGACGCTGCCCGCGTAGTGCGGGTGGTTGTCGCCGTAGAAGCTGACCGTGTGACGACCATCGTCGTAACTCGTGAAGAACCCCTCCCTCGCGTCGTCGACCTGCTCCACGTGGAGCTTGCCGGCGTCGTCGACGTAGGCCTTGTGCGGCTGGAAGTACTGGTTCCACTTGTCGAACTTGAACGAGTGCGGGTACTCGCGTTCGTAGGTGACGTTCGGCTGCGTGCCGGCGGCGACGCAGACGGTGCGCGCGGGGAGCTCGACGACCTCGGCGCTCTCCACCCACTTGCCGTCGTCGCCGAGCACCTGGCGCGTGAACTTCATCGATTTGACCGCGCTCTCCTCGTCGAGGACCGCCTCGATCGGCGAGAGGTTCTCGATGTAGCGGACACCTTCCTCGAGGCTCTTCGCGACCTCTTCGTGGTTGAGGCGGTAGGCCGGCGAGTCGAGCACGCGCTTTCGGTAGACGATCGAAACACCGCCCCAGGTGTCGATGAGCGGCTGGAAGTTCGGCGTGCGTCCCTCGGCCTTCGCCTTGGCGCGCTCTTCGCGAATTTGCGCGGCGTGGCCGAGCTGCTCGGCGATGAAGGATCGCTCCTCCGCGTCGAACATCTCGACGATCGCCTTTTCACCTCGCTCGCGAATGAGCGTTTCGATGCGTTCGGCCGTCTTCTCGGCTTGGATCGGGTAGTAGGCGATGAGCTCGGTGGCCGTGTCGATCGCCGTCAGACCGCCGCCGATCACGACCGCGGGCAAACGCACCTGAAGGTTCGCCAGCGCCGAGCGCTTGTAGGCACCGGTCAGCTGCAGCGCCATCAGGAAGTCGGACGCCTTGCGGATGCCGCGCGCGAGGTTGTTCTTCAGCTTGATGAGCGTCGGCCGGCCCGCGCCCGCCGCGATCGCGACGTGGTCGAAGCCGTAGCTCCACGCATCTTCCAGCGTGATCGAGCCGCCGAAGCGCACGCCGCCGAAGATGCGCAAGAGCTTCTGCCGTGCGAGCGTGATGTAGAGGACGCTGAGGAAGTTCTTGTCCCAGCGAACCGTGATGCCGTACTCGGAGACGCCGCCGAACCCGAGGAGCACACGCTCGTCGAGCTCTTCGTAGAGCATCTTGTAGTCCTTGATCGGGCGCGGTGAGCGCGTCGCATCACCCGTGAGCTCGACCGGGAGCGGCTCGATCTTGAGGCCGTCGGCGGCCGCGACCGCGAAGCCCTCCTGCGTGAGGTGGTGCGAGAGCGTGTAGCCCGCCGGGCCGAGGCCGACGACGAGGACGTTCTTGCCGTTGTAGGGGCGCGCGTGCGGCCGCGCGATGTTGAGCGGATTCCATCGGGTGAGGAAGCCGTAGATCTCGAAGCCCCACGGCAGGTTCAAAACGTCGGAGAGGACCGACGTCTCGACCTCGGGGATGTTCACCGGCTCCTGCTTCTGGAAGACGCAGGCCTTCATGCAGTCGTTGCAGATGCGGTGACCCGTGCCCGGGAGCATCGGGTTGTCGATGCAGACGAGCGCGAGCGACGCGATGACGTCGCCCTTCGCGCGCATCGTGTGCATCTCGGAGATCTTCTCCTCGAGCGGGCAGCCTGCGAGCGAGACACCGAGCGGGTTCTTCTTGATCGCGGTCGACTTCGGCTCGCGCAAGCCCTTCGAGCACGAGTCCTTGTCGCGGTCGTGGCAGAGGAGGCAGTAGTCGACCTCTTGCTCGATGCCGCGCGGCCCCATGCGTCGATCGGTGAGCGCGAAGCCGTCACGCGCGCGGCTCTCGCCTTCGGGGCCGACGAAGAGCTCCGGGAGCTTCTCGTCGGGGCGACGCAGCTTCACCAGCTGCATGGCGTCGATGTTGTGCGGCGCCTTCAGCGTCGGCCACTTGTGCGCGGGATCGGTGTGCTCTTGGCGGCGAGCCGCGAGCCAGGCCTCGACCGCATCCATTGCAAAGCCGGAAACCTCGACGTCTTCCGCGTCGGTCGGCTGCGCCCCGGCAACCGCGACGACCTTGTCGACGTCGGGGCCGAGCGATGCGGCCTTCAGCGCGGAGCGCATCGCTGCAGCACGCGCGTGAAGGTCGTCGGTCCAATGCGCGCCGCCGGCTTTCGCGGCTTTGCGGCCGGTGTCGTCGACTTCGTGGATGCGAAGTGTCGCCGCGGCGACGGCCGTCTCTTCTTCCGCCGAGCCGGTGCCGAGCAGGCTCTCCGGCGCACCCATCGCAGCGAGCGCGCGCATCGCAACCGACGCCGCGAGCTTCGCCGGATCGGTGCTGGAATTCGCGCGACCGAGGAACGCGCGCGACGCGTTCGGCTTGAAGATGCGCTTCTTCACGAACTCGCGTTTGAAGTCCCAGAGCAGGCGCCGCCCCTCGACCTCTTCACGGATCGACCGCGTCTCTTCCTCGACGCGGAACAACTTCGCCACGAACGAGGACACGTGCGGAGCAACCGCGAGCAGCGCGTCGCTGACGGCCTGCGGCCCCTTGGCGTCCGCCGCTTTGGTGCGCAGCTCCACGAGGGCCGTGAACGCCGCGAGGTCGGTCGTCTCGAGCTCGCGCTCGAAAATCTTCGACAGCTCCGCGAGCTTTTCGGGCGCGAACAGGTCTTCGTAACGGAAACCTTCGAAGCCGAGGCGAAGCTCGGACGGATCCCGCGTGGCGTCGATCCAGCGGCTGAAATCGCGTTGAAGGTGGGGCGCGCCGTTCGTCGCGGTCGCCCGCGGCAGCTTCTGCCCGTTCGGCATGGATACGGTCATGGGTTTGGTAACCTCGCAAAGAGCCCCGACCAAGCGGAGCTACGCGCGCGCGGTGTACCACACGGAGCGGGCCGCGTTGAGCGCTCGCACGTTCGAGAGCCGGCGCGCACTGAGAGAAGCCGGAAGAAGCGGGGTCGCCAAGAGCGCCAAGGGGCAGAAAGAGAAAGAGGAGGTTCGTAGGAACTCCAAAAAATCCCTCTTCTCCCTCCTCTTTCTTCTCTTGGCGCCCTTGGCGACCCCTCTCCTCTGGGCCCCCTCGGATCGCCTCCGCGCTAGAAGCCGCGCGCCACGACGCGCTCGATGGTTCGCGTGCTCATGTTGCCGTCGAGGACGGCGGGCTCGCGGAGCAGCGCTTGGTGGAGCGGGATGTTGGTGCGGATGCCTTCGATGATGAATTCGTCGAGGGCGACGCGCATTTTTGCGATCGCTTCGGCGCGCGTCGGCGCGTGGGTGATGACCTTCGCGAGGAGGGCGTCGTAGTTGGGCGGGACGCGGAAGCCGCCGTACACGCCGGAGTCGACGCGAACACCACCGCCCCCGGGCGGGTGGTAGCCGGAGATGAGGCCGGGCCACGGCGCGAACGACTTCGGATCTTCGGCATTGATGCGGCACTCGATCGCGTGGCCGCGGAAGCTCCACGGGCGCGTGTCGGGGACGCTGAGCTTCTCCCCCGCGGCAGCGCGGATCTGCAGCTCGACGAGGTCGACGCCGGTCGTCATCTCGGTGACGGGATGCTCGACCTGGACCCTCGTGTTCATCTCCATGAAGTAGAGGTTCTTCTTCTCGTCCATCAGGAACTCGAGCGTCCCGAGCGACGTGTAGCCGGTCGAGCCGATCGCGTTCCGGATCTTCTCGCCGATTTCCGTGCGCAGCTCTTCCGTCATGACGGGGCTCGGCGCCTCTTCGATCACCTTCTGGTGGCGGCGCTGGAGCGAGCACTCGCGCTCGCCGAGCGTCCAAACGCCGCCGTGGTGATCGGCCAGGATCTGGAACTCGATGTGGCGCGGCTCTTCGATGAAGCGCTCGAGGTAGACGTCCGGATTCTTGAAGCCGATCTCGGCCTCGTGGCGGGCGGTCTCGAAGGCGCGGCGCACCTCACCGACGTTACGAACGATGCGCATTCCGCGCCCGCCGCCGCCACCGGAGGCCTTGAGAATGACGGGGAAGCCGATCTCCTGTGCCCGCGCCTCGGCGTCCTCCGCGTCCTTGAGGACACCCGTGCCCGGCAGCAGCGGAAGGCCGAAGCGCGTCGCGTTTTCGCGCGAGGTGACCTTGTCACCCCACTTCATCATCGCGTCGGGAGACGGCCCGATCCACGTGAGGCGGCACTTCTTGCAGAGCTCCGCGAACTTCGCGTTCTCGCTCAAGAAGCCGTACCCGGGGTGGATCGCGTCGGCGTTCGTCACCTCGGCGACCGCGATGATCGACGGGATGTTGAGGTAGCTCTTTCCCGGCTCGGGCGGGCCGACGCACACGGCCTCGTCGGCGAAGCGCACGTGGAGGGCGTCTGCGTCTGCGGTCGAGTGGATGGCGACGGTGCGGATGCCGAGCAACCGGCACGCGCGCAGGATGCGCATCGCGATCTCGCCGCGGTTGGCGATCAGGACTTTCTTGAACATCGGATACGGCTCAGGCGGGCTTGAGCTTGAAGAGCTTCTGGCCGAACTCGACGGGCTTGCCGTTCTCGACGAGGCAGTCGACGATGACGCCCGCGGCGTCGGCCTCGAGCTCGTTCATCAGCTTCATCGCTTCGACGATGCACAGGGTCTGACCCTCGCGAACCTTGGTGCCGACATCGACGAAGGGCGGCGCGTCCGGCGAAGGCTGCCGGTAGAAGGTTCCGACGAAGGGCGACGTGACGAAGAAGACGTTCGCGTCGTCGGCGACGGGCGCAGCGACCGACGCGGCGGGAACGCTCATCGGTGGGACGCTCGCGGGGCCCGCATCCACCGAGTAGCTCGCGGCAGCCTGGGGCATGAGCGACCCGACGAACTGGGGCGCAGCCGATACCACGACCTCCTTCGACGGGCCGCGGTTGATGCGAAGCCGCACGGCTTCGTCCTCGAACTCGAACTCGGTGACGCCGCCGTCGACCAATGCCGAAAGCAGTGCTTTCAGCTGCGGAATATCGATGTCCACCAAGGCTCCCTGCTTCCTCGTGCGCGAGGTTCGCGCGGTGTGCTGCGCGGAAACGAACTCGCCCGGTGCACTACCAAATCGCGACCGTCACCTCAATCACCTCGCGCCGACGCGCCGCGTGATGTGATGACGCCGACCAGGCCCTCGAGGCCGAGCTCGTACGACCGCGCACCGAAGCCGCTCACCTTTCCGACGCACGCGCGCGCGGTGAACGACCGTCTGCGAAATGCCTCACGCGCCTCGGGGTTCGACAGATGCACCTCGACCGCGGGAAGGTCCGCGCCGCGCAGCGCGTCGAGGATCGCGATCGACGTGTGGGTGTATGCGCCGGGGTTGATGAGGATGCCTGCGAATCCGTCGTCGCGGGCCGCCCCGATCCACGCGACGAGGTCGCCTTCGTGAGGTGTCTGCCTGGCGTCGATCGTCGCGCCGTGCGCACGCGCGACCTCTTCGAGCCGCGCGTGGATCGCGGAGAGCGTCACGCCGCCGTAGATCGCCGGCTCGCGCGTCCCCAACCGATCGAGGTTGGGGCCGGACAGCACGAGGATCTTCACGCGCGGACCCGATGCGATCGCCGATGCCGCTGCCTCAGGACAGCTCTTTGAGCAACGTCGGGACGCGCGTGCGAAGCAGGTAGCGGCCCTTTCCGATGTTGCCGTCGGGCGTCATCGTCAGGGCGACGAAGTACGTGTCCGACACGACGCGAATCACGGTCGTCACCTTCTCGGCTTGGATCGTGACCTCGGCCGGCTCGCCAGCCTCCAGCATCTGGGATGCACGCTGGATCGACTTCAAGACGACGCTGAACTCCGCGCCGATCGTCTGGATGTCGAACTCGACGGGCGGGTCGGGCTTCGCGTAGCTGTCGACCGCGATCCCCTCGAAGTCCATCACCAACGTTGCGAGACCGCCCTCGACGCCATCGACGACTTCCTTGAGCAGGGACTGGAACATGACCCTCCGGTAACGCGCAGAAAACGAAGCTTCCGACCGAGCCCAGACTCTACCGGCCGGGACACCCACACGTAAAGTAAGCTGTCGGGCTTTACATCTTGCGTCCCGGAAAAAATCGGTGGATGCCCCGGTCCAGGCGCCCCTCAACTTGCCGCCTTGACCCCCCAGCAATCGAGCGGCTAACGTGCGTGACCGCTCGGCGTTGTGCTGTTTCCAGCGCATGGGGAGTTCCCGTGCGGTGCTGGTGGCGCGGGGGGTCTTCCCATCGCGGAACCTGCTCTCGTTTCGCGCAAGGGATTGCGCGAACGGCGCCGAGGCGTGGGCCTCCCACGCAGAACGCTGTTGGGCTGGCGCGTGGGTTCGACCCACGCCGAAGAAGGAAACGACGGCACATGCGCGCACGAGCTGGGGATCCTCCCCGCACGATGCCTCAGAAAATCCTCGCGGGGCGAGCACCGGATCCGCAGCTTCGAGGCGAGGTCGTTCAGGTCAAGGTCGACCAGGTCATCCTCTCGCGCGCTCCTGCGCGCGCCTTGGCCGAAGCGCTCGCGCTCGGGATGAAGAAGACGCCGGTCGAAGTCGCGGTCGCCTACGACGGCACCTGCGTCACCGACGCGTCGTCGCTCGCGCAAACGGAAGAGCGCGGCGCCGGCAGCACCCCGCCCGAGCTTCCCGCGTACAGTGTACAGATCGCGCGACCGGGCATCGGCTTCCCCGGGCCGGTGCACCTCGAGCGGTTCGCCGCACCCGCGCGCCTGGCGCTGACCGACGATCCGCGCCTCGCGACGGTCGGCGGTGTCGGGATGCTCGCGCTCGTCGTGTCTCCGGCGATGCTCGGCCAGGCGCTGGCGACCGGTACCGTGTGGCTACGCCCGCCGCGCAGCGTCCAGATTCACCTCTCCGGCCGGCCGCGGCCGTTCGTCTGCGCTCGCGACGTCGCGCTCGAGCTCATGCGGCGCGGCCTCGACGAGCGCGTCAAGCGCATCGAAGAGGAGCATCACGCTCCCGTCGTCCTCGAGTTCGCGGGCCCGAGCGCGCGCCTGCTCTCCGTCCCGGAGCGCAGCGTCCTCGCCGGGATCGCCCCGCAGGTCGGCGCCGCGGCGGCCATCTTCGTCAGCGACGAAAAGACGGAGGTGTTCCTCCGCGATCAGCGTCGCAGCAAGGCACACCGCGCGATCGTCCCCGACCCCGGCGCCCCGTGCGAAGAGGTCGTCAGCATCGATCTGTCGGCGGTCGATCCGCTCCTCATGGATGAGGACGGGACCGTCCGCCCGGTACGCGATCTCGCGGGCAAGCCGGTGTCGCAGGTCGTCCTCGGCGGCGATAGCGGAACGACGCTGCGAGACATGCTCGCCGCCGCGATGCTCCTCAAGTCGAAGCGCGTTCCGTCGCGGCTCGATCTGCTGGTGTCGCCGCCGTCGCGCCAGGTGCTCGAGGTGCTCGCACAGTCGGGCGCCCTCGTGGATCTCGTCGCGACCGGCGCACGTGTCATCGAGCCCGATGCCCGCGTCATCTCGTCGGAGGTGTACCCGCCTCCGAAGGGCTCGCTCTCGATCCGCACGTCGGATCCGGAGCCGCGCACCGCGGGCTCGCCACGCTTCGTTGTCGCCTCGGCCGAGACGCTCGCCTACGCAGTCGCGACCGGTGTCGTCGGGGATCCGCGCAGCTTCAAGCGCCCCGTTCGCGTGACTGTCCCGCGCGCGCTTCCGACCGACGACGTCCTCGTTCTGCGCGACAAGAAGGGAACCGAGACGCAGTCGGCGAAGAAGCCGGCTCTTCCCTCCCCGCGCGAGCCGTTCCGCGACGCGACGACGTTCGAAATTTTGGAGACGCCGATCGTCCCCAACACGAAGCCCTCGGGCGACGGCTGGGCACTCATCCTCTCGACGCTCGACGACGTGCGCCGCGTGGGTGACAGCCCGCTCGGTCGCGACGGCGTTCGCGTCGTCATCGCGCCGCTCATCCCGAGCCAGGTCGTGACGACCCTCTCGTCGGAGGGCATTGCCTGTTTCAGCACCGACGCCTCCGGTCTCGAGACGGCGAAGGGCCACAAGACGCTGCCGCTTCCGGCCCCCGCGAAATGGGCCGAGGGCCTCAGCATCCCGATCGGCAAAGGAAAGCTCAACCTCGCGTTCCTCTCACGAGGGCCGGAGGGCGGGTGGACCACGGCCGGCGGTCTCAAAGGCACGCCGGTCGGCAAGAAGGCGTGACTCGGGTTTCGCCAGCGGGCGAAACCCTCGGGGCTACGGACGTCGGGCTTGAGGCTTCGGGTGAGACTCGACGGTCCCGTTGCGTGGGCTCGCTGAAGCCCGGAGCCCGAAGCCTGTAGCCGACGAGGTCTTCGCTCGGAGAGCGAAGACCTCGTCAGAGCGCTCGCCAGCGAACGATTTTCCGCGGCACCGCTGCGCCTTCGGCGAGCTCCGCGCGCGTCGCGGCTCGCACCAGCGCCGCTGCCGCCTTCTCGAGCGCGTCGGCGTTCGCCGGACGTTCCTCGCCGCCGATGCGCGCCTTCGCCGAGGCAATCTCCGCCACCACGACCAGCGGGATGCTGCGTTCGGGCGTGAACGCGAAGCCCTGATACACCGCGCGCTCCCCTTCCCGCTCTTCGAGGACCAGCTCGAAGCGGACACCGTGCTCGGGGGTGCTCACGGCTTCTTCGGCGCGGCGGGCGGTGCAGGAGCCGCCGGCGTCGTCTTCTTCGGATCGGGCTTCGGCGCCGGCGGGCCGGGATCCGCCGGGCGCTTGATATCGGGCGGATCTTGCGAGGGGTTCTTGAGCTCCTCGAGGAAAGCCTTCGCGTCCTGTCCGAACGGGCCACCCCAATCCTTCACGACCAGCTCGAAGATGAGCTTCGCCTCTTTGCGGCGGTTCATCATCATGAGCGTCTCGCCCTTGAGAACGAGCGCCTCCGGGTCGAGGCCGGAGTTCGGGTACGTCTTCAACACGTAGTCGATGCGCGCGATCGCGGCGTCGTAGTTCTCGCGCTTTCGGTAGTAGCGCGCGACGTAGAGCTCGTGGCGCGCGAGCCGGCCGAGGACGACCTCGAGCATGTAGTCGACGTCCTTGCGATAGCGGCTGCGCGGGAACGCGCGCACGAACGCCCGGAGCTCGCGGTGCGCATCGAGCGTCGTCGCTTGATCCCGCTCCTCCGCCGGGGGCTGGAGGAACGTGTCGCTGATGTCGAAGTAGAGGGCCTTGGCGAGCTTGTACCGCGCGTATTCGACCTCGCGGTCGGTGCGGTAGGTCGTGACGAAGCTGCGGTACTGGCTGATCGCGTCGGTGTACTTCTCCTGCGCGAACTCGATGTCGGCGAGGCGAAGCTCGGCGAGGCGCGCATAGCGGCTCTGCGAGAACTTCTTCTTCACCTCTTCGAAGAGCGGCCGCGCGCTCTCCCAGTCCTTCGAGCGGAAGGACTGCATCGCTTCTTCGTACGCTTTTTTTGCGTCCTCGGTGTACGTGAGCGTCTTCGGCCCGCCGCTCGACGCGACGGTGGAGCACCCGGTTCCCGTCGCGAGCGCGCCGGTGAGCGAGGCGAGGGCGACGAGCGTCCCCACGCAGCGCCGAGCACGCGACAACATGATGGTCGAAGAGCGCATCCGCGCGGCGTCTTACGCCAAGGTCACTTGGGAGCCAAGGGCGCGATGAGCTCGCCGACCTTGCGGGCGGTGGTGTGTTGCTTGTCGTTGGACCGCAGAATGGGCTCCGACACGAACAGACCGAACGACGCGTATTCGTACAGCCATTGCGACAGCATGTTCTCGCCCGCCTCCCCGGGGCCGGCGAGCATCTGGATGTTGTCGAGCATCCTTTCGACGTTCAGCGTCCCGTCGGGCGCGGGGCCGGCGCCCATGAAGAGCGCGTCGTAAACGCCCGCCCCCGTGGCAAAGCTCGACAGCTGCTCGCGTACCTCTTGGCCGCGGCCGGACTGATCGATCGTGGAGAGCAGCAGACTCACGGCCTCGTTGAAGCGCGCGACGATCGCCGCGGGCCCCGTGATCTTCGGCGGCTGCACCACGATCGCGCCCGATTGGAGAAGCTGGAAGATCGCGTGCGTCACCTCGAACTCGCCCTGGCCGACGACGCGGCAGATATCGGCGACGCTGCGCTGGCCGTCGATCGCGTTGTAGATGGGCGCGAGCACCTCGGCGCCTTCGTCGGTCGGGGCCCCGCGGCCCGGAACCCTCGCCGGAACGTGCAGCTCGCTCGGGATGCGCTCGCGGAAGTAGCGCGTCTCGTCCATGCGGCGCACGCCTTCCATCAAGAGCGACCCGACGCTCAAGTTGAGGTGCGCGGGCAGGCGCTTCTCGTCGAACGTGTCGAGGAAGTAGAACATCCCGTCGCTCACGAGCAGCACGGCGTACACGACCTCTTCGGTCTGCTTCACCATGATCTGGTAGAGCTTTTCGCGGCTGATGAAGCCGAGCTTCACCGCGCTCTCGCCGAAGCGTTGCTCGCTGTTGACGGCCTTCGCGGTCGCGTCGACCTGCTCGCGCGTGAGCGCGCCGTAGCGATAGAGCACCTCGCCGAGCCGCTCGCCCTCCGCCGTCGAGGTCGCGCAGATGACCTGCCCGCCATCGAAGTACACGGAGCGCGTCGCGCTGGGGCTCATCACGATGAGCTCGCCTTTCCACGCGACCTGCCCGATGAGCGACACGATGTCGCAGATGGCCCCGGGTAACGTGATCTCTCCCGCTAAGCGGCAGATCGCGCCGTCGTGCTCGTCGCGCCGGCCGTCTTCGCCGACGTGGCGCATGAAGACGAGGTGGTTCGGCCCCGGCATCACGCGGAAGATCCCCTGCCGCCCGCGCATCATCTGACTCGCGATCCTGCCCACCGGATGGGCCGTCCCCGTGGGATCGACGCGAACCAGATCAGCGCGGTCTTCGGACATCTGAGAGAATACTTTTACTAGGGAACCAGCAAAGCGTAGAAGTCCATCGTGTCTGGTGCCGCTTCCAACCCTCCGCTGACGCTCGACGGCAGCACGCCCGAGCTGCTGGGTGGAGCCCTCGCCGCGACGGGTTACATCGCCGACCCCGAGACGGCGCTCGTGGTGTGGTTGGCGGGGAAATTGGGCCGTCCCGTGCTCGTCGAAGGCCCGCCCGGTGTGGGGAAAACCGAGCTCGCGAAGGCGGCCGCACAGGCTCTCGGAAGAACGCTCGTACGGCTCTCCTGTTACGAGGGGCTCGACGAGGGCAAGGCGCTCTACGAGTGGGACTACGCGAAGCAGATGCTCGTCGCGACCCTCGTTCGGGACGCGCTCGCAAAGACCGTCCAAGGATCCGCGACGGTTGCCGACGCGGTCCGCGCCGTCGCGTCCTCCGAAGCGAGCTTCTTCGACCGCCGATTCCTGGTCTCGCGCCCTCTCCTCGCCGCGCTCGAGAGCGACACTCCGACCGTGCTGCTCGTCGACGAGGTCGACCGTGCCGACCCGGAGTTCGAGGCATTTTTGCTCGAGCTCCTGGCTGACATGCAGGTCACGATCCCCGAGATCGGCACCGTCCGCGCGAAACACACGCCGCTCGTCGTCCTGACCACGAACGGCACGCGAGAGATGACGGACGCTCTGCGCCGCCGATGTCTTCACGCGTTCGTCGACTACCCGTCACCCGAGCGTGAGCTTCGGATCCTGGAAGAGCGCGTCCCGGGCATCGAAAAAGCCCTCGCCGAGCAGCTCATCCGCTTCGTCGATGCGCTTCGCCGCCTCGATCTGCGCAAGGCTCCCAGCATCGGCGAGACCTTGGATTGGGCGCGCGCGTTGCTCCTCCTCGGAAAAAGCAGCCTCGACGCCGAGACGGCGCGTCAGACCCTCGGTCTGCTGCTGAAGCACCAGGACGACCGCTTCCGAGCCGAAGCCGAGATCGATCGCGTCGTCTGACCGGGCATCGTCGGCATTGTTCGGCAGCGCCGAACCGTCGACGATGGAGCGTATGCACCTGCCTGACACCGAGTCGCTGCGATGTTTCACGGCTGCTGCGCACCACAAGAGCTTCCGGCGCGCAGCCCGCGAGGTCGCGCTCTCCCCAGCAGCCTTCAGCGATCGGATCCGGCGCCTCGAGGAGCAGCTCGGCGAGCGGCTCTTCGTGCGCACCACGCGGTCGTGCCGCCTCAGCAAGGCCGGGGAGCGTGCGCTGCCCCACGCGCGGCAAGCGCTCGATGCGGCGCGGAGGTGCCTGGTTGCAACGGCCGAGTCGCCGCCGCCCTTCGACCTCGTCCTCGGCACGCGTTTCGAGCTCGGCATGTCGTGGATCGTCCCGGCCCTCGGTCCGCTCTCCACCGCGCGGCCGGAGCGCAACTTGCACCTCTACTTCGGCGACAGCGACGCGCTCCTCGCCGCGCTCGGCGCGGGAAGCGTCGATGCCATCGTGACGAGCGCGCGCTTCTCGCATCCGGGTCTCGAGACGGCGAGCCTCCACGAAGAGAAGTACGCGCTGGTCGCCGCCCCGACGCTTCTTCAGAGGTTGCCGCTCAAGACCTCGAAGGACGCGTCCAGCCACACCCTGCTCGACATCCACGCGGACCTTCCGCTCTTTCGGTACTTCCTCGACGGCCGCCCGCCGCGCGAAGTCTGGCGCTTCAGCCGCGTGCAACGCCTCGGCACCATCGCCGCCGTCGCCGCACAAGCGAAGCGCGGCGAAGGTGTCGCGGTCTTGCCGCGCTACTTCGTCGAGCGCGACCTCGCGAAGAAGAACCTCGTCGAGCCGCTCCCCAAAGCGAAGTTCGCAGGCGACTTCTTCCGCCTCATCTGGCGGTCGGGCCATCCGCGCTCGGACGATCTGAGCGCGCTGGCGGCCGAGCTCGAGCAGATGCCGCTGCGCTAGTTTCTCCGCGCGCGCACGACGAACGGATCAGCGCAGCTCGATCACCCGCGTGCCGAGGAGCTTTTCGATCTGCGCGTAGAAGGCGTCGCTCGGTTCGACGCGCATCGACGGCACGGAGAGGAGGGCTTCCGCCTTTCCTTCGAGCTCGATCGCGATCTGCACGGAACAACCACCGGCGCACGATTCGAGGACGCTGCGAAGCTTGGCGATCTGCGCGGGCGTGTGGCGCATCGCCGACAGTCGGAAGGTAACCGCGCGTGCCTCCGCGCGAATGGCATCGGTGAGCAGCACCGCTTCGTCGAGGAGCAACGTCGGTTCGCGCGGGCCTTGCGGCTCGTCTTCACCCTCTTCCACCATCGGGAAGCTGAGCTTGCCGCTGACGAGCAGCGGCTCGCCGCTCGTGAGCACCGGCTCGTACGTGTCGATCTGTCGCTCGCGAACCTTCACCTCGATGCGGCCCGTGGGATCTTCCAGCACGAAGAACGCGATCTTGCCGCCGCCGCCTTTGAAAATGCGGACGCGGTAGCCCTCGACCATGCCCGCGATGCGCACCCTCGACCATGGATCCATCGTGGCGAGCTGGCTCGCGGGCGTGACCTCGAAGCGCCCGAGCTCGATGCCGTAGCGCTCGAGCGGATGGCCGGAGACGTAGAAGCCGAGCGCCTCTTTTTCTTTCACGAGCGTCTCGCGCGAATCCCACGGATCGACGAGCGGGTAATCCTTCCCGTTTGCCGCAGCCCCGCCTTGGGCAGGCGCCGGCGCAGCCATGAGCCCGAACAGGCTCGTCTGACCGATCTCGCGATCTTTGCTCGCGCTGCGTGACCGCTCGAGCGCGCGATCGATCGCGGCGAACGCTTGCGCACGCGTGATCGCGCGCTGCCCGAGCGTCGTGTCGAATGCGCCAGAGGAGACGAGCGCCTCCATGACGCCGCGGTTCACGCGCTTGGCGTCGATGCGCTCGGCGAAGTCGAACAGATCCAAGAACGGTCCGTCTTTGCGCGCGTCGAGCACCGCCTCCAGCGCGCTCTCGCCGACGCCGCGGATCGCGCCCAGCCCGAAGCGGATCTTCGGCTGATACGGGTCTTTCAGACGCACCTTCGCGCGCTTGCCGCGGCTCGCGGGCGCATCGTCCTTGGGCTTTTCGTAGACGACGGTGAAGTCGATCTTCGACTCGTTGATCGCCGGCGGCAGCGTCTCGACACCCCACGCACGGCCCTCCGCGATGATGCGCACGACCTTCTCGATCTTCTCGCGATCGGCCGTCATCAGCGCGCAGAGGAACTCGACCGGGTAGTGCGCCTTCAGGTAGGCCGTGTGGTACGTGAGCAACGCGTACGCGGCGCTGTGTGACTTATTGAACCCGTAACCCGCGAAAAACTCGAGCAGCCCGAAGATGCGGTCGGCGTCCTCTTCACTCACGCCGTTCTTGATGGAGCCCTCGACGAACGTCACCTTCTGCTTCGCCATCTCTTCGGGCTTCTTCTTGCCCATCGCGCGGCGGAGCAGATCGGCGCCGCCGAGCGAATAGCCCGCGAGCTTCTGGGCCACCTGCATGACTTGCTCTTGGTAGACGATGACGCCGTAGGTCGGCACGAGCAGCTCGTCGACGAGCGGGTGCATCTTCTGGATGGGCTTGCGACCGTGTTTGCAGTCGACGAAGTCCTTCACCATGCCGGTGCCGAGCGGGCCGGGACGATAGAGCGCCACCGCGGCGACGATGTCTTCGAACGCGTCGGGCCGCAGATCCTTGAAGAGCTGCTGCATGCCGCTCGACTCGAGCTGGAACACACCCGTCGTCTCGCCCGACTGGAGGAGCTGATAGGTCTCTCTGTCGTCGAGCCTCAGCGTCGAAATCTCGAACTTGTTGTCGGGGCCGCGGTCCGGACGCGCATTGACGAGCTTCTCGGCGATGTCGATGACGGTGAGCGTCTTGAGGCCGAGGAAGTCGAACTTGACGAGGCCGGCCTTCTCGACGTCGTCCTTGTGATACTGCGTGACGATGAGGCCGTTGTTCGTGAAGCACGGCACGTGATCGTCGAGGTCGCCCTCGCTGATCACGACGCCCGCGGCGTGCATGCCGGCGTGCCGCGTGAGGCCCTCGAGCTTCATCGCCTGCTTGACGAGCTCCGAGACGTTCGCCTCGCTCTCCATCAACGCCTTGAGCTTCGGCTCGATCTCGAGCGCCTCCGGGATCGTGTACATCACGCCCGGGCCCTTCTGCGGGATGAGGCTCGCGATGCGCTGCGCCTCGTTCGCGGGGAAGGCCATCGTGCGCGCGACGTCCTTGATGACGCTGCGGCTCTTCAGCTCGTGGAACGTCGCGATCTGCCCGACGCTGCGTTTGCCGTACTTCTCGGCGACGTATTGGATGACGCGGTCGCGCCTATCCATGCAGAAGTCGACGTCGAAGTCCGGCATGCTGACGCGCTCCGGGTTGAGGAAGCGCTCGAACAGCAGGTTGTACGGAATCGGATCGAGGTCGGTGATGCGGAGCGCGTACGCGACGAGTGAGCCCGCGCCCGAGCCGCGACCCGGCCCGACCGGAATGCCGTTCTCCTTCGCGTAGCGGATGAAGTCCCAGACGATGAGGAAGTAGCCCGGAAACCGCATCTTGCAGATGACGTCGAGCTCGATCTCGAGACGGGCCTTGTACGCGGCTTGATCGACGACGGTGCCGATCGCCTCGCCTTCCTTGAAGCGCCGGTCGAGGCCTTCGCGCGCGACATGCCGGAAGTAGCTGTCGGTGTCGAACCCCTGCGGCAGGGGAAACGTCGGCAACATCGGCTCGCCGAGCTTCAGCTTGAACGACGTGCACCGTTCGGCGATCGGCAGCGTTTCCCGGATGGCCTCGGGGTAGTCGGTCATCGACTGCGCCATCTCGGCCGGCGACTTGAGGAACATCTCGTAGCTGCCGTGGTGGCCGGCGTGGGCATCCGAAAACGCGCGGTTCTGCGCGATGCACGACAAGACGAGCTGGCTCTCGCCGTCGTCTCGCCCAGGGAAGTGCACGTCGTTCGTCGCGACCAGCCGCAGATCGAGCTCGCGGGCGGCCTTCGCGAGGATGCCGTTGACGATCGGCTGCTCCGGCAAGCCGTGGTCCTGCAGCTCGACGTAGAGCCCGCCCGGCTCGAACACGTCGCGCAGCTCGGCGAGGACCTTGTGGCCCGCGCCCTCGCCATGCTCGAGGATCCGCTGCGCGGCGACGCCACCCATGCACCCGGTCAAGCCGATGAGGCCCTTGCTGTGCGCGGCGATCTTGTCGATCGAGACGCTCGGCGCGCGCGAGCTCACCGGCTCGAGGTGTCCCGCCGACACGATCCGGACGAGGTTCTTGTAGCCCTGCTCCGACCCCGCCAAGAGCACCAGGTGATCGACCGGGAGGTCCTCGCCGAGGTCCGCGGACGCCGACGGCTTCGGCGGGGGGCCCCCCGGAGCGCGAGGTCGGGCGACGTTCACCTCGCAGCCCAAAATGGCACTCACGCCTTGCTCCTTGCAGGCGAGGTAGTGCTGGATGATGCCGAACATGTTGCCGTGGTCGGTCAGCGCCACGGCCTTCATGCCCATGCCCTTCACACGCGAAGCGAGGTCTTTGACGCGGAGGGCTCCGTCGAGCAGCGAGTACTGGCTATGGACGTGCAGGTGCACGAACTCGACGGTCACGAGGCGGGCTTACGCTTGATGGCCTTTCGTGTCGAGCGCTAGACTCGAAAGGATTCTTCCACTTGTTCGGTGCTTGATGTAATGCGAGCACCGGCGTTTTACTGAGTCGACGCGTGGGGTCCTTCTCACGCGCGATGGGCGTGGGTGGATGCTTCCACACGCCCGTGTCCAGGATGAGGGCGGGCCCGCACTGGCCCGTCGGCCGGGAGGTTCTTCGTATGCTTCGTTCTCATCTTCTCCTCGCGTCGTTCTGCGTGATTGGGATCGCCGTCGGCTGTGGCGACGACGACGGTACCGGCGGGTCGGGCGGTGGCGGCGGCGGGACGCCGAGCGGCCCCGGCCTCCAGCCGCCGGAGCGTCCGGAGGGTGCGAGCCCCGGCGACGGCACGGGCATGGTCTTCGGCACCTCGCACATCTACATCGGCACCAAGACCCGCGCGGGTCAGGAGTCGCCCGATGCATGGAAGGACTTCGGCTACGACCTCGACGGTCAGATCACCGCCCAGGACTTCTCCAACCACTGCAAGCCGAACGGCAGCGCCGCCCCGAACAACGTCTTTCCGGACGGGACCGACGGCATCGACAACGCCTTCGGCCGCGTGCTCCTGCCGATCATCAAGACGGCCGCCGCGACCAGCGTCTCGGACCTCGAGGCGGAGCTCAACGGCGCGATCGCCGAGGGCAGCTTCAACGTGATGCTGAACCTCACGGACCTCGGCGACGGCGCGAACTACAACCCGGTCAAGGCGCTCCTGCTCGCGGGCAAGGAAGGCGTCGGCAACACGTGGAAGGCCGCGCCGGAGTTCCTCACCAACCCGGCCGACCCGACCAGCGCGAAGGTCAAGTTCGACAACTCCTACGTCGTCGAGAACGTCTGGGTGTCCGGTGACAAGGGCACCGTCGAGCTCAACATCGCGATCGCCGGCTTCGATCTCGCCCTCAACATCGAGAGCGCGCTCATCACGATGGAGATGGACTCCGCGCACGGCGGCGCGACGAAGGGCGTCATCTCCGGCGTCCTCGACACCGAAGACCTCATCCTTCAGCTGAAGGACGTCCTCGGCGCCGTCGACGAGTCCTTCTGCGAGGGCAGCGCGGTCGACAGCATCCTCAACCAGATCCGTCAGGCCTCCGACATCATGAAGGACGGCTCGCAGGATCCGAGCGCGATCTGCGACGGCATCTCGATCGGCATCGGCTTCGACGCGACCGTCGTCACGCTCGACGGCGTCGGCATGCCCGCCGAAGAGCAGCCCCCGCCCTGCACCGAGGGTACGGGCGGCGGCGGCGGTGCCGGCGGCGGCACCTGATCGAAGCGCACGCTCGATCGGTCACCGATTGGACGGCCACTCCACCACGAGCGGAGTGGCCGTCGGCCTTCCATCGCTCCGTTTTCCGGGGAAGCCGGGTCGCTCTGAGCCGCCGTCCTCCTTTCGCGCGTCTGATGGACGAGCGCATTGTGAAAACAGGGAGGGCACGACTGCGCCGGCAGTAGAAGGAGCTCGAAACGCGGAGCTTGGCAAAAGGCGCCTCCGGGCGGGCTCGCGGCTTGTCAGCGAACCACAGTTGCCCGAAGCTTCCGCCCCTACGAAAAAAGATCGAGCTTGAAGTAGCGCGTGTGAAGGACCATCCAGCGCACGCGTCGAAGGAAAACCTTGAGGGAACGACCGGCTCTCGACGATCGAGGCTCGTCGCTCCAGCTCAGCACTATGTCGCCCCCGCGCGCGCGGATCAGGCGAGCCGTTCCGAGGAGAAATTGGATTATGCGTAAACTCATCTCCGTTCTGTCCGCCGCGGTGGTGATGGCGAGCTTTGCTCTCAACGGCTGCACCGTGAAGGTCCAGTCGGGTGAGCCCGAGGAGCCCAAGCCGACCCCGAAGAAGGAAGAGCCGAAGCCGAAGCCGGAGAAGAAGAAGCCCCGCAAGCTCAACCTCAAGGGCCTCAAGAAGATCGGCAACCAGCTCGATCTTCCCGCGCCGCTTCCGTTCAAGACGGGCAGCGCGGAGCCGGACATCGAGGGCGGCTTCGACGAGGTCATGGAAGAGGTTCGCAAGTACATGGTGGCGAACCCCGACACCACGCTCCTCCGCATCGAGGGCCACACGGACTCGGACGGCGACGATGCGATGAACCTGCAGCTCTCCAAGGATCGCGCGACGACGGCGACGCTCTGGCTCATCTCGCACAACATCGACTGCAAGCGCCTCATGCCGGTCGGCTTCGGTGAGGAGAAGCCCCTCGCGGCCAACGACACGCCCGACAACAAGGCGAAGAACCGCCGCGTCTCGTTCTTCGAGGCGACGGTGAAGAACAAGCCGGTCCTCGACGACAAGGGCAAGCCCATCCCGGTCGACAACGGCGGCAAGATCGCGGTCGACCCGTGTAACCCGGCCGTGAAGAAGTAAGACCACCTCGAACGCGTCTCGCGTTCGTCGGACCCCCGCGCGCTTCGGCCCGCGGGGGTGCTTCTTTTTGTCGTCGTGGCAGTGCGCCACGCGATCCCCTGGCGGCACGCGGGTCGGGCCGCTAACGTGCGCGCCCGTGCTAGCTGGGCTCCACTGCCGTTGGTCCTTGGGCGCGATGCTCCTCGTGGTCGCGATCGGCGGAAGCGGCTGCGAGCCGGGCCGCGGTGAGGTTCGACAATGGCAGCCGAACGATCACGATCGCGCCGATCAGCCTGCGCAACAGGCTCAGCCGAACCAGGCCGCACCTCAGCCGAAGCGTCCGCCGAACCGCGCGGAGACGGTATGGCGCACCGCGTGCGCCAATTGCCACGGTCCGCAAGGGCGCGGTGACGGCCCCAACGGCCCGTCGACCGGCGCACCGGATTTGACGCGCGACGACTGGCTCAGCACCGTCACGGATGAGCAGATCTTCGACACGATCAAGCGCGGCAAAGGCGAGAAAATGCCGCCGAATCCGAACCTTCCCGACTCGGCGATCCAGCTCCTGATCCAGCGGATCCGCAACAAGGGCCGCTGAGAGCGAGCCGAGTGGGGCAGGCCACGTCGAGCGAAGCGAGACCGGCCGGGGCGGCTCCCCCGAGGCTCGGTTCGCCGAAGGCGGACGCGGGGAAGAAATCAAGCTGTCACGGCGACTTCGTTCGAGAAATCGCGCGCTTTGCAAACACGCCTCACCCTTTGGTGAGCACGCCGCGATCGCGCCGATCTCAAGACCGACCTGTGCGCGGAATTCAATCGTTATTTCGATGTGTCCCGGCGGCTACCTTCGTGTCCAGCTTGACGCGCTTGTCCCACTCATTTGTTGGATGACAAATGACCTATAAGCACATGTTTTGAAACATGTTTCCAATGACAGTCCACACTGGACACGGGCTGGTCCACCGCTTGAGAGCTTTTTTCGGTTGCGTGCTCTGACGCGATGTCGCTAACACTTGCCCCTGCTTCAGGGCCTGTGGCACCTTATCCTACATTGGTACCTAGTCGCGAGACTCACTAGCGCGACCCCCGTAACCACCCGTTTCGCAGAGCCCCACCATCGATGAAGATCACTCCCTGGTTGCTCGCTGCACTCGCCCCGTTCGGTGCCATCGCGTACAGCGGTTATCTCGGTCATGCGGTCGTCGTGGTCCTGACCGTCGGGATTTTTCTCGGAACGCTCTCGCTCGGTCGGACGCCGGCCGCGCAACCCAAACAAGACGCGTAGTTGTTCCTCCGCGCGCGCACGACGCCCCGGGTCCCGCCTGGGGGGTGTGCTCCCTGCGGTCGCACTGGGCACCCAGGGCTGTGCGCGCCCTGATCCAACTTGGATCCTCGAGGCGGCGCCGGCCGATGGCCGGCTCCTGAGAGGTTGTGCTGGCCACGCGCGCACAGAACTCTCGTGGCTGACGTCGACGGAAGCGACGTCCTCGAACGAGCTCGGTTTCCCGCGCGACGTTGGCTTCCCGATTCGTGGACTTGACGGCACGTTGCCGTCCCCCTCCCATGGCGTTCATGACCGACGGCCCCCTGGGTCGCCTGAAGCGCCTCGACGAGTTCACGCCGCACGACTTGGAGTCCGTGCGGCTTCTTCTTCGAGGCGACTCGGTCATCGACTGGCATCGGCTCAACCTCGAGTCCGAAGAAGAGGCGCGTGCGCTGCTCGAGGCACACGAGTTTCGCCCTTCTCTCGCGCAGGATCGCGCGCGCCTCGACACCATCCGTAACGAGGCGGTCAATTACCTCCGACGGCAATTCGACTTCCCGATCCCGAAGCCCGTCGAGGACGCCACCGTCGAAGAGCTGATGCTCATGGCCTCCGGCAAAGGCCATCGGCAGACGTGTGCGTGCGCCATCTTGAAGGCGATGCACATCATCCATCACCTCGACGGGCGCGAGCTTTTGTTCTGCCTGCCGATGAGCGATCAAGACGTCTTCCACCTCGTGGAGGAGAAGGTCTATCGCGTGGTGGGCGGCATGCTCTCCGCCGGCTTTCCGATCGTCGAGTTCGTCGGCGGCCGGAAAAACAAGGACTCGCTCTACACGAAGCTCTTATCGAAGCGCGACGCGTCGGCGTCACAGATCTACGACAAGGTTCGGTTTCGCATCGTCACGCGAACGCGCGACGACATCCTGCCGATCCTCCTCTACCTGACGCAGAACCTGTTTCCGTTCTCGCTCACGCTCGGCGGCGAGAGCATCAACACGATCTTCCACTTTCGGCGCTACTGCCTCGACCATCCGCACCTCCGGTCGATGAGCAAAGATTTCCAGACCGGCGCCGACGACGCGTTTACCCCGAGCGACAACCAGTTTTCCGACGAGAGCTACCGGGTCATTCACTTCGTGGTCGACCTGCCGGTTCGCCTTCCGGAAGAGACGATGGAGCTTGCTCCTCCCTCGGCGTGGTCGCTCGGTCCGATCGTGTTCGTCCTCTGTGAGTTCCAAGTCCTCGACCGTCAGACCGAGCTCGGCAACGAGCAGGGCGAGGCAAGTCACGAGAAGTACAAAGAGCGTCAGCGCCACGCCGTGAAGCGCCGCCTGAAGATCGGCGTCCGCCCGATGGCTCAGCCCAAGCGGCGCTGATTTTCTCGCGCGCGCACGACCCGCCTAGCTGCCCTGCGCTTTGCGGTGCGCGACGTCCGACGTCCGACGTCACCGGAGGCGGCCATCGGCCGCCGTCGGCAATAGGCCGTCCGGATGGAGCAGGGCGCGCACAGGCGTGGGTGCCCAGTGCGACCGCAGGGAGCACGCCCCAAGGCGGGACCCGCGCCGTCGCGCGCGCGCGAGAAAAACAGCAAAACTCCATCGACTCGAGCGCCGCTTTGTGCGATTGCGTCGCGCGCATGCGCCTTTACAGCGGCAAAGTCAAACCCCTCTCCGACGAGCTCGTGAAAGCGCTCCTCGCCGCGAAGGACATCGAAACCGAGCGCAAGGACGAGGTCGTGCGCGACCTCGAGTCCGTGTTCAATGCGTATCTCGCGGCCGACAAGGAGTCGACGGATCGCGCCAAACACCTGCTCGAGGTGCGAAACCTCCCGCAGTCGGAGTTCGGTCGCGTGAAGAAGGCGGCCGCCGAGCAGAAGGGCATCAAGACCGGCGAGGAGATGTTCGATTACCTCCTCGACCAGTGCATCGAGATGCTCATGCACTCCGCCAACGTCGAAGAGGTCTTCGCCGAGGATCACGAGCTGCGCCGCCACATGCGGCCGGTCCTGCGCAAGTACCTCGAGCTCGACGAGGCGCTCGACGCAGAGGTCCGCGGCAAGCTGAAGCACGTCTCCGAAGGCACCTCGACCTGGGAGATCGAGTACCAGCGCGTCATGGCAGACATCCAGCGCCGCAAGGGTCTCTCCTGATGAGCTCGGGCGCGCGCTACCTCGTCACCGGGGGTGCGGGCTTCATCGGCTCGAACCTCGTCGCGGCGCTGACCGCCGCCGGCGAGCGAGTGCGCGTCCTCGACAACCTCGCGACGGGCTTCTGGGAGAACCTCGACGGCATCGCCGATCAGTCTCGGATCGAGCGCATCACCGGCGACATCCGGGACGCGGAGGCGGTCGCGAAAGCCGCCGCCGGTGTGGAGGTCATCTTCCACGACGGCGCGCTCGGCAGCGTGCCGAAGAGCGTGCAGCGCCCGGCCGAGAGCGATTCGGCCAACGTCCAAGGCACCGTGGTCGTGCTCGACGTCGCCCGCCACACGCGGGTGAAGCGCGTCATCTTCGCCGCCTCGAGCTCGGCCTACGGCGAAACGGAAGAGCTGCCGAAGCGGGAGACGATGTTGCCGCAGGCGCTCTCGCCGTACGCCGTCTCGAAGTACGCGGGCGAGCTCTACATGCGCGTGTTCGCGAGCCTCTACGGGATCGAGACGCTGTGCCTTCGGTACTTCAACGTGTTCGGCCCGGGCCAGACGCCCGACGGCGCATACGCAGCCGCGATTCCCCGCTTCGTCGATCGCGCGATTTCGGGCCGGCCGATCGAGATCTTCGGCGACGGCGAGCAGACCCGTGACTTCTGCTTCGTGAAGAACACCGTGCGCGCGAACCTGCTCGCAGCGGCGACGCCGAAGAAGCTCGAGGGACAGGTTGTCAACGTCGCCGGCGGCCGGCGCATCTCGCTCAACGCGCTCGTCCAGGAGATCGGCCGCGTCATCGGCAAGCCCGTCGACGTCGTCCACCAAGAGCCGCGACCCGGCGACATTCGCCATTCGCTCGGCGACATCACGCGCGCGAAAGACCTCTTCGGCTACGAGCCCCAGGTGAAGTGGGAAGACGGCATCGCGCCGACGGTCACTTACCTGAAGGCCTTGCGCGAGAGCGGCCTGTCGGTCGCGGCGAAGGTGACGGCGGAGCTCTGGGCAGGCAGCGGCGCCGGCTCGCAGGTCAAAGCCGACGCCGGCTGACGGCGTTCCAACTCGGTCTCGGAGGCGTTGCTCGTGCGCAGCATGACGGGTTTCGGGGCGGGCTCCGCGCCGCTCGGGACGAGCCGAGTGATGGTCGAGGTTCGCTCGGTGAACGCGCGATCGCTCGACGTCCGCACGAAGATCCCGGATCTCTTCGCCGACGCGACCCTCTGGGTCGAGCAGCTCGTGCGAAGCAGCCTGCGGCGCGGCCGCGTCGAGGTCGCGATCTCCTTCGAGGCCGTCGGAGAAGGCGCGTTCGAGCTCGATCGAGCGCGCGCCGTCGCGGCGATGCGTGCGTTCGCGGACGTCGGACGTGAGCTCGGGCTCACGGAGCCGCCTCCCCTGTCGCTGCTCGCGACGGTGCCCAGTCTCTTCGGCGGGACGCAACGCTCGATCGACGCCCGCACCGCCGCAAAAGAGGCACTCGGCATCGCGCTCGCGGATCTCGATCGTGACCGCGCGCGAGAAGGCGCGGCGATCGCCGCCGAGCTCGTCGGTCGAGCGGACGCCGTGCTCGTGGCGCTCGGTCGCGCGGCCTCACGCGCCGGCGCGTTGCCCCAGGCGCTCCGTGCGCGCCTGCACGATCGGCTGTCGCGACTCGCCCTTTCCGGGCTCGACCCTGCTCGCCTCGAGGCGGAGGTCGCGATCCTCGCCGACCGCGCCGACGTCGCGGAAGAGCTCAGCCGGCTGTCGACCCACATCACGCACTTTCGTACGATCGCATCGTCCTTGCGCGGTTCCGCCGCGAGCAGCGAGCCGGAGGGGCGCAGGCTCGATTTTCTCTTGCAAGAGGCGCTGCGCGAGGCGACGACGCTGTCGGTCAAAGCCCAGGACGCCGACGTCTCGAAAGACGTCGTGGAGATGAAGGTCGAGCTCGAGCGGATGCGAGAGCAGGTGCAAAATGTCGAATGAGCGCGCCGACGACTTCCTGTTGTTGATCCTCTCCTCGCCCTCCGGCGCGGGAAAAACGACGCTGTGCAACCGGCTGCGGAGTGAGTTTCCGAAGCTGCGCTTCAGCGTCTCCCACACCACACGAAAGCCTCGCCCCACGGAGATCGACGGGCGCGAGTACCACTTCGTGGAGCGGCCGACCTTCGAGCAGATGGTCCGCGCGAACGCGTTCGCCGAGTGGGCCGAGGTGCACGGCAACCTCTACGGCACCGCGCTCAAGGAGATCGAGGTCGCGCGGCAGACGGCCGAAGGTGTGCTGTTCGATATCGACTACCAAGGCGCGCGCCAAATCAAAGCGCACCGCCCCGACGCGATCGGTGTCTTCGTGCTTCCGCCCTCGCTCGCCGAGCTCGAGCGACGCTTGCGCGGACGCGCGACGGAGGACGAAGCCTCCACCGTCCGCCGGCTCGAGGGGGCCAAGCGCGAGATCGCGCACTATGGATTTTTCGACTACGTCATCGTCAACGACGACGTGGAACAAGCCTACGGACGCCTCCGCGGCATCGTCCTGGCCGAGCGCTGCAAGCGCACGCGCTGGGCGATGCGTTGCGAGGCGCTCCTCACCGAGGCCAAGCCCATGAACGTTTCCAAGGAGATCCCGTGAGCCTTAACCGCGTCCCTGTCCTTATCGTCGGATCGATGGCGTTCGACGATTTGGAGCTTCCCACCGGCGCCTTTCCGAACACCGTCGGTGGCTCGGCGACCTACGCGTCGTACGCCGCTTCGACGTTCACCGACGTCCGCGTCGTCGCCGTCGTCGGTGACGACTTCGACGGATCCACGCTCGCGACGCTCGAGGCGCGCGGCGTCTCCACCTCCGGCATCGAGCGCGCGACCGGCCGTACCTTCCGCTGGGCCGGCCGCTACGACGCCGACCTCGTCGGCCGCACGACGCTCGACACGCAGCTCAACGTGTTCGCCGACTTTCAGCCGAAGCTCGCGGAGGAGCACAAGACGTGCCCCATCGTCCTGCTCGGAAACATCCATCCGGCGCTGCAGACGCAGGTGCTCGACGCGATGGCAGGCCCGCAGCTCGTCGTCGCCGACACGATGAACTTCTGGATCACCGGCGAGCCCGAGCGCCTCGCTGCGCTCCTCGGCCGCGTGCAGGTCCTCATCATCAACGACGAAGAGGCCCGCCAGCTGTCCGGCATTCACAACATCCGGCGCGCCGCCGCCGACATCCGCAAGCGCGGACCGCACACGCTCATCATCAAGCGCGGTGAGCACGGCGCCCTCCTCTTCGACGACACCGGCATCTTCGCGGTCCCTGGCTACCCCCTCGAAGAGGTGGTGGACCCGACCGGCGCGGGCGACAGCTTCGCCGGCGGCTTCATCGGCCACCTCGCGTCGCACCTCGCGAAGGAGCAGCCCAACCCGCGCACCATGCGAACCGCGATGTTGTACGGCACGGCGACGGCCTCGCGCTGCGTCGAGGGTGTCGGAACGAGCAAGGTTCAGACGCTCGTCATGAGCGACGTCGAGGGTCGCGTCGCGCAAATCCGGACGTTGTTCGAGCTACCTCGGTAACATCGCGCGAGCGTGTCTCGACGTGGACGAGCACGAGTACGAGTAGAAGGGATGGAGGGACTTATGACGAACTTGGGCCGAAACATTGCCGTGTGCGCTCTCACTGCGTGCCTCGCCGCCTGCGGTGACTCCGACGGCACGGGTGGCAACGGCGGCGGCACGCCCGCGGCTGGGTGTGAGCCCGCGTCCGGCTGTCCCGAGGTCGAGAGCAGCTGCGTTGCGTTCGCGGACAACGCCGGCAAGGCCACCTTCGCCCTTCGCCTCACGCAGCTCGACGTCACGGCCCCGACGGCGCTCACCGATCCGACGGTGTCGAACCTGCTCAGCAAGGGCATCACGTACGACTACACCCAGTGCACGAGCGCGGACGGCCTCGCGCTCTTCACGGGCGACGGCACGTTCAACTGGCTCATCGAGTTCGACACGGCGGCCGGCACCGGCCGCACCGGCGGCGCCGCGGTGGAGACGGATCCGAACAAGGGCTACTGCTTCTTGAGCGGCGATATCGACGGCTTCAGCGTCGCGCCGCTCGAGGCGCCGATCACGATCGGCGACGACGGCTCGTTCGAGATCACCGAGACCCGCGACGTCGTGGTGCCGATCTTCACGGACGTGAACGACCTCGACAAGGTCATCCTCCTCCCGCTCCGTAGCGCGCGGATCTTCGACTCGAAGCTCAGCGACAACAACAACTGCATCGGCTCCTTCAACGGCGCCGAGCTCGACCCGAACAACCTGTGCCTCCCGGACGCCGAGACGCCCTCGTTCGAGCCGGGTGGCAAGCTCGAAGCTTACGTCCTCCTCGAGGACGCCGACGCCGTGCTCGTCCCCGAGCTCGGCAACGCCTCGCTGTGCGCGCTCATCGCAGGCGCGGACTTCGTCGATCAGGCGACGAAGAAGTGCAAGCGCGACGCGAGTGACGCCATCGAGTTCAAGGGCGACTGGTGCGCCGGCGCGGACGAGTCGGATCCCGGCACGCCGGCGAGCGACACCTGCTTCGACGCCGTGAAGCTCGCGGCCGGGTTCGCGGCCAGCGCCGTGACCGTGCGGACCGACTGCCCCTAGACGAAGCACCCTGCGAACGCACAAAGGGCAGAAAGAGCACGTAAAAGAGGGGCCTTTACCCAACCTCCTCGCGCGCTCTCTCTGCACTTCGTGTCTTCGTGGTTCGTCTTTTTCATCGCGGCGGCGCGTCGTCGAAACAATGACGCGCCGCGTGATCGAACGGCCGCACGATACGGCCGTTGCTTTGTCGTAACTGCGCCCGTTACCCTGAAACAAATGTCTTTTCGCCGCGCGGGGACGCGCCGCGTCGCGTGCGAGGTGGGCTCGCTCGCGGTGGTGTGTCCCGCGTCGTGACGGAGGTCCTGCTTGCCATGGCCGCCCAACCCAAGAAGCGTCGGTCCCGTTTTTCCACGCTCCTCCTCCTCGGATTGATCCCGGCCTGCAGCACGGATGGTTGCACCGGAGGCTGTGGGGGCATCACCCCTCTGCCGGGTGGTTTCGTGAACGAAGAGCGCGTCGAGAACGCCGCCGCGCTTCGCCTGACGGAGAGTGGCATCGATTTTCTCGAAGCCAACGTCGGCAACATCGCCGGCAACCTGATCGGCGCAGACGGCGGGATCGTGGAGTTCGAGATCCCGGAAACGATGGGCTCGTTCGACCCGTGCCCCGTCTTCAGCTGCGACATCAACTACACGGTTTGCCCTGGAGGCGCTGACTCGAACGCATCGCCGCCGAAGTGCGACGCCGAGATCAACCTCGGGGGCGCGGAGCTGGCGATTACGCCCATCGGCCCACACAACATCCAGGTCGCCGGCGAGATCCCTCTCCGTCTGCAGTATCTGCCGCTCACGAGCAGCATCTGCGACATGGACATCACGCTCAACGGCAACGACTCGTGCCCGGGCGACCAGCAGGACTTCGCGATGATCGCCGTGACGCTCGAGGTCTCGATCGAGACGGATCTCGATCCAGCGCACGCGCGCCTCGGTTACTCGCGCGTCCGCGTCGTGACGGTCGACATCAGCAAGCCCGACATCGAGAGCGCGCTCCATTTCTGCGGCGGCTTCTGCTCCGACGTGGCCGAGTTCGCGAAGGGCCTGATCGTCGATCAGCTCTTCGGCGGCATCCAAGACACGCTCGTCGGGACGCTCGAAGAGCAGCTCTGCCAGAAGGCGAACACGACGGTCGATCCCCCCTGCCCGAACGGCACGAACAACGTCGACGGTGTCTGTCGCTACGGCTCGGATTCGGGCTCCGAATGCGTCTCGATCGTCCTCGGCGCGGACGGCCACGCGGATCTCTCCGGCCTCCTCGCCTCGATCTCGCCGGGCACCAAGGGCGGCCTCGACTTCTTGCTCGCCGCCGGCGGCCAGTCGCAGCGCGACGACGGAAGCGGACAGACCTGGGGTGACCTCAACCCGATCAACAACGGCGCCAGCATCAGCGCCTTCGGCGGCGTCGAGCCGAACCCGATCAGCGGCTGCGTTCCGCTCGCGGATCTCGTTCGTCCGTCCGGGCTCAAGATCCCGAACGAGCTCATCGACGACTCGCTCATCACCGACTGGCCCGCGGGTGTGGCCGGGCCGCACGTCGGCATCGGCATCTCGGAGTCGTTCACCAACTACGCGCTCGCCGGTCTCTACAACTCGGGTCTGTTCTGCATCGGCATCACCACCGAGCAGCTCGACCTCTTGAACAGCGGCACCATCGGCCTGCTCGCGCAGTCGCTTCGCGACCTCGGCATTCAGCGCGAGACGCAGCCGATCGCGATCGTCATCAAGCCGACGCAGCCGCCGGCCGTCACGTTCGGCAACGGCACGAACATCGAGAGCGACCCGCTCATCCGGCTGAAGCTCCAGCAGGCGGGCTTCGACTTCTACATGTTCTCGACGGACCGCTACATCCGGTTCATGACCGCGACCTTCGACATCGAAGCGCCGGTCAACCTCACGGTGACGCCCGAAGGCCTCGTCCCGGTGCTCGAGACGCTCAAGATCGAGAACGGCACGGTCAACAACTCGGAGCTCTTGAAGGAGGATCCGTCGGGTATCGCCGCCGCGCTCTCGGGCCTCTTGTCGAACCAGATCGGCAGCTTGCTCGGCGACGGTCTGCCCGCGGTCGACATCAACGGTCCGCTCGCGGACTTCGGCATTCGCCTCGTCATCCCCGAGACGGTCGAAGGACAAGGGTCGCCGGGTCTACGCACGCTGGTGAAGGACGGCGAGCGCTACCTGTCGATCTTCGCCGGCCTCGAGATCCCTGCGCAGGGCAACGCGAACGCGAACGTGGTCGAGACGCAGGCCGAGGTCACCGACGTCTACGTCGAAGAGGCAGGCCTGCGCCACGGCAGCATCACGAAGGACAACGCGCCGATCGTGACCCTCAAGGCGAGCGCGGAGAACGCTGGCGGCGAGCCGGTCGAGCACCAGGTCCGCATCGACGACGGCTTCTGGAAGCCGTGGACGCAGGACAGCACGATCAGGCTGCAGAGCGATGCGCTTCGCGTCGAGGGCAGGCACACGATCGAGGTTCGGAGCCGCATCGTGGGCCAGGCCTACACGCTCGACGAGACGCCCGAAGCGTTCGACATCCTCATCGACGCGACCGCGCCGGAGGCGACGATCTCGACCCTCACGGAGGCCGGAGACGTGAACCTCGACGTTCGCGACCTGGTGTCCAAAGAAGCGACGCAGGTTCGGTACCGCTTCGACGACGGCGCGTTCAGCAGCTGGGTCGCGGCGGCGGATCTGCCGAGCATCCATTTCCCCGAAGACGCCGAGAACGTCGAGGTGGAGATGAAGGACGAGAGCGGCAACGTCGGTACGGCGCAACAAGCCATCATCCGAGGGTTGCCTGGTGAGGGTGGTGGGTGCGGTTGTGTCGTCGTCGGCAGCGAGCCCTCGACGCCGCGCTGGCCCCTCGCGCTTCTCGGGATGGCGCTCTTCGGATCGCTCGCTGCACGACGGCGCCGCAAGCAGGCACCGGTCGCCCCGCGCGGCGCTGCGCCGCAACCGAAGTCGAAGGCGAAGGCCTCGGGCATCGGCGCGGCGATCCTCGCCTCTCCTTCCCGCCAGGCCGTCGCCGGCGCGATCGTCCTCGCGATCGGCGGCACGTACAGCGGCTGCTCCTGCGACGAAGAGACGGATCCCGATCCGGACAACTACGAGTGCAAGGCGCCCTCGTGCGTGACGCTCGAACAAGGCCTGATCGGCGCGTACACCGGCGCGGACGTCGACAACGACGGCACCGTTTGGGTGTCCGGCTACCTCGAGGCCGCGTACGAGCAAGCGTTCCCGAACTACGGCGATCTCGTCGTCGGCAAGGTGAACAGCGACAACAAGGTCGACTGGGAGATCGTCGACGGCGTGCCGAGCGATCCGCCGCCGGATCCGAAGGCGACGAACGTCGAGGGGTTCCGCGGTGGACAGACGGCGCCCGGCGACGACGTCGGCATCTGGACGAGCCTCGCGATCAACCCCGCAAGTGGGCTGCCGGCCGTGTCCTATTACGACCGGACCAACAAGGCGTTGAAGTTCGCCGAGCGCAAGGGTGACAGCTGGACGGTGACGACGGTGCGCGACGAGCCGGAAGGCGACGTCGGCAAGTACTCGAAGCTCGTCTACGACGGCAACACGCCGGTCATCGCGTTCATGTACATCGAGCCGAGCGGCGGCGGCATGTTGGCGTCCGGCGTGAAGCTCGCGCGCGGTGGGGCGAGCGGCTTCACGATCGAAGAGGTGACGCGCAACGAGGCGACACCGTGCCGCGACGGCCTGTGCACCGGCGGCACGCTTTGCGTCGCGGACAGCGGTGTCTGCGCGTCGCCCGGATCGGGCTGCGACTCGTGCGGCGACGGCGAGGAGTGCGTGACGACCGACGCCGGCCCCGGGTGCGCCGCCGTCCTCAAGACGCCGAAGATCGAGGCTTACCCGCAAGCGGCCGGCCTCTACATTTCGGTGGCGAAGCTCCCGACGGGCGGCATCGGCATCGCGTATTACGACCGCGTCGCCGGGACGCTCAACGTCGCGGGCAAAGAAGCGGACGGCTGGACCTCACACGTCGTCGACGGCGGCCTGCTCGCGAACGGAACGACGAGCGACGTCGGCCTCGGCGCATCGCTGTTCATCGACGACGGCGGCGTTTGGCACCTGTCGTACGTCGACGGCTACAACGAGGCGCTCAAGTACGCGCGCGTCGTGGAGGGCGCTGTCGAGTTCACCGAGCAGATCGATCAGGGGTACGGCGTGAACGACGTCCCCCACCCCGATGGGCAGCACATCGTCGGCGACGACTCGTTCATCCACGTGACGCCGTCCGGCTCGATCCAAATAAGCTACCAAGACGCGTCCAACGGCACGCTGCGCGTGGCGACGGGCACGCCGAACGCGACCGGCGGCAACGACTGGTCGGTCAAGGTCGTCGAGTCGGAGACGTTCAGCGGCTACTTCTCGCGTCAGATCGAGGTCGGCGGCGCCCTGAAGCTCCTGCACTGGGGCCGCCAGATCATCACCGCCGAGGACGGCCTGAAGAAGACCGTCGGCGACGTGTCGATCGCTTCGCCCTGATCTTCACCGCATCGCAGCCACACGCCTCGGCGTGGCGCTCCAGCGCCACGCCGAGCGCGTTTTCATCGCCTTCGACGTCGTCTTCCCACCAGAGTCGATCCACCACCAGCGTGCCGTCGCGCGCGATCGCTTCGACGCGGCCGACGAGCTCGCCGCGGTGGTAGAGCGGGCAGACGTACCAGCCCCATTTGCGCTCCGCCGCGGGCTTGTAGACCTCCCATACGTAGTCGAAGCCGAACGCGTCCTTCACGAGGGGGCGGTGCCAGAGCAGCGGATCGAGCGGACCGAGGATGCGCATGTGCTCGTCGGGCGCTTTGGCGCGCCGCTCGAAGAGCCCAGCCGGCGCGAGGTACGCGCGCGGCGCGCCATCCACTGCGATCGACTCGAGGATGCCCTCCTCGACGAGCCGATCCGGAAGCTCGCTCGTCCGCACCTCCGAGAGCATCGACCAACACGGGCCCGCGGCGCGCGGCAGAAGCCCGGCGGCGTGGGCGCGCTCGATGAGCGCCCAGCGCTCGAACTCTTCTGCGGGCGGCGACGACGCCACGCTCGGGAGCGCCCTCGCCGGTACGTCGTAGACCTTGTCGCGGCCGCGACGCCCTGACACGACCACTTCGCAGCGTGTCCAAAGCACCTCGAGTGCGAGCTTGGCGGCGCTCGAGGTCCCCTTCCAACCCGCCCAGTCGATCGCCTCGACCGTCCCTCGATGCTCGAGCTCGCGCGCCGTGATCGGCCCGCGCGCACGCACCTCTTCGAGGACGGCCTCGACGAGGCCTGGATCGAGCCGCTTCATGCGATCGGAGTGCCTCCACCAAGGGGTCTCGACCGCGCGGTCTCGGTAGTTCGGAAACGCCGTCGCCGGCAACAGGCACCGCTCTTTCGCGAAGTGCTCGAATGCGAAACCAGGGTGGACGGCGCGGTGAACATCGCCCCGCTTCGTGCCGCGGACACGCGCGAGGACGACCAGATCGGCGTTGTCACCGATGACGTCGAGCGGATCGAGCTGGATGCAGCGGAGCCGCTCGAGCACCGCACGGATGCCCGCCGCGCCGCGCTTCGTCTCGAATCGCGACAACCCGAGGTGACTGACGAGCACGCGCCTCGCCTCTTCGGCAGAGACGACACGCGGCGGCTTGGTAGAGCTTCGCTTGATGCCGTCGGTTCTAAATCACGAAGCGCGAGCGAGCCAAGGTGGACCGAAGCGAGCGTGTAAAAAGCCCCATGCGCCGACTCGCCCTCCTCGCCGTCCTCGCCGTTGGTTGCTCCCCTTGGAAGTACACCGTCACGAACGAGCCGAGTGGTCCCGGTCCCTCCGGCCAGACCTACAAGCAGGCCGTGAAGGTCATGTGCGACGTCGACCACCTCGCCGCGCTCGAAGCAGACGAGCCCGACGAGCTCGCCGACCCGAAGCGCTTCACGTACCTCGACCAGGCCGTCGACAACCCCGACGGCATCTACCTACGCACGCTGCTCAGCGTGAAGTTCGGCGAAGACCGCGCCTGTTTGCTGCGTGACGCGCAGCACGAGGTCGGTCTCGAAGCTTGCGCCCTCGCCGATCGCTCTCAGTGACCGTCGGACCACGCGAGGATCCTGTCGCGCAGCGTCTCGTCCACCGCTGCGAGCGCGCAGATCAGATCGACGAGCTGCTCGCGGCTCTTGCCCTCGAGCGCTCGTCGCAGCGATCGCTCGCGCGACGACCCCGCCTTGGTGAGCGGCAGCGGGGTCGTCGTGACCACGGCGGCCGACGGCTTGGGCAGCGCCGACTTCGCCAGCCACGCGAGCCCGAGCGCGACCGCGTGTTTGCAAAACGCCTTCTCTTGCCCCTGGGGGCACGTGCACGCGTACGCGAGGCTCTCCTCGTGGACCCAGATGCGCACGGCGTAGTCGGACGCGCCCATCACGCTCGCGCGGATCGACCCTTTGCTCGAGATCAGCCCGCGAATGCGCCCCTCCTCGAAGTAGGCGCGGCCGCGCTCGAAGGAGCGATCGGACGACAGCCGCCGAATGGTCTCCTGGTGCAGGATGTTCGCGAACGGCGCCGCCACGGCCGCGAGCTTACACGGCGCGGGCGCGGCCGGGAGGTCAGCTGCCTGCGCGCCTCTGTTCGAAGATGCGGTGCGCTTCCGTGCGCGAAGACACGAAGCGCAGCGGCATCCGCGCGGCGAATGCGATCGTCTGGCCCATCATCCGCACCGCCGTGGAGTCGCTGCACGCGAGACAGAACCTGATCCCGAGCTGCGATCGGAGCACGTCGAGCAATGTGTTGCCGGGCCGAGCGACGTCGGGTGAGAAGCCCGTCATCGGCGTCGCGTCGAAGTAGGCGAACCGCAGATCGGTGCGCGAACCGAGAGCACGAACCTGCGAGATGCAGGTATCGAGAGCGGTCCCTGTCATGTATCCGAGAAGCTGGATCTCGAGCACGTCGCCGTCGACACTCAGCGCCGTTTGCCCCTGATCGCCGCGCTCTTCTCGACGCATCCTATCGATCCACAGCGTAGCGCGCGCGGCGAAGGCGTCGCGGAGGTTCGATGGATGCTGATCGACTGCGCTGTGACGTCAGTGCGCGGCTGCGCGCCCGCGCACACGCGCGATGATCGGCAAAAGCTCGCGCACCGAGACCGGCTTCTTGATCCAACCCGACGCAACCGACGCAGCGGTCGCGCCTTGTGGGCTCGCCGCCCCACCCGCACCTTTGTCGGCGACGGCGATAAGGGCCACGAGCCCGGACGACTTGCGCACGCCCTCGAGGAGCTTCGTTCCTTCGGGGATGGTCGGGCTCGCCACACAAATGTCGATCGGGCCGCTCTCGAGCTTCTGTGCAGCCGAGCCTCCGTCGTAGGCGGACGTCGTGCGCAGCCCCGCGGCCGCGAGCTTCGCGGACACCTCGTCGGCTTCGGATGCGTGGGCGTCGACCACGAGGACGTAGGGGCGCATCGACGAGCGGCGAAGGATCTCGACGACGTGGTCGACATCGAACGGCTTCGAGACGACGGTGTAGATCCCTTCCCCGATCGCGTCGTCCACGACGGTCTCGAGCGCGAACGCGGTCATCATCACGACCGGCAGCTCGGGCGCGATCGCGCGGACCTGTCGAAAGAGCTCGAGACCGCTCATCTCCGGCATGCGGATATCGGTCAGCAGGACGTCGAACTTCGTCTCGCGCAGACGGCGCAGTGCCTCGGTGCCGCTCTCGGCCATCTCGACCTCGATGCCCTCCAGCTCGAGCGTCGCACCAAGCGTGAACAGCAGCGCCGCCTCGTCATCGACCACCAACAATCGCATGGATCCGACCCCTCTATGATGGCCCTGCCTCGATCGCAGGGAGCTCGACGGTGATGGTGGTTCCCTTGCCCTCGAAGGACTCGACGGCGACGCGCCCACGATGCGCGCGAACGACGTGGTCGACGATGGCGAGCCCGAGGCCCGTCCCCGTCGTCTTCGTGGTGAACAGCGGATCGAAGATGTTGGGCAAACTCTGCGCCGGGATGCCGATGCCGTCGTCGATGACCTTGAGGATCCACGGCGATCGACCGCCGCCATGCGCGGTCACGACGACCCGCCCCTTCGCTCCGTTCGTCGCGGGAGCATTGCCGGTGCCGTTACCGTTGCCAGTGCCATTGGTGGCGTGCGCGGGCTGCTGGCGGCTCGTTGCCTCGACACCGTTGCGGAGCAAGTGCACGATGACGTCCCGGAACTGCGGTCGATCGACGCTCAGCAGCGGAATGTCCTCGGGTACGTGGTTTTCGATCGCGATGCCGTCGTGCGGCACCGACGCGACCGCTTCGTCGACCAGCTGCCGGAGCGGGCACGGCTCCGCGACGGGCGGCCGCGCGCGGGCGTACCGCATCAAATCGGCGATGATGCGCCCGCCTCGTTCGACCTCGCGATCGATGACCGCGAGCATGCCGGCGACCTTCGGATCCAGATCTTTGCCTGCACCGAGCTTCTTCGTGAGGTAGTTGGTCGCGCTGCGGATCGACGCGAGCGGGTTACGCAGCTCGTGTCCGACGCTGGCTGCGAGGGCTTCGAGCTCCGCGCGCCGACGCGCGCCGTCGCGCAGCTCGCGGCTCGAGTCGATGCACGCGACGATCAGCACCGCGTCCTCGAACACGACCCAGAAGGCGTGCTCCGCGAACCGGAGGAGCGACGCGTTGGGTGTGCCGTACACCGACTCCGGCCAGAAGACGCCGCGGATGAAGTGATCGGCGGCGACGCCGAGCGTGGGGCCGATCAGGATGCGCCAGTCGCGGTAGAGGAACGCGAGGAACGCGAGCGATCCGAAGACGTGGAAATGCGTCTCGATGCGGCCGCCGGTGAGATGAATCAAAAGAGCGGACCAGAGGATCTGTGCGACCGCGACGACGTGCCGCGTGACCACCCACGCCGGGCGTGTCACCGCGAGCGCGATCGGGAGGCTGCTGATCGCGGCGCCGAGGAAGATCGCCGCGTACACGTGGATGTGCGTCGACTGAACCTTCCCCTCCCACGCACGCGGCGAAAGGACGAGGCTCACGACGATGCCGCAGATCCACTGCACCACCATCAGCACCGCGAAGACGTGGCTCGCGCGGCGGTGGATGCGGTCGAGGAGCTTGTCGTGGATGACCGCGGCGCGGTCGGCGACGGTCTGTGTCGGCTCGCTCATCGCTCCGCCCTCGGTTCTTCGAAGAGCCCACAGCCGAAGACCGGCGATCGATGAACGGCGCCTTCGCCCGATGCGTGCGCCTTCTCACGGGCAAGCGAAACGATCCGCGACTCGCCGTCGTTGTCGCCCTCGTGTCCCCGCGCGCTCGTGATGCCCCCCTCGAACAACAGCTCCCCCTCCGCGTCGTAGAGCACGACTTGCCCCGAGGTCTTCGCGCCGAACGCAGCAGCCTTTTCGCCGTTGGGATCGCTCGTCACGACGACGCCCGGGATTGCCTCGGCGCTCTTCCAGAGATCGCTCACTTCCCACCCCTCGGCCTCGCCCTCCGGCCGCAGGAAAAACACCCGCGCGTGAACGCGGTCACCGACCTTGCCCATGACGCGCGAAAGCTCCGCGATGCTCGCGCGCGAGCACGGGCATTGCGGGTGCACGAGCATGATCAAGGAGAGCTTGTCGTCGGCGTTTGCGCGAAGCGCATCGATGCCGCCGGGCAAGCGAGACGGTGCGTCCGCGGAAGCGCCGGGCGCCTCGGAGTAAGCCCACAGCACGCCCATGCCCCCCAGCACCGCCGATCCCCACAGCGCGACGCCCCCCGCGATCCACCACCTCGACGCCTTCGATATGCGCCGCGCCACCCGAGAGCGAAACGGGCTCGATCGAGCGTCGGGCTCGAGCGAGATCGATTCGATCGCGGACCGCATCGGCCCAGCGTATCAGAGGTCAACGACGCCGCGTGGCTCGCTTCGCCGTGGCAATTTCGCTCGTTCCGAAGACGTGCACGCGCGGGTCGCGCACACGACGCGACCCGCGTCCGACGTCCGTTCGATCAAGCGCTCGCTCGAACGAACGCGAATCGATCTTCGGTCTCGACGTCGGCGCTCGCCGGACCGTTCAGCTTCGCTCGCTCCTCGGCGACGATCGCTAGCAGCTCCTTTTGGGAGGCTAGGTTGCCGTCGAGAAGTGCGCGCATGTAACCGTCGACGTACCCCTGTGCACGAGACAGCTTCGGGAACGTCGACCCCTCGTTCATGAGGGTGAGCATGTTGCGGAGAGCGCGACGCAGCTCCGCGATGGACTCCGCTTTCGTCATGGCGCGACGGGTAACGGAGCGCGCGTGCTTCGGCCAAATTTCGCGCGTCGATCCCGCCGCGTTGCATGATCGTCAGCGTCGAGGATGCGTGCCCGTTCTGCGCCTGCTTCGAGCCGCAACGAGCGCGGCTGCGACTGCGCCGAGCGCGACGAGACCGCGCGCGCCGCGGTCTTCGTCGGTCGTGCGACAACCGCATCCGTCGCCCGAGCCGCCATCGGTTTCGCCCGCGTCGCTCCCGTTGCCACCCGAGCCACTGGGACCACCGCCCGCGCCGTTCGAGCCTCCCTCACCACCGCCACCGCCTCCACCACCGTCCGACGGGTGACGCGGCGGAGGGCCCGAAGCGCGGAACGTCATGTAGTACTGGGGCGAGCCCCACCCTTGCGCGTCGGCCCACGCCGGACCGGCGACGTAGGTGGGAAAGCCCGCGCCGTCGGAGAGCCAGCAATCGAGCCCTGCGCCTCCTCGCGCGCAGACGTCGCTCTTCCCGTCGCCGTCGACGTCGACGAGGCGGATGGTGCGAAAGTAGCGGTGGCCGTACCAGCCGTGGAGATCGCTGAGCTCGGGACCGGGGATCTCTTCACTGAAGCCTTCGCCGGTCGACGCCCAGCACATGAAGCTCGTGTTGGAGCGGCCGCACACGTCGGCCTTCCCGTCGCCGTCCACGTCGCCCATTCGCAGGGTCAGGTAGTTCGCTTGATCGTCCCAGCCGTTCGCGTCGGACAGCGGCGGGCCGGCGAGCTCGGGGCCGAAGCCGACGCCGTCGAAGCGCTGGCAGAAGAACGACGCCGACGATCGAGCGCAGAGCTCGACCGCGCCGTCGCCGTCGATGTCCGCCATGCGGATGGTGCTCCAGTAGCGGGCGTTGCCCCAGCCTTGATCGTCGCGCCACGACGGGCCGGTGATGGCAGGGGAGAAGCCGTCGCCGAGCGACCTCCAGCAGTAGACGCCGTCGACGGCGCGCGCGCAGACGTCGGCTTTGCCGTCGAAGTCGAGATCACCCATGCGGAGCGTCCCGTAATGCTGCGGCGCGTTCCACCCCCAGGCGTCGGCCATCTCGCGCTCACCATCTTCGCGAAGCAGCGGGATCTCGTCGCCGAAGCTTCCGTCTCCCTTCGACGGCCAACACGAAAACCCTTCCGGCCCGCGGCCGCAGAGGTCGTCGAGCCCGTCCCCCGTCACGTCCGCCATCCGGAGCGTCGTGTAGTGCCCGGGGTCGGCCCATCCGGCTTCGTCGGAGAGCGGCGGCCCCGCCACCTCGGGCCCGAAGCCGCCGTCCGTCGCGACGAAGCAGATGATGCCGGCGTTCGCGCGGATGCATGCGTCCGCGCGACCGTCACCGGTGATGTCGCCCATTCGCAGCGTCGTGTAGTTGTCGGGCTCCGCCCAACCGGCCGCGTCCGAGAGCTCGGCGACGACGATCGGATCACCGAAGCCGCCGTCACCGCTCGCATGGCAGCTCAGGTCCGCCGACGAACGAATGCAGACGTCGCTCTTGCCGTCTGCATCGATGTCCGTCGAGCCGAGCCCGTCGAGCTCGTGCGCATCGTTCAGCAGCTCTTCGATGGGGTCTTCGTTGCAGGCCATCGGCGCCCCGAGCTCGATGCCGTCGGCGTGGATGCCGATGTGGTTCGCGACGACGCGCTCTCCCGCGTCATCGGACGGATCGTTGATGATCCCTTGCCCCTTGATCCACGCTGTCGTGGAGCCGCCGCCATCCAAGTTGAACGCGTTCCACGCGCCGAACTCCTGCATGGTGAGCGCAGTTTGCTTGTCGGTGAAGCCGATCGAGTCACCCTGACGACCATCGACGGCGAGCAAGATCAGCGTGCGCTTGTCGCGGGTCAGGCCCATGGCGGTGCGCGGGTGAAGCTCGCACTCGATGCTGTCGCAGTCGTCGAGGTTCCGCATCACGCCGTCGAAGATCATCGGGCGGAGACCCGACACCGCTTCGGTGGCGCCCGCCGGGATGCCTTCGATGACGCCCCACGGGCGCGAGTAGTAGGTGAGGTTGCGACCGAACGCGACGAAGCCTTTCTCGTCGTCGTCCGACGTGTCGGGCCAGATCCCGCCGTTGCCCATCGCGACGCCGAACGTCGCGTAGCTGCCGTAGCTGAAGAGATCGCCGTTGAACGCAGCCTCGACGTCGCGGGCGCCCGCCCACGTCGACGTGCGCTGTTGTCGCTCGTCGCTCGTCGTCGCGCGGATCGAAACGCCCGGTGCGCAGAGGTCGGTGAACAACACGTAGACGTGGTTCGGATCCGGCGTCGTCCTATGGAGCAACGACATGCCGGGATACGGCGAGCTCCAGACGTCCTCGGCCGAGGCCGGCGACGTGACGAGCGCCGCGAGCGCGAAGGTCGAGCCCAAGACCAAGCGATGCAAAGAACGACGACGAAGCATGCGGCCTGGTAGGCCCGCAGACATCGTCGCATCAAGCAGCGCGGCTGGAGAACGTCGCGTCCTTCAACGCGGAGGTAGCTTTGCGATGAAGGCGCTCGATCACTCGGTGCGATCAGATTGTGCGCTTTGTGGCGTCGCGCGAACGTTACGCCTTCAGCGTTTGGAGCGCCGCTTCGGCCTTCGTCTTGTCGACCTGCGCGACGGCGACGACCCTTCCGCGGCGCGGCTCGAGCACGATGCGGCAACGATCCGAAGAGCGCGCCGGCAGAAGCGACAGCGCGTAGTCGATCGCGAGCGACACAACGAGGATGCCGATCCCGAGGGCGAGAAACTCCGGCGAGCCTGCGCGAATGCCGTCGAGCACGTGGCGAAGCCCGAGGTAGCTGCCGACGAGCAGGCAGGTGATGCCGACGTACGTCGCGAGACGCGGATAACGAACCTCTCGCGCGGCGCGGACCAGATTGCCGGTCGCGAGGAACGTCTCGCGCTCGCGGACGATCTTGCCGAGGACCTCGACGCGTGATCGAACCGTCACGCCTTCTTTCGAGAAGGCGACCTCCGCGGGGCGGCGGAGGCGCAGCGCGAAGCGACCGAACAGCTTCGCGAGGCCGAGGAGCGGCAGGATGAACGTCACCGTGAGAAGCAGCGTCGCGAGAGACCCGCGCGGCGCGGCCGTCTCTTCACCCGAGACGACGAGCTGAGGCGAGGCGGGCCCGCGCGCGGTGGCCGGCCCGACGAGCGCGACGATCGTCGTGTCCTGCACGGTGACGGCGAGCTCACCGCGCACGCGCGCAGCGCCGTCGGCGTTCGACCGGCCGATCGCGATCGACGCGAGCAGCGCCGACGGGCGATCGACGGAGCCGTGCCGTCCCTCGACGTGCTCACGCACGAGCGCACCGAGCGCTTCGTACAAACCATCCTTCACGAAGCCGTCGGCGAGCGCCGCATCCACACACGCGAGCGGATCGGCGACCGTGTGGCTCGACAGCCACGCGAGCGCCTCGGCGACGCGGCGCTGCGCGTCAGGGGTCGACGGCGCAGAGCCGGCGACACCCTTCGCGATCAGCGCGCCGAGGAGGGTGCGCTCTTCGGCGGTTGCCGCGTCTCGCTTGCGGAGCGCGCGGAGCACGTTGCCGAACGATGTCTCGGCCGCGACCTCGTCTACGCCGACGCGGGACGTCGCTTCGTCGAGCCCGTGATCGAGCACCGAACGACGCTCATCGAACGCGCTGACGCCGAGCATGTGAACCAGCTCGGCCAGCGCGGCCCCGTGGGGGTGCGTCGTGAGCTCGTCGAGGATGGCTCGCGGGGAGCGATCGATGCCTTGTGCCATGGCTAACACGCGCGAAGAGGTTGCCGGCTCGCCCATGCGTGCGGGTCAACCACAAGCGAGCCCTCGCATAACGCTACGCCCAGCGCGACGCCACTATTCACCTCGCTGGCACGCAAACGGGCGCCGCGAGGGCCGCGTGGCTCACTCCTCTTCGGTTTCCTTCTTCGGCGGCGCCTTCTTCGCCTTCTCGGTCTCTTCCTCACCGATCTTGAAGGCGGCTTCGAGGGCGGCCTGGCTCAGGCGGCCCGTCGCCACGATCTTGTTGCCCTGCGGCTTGAACGCGAGGTCCGGCAGGTCGAGGTTGTACTTGAACTGCGCGCCCGCTTGGATCATCCCCCAGGACGAGGTCAGGACCTTCGCGTCGTCGGCCGCTTCGTGCGGCGACGGCGCGACGAGCGTGATGGTGACGTCTGCGTCCCCGCCCTGCGGGACCACGATGATGCGCGCGGAGTCGAGGTTCTTCGGGATGAGCTCGATCCCGCCCACGAGCGGCAGGTCGACCTTGCCGTCTTTGCCTTGGAGCTTCCACGGCTCGACCATGTACGCCTCGATGGCGAACGCCGGGACGTCGCGTTCGCCGAACTTTCCAGCCTTCACCTTCTCGAGCTTCTGGTCGACGTCTTTGCGCGCCTTCTCGAGCGCCTCTTCGAGGCCACCTTTTTTCTTCAGGCGCTCTTGCTTCTTCGCGCTCGGGTACGGCGAAGGAAACACGTAGAGGAGCTTCTTCTCCGGGATGAGGGCGAAGATGCGCTCGAAGCCGTCCGCGGTCGCCCGCGCGGCGGGGATCGGCGTCGACTCGAGCCACTCGCCCTTCGTCGAGCCGCTCGAGACCATGTGATCGACGGCCGCCTTCACGCGGTCCATGTCCGCCGAGAACGTGACGATAGAGACGACCTGACCGCTGATGCGCATGCGCGGTCCGGTGAGGATCATCACGTCGACGTCCTTCACCGGGTCGAGACCGGAGCCGCCGAAGAAGCCCTCCCACTGCTTGTTCGCGGTGAGCAGCGCGCCCATGCGCTCGCCGACCGGGTGGCCGCGCAGCTGCGAGCCTACGAGCGTGATCGTGACGTAGTTGGGGTTCTTCGAGAGGACGTCGACGTCGGAGATCGAGTCCGCCGGCGACTCCCGCTTCGGCTTCGGAGCAGGCGGCGGGGGGGGCGGCGTCTCCGTGCCAGTCGGCGCGGGAGGCGTTTTGGTTTCCTGCGCCGGGGGCGGGGCGGGCGGTTGGTCGGGCGGCTTGGGCTCGGTGGTCCTGCCCTTCGGAGGCGGCGCCTCACCGATCTCGATATCGATCGGGATGATCGCCTCCTGGTCGTCCTCGTCCGTCTCCTCCTCGCCGAAATCCAACATCTGCCGAAGGATCTGCGCGAACGGCATCGCCGGCAGGTGGATGGCGATCGCGAGGATGAAGCTTATGACGAGGGCTTTTTCGGCAGAGAGCCATCGCCGCAGCCGGCCTTTCGGCTTGCCGGCGCGCGTGCGCTCCGCGGACGAGTCAGCCGTTCGCGAGGCCTTCGCTTCACGATCGCCCGCGTCGCTGTCGTGGGCGTCTGATTGGCCGGCTGACCGTGTCACCACGCGCACATCCTCCGTGTCGGCGGAACCACATTTAAGCCGAGTTGCGAGGGCCGGGCCAGGTGTGACGCCTGCGCTTGAGCGCGGCTGGATGCACCCTTTGCCCTACGAAGCGACCTTTTCGCAATGGGTCGCGCGAACGAAATCGGCTCCGGCGCAAGCATCGCGCCACCCATAGACACAATTGGCACGCTCATTGGACGTAGCGGCGGCGCATTGGTTCTCTACTCACTCCTACGCCTCGCACATGGATGTCTGTTGCGCGCGCACGGTCGAAAGCGTGCGCCCGCAGATTCGGCCGCGCCGGTCAAAACTGGATCGCTCGGCGCTCCCCGAGTAGTAGCTCCGAGGTGCCGGCCATGAAAGAGCACGCAAGGGCCCTACCGAGGCGCCGCTCCATCGCGCCGCTGGTCGCGTTCCTGTTGACCGCGATCGGTGCAGGCGCCGCCGCCTACGGCGTCGGATGTGGATCGAGCGACGACGAGACGCAGCCGCCGAGCCGCCGCGTCAGCGCGGTCGACGCCGCTGGAAGCGGTGAGGCGGTCGCGAACGAAGCTCCTGCGGCGAATCGCGACGAAGACGCGTCCCCTACCGCGAAGCCCGACACGACGTCGACGGCGGCCGCCGCTGCACCGACGGCCGCACCGCTCGACGCCTCCTACGACGGGCCGCGCCTCGGCGCGATGGCGATGCAGACGCCAATCTACGCAGAGACGCGCTTCGACGATCGCATCGGGTACATCCGCCAAGGCGGCAAGGTCCCGGTCGATCCCAAGCCCATCAAGAAGGCGAACTGCAAAGAGGGCTGGTACCGGTTGCTCGAGGGCGGCTACGTCTGCGGCAAGTACTCGACGCTCGACCTCGACAACGCGCGCGTGAAGCTCGGGGTGAAGCAGCCCGACGTGAAGGCCGTCGTCCCCTACCAATACGCATACAACCTCCACCACGGCACGCCGCTCTACAAGGCGCTGCCGACGCGCGAGGAGATGATGCGGTACGAGCCGTACCTCGCCGAAAAAGAGCGCGAGAAGGCGAAGAAAGAAGCGCCGGCGAGCGAACCGAGCGCCGACGTCGCAGCGACCGGCAGCGATCGACCGAAGGGCAAACACGCACCGGCCGAAGGTGAGGACGGCAACGTCCCGACCACCGAGACGGTCGACGCGACCGCCGCGGTCGCAGCCGTGGCGGACATCGAACCCGCATCCAGCGCGGAAGCGCCGCCCGAGCCGCCGAAGGCCTGGTGGCAAACGGGCGAGAAGAAGCCGGAGGTCTCGCTCTCCGATCTCGAAGCGGACGCCGACGGCAACCTGTCGAAGCGCATGGTGAAGGGGTTCTTCGTCGCGGTAGACAAGTCGTTCTCCTGGAACAACCGCTTCTGGTACCGCACGACCGGTGGCCTCCTCGCGCCTAGCGATCGGATGGTCATCAACAAGCCGCCGGAGACGCAGGGTGTCGCGTTCCCCGAAAACGCGAAGCAGATCTTCTTCGCGCTCGGCGACAAGGCGCAGAAGCTCGAGCTCTCGAGCGACGGCAAGAAGGTCACGCCGAAGGGCAAGCTCTCGAAGTTCGCCGCCGTCCCGCTCACCGGCAAGACGGCGACGATCGACGACGCGACCTACCGCGAAGCCGTGGACGGCTTCTACGTGAAAGACTCGGCCGGAACGATCACCGAGCCCGGCACTCGACCGAGCGACGTCGGCGAGCACGAGCGTTGGGTCGACGTGAACCTCGAGCGAAAGACGCTGGTCCTCTTCGAGGGCGACAAGCCCGTCTACGCGGCGCTGATCTCGCCGGGCAAGAAGTCACGCAACAAGAAGAAGAACCACGCGACCCCGACCGGCTCGTGGCGCATCCGTGAGAAACACATCGCGACCACGATGGATGGCGACGGCGCCTCGGGCGACCTGCCCTACTCCATCGAGGACGTACCGTACGTCGCGTACTTCAAGGGTTCCTACGCCCTGCACGCGGCCTTCTGGCACAACAATTTCGGCCGCGAGATGAGCCACGGTTGCGTGAACCTCTCTCCGCTCGACGCGAAATACGTCTTCAACTTCGTGGAGCCGCGCATCCCCGAAGGCTGGCACGGCGTCTTCGCGACCGACGCGAAGAAGGGCAGCATGGTCGTCATCCACGAGTGACGTCGAGCGACCGAATTCGGTCAACCTAGCTAAATCAGCGAGCGCGGTTCCGCTACACGCCGCTCACCCCGGACGGGGTGAGGGTGCGCGGCGTTTCGCGGAATCCCCGCTCTCTGCTCGACCTGATTCGTTTGCTCACGATCGAGAATCACGATTCTCGATGGGAGGCGCCGGGTTTTACTTGGTTGACGCATCCGTCCGGCACGATAAGAGCATCGCCGAGATGGACCAGTTCTCTGCGCACCTCGACCGCGGCTGGGAGCTCGTCCAGCGTGGCGACACGCGGGGCGCAGCGGCTTCTGCTCGCCGCGCGCTCGAGCTCGATCCGAACTCGCCCGAGGCGCACAACCTCCTCGGGTTCGTCGCTGCGATGGAAGGTGAAGGCGAAGAGGCGATCGAGGCGTACCAACAAGCCATCGCGCTCGACGAGACCTACCTCGAGGCGATGTTGAACGCCGCCGAGGTCTTCATTTCGCCGCTCGGGGACTTCGATCAGGCGATTCGAATGTGTGACCAAGCGCTCGATCTCGCCGAGGTCGACGAAGAGGTCATCGATGCGCTCTTGCTCAAGTTCGACGCGCTGATGGGAAAAAACGCGCGCGACGAAGCGAAGAAGGTCCTCGACCAGGTGCCGCCCGGTCCGTACGAGAACCCGGGTCACCTCTTCCTCGTGGGCCGCGCGTTCTACGAGATGGGCGATGTCGAGCGCGCGAGCGGGTTGATCGAAGCCGCGGCCGACAAGGATCCGCGCCACCCCGAAGCGCACTACTACCTCGGCCTGCTTCGCGACGAGGTCGGTGACACGCGCGGCGCGACCGTCGCGTTCATGCGGTCGCGCGAGCTCGATCTGCTGCAGGGCGTGCCGCCGTGGTCACCCCCGCGCGAACAATGGGAGAAGGCCGCGCAGGCCTCGTTTTCCCAGCTGAATCCGCTCTTGCACGAGTACGTCAACGGCGCCGACGTCTTCATCTCCGACGTCCCCGGTGTCGAGCTCGTCGCCGAAGGCGTCGACCCGCGAGCCCTCGTGATCCTCGACGGCTTCGAGGCCGACGGCGAGGTGGAGAACCCCGAGTGGGACGGCCGCAAGACGCCCTCGAAGGCGTCGCGGGTCTTCATCTACGCCCTCAACGTGGCGCGCCAAGCGGGCCAGACGACCGCCATCGAGCCGGAGATCGTCTCCGCCCTCGAGCGCGAGATCAGCGCGACGTTCTTGGAGCCCGAGCAGCAAGAGCGTCCCGAGAGCGAGCTGAACTGAAACGCGTCTGGCTCCGTAGCCCGTTTCGCGCTCAGCGAAACGCGGTGATCGTCGCGCTGACGCTCTGGTAGCGCGGCGCGAGATCGACGCCGGCTTCGACGCCGTATGGCAGCTCCGGCAAGAGGCCGAAGACGTCGGTCGTGAAGAGCTTGAGGAGCGCGCCGAACGTGAAGTGCTGCCGGCCGACCGCGGAGAAGCGGCTCGGCTCGTAGTAGCTGCCGACGCGCATCACGAGGCGGTTGTCGATGGGCTCACCTTCGACGCCGAACCGCGGAGAGAAGTTCACCTCCGCGCCCGCTTTGCCGATGACGCCTTCGGACGACGCAGCGGGCTCGTTCTGGGCGAGGAAGCGCTCGAGGCTCACGCCGCGAGCGACGGGCCCGCTGGTCACGAGCGACAACAAGAGCAAGAGGCGCTGCCGCGGCAGCTCCGAGAAGGCATCGTCGAGCCGCCCGAGCGCGTAATCGGACTCGCGATCGAGCCAGGCCTCTTCCTGCGCGCGGAGGTCTTCGTCGGCCTGCCGGAGCTCGCGATCGAGCGTCGCGCGACGCTCTGGATCGGGCTCCGAGTCGAGGATGCGCTGCCGGTCGCGCGCCCGATCCTCGCGCGCCCTTTTGACGCGCTGCTCGGCTTCGTCGTCCATGTCCTCGGGGTCGACGAACGGGATGTTGAGCGGCCGCGGGCCGACCTGGACGGCCACGCCGACCTCGAGCTCCCACGGCTGAACCACGCGGTTCGGGAGGGTGAGGTTGCCGACCCTCGCGACGCCGTCGTGCCGAGGCTGCGTGTTGGCCGGGCTCGCGGTGACCGGCATGCGGATCGTGGCGCCGAATCGAAAGGGGATGCCGTTCGGCCGCGCGAGGAAGCCCACCTGAGGGCTGGCGCCCACGTAGTAGAAGTCGTCCTCCTCCTGCGTCGCGAAGCCCATCGAGACCGCGCGGACCCCCGCCCCCACCGCGAGCTGCCCTTCGACGAGGCTCGTCGCGACGAGGCCGTGGTAGCGCCCGACGACGACCGCGGTGGTGGTGCCACTCGGGTTCGTCAGACGATAGGTCTGCAGGTCGCCGAGGACGCCCGCGCCGAACGACCCTACTTGAACCATGACCCCGCCGTTCAGGTAGATGAAGCTCGAATAATCGGCGTCGATATCGCCGCTGTTGTCGAAGTCGTTGTTCTCGAACAGATCGAGCGGAAACGAGAACGAGCCGGCGAGGTCGACCTCCACGTGCCGGAACGCATGCGCCTCGCGCACCGCGGGCGCCGCGGCGTTCGCGACCATGCCGGAGATATCCTCGCCGTAGCCGGCGTACGAGCCACCGAGCGAAACGACCCGGATCGGGAGCAGCAGCGGCCCCTGGTAGAGGTCGATTTGGTAATCGTTGGTGGACAAAGGATCCGCGTGCGCGGCGACCGAGGCGAGCGTGAGAGCGCTCACCGTCGCGGTCGCCATCGACACGAGGAGCCCGAAGCGCGGCACGGCTCCTTTTACCCTCGACGGCGCCTTGACGTGATGGGAGAACCGCCGTCGTGTCCGAGTTGCCCCCCCCCGACGGCCTCAGCGATGCGCAAAAGCGCAGGGCTCGGCAGATCGCGGCCATCGTTTTCGTGGGCACCATGACCGCGTGGGTCCTCGGCACTTCGTTCCAAATCGTGCAGCAGGCCATCTGGCCGGAGGCCGTCGCCACGCCCTGGCCGACCTGCGAGGAAGGCCTGCGCGGTCTACATTCCTCGCTCGAGCGTGCCCGCCACGACGCCGAGGGGGACCTCGATCCGGACTCGGCGCTCGCGCGGTTCCGGGCCGGCCTGAGCCCCGAGTGGACCTACCTCGCCGGGGTACGCAAGACGTGCGGGGAGGCCCATAAGCTTCCCAGTCTCGACGCCTTGGAGCGGCTCCGCTATGCGGAGGAGCACGCAGTGCGCCGTGAGGCTGCGAGCCTCGCCGCGCTCCGAAGGCGCGTCGCCTCGGAGGTCGCGCCTCGGTGACGCGATCCGCTACCCCGTTCCCTCGACTGGACGACCCGTGAACGAACCTGCAGCCGTAGAAACGTCTCCTTCCGAGCAAGACTCCCTCTCCGCGTCTGCACCGGCCGAGGAGCGCAAAGAGGCTCCCCGACCCACGTTCGACATTCTGCCCCTCTCGGACGAGGTGCGCCGCGCGCTCGGCGAGATGAGCTACGTCAACCCGACGCCGGTTCAGATCGCCGTCTGGGACCCGGCGACCCGCGGCAAGGACGCGGTGGTGCAGGCCCGCACCGGGACGGGCAAAACGGCGAGCTTCGGCCTACCGATCATCGATCACATCATCAAGCGCTCGGTGGAAGGCGTTCAGGCCCTGGTCCTGTGCCCGACGCGCGAGCTCGCGGTCCAGGTCACGAACGAGATCGACCGGCTCGGTAAATACAAAGGTACCAAGTCGATCGCCATCTACGGCGGCGCCCCGATGGAGCGGCAGGTTCAAGCCATCCAGCAGGGCGCGCAGCTCGTCGTCGGGACGCCGGGCCGCGTCCTCGATCACATCCGACGCGGCACGCTGCGTACCTCTCATATCCGTCTGCTCGTCCTCGACGAGGCCGACGAGATGCTCTCGATGGGCTTCGAGCGCGAGCTGACGCAGATCCTCGAGAAGCTGCCGCCGAGCCGCCAGACGCTGCTGTTTTCGGCGACGGTTCCGCCGGACATCGACCGCATCGCCCGGTCCCGTCTGAAGGAGCCGGAGTTCGTGACCTTGAGCGGCGACGCCATCGGCGCCCTCGAGATCCAGCATTTCACGTACCTCGTCCCCGGCGACAAAATCGGCGCGCTCGTCCGCATCATCGAGACCGAGAACCCCGAGAGCGCCATCGTCTTCTGCAACACGCGCGACCAGACCGAGGCGGTTGCGGCGGCGCTGCAGCAGCGAGGTTACGACGCCGACTGGCTGAACGGCGACTTGCCGCAATCCGAGCGCGAAAGCGTGATGGCGCGTACGCGCGCCGGGCAGCTGCGTTTCCTGGTCGCAACCGACGTCGCCGCGCGCGGCATCGACATCTCGCACCTGACGCACGTCATCAACCACGACTTCCCGCAGGACGCGGAGACGTACGTCCACCGCACCGGCCGCACCGGTCGCGCGGGCCGAACGGGCACGGCGATCTCGCTCATCCTTCCGCAGGACATCGGCGGCCTCTACCTCCTCCGCCTGACCTACAAGATCCGCCCGATCGAGCGCGTGGTGCCGACGGCATCGGAGCTCAAGACGCGCGCCGAAGCCGATCTCGTGACGATGCTCGCGGAGGGACTCCTGCCCCGCGGCACGCACGAGGACGATCGCGCGCTCGCGCGCCGGCTCCTCACGCACGACCAGGTCGAGGGCATCCTCGCAGGCCTGCTCCGCGAGTATCTAGGGGCTCGACCGACGGCGCAGGCCGATGCGAGCGACTCGCGTCGCAAGACCGTCCGCCGCGCCACGATGAAACAGCGCCCCGCGCCCTTCCCCGGGCCGCGCGATGCAGGGCGCCCGGCCGCGGAAGAGCGCGGCGAGACGAAAGACGAGGGCGCGACGGTCGACGTCGAGACCGAGCTCGAGACGATGATCGAAGCCGGCGCCCGCGAGCCCGCTCGTCCCTACGAGGGCCGGCGCGATCGTTCCTCCCGCGATCGACCCCACCGAGAGCGCCGCGACCGCGAGGGCTTCGGAGCACCCCGTCCCGAACGCACCGCCGATGTGGCTCGCGCTGTGGAGCCGCCCGCTCCCGTACGCGTGGAGGGCGGTGCACCACCCCCGCCGGCGCGTGAGACGCCACCGGCCCGCCCCGCTGCAACACCAGCCGAAGGCGCCCCCGCGCCGCGCGAGGCGCAAGGCCCGCGCCCCGGCGCAGGCGAGCGACGTGGCGGCTTCGATCGCCGAGACGATCGTCGCGATTCACGACGCGAGGACCGCGCCGCGCCGCGAGGGGATCGACCGGAGCGCGGCGATCGACCGGAGCGCGGCGATCGGGGTGATCGACCGGAGCGCGGCGATCGACCGGAGCGCCGCGATCGCGACCGACGGCCCGCGCCGAGCGCCGCCACGGGTGCG